>JAGAVH010000035.1 GCA_017942025.1 Ruminiclostridium sp. | reverse complement strand
GCTCGAACTCGCTACCTCCACCTTGGCAAGGTGGCGCTCTACCAGATGAGCTAAATCCGCATTTGGCGACCTGGATGGGACTCGAACCCACGACCTCCGCCGTGACAGGGCGGCGTTCTAACCAACTGAACTACCAGGCCATATGGTGGAAACTATAGGGCTCGAACCTATGACCCTCTGCTTGTAAGGCAGATGCTCTCCCAGCTGAGCTAAGCTTCCACAGTTGTGTCTTTTGGGATTTTGTTTGTCCCGCCTGACAGTTATATATTATACACGAATAGCTGTCCTTTGTCAACACTTTTTTTGAAAAAATTACACTTTTGTGCAAAAGGTATAGAATATATCGAAACATCCTGATTTGCGTTATTGAAAATCAACAATAAAATGTATGAATAAATCTGAATAACAAAGACAAAACTATAACAAGGATGAGAGCATTCATCCTGTAAATTTTCACAACTGAATTCGGGAAAGGAAAAAATTATGGATAAAATCGCCCTGTTTATTCTTCTTGTCGGCGGTGTTAACTGGGGTCTTGTCGGACTTTTTCAGTTTGACCTTGTCGCCTGGGCATTCGGAGGCAGCGGAAGCGTTATCAGCAGAATAATATATATACTTGTAGCTCTTTCTGCGGTATGGTGTATCTCCTTATTTTTCAGAAAAAACGAGCTTATCGAAACCGATAGGGACACTCATCATATAAATAACTGATTTCCGCAATTAAGTTCTGCTGTACCGCTTTTACGGTACAGCAGTTTTGTTTTGAAAAATTTGCATATTCCGTACGAGCGCTTCATATATTGGGATAAGCAAAACAACCTGATAATGTTTCGGGAAAAAGCAAAAGGAGGACTATATGGATTTTTCAGTTATCAGACAGCCTGTATCGGTAAACGAGGTGGTTTATGACGGACAGGTGGAGCAGGGGGTAGAGTTTGACTATATTCTGCCGGATTTCTATCCCGACATATTCAGTATTGTCAAGTGTACAATGAAGCCAAAGATTTCATCCTATAATGTATCTGGCGATAAGCTTATATGCGATGGCGTTGTTTCGATTTCTGTGCTTTATCTTTCTGAAAACAGCAATGATATAAATTGTGTAGAGCACAGATACACCTATTCAAAAACGGTAGATTTACCCAAAATCTGCGACGAAGCAGGCGTGTCTATTGTTCCTAAGACGGATTATTGTACCTGTCGTGCCGTATCAGGCAGAAGGATTGATGTAAGGGGTGCGGTCAGCTTTAAAATAAAGGTGTCATCCGAAAAAGCAGTTGAGATAATTACCGACGCCGAAGGCTGTGGAGTTCAGCTGAAAAAAACTCCCGTTGTTTATTCGGGAAAGAGAATATCCGTACATAAGCAGTATGTGGCGAGAGAAGAAATCGAAGCAGACGAGATAAAGGGAAATGTAAAAAATATTATAAGTGTTGATACATCCTGTGTTGTAAACGAAAGCAAGGTTGTTTCCGATAAGGTTGTACTCAAGGGCGAGGCAAGACTGAAGGCTGTGTACACCTATGAAGAAAACGGAAAGACGGATTTCGGAGTGCTTGAAGCGGATATACCTCTCAGTCAGATAGCAGATGCAGACGGAATTTCGGAAAAGCATATCTGTTATGCACAATTCAGAGTTTTATCCTGCGATCTTATTGTAAAGCAGAAGAATGACAACGGAGGAACTTTATTCAGTTGCGAGCTTACCGTTCTTTCAACGGTAAATGCAAGCTGCGAGGACACTGTATATCCCGTAACAGATATGTATTCGACCGATTATGAAAGCAGTTATTCCACAATGCAGTTAAAGACTGAAACCAGCCCACGATATATTTCTCAGCAGCAGACATTAAGAGAAAGCATCGCCTGTGCCGACTCATCGCCGGAAAGTGTTGTGGATTGCAGCTGTGAACTGAGTAATATCGTATGTAAAGGGAGATCATCCGATGAACTCTTAATATGCGGTCAGGCACTATATACCTGCATTGTGAAAAAAGAAAACGGTGTTCCTGCCTTTGTTGAAAAAACAGCTCCCTTTGAGCTTGCTATACCGGTAAACGGACTGGATGGGGACAGCAACATAGAGCCTTATCTGCAGATCACTTCCGTAAGCTATAGTATAGATAGTGAAGGCAGAATAGATGTCAGAGCAAATGTGCTCGTTCAGGGTTGCCTTTATCAGAGCGTTACTGTCGATATCATCAAGGAGATGGCTGTTGATGAATCAATGTGTAAGGAAAAGCAGACAGATTACCTTTTAAAGCTTTATTTTGCTCAGAAGAATGAACCTGTCTGGGATATCGCAAAACGCTACAACACATCAGCGGCAGCGATACTTTCCGAAAACTGCATGGAGGAAGGCGATACAGCCGACGGTGTACTGCTTATCCCTATTGTATAAATATAAACTGCAAGGAGATAGATGAATATTATGTCTGAATCAATTTACAAGGATATTTCCGAACGCACAGAAGGAAATATATATATCGGTGTTGTAGGGCCTGTTCGTTCAGGCAAGTCAACGCTTATCACGAAGCTTATGAATGTACTTGTTATTCCTGCCATTGCAGATGAGAATATAAAGGAAAGAGCAACAGATGAGCTTCCCCAGTCGGCGGCAGGCAAGACCATTATGACAACAGAGCCGAAATTTGTCCCCGAAAATGCTGTCAATATTACCTTTCAGGACAACATTTCAATGAATGTAAGGCTTATTGATTGCGTAGGCTACATAGTACCCAGCGCAAAGGGTTATATCGAAAACGAAGCGCCTCGTATGGTACTGACTCCCTGGTTTGATGAAGAGGTACCCTTCAATATGGCGGCAGAGGTGGGTACTCATAAGGTAATCACCGAGCACAGTACGATAGGCATCGTAGTTACCACAGACGGCAGTATTACCGATATTCCAAGGGAAGAATACGAGTCGGCTGAGGAAAGAGTCATAGAAGAGCTCAGCAGTATAAATAAGCCCTTTGCCGTAGTGCTCAACTGCAAGGACCCCGACTCAGACAGCGCAAAAGAGCTTGCACTGCAGTTATCCGAAAAGTACGGCAGAAAGGTTATACCGATTAACTGTCTTGATGTGTCAGAAAAGGATATTGCTGAGATATTCAGGTCTGTGCTGGTCCAGTTCCCTGTAAGAGAAATCAACATACGTATCCCTAAGTGGCTTGGCGTACTCGAAAGAGATCATTGGCTGAAAAAGGAAATATTCGACCGTATCAGAAGCGCTTCGCAGAATATATGTTCAATGGACGATATCAGTAAGTTTTCTTCTTTTGTCGGCGAATGTGAAAACATTTCGGATTGCTTTACCGATAAAGTGGAGCTTGGTACAGGTGCAGGGTATGTAACTGTAAATCTGGCAGGTAATCTCTTCTATCAGATACTCGGCGAAACTACGGGAATCCAGCTTCGTGATGAAGGAGACCTTATGCCCTGTATGATAGAGCTTGCGGCTATAAAGAAAAAATACGAAAAGGTAAAGGCGGCACTTGATGAGGTGCAGGCAACAGGCTACGGTATCGTTATGCCGGGACTTGAAGAGCTTACTCTTGAAGAGCCTGAAATTGTAAAGCAGGGCGGAAAATACGGTATCAGACTCAAAGCGTCAGCACCGTCCGTTCATATGATGCTTGCCAATATCAATACCGAGGTCAGCCCGATAGTGGGTAGCGAAAAGCAGTCGGAGGAGCTGGTGAAGTATCTGCTTAACGAGTTCCAGGAAAATCCCACAAAGATATGGCAGAGCAATATATTCGGCAAATCTCTGCACGAGCTTGTTAATGAAGGACTTCACAACAAACTTTCAAGGATGCCGTCTGATGCAAGAGGAAAGCTTCAGGAAGCTATCCAGAGAATTATAAACGACGGATGTAACGGACTTATCTGCCTGATATTATAAAATATAAAGAGCTTAACAAGAAATCAAGACTTGTTAAGCTCTCAGACTGAAGACAAACTCACGCACCGCAAAAATGCTGGGAACTTGTAACGAATTTGTGGATATACACGAAATAGTGATATAAAAGTTTAAGAGAGCCTTAAACGGCTCTCTAAAAGCATTTTTACTTACTTCGTCAACTGACGCCTACCATACAACCCGTATGCCGACGGCGTCAGTTTCCTCGTCTGCGTGCGTTTTTCATCGTCTGACAGCGTGTAGACAAAGACTTTGTCTACACGCTGAGAGCTTAACAAGAAATCAAGACTTGTTAAGCTCTTTTTTACATATATCTTTTTCTGAACTTATAGGGATACTCGCTGTACAGCTTTTCAGCCATATTATCGCAGATTCTTATAAGCATTCTTTCGTAGGTGCATTGAAGCGGTGAAATTCTGTTCATCTCTCCCGTTTCCATAATATTTGCGCAACTACAGGAGTTTGTGCATCTGTCCTTTAAATCACATTGTCTGCATATTTCGGGTGTTGTATCTATAAGAGACAGCGCCTGTCTTTTTTCTGCGTCTATACCATCTGTAACGTTGCCAAGACAAAAGGCACTTTTGCCTATAAACTGTGTACAAGGATAAAGTGTTCCGTCTGTGGTAACGGTAAGCTGTCTTATACCAAGCTGACAATGATCCTTTGGTGAAGTACCTCTTATGCAGGAAGTTATCTTGCTATCAAAGGGAGAAAAGAAAAGTCTGATATCTTTTTTGAAAACGTCGCTATAGAAATCTGCAATTTTCACAAGCTCGTCTTCAAGCTTTGCTATATCGTCATCGTTCCAGTTTACGTTTTTTCCGTAGGCAGGAGTAGCGGATATTTTTCGGAAACCGATATCATATAGGTGCTTTACCGAATTGTAAAGCTCCGTAACAGCATCGGGCGCAAGAGTAAGCATTGCGTAGGACTGTGGCATATACGATAGTAAAAGCCTTGCTTTTTCTTCTGCCATTTTACCGCTGTTGCTACAATCGGCAAATTTCCTGCATACGTTCTGTGCCGTGCCATCGTAGGATATGGCAATTTCAAGCCCTGACAGCTTTGCATAATTCAGAAAATTATCGTCAAGCAACGTGCCGTTGGTAGTCATTTTACATCTGAATCTTTTACCCGTCTGTTTTTCCTTTTCCTTGCAATACTCTATAGCTTTTATTATAAGCTCTTTCTTTAATGTCGGCTCACCGCCGAAAAAGCTCAGTCCTGCCGAATTACCGCTTGAAAATGCAAGCTCGCAGGCTTTTATAAGAGTTTCTTCGCTCATATCACGTGAAGCTTTTTCACGGGTGCAATAGCTACAGTTCATATTGCAGTTTTCTGTTAAATGTAGAGTCAGATTCATATATTATTAGTTTTCGTCATCGGGAGGGCATACCACGTCGCCGTCAAGCGCAAGTGTTTCTGTTTCCTCGGGAATGGAAACATCCGGTTCGCCGTCAAATTCAATTTCGCCAACAACCTCTAAACCACCATCGTATTCAAGTGGCTCTGACGTGCTTTCAGTGATTACAGGTATTTCGCCTAAAGTACGCACTTCTGATTCGGTATTATCTGTGCATCCCGTTGTCATACCTGCCGCAACCGTAAGTGATGCAAGTCCCACGGCAAAAGCAGGCTTTTTATAATCTTTCTGAGGCTTTATTTCCATAGATTTGTCCTCCTTTGGTAGTTTCTTGAAATCAGTATAGCATATCTGTACTTAATTGTCAAATTATCTTTATTTAAAGAGGTTTTTATTGACTTTTCACAGTTGCCGTTATATAATTTAATCAGAAAGTCAGGTAAAAACACATACTTATGAGGTGTGATATGAAAAAACGATTTATAGCTTTATTACTTGCGGCATCATTTTTACTGTGTTCTTGTAGCGGTACTACGGAAAATTCTGCTGTATCATCCGACGCAAGCTCAGGAACAACTTCGTCGTCAGCAGAAACTACCAAAGAACCGGAGACGGAAACTACAACTACGGAAAAGTCCGAGGCTGAAACTACAACAACAGTAGCTACAAAGCCTGAAAATACGACGACAGCAACACCGGAACCCGAAACTACAACTGTGGTAACGCCGAAGCCTGAAACGACTACAGCAACACCGAAGCCTGAGACTTCAACCACAGTGGCTGTGAAACCTGAAACTACAACTACAGCATCACCAAAGCCCGAAACTACAACTACTAAAAAGCCTGTAACGACAACTACTCCCGTTACTACCACCAAGAAGCCTATCGTGATTCCCGAGGGTGCGGAGATGTCCGATCTTACTCCCGAACAGCGCTATTATGTTTATGGCATTGACGGAGACAAACAGCAGGAGTATTATAAAACAATAAGTAACATCAAGCTCCCTGTGATACATATTTCTACCGAGAATAAACAGCATATCCTTTCGAGAGAGGATTACGTGAATTGTCTCGTGGATGTATTCAACTGTGATGAAGAATATAAGCTTGACGCAGAATATGCAGGAATCAGAGTAAGAGGTAATTCAACCGCTCATTACGGAGATGAAGCACAGATACTAAGAGACCAGGTGCCCTACAGAATAAAGTTCGATAAAAAGACAAATATGCTTGGACTCAATGACGGTGCAGAGTGCAAAAGCTGGGTGCTTTTAAAATCCCAGTGGAACGTAATGCCCGACTATATTGCTTTCAAACTGGCAGAAGCTATAATGAACGGCGAATATTACAGCTCTGACTGTACTTTCGCCTATGTATATGTGAATAAATCCTTCAAGGGACTTTATCTTCTTTGCGAACAGAATCAGATAAACAAGAACAGAGTTAATCTACCTGAACACGAAGAGGGCTATACCGGCACGGATATAGGATACTTCCTTGAGCTTGATAACTATGCAGCTGAAAACCCCTACTGGTTTACAATGGATTACTGTGGTGAAACCCTTACCGACCTTGAGGGTACTACAAGACAGCTTGTACCTGCAGAATATACGATAAAGAATGATATCTATTCTCAGGAGCAGGTTGACTTCATATCGCAGTATCTGTCAGATGTATATAAGATAATGATTCAGGCGATAAAGTATGAAAAATACTATACCTTTGACGAAAACTACAAGCTCATAGATGCAAGCGGTATCTATGACAATGCATACGACACGATAAATGCGGTAGTGGATTTAAAATCCGTTGTCAATATGTATATTCTCTATGAGATATGTCACGACAACGACTGCGGTGAGGGTAGCTTCTATATGGCTATCGATTTCAGCGGTCAGAGCAGCTTCAACAAGCTCACCTTTACAGCTCCCTGGGATTTCAACTGGGCGTACGGCGATAGCGCAACAGGCAGATATTATGCAGGCGCTTTCAATGATATGAGCTTTGTCAATCAGTATGGAGACAGAACTAACCCCTGGTTTGTTCTTCTTATGGGTACTGACTGGTTTAAGGAGCTTGTAAAGGAAAAATGGAACGAAATGTACGGAGCAGGTGAGATAACCTCCGTTTTAAGCGGATGCAGAGAAACTATAAACAAATACTGGGATGAATTTACCGTAAAAAAATACGGTGCTTATCCCGAATGTGCAGAAGACCTTCTTAAATGGGTAATGCAAAGAGTTGTATGGCTCAACAAACAGTGGAAAAACTAAAATCATAAATAGAAAAGCCTATGCGTTGTAATCATCGCATAGGCTTTTTTTAAAGCATACAAACCATTATGTATTCTTCTTCATTCTGATCAATGATCTCAAATCCAACGGCTTTATACATCCTTACGGCGTAGTTTGCCTTCTGTACCGCAAGAGAAGCCTTTTTATAGTCTCTGCTTTTAAGTTCGGTAAGCATTGTTTTCATAAGCTTTGTACCGATGCCGTAGTTTCGGTATTCCTTGTAAAGCGATATTGCAAAGGAGGGCACGCCGTCTTCAATATGCCCATAGTCCTGCATATCCCTTACCCATACCGCACCGACTATTTTATTATCGGCTTCAGCCACAAAGCATATATCGTCTTTTTCCTTGCCGAAATCCTTTATATACACCTGTAAATCAGGCTGATTTATTATCTCCTTCGGTGGAGGCTCCACCCCTTCAGGAATAAAGATAGCCTCATATATAAAGTCCTCTAAAACCTTATATTCGGTTTCTTTTATTTTTCTTATCGTATAATCCATATTACCTCAAAGTAAGCTCTGCCATAGCTATATAATGCAGAATTTCAAAGCTTTCAGGATAGCCTTCGAGCATTTTTCTATGCTCCTTGTCCCAAAGAGCAAGCACATCCTCCGTCATAGAAGCGGCAACGCCACGGCAGGCTCTCATTCTTCCGTGCCAGCTCTCTCTTGTAAAGGGGATTTTTACATCCGTTTCCTCTCTGTAGGTGATATCGAAAAAGTCGTTATATTCCTTCGGAACAAACATAGGCTTTCTCGTTTCACCACTACTGCTCCAGTCGGGATTATGCTTTAAAATTATCTCTTCGCTCTTTCCTGCAATTTCATCCTCAAAAGGCAGCCACGCCATATATAAAATGAGGAATTTACCTCCCATTTTCAGAAGTCTTGCCAGCTTCGGTGCAAGTATTTTATGATCAGGATACCATATGCACTGACAGGCGGTAACCGTGTCAAAGGTATTATCAGGATAATCTATTTCTTCAGCGGGGCAGGCGTAGAATTCTATATTCATATTTTCCTTTTTGGCTAAAATTTCAGCCTGCTCTATCTGATTTTCTGATATATCGGTACCTATCCATTCTGCTCCGTACTTATACATATTTCGTGGGAGTACACCCGTACCCGTGCCTATATCAAGCACCTTCTGATCGTCCTTGCATAGTCCTCTTGAAAGTATCATCTGATAGAATTTTTCAGGGTATATATCTCTGTATTTTGCATAGTCCCCTGAGGTCTTGCCCCAGTCGAATGCATTACCTTTATCTATATGGCTGAGCTTCATTTTGTCCTCCTTTTCCTTTAATATTTTCCGTTTGCTATAAAGCTTATCAGCTCTTCAACGTCGTCGAAATCGTCATAATCACCGATTATACCTTCACGATGATAAACAATTCCGTTTTTCTCATTTTCTTCAAGACATCTGAGCAACTCTTCAATTCCGTAGCGCTTCGCAAACTGGGTAAAGCCATAGGGTTTTATTTTGGATAAAATGCCCTTTTTACAGTCTTTATCACATAGATAACAATGAGATATACCCTTTTCAGTAGAGCATTTTCTGTTTTCGCACCACTCTGTATCGGGACAATCACCCGAGTCACAGCCTTTGCAGGTGATATTTTCCGAACAAAGACAGCAGGCAAGACCGCACCTTGCAATTCCAAGCTCCTTCTTCATCTTAAATTACTCCTTGATAATAAATTAATTTCCTATACGCTCATCTATCCTTCGTGCAAAGGAATAGGTATAGGGCGTAAAATACTTACCCCAGAAATTAAGGGCAGTCGGATTCAGCGTTTCGCAGTCCACACCAAGATGAGTTACCCCCTCGGCTTTGAGGGTATTTGCAATAAAGGAAAGCAGACCTTGTGCAATACCTTTGCCACGATAATTCTCGTTGAAGAATGCGCCGCAGATATTTTTCATTGTATCGTATCCGGTGATGAAATTTTCGGCATCGTCATCTACTGAAATAAAGCCGATTATCTCTCCCTCTGATTCTGCTACAAAAATACGCATAGTTTCACGCTTTATCCAGTTTTCAAACCACTTATCAAAATCATAAGCAGGAAAGAAAACCGGCGCACCTGCTAAATGCTTATGAAGTCCTCTTTGCAGGTATTCAACTTCATTGAATTTATCAGCAGATAACTCCTTAAACAGAATTCCGTCATAGGAATTATACAGCAGATTAAATTCTGACAGTTTACGTACCGCATCGGTACAGCGTATTCCAAATCCATTCAAAATAAAGGATTTAGCAACCTCCTCATCGTGAGCATATCGGCTTAAAGCACAGCTATAAATTCCTTGCTTTACAAAATCTTCTGCTACGCTTGCAAAAAGCATCGACGCAAGTCTGCCACGATTTTCGCAGTCGTATGAAAAAGCACTTCCGCCAAGAGGTGAGAACACACCCTTTACATCTCCGAAAAAGCCATCCCAGGGACCTGCAAAAAGCAGATAGCCTACAAGCCTTCCTTCACTTATTGCGGCTTTTCCGAAGGGCTGACTGCAAAGCCAGTGAAGTGTACCCGTAATGCTTTCTGTAAAATCTCCATCGGGTAAATCAGGGTAGTGTTTCTTTCCTGTTTCAAGTTCCGCAAGTGCGAGTTTTACTGCATCGTCAATATGCTTTTCGGTGAATTTTTCAAAGGTAATCTTGTTTTTCTCGTTCATTGTAGTTTTCCCTTTCAGTTAAATCCGTCTTTACCTGTGGCAATATGCGAAAATGCTATGACGATAAAACTGAAGGGTACAAGGATACCTTCAATAAAAAATGCCACAGCAAAACCGCCGTGGCATAATCATTCAAATGGTTATACAAGTATCGCCAAGGTAATTCTGCTTATTTTGTTTTTTAAACTTCTCTCGTTTTGAAACATACTTGAATTACCTCGCTTTCTTTAGTAATCTGATATAAAGCCGCCACTTATACCTTTATCAGTATAGCACGGTTTTATCCTATTGTCAATACTATTTTTTCCTTACAGGCACCCATATCTCGCCGTATTCCTTTTCAAGATATACTTCAAGATTGTAGTTGCCTGAAAGCTCGTATTCCTTGCAGTTGGGGAGCCATTCGCTCCATATCCTTGTGTTGACGTCCTGAAGTGCCTTGGGACATTCGCCACGGTAGGGGAATACCGCCCAGGTGCCCGCTTCAAAGGTTTTTGCTTCGCATCCTTCGGGAATACTGTCAGCCCAGGGGAAATACATATCCGCTATGTAATAGTCGAATTCTCTGCCGTCGGTATCAACACAAGCACCGAACATACCCTTTATGATTTCTCCGCCGCCGTTTTCAAAATGCTCCTGCCAGAACTTCGGAATCTCCGTATAAGAGGTTTCCATGCTGAACTTTCTTCTCTTGCCGATGATAGTAAATGCCGCTTTTTCTACGATTCTGTACTCCATAATTGTACCACCTTCCAGACTTAATTTGATTCTTATAGGAGCAAAGCTCTTTATACTCGCTCCCTTTTCCTTAGCAGCAGAAGGGGAAATTCCGTGAAACTTCGTAAAGGCTCTTGTAAAGCTGTCAGGGGATTCGTAACCGTATTTTATAGCAACGTCAATTACCTTCGTATCCGCCTTTGACAGCTCTTCAGCCGCAAGAGTGAGCCTTCTGTTCCTGATATACTCGCCTACGGTAAAGCCGCACAGGATACTGAATATCTTCTGAAAATAGAAGGGCGAGACGTAAGCCTTTGCGGAAATATCCGCAATATCAAGCTCTTCAGTGAGATTGTCTTCAATATACTGTACCGCACTTTGTATGCCGTCTATCCAGCTGTTCATATATGCACATCCTTTCTCTTCTGCTGTAGCTATATTGTAGCACAGATTTTACAGAGTATCCCGACTTTTTGTGTTTTACTTGGTATGGTTATTCACGGAAAGGCTTATCAAAAGAGCCTATCTCTATAAGATTACCTTCAGGATCTGCTATATAGCAGGTGCGCTGTCCCCAGGGTTCTGTTTCAGGCGGTAATACCGAAACTGCACCCTTTGAAATTGCATCCTCATAAGCCTTGTCAACCTCAGCAAAAGTATCAACGTAAAGAGCAATCTCAAAGTGTCCGTTAAGCCCTTTTACGTACTCATACTTACGGCTGGTCATCTTTTCAAAGTCATTTCTGCCGTAAAGTAAAAACAGGGTGTCATCCTTTATAAGATACACGTTTGAGGTGTTCTCGTCCTCCTTTATTTCAAAGCCCAGAACATCACGGTAAAAGCGTATCATTTTTCCCATATCCTCTACAAATAATCCAAAGCCGTCTAATCTCATTGTTATATCCTTTCCTTTCCTTTAATAAAAATAATTTTATCCCTGATACGAATACATGCCTCAATATGCATTATCCAGTGTCTTGATAACGGCATCTGGATAAGACCTCTCACGTCCTTACCGCACCAGTAATCAATAAGCCAGTATGCGTCTTCCGATTTGCTTACAACCTCCAGAGATATAAGTTCCTTCTTCTTATCATCCGATATCTTCGCTTTTATATCCTCATAGGAGATAGCTTTTAAAATATCGCTTGTTGCTTTTTCAACGTCACGGATGTAGTCATAAAGCTCGTCAATGTCAAGTTCTTCGGAAAATATGGCGATTTCATCGCCTTTAAGCTCGTTTCCCGTTGTAATAATGGGAGAACGTATCAGATTCGTATAATCCTTTTCAAAGAAGACCTGCTTTCTTCCTGCGATAAGGGTATTTACTACAATGTCCTCAATACGGAATATATGCCATAAAGAATAGGCAATAGATTTACTGTGATAGCCGTTTGCGTTTTTATAAGGAACGGCCGAGAAATCCTTTTCCGATAATTCCTTGCGAAATGCAAGAATTTGTTCCATGAGTCTTTCACGAAGAAGAAAAAGTGTTGCAATACCTTCATCAAAGCTATCCTTTTTCTTTAGCTGAAGCTGTATTGTTTTATTCAGCTCAGACCATTCCTTGTTCATAAATTCTCCTTTACCAAAAATCATTCCTTACAAAACTTTTTTAAAAATAGAAATTTGTTACTCACAGGCAATATAGATATCCATACTTTTTCCGTCGGTTTCAAAGCAGGGGATAACGTCCTCCCACACGTGCTTTAAGCCGTTTATCTGCATATATTCGTCAATAGCCTTATATCCGTTTGGTATCGTTACAAACGGATTATCAAAGGGAGTTTCGATGTGTATAGCCGCATATTTCTGTGCTTTCTGTTCCCTGATTTCAAGACCGTCTGGAGCGAAATTTTCAGGCAGTACCCAGGCGGCAGTATAGCCGTGCATGTTGTATACGTTTATCTGCTCCTGTGATAAAAAAGGAAAGTCCCAGCCGATAACCTTCGGGTTATCAACGCCCTTTTCTTTAGCTATTTTATATATTCTGTCAAGTGCATCCCCCTCAGGATTAACACTGATTGCGGTGTACATCACGTAGCGGAATGCAGGTACTGTTTCAACTCTCAGGTTTGAGTAAGCCTCGTTAAACGTACCAAGCTCGTCACGGAAAAGGTTGTCAAGAGAGCAGTTGAAAAGTCGGCACAGCTCTATTGCTTTTTCTATTTCGGGTTTACATTCATCATTCTCCCATTTTGAAACCGTCTGACGGGAAACGTCAAGCTTTTCTGCGATAGCTTCCTGCGTCATATTTTTGTTCAGTCTGCGTAAATATTGAAGATTTTTTCCAAAGCTCATATTTAATTATCCTTTCAGATTGATATTGTAAGCTTACGGGATGATTATATCACAGCATAGATAGGTATTCCACCATAATACGCTTGTATTTTTCGGATTTTCCGCAACCTGAGGTTGACAAGCGATAGATCAGCATTCCTTATACATAAAACCGATAAACTCATTATCCATAAATCCGTTCTTGCGGTAAAAATGCGGTGCGGGTGCATACTTATTGGTGCAGAGCGTAAGTCCTGCAAGACTATGCTCCTTTACGTATTTTTCGACTTCGTTTATCAGCATACTGCCGTAGCCCTTTCTCTGTACGTCGGGTGAAATAAACATCTCGTCAATATATAGCTCGCTGTTATTCCACCATATCTTTTCGTGAGCAAATAAAGCTCCGATAATCTTCTCATCCTCGGTGATAACAAAACCAACGAATTTCTTTGCTTCAAAATAATCTTCAAGATATGCCGTACCGGTTTCTATAGTCCATCTGCATTGCCACATCTCGTTATTATATACCGCACAGAGAATTTCTGCACAGCAGGGGATATCGGTCTTTTTCATTTTTCTTATAATCATAAAAACTTCTTTATCCTTTCATATGCCGCTTTCCAGTCCCGTTGCGCATTGTCAATAACAACGCTTTTTATATCAAGCTCTGATAAAATCATAAGCTCTCTTTTCTGCCTTTCTATAAGACATTTTATATAACCGTCAAAGCCCTTTGCATTTATACTTTTGCCGTATTCACCGTTTATATGATAGTCTATCACCGCATCAAGCCAGCCCTCACGCTCTGCTGACGCCTTTTCTACCGACTGCCTTATATCATCGTTTTTAAGATAGATAACTACTGGATTTAAAGGCTTTATGATTTCTGCAAGCTGTGAAACGAATTCGTAGGATTCATCTATAGAAAATCCAAATCTCATCATAGTTTCACACATGGGATTCTGTAACAGTACACAGTTAAAAACGTATATCGTATCATTATTGCAGTTTCTGACAAAATCACGCCATTTGTCAACCATCACAGGTTTCTCTCTTTCAAAGGGCAGAAAGTCGTATACCTTGAATTTCAGCAGTTTGTCAAACAATTCCCCCTGACATTCCGATAAAGGTATTATATACCCTCTTTCCGTTTTTGCAGAGAGGGAAAGTATTTTTTCCTGCTCTGCGGTAGAAAAATCTGCAAGGGAATTGTTATCAAGAAAGCTATGAAATTCATAATCCGCAGGATGATTTCCGCTACCCTCGTCCACAAAGCACACCTTGTGCTTTTCTTTAAGCACCTCCGCAACAAATGCTGACGTAGTGCTTTTGCCGGAGCAGGGAAGTCCTTCTATAATATAAAGTCTGTTGCTCATAGTTACCTCATTTTCTTTTGAAATCTATCCCAGCCTTTTTCGCCTGACTGCATAAATCCCTTGTCTGCAATCTGTATTGCTTATTGTCCTTTATAAAATGTGTCCCGCATTGTCTGAATTCGAAGGACACGTTTTTTCTGATACATTGCTCTCTTATATCCAGTACCCACGAATAGTCGAGAGGTCTTGCATCGTAGTCGGATTCGCCGCCCACAACGACAAGCTCAATATTATCAAGATATTTTTCAATATCGATTTTCTGTAGCAAGGGCTGGGCGGTAATGCACTTATGCTTTATCGGTAATTTACTGAAAATTCCAAGCTTATAATCGGCGTTTTTCTGATTTTCAACAGTACAGCATATAACCACGTTATCATATCCGTTGCCCCATCCATCTGGAATACATTCCATGAATCTGTCGATACGCTTTGTAAGGAATAAAAAAGTGCAGTCCTGCCGTTCTTTAATCATCTGCCAGCATTCGCTGCGCCACTCGTCCGCCTCTTCTATAAGAAAATCGGTAGAAAAACAGGTATATACTATTCCTGATTTCATCTTATAATTGCCGTTTTTCAGACGTTCTACAGGCTTTCTGAAATCCTTGGTTTTTGTAATAAGGCTTGTATCAATATTCCGCTTTGCGTCCCCTTTATGTATATAGCAATTAAGACAGCCTTCGCTACATTTTTTACATCCTCGCCACGGATTCCACATTGACATAGCTTATTCTCCTATGATTCTGTAATAGATTCTGGCTTCTTCACCGTAAATATCGGTGCGACTTTCTATATAGGTGAAGCCGTATTTTTCGTACAGCCCGATATGATCTGTCGCAATATATACCTTTTTATAGCCTTGCTCTTTTGCCTTGTTGCAAACGAACTCTATAAGCTGTCCGCTGTATCGGTTGCCTCGGTACTCGGGTGCAGTAAATACAAAGCCTATCCACGGAAAAAGGGTATCATCCTTTATACAGTCCCTTTGAGTAAGCGTACAGAAGGAAGCGATTTTTTTCCCGTCAGCCATAATATAAAGACTGCCATCGCCAAGCAATTCGTTAAATTTATTCTGCTCCACTAAATCGGCAAGGAGCTTTGCCGCTCCCCAGTCACAAAGACGGATTCTCTCTGCCCATGCCTTCTGCTCGCTGATAGTATTAAGCTCAAGTATTTCCATCAGCCGTATCTCCTCTCCAGTTCTTCGATAGTCGGTTGCTTCTCTTCAAGGTGATACTCCTTGCCGTAAGCGTCACGGTCAAGAAATTTATGAGTATAAAGCTCACGGCGGAGCGTTGCAGGATCGTTAAAGGTGTGCCAATGACCGAGCAGGGCGTTGACCTCTTTTTCCGTATAGCTTTTTCCTGCCTCGAATTTCTTTGACAGGTAGATAAGTGCATATAGTTTCATTTTTCTTTTTGACGGATAGGCTGTAAGTCTGCCCTTATCGTCAAGAAAGCTTTTTAATATCTGTTCCATTTTACATCTCCGGTAGTCTTGAATCCATATTGAATATAAGCGTCCATTTATTATCCCGATTTTCCCAGGTAGAGGTTACGTGGAAAAGTCCAGCCATATCGGAATATTCAGGTGTAGCGGCAATAGTTCTGACGATATAATGCACCTGAATTATAGTATCGGTTTCAAGGACTGTTTCAAAATTCTTTATTTCATAAGAAGCTATTCCGAAATCTCCTATAAAGCTTCCGTATTCCGCTCCGCTACAGCGGTAACCACCGCAGACCATTACCGCATCCGCTGAAACAAGCTTAGCAAAAGCGGTTTTGTCGCCGTCCTTTGCCGCTTGCCACATTTTATTTTCAAGTTCGTATATCATTTTGTTTTCCTTCCCGTTTTTTATTTATGCCAATAAAAAGTGAAATGAGAATATTGTCTGAAGCCGATGCTTTTGTATAATCCAAGCTCGGATATTACGTAAGCCTTTTTTGCACCCATATCGTATGCACGCCTAAGAGCTTCTTTAATAACCGCTTTTGCCAGTCCTTTATTTCTATAGTCGGGAGTTACACATACAGGTTCAACGTACACGTAATCTGTTTTGTAATCATACCATAAACCACAGTAGGCAACGTACTCTGCACTTTCATTTTCTGCAACAATATGAAGCTGTGAATCCAGATGAGGTGCAGAAAGCATACGTCTTTGCTTTTCAATAGTTTTTTCGTCCACAGGTGGCTCTCCCTCGTGGTTAAAGCCTTTCCATAAAAGCTTATGATGTTTATACAAATCTTCTTTTACGTCAAGGGCGCGTAGCTTAATATTGCAAGCTGTATTTGTATCAAAAACCATATCGTCAAGCAAAAGGTCAAGCACGTTTTCTGTTTGTTCGCACGCAGTAAAACCACAGGATAAAATAAGAGAAACCGTTTCGTCGTCCGTGTCATTTACAGCAATCCCAAGACCGTTTTCGTCTGAAAAATATTGAATCATATAATTAATAATTTCTGTTTTAAGCTCTTCAAAACCTTTCTTTACTGCGAAAAACGCTTCGCCGAGGTAGTGGTCGTATATTGCAGTACCAACCATTTCATCACCGCAAAACCATTGCCCTATTTTTTCTGAAAGACTATTGCCAAAGTCAGGATGAAAATACATCCACTCCCACCTTGCCCAATTCCAGTTTATATGAATGCGATTTTCTTCTGATAGTTCGATTAAAAATTGCCGCACTTTTTCGTAGCAGGTTTCATCATATCTGCAAAATCTGTACTTCATTTTTTCTCCTTCGGCTTTGGTAGTTCTTCGTATATTGCTTCAAATAGCTCCTTCAGAAATTCCTTATCGTCTACGTTTTCGCATAAAAGCATATCCTTTGCACCTTCATAGGGTGGCTCGTAAACTGCGTCAGGCATCAGCCTTACCGCACTTGGTACAGGCTTTATAAGAAGTCTGCCGTCACATAGATATGCCGCAATCCTTCCATGGAGATATATGATATATTCTCCCATCATCTGACGGTGGGAAATGCCATCGATAGGTGATAATTGTTCAAGTATAAAATTAAGATATTCTTTTGACGTAGCCATAATTATTTTCCTAAGGTTTCTTTAAAAATTTCTTTCAGAACGTCGCAGGGAATTTCATCCTTAAGATAAATCTGAAGCATCCCTTTAGGCGTTATTTTATATCCGGAAAGCTCATCCTTGTAATTTATTATCGCAGTAGCCTCGATATTTATATGATCCTTGAAGGGAATGAGCCTTACAAATTTTTCTCCGTTATTAAAGCTTGGTAGCTTCGCCCACATTGTTTCTTCCAAATCAGCAGATATGCTATCATATATCAGCTTGCGAAGGTTTGTGAACATTGCGATTATTTCATCGGGATATTTTTCTATATATGCTTTTATCTGTTCGTTCATCGTATGTACCTCATTTTAATTTTTTTCTCCGGTATCGTAGTACAGCTTTCCGCCTTACCCGAAATTATTCCGACCAATCAAGCTGTTCCTTTTTTATACCCGCTTCAATGCATTTCTGACAAACGGCGTGTTTTCCTTCTTTATCCCCGTGACGATACTTCAGAATGGTATCCTTCAGCACAATATATTTGTGCTTTTCATCCTGAAAATCAACGTACCACACAACCTCTCCCTCGCAGGAAGCCTTGATAGCCTTTGAAAGCTTTTCAGGAAAATCCCCGCACTCGCTTGTAAAGGAAACCGCAGTCCAGTATCTCGGCGTGTTGTCAGTTTTCCATATTTCAACGCCGATTATTCTGATATAATCAAGCAGGGTATCGTCAGCGATACTTTCTTTAATAATAAGTCCCGTATACATTTTTATTTCCCTTTTTATTTATTCTTCTCCGGTATCGTAGTACAGCTTTCCGCCTTACCCGACTTAATCAGCATAAGCATTGCCACAAACTCACGGCTTAATATATCCTGAATTTCATCAGTACCGAATCTGCATACTCCCGTTGCTATAAGCGCCCCTATGGCATAGGTCTGAATCCAGTTATGCTTGAATAAAAGCCTTGCGTTTTCGTAGCTTAAATCGTAATCACGCTGTATAACCTCAACACTGAGCGTTGCCATGTCACCGAGATTTGCAAAAACGTCGTCAAAATTCTGTGCTTCAGGCTTTTCTGTCATAAATAAAAGACGATACAGCTTCGGATGTTCAGTCGCAAATAAAACCATCTGAACGCCAAGCTCCTTGTACACAGGAGAGAAATCCATAGCTCTTCTTGCGTACTCCTCAAATTTGCCTAAAGCCGCCTTGCGGACTTCAAGCAGTACCTCATCCATATTCTTAAAGGCGGTAAAAATAGGTCTGGTAGAGCATCCGAGGGTGGCGCCAAGCTCCCTTGCTGTAAGTGACTTTAATCCCTTTTCAGCGGCTATATCAAGCGCTTTTTCTACTATCTCTTCTCTTGTGAATTTTGCTTTTGGTGGCATTATACGCTCCGTTCTGCAACAGGTGTTGCGTAACATTTGTTATATTATAGCACAGGCTGTTTATATTGTCAATAATTTTTGTAAATTTGACAATAATACATCGGGAGTGGTATAATAATATACAGATATAATTATAAAATGTGAAAAGGGGAAAGAAGCTTATGAAAACAGCAATCGTTTATTACTCCATGCTTGGCAATACGGATTATGTCGCACAGAAAATTGCACCCGTACTTAATGCGGATATTATCCGCATAGAGCCGGAAAAAGCCTATCCCGACAAGGGCTTCAAAAAATTTTTCTGGGGCGGTAAAAGCGCCGTTATGGGTGATGCTCCTGCACTTCTCCCTTATACTTTTGATGCAGAGAAATATGACAGAATAATATTCGGCACTCCTATATGGGCAGGGACTTTTGCACCACCGTTAAAGACGTTTCTTGCTGATAATAAAGAGCTTATAAAGGATAAACAAATATCCGTATTTACTTCATCCAGTGGTGGGGGAGCAGACAAAGCTATAGAAAAAATAAAGAAACTTATAGAGATTGACAAGATAGAAGCTACATTACATCTTATCGATCCCAAGGACAGACCAAAGGAAGAGAACGACAGAAAGATAGATGGATTCTGTAGCTTACTTACGTAATCTGAAAGGAGAAAATATGTACATTCCAAAGCCTATAGATACAAGTAATATCGAATTACCCGAGGAAATAACCGAGCTTACCGAGCAGATTGCGGAAAACGTTCACGAAAACTGGGCGAAAGGGAGAATAGCTGACGGGTGGACCTACGGTGAAAAAAGAGACGATGAAAAAAAGACAACACCCTGCCTTGTACCTTATGATGAGTTATCTGAAACCGAAAAGCAATTTGACAGAGTGACCGCAATGGAGTCTATAAAGACTATTTTAGCGCTTGGCTATAAAATTGAAAAGATATAAGAAAAAGCTGTAGCAGATTTCTCCGCTACAGCTTAATTTTTTACGCATTCGCAAAATTACCCGTATAAAGCTGATAATACTTGCCCTTGGCTTCTATAAGCTCATCGTGGGAGCCTCTTTCGATGATTCTGCCCTTTTCAAGTACCATAATGCAATCGGAATTTCGGATGGTTGAAAGTCTGTGAGCAATTACAAAGGTAGTTCTGCCCTTCATAAGAGCGTCCATACCTGCCTGAACAAGCTTTTCGGTTCTTGTATCGATAGAAGAAGTTGCTTCATCAAGGATGAGTACAGGAGGATCGGCAACCGCCGCTCTTGCTATTGATAAGAGCTGTCTTTGTCCCTGACTCAGATTGCTACCACTACCTGTCAGCATCGTGTTGTAGCCGTCGGGAAGTCTTCTTATAAAGCCGTCAGCATTGGCAAGCTTTGCCGCCGCAATGCATTCCTCATCGGTAGCGTCAAGCTTACCGTAGCGGATGTTGTCAAGAACCGTACCCGTAAAGAGCTGTGTTTCCTGAAGAACTATACCAAGGGATTTTCTGAGCTCTGACTTCTTTATCTTTGTGATATTGATGTTGTCGTATCTTATCTTACCATCCTGTATATCATAGAAACGGTTTATAAGATTTGTGATAGTGGTTTTTCCTGCACCTGTAGAGCCTACAAAGGCTATCTTCTGTCCGGGCTTTGCATAAAGCACAATATCGTGCAGTACCATTTTATCGTCGTTATAACCGAAGTCTACTCCGTCGAATACTATTTCGCCCTCCATCTTTGTGTAGGTAACGGTACCCTCTGCCTTGTGGGGATGCTTCCATGCCCAATGACCTGTACGTTTTTCGCTTTCTTCGATAGTGCCGTCAGGATGGATTACTGCATTGACGATTTCAACATAGCCATCATCCTCTTCGGGCTTACTGTCCATAAGATCAAATAATCTGCCTGCACCTGCTGACGCCATTACGATAAAGCCTATCTGCTGGCTGAGCTGAGCTATCGGCATATTGAAGTTCTTGTTGAGTCCTACAAAGGCGATGATAATACCAAGGGTAAGTCCGCCAAAGCCGTTTATGGCAAGGATAGCACCGAGAACAGATACTAATACATAGCTGATGTTACCTATGTTTGCGTTTATCGGCATCATTATATTAGCGTAGGTGTTAGCCTTATCCGCGCTGTCGCGGAGCTGTTCGTTAATCTTTTCGAATTCTTCGCAAGCCTTATCCTCGTGACAGAATACCTTTACTACCTTCTGTCCGTCAAGCATTTCTTCGATATAGCCGTTAGCCTTACCGAGATCCGCCTGTTGTCTGCCGAAATATTTTCCACTCTTACCGCCAAGCGTCTTTGAAACGAAGAGCATTACTATCGCCATTGAAACTGACATAAGAGTCATCGGGATATTCATACTTACCATATTTACAAAGGCAAATACTATAGTGATGGTAGAGCTTATTATCTGGGGGCAGCTCTGGGAGATAAACTGTCTGAAGGTATCGATATCGTTTGTATATACGGACATTATATCACCGTGCTGATGGGTATCGAAGTACTTTATCGGCAGGTTTTCCATATTCTTAAACAAGTCGTCACGGAAGCATCTTAACGTACCCTGGGTAACGTTTACCATTATTCTGCCGTGAGCATAGTTTGCGAGAAGTCCTATAACATATATTACCGCAAGCTGAATGATTGCTTTTAACAGCTCTGAAAAATCAGGATTCTGAGTACCGATAAGCGGTGTGATATAGTTATCTACAAGAGACTGTATAAACACCATTCCGTACATAGTGCACAGAGCCTGAATGATAATACATAAAACAACTACGATGCAACTGAATTTGTAGTGACTGAAGGTATATGCCATAATTCTGCCGAGATTCTTCATATCCATCTTAGGGAAATCGGGAGAAGGAGCATTCTTTTTGTTATTCATTTTCATACTTCCACCTCCTTAATTCTGGGGACGGTCAAAGTCGCCGCCGCCCTTTACCTGTGATTCGTAGATATCGCTGTATATCTCGTTATTTTTAAGGAGATTTTCATGAGTATCAAAGCCGTTTATTTCACCGTCGTCAAGCACTATAATTCTGTCTGCATCCTGAACGCTGGATATTCTCTGGGCAATGATTATTTTTGTCGTACCGGGGATTATCTCTCTCATTGCCTGTTTTATTTTAGCGTCGGTAGCCGTATCCACCGCACTTGTGGAGTCGTCCAGTATCAGGATTTTAGGGTTTTTAAGAAGCGCTCTTGCAATGCAGAGTCTCTGCTTCTGACCACCCGATACGTTTGCGCCGCCTCTTTCAATAAAGGTGTTATATTTAAGGGGCATATTTTCTATAAATTCGTCGGCACAGGCAGCCTTACAAGCGGCAATGCATTCCTCCTCGGTGGCGTTTTCATAACCCCAGCGGAGATTGTCAAGCACGGTGCCTGAAAAGAGTACGTTCTTCTGCAGAACTACAGAAACCTGATTTCTTAAAAATTCGAGATCGTATTCTCTTACGTCCTTACCACCTACATAGACAGTACCCTCTGTTACGTCGTAAAGTCTGCTGATAAGGTTTATAAGGCTTGTTTTACCACAGCCCGTACCACCGATAATGCCGATGGTTTCACCGGACTTTATCTTCAGATTTATGTCTGATAAAACTTCCTTTTCACTTGTCTTGTGATAAGAGAAATGTACGTTTTTAAATTCGATTGAGCCGTCCCTCATCATAGTTTCGGGGTTTTCGGGATTCTTTATATCAGGCTCTTCTCTTAAAACCTCGGATATTCTCTTTATACTTGCAACGCTCATTGTAAGCATTACAAAGATAAAGGAAAGCATCATAAGGGACATAAGAGAGCTCATTATGTAGGAGAACATAGAGCTTAACTGTCCTACCTCCATAGAGCCGTTTACAACAAGGGATGCACCAAGCCAGCAGACAGTCAGCATACAGCTGTATACAGCGAGATTCATAACAGGGGAGTTGAATACGAGTATGCCCTCAGCCTTCTTGAATATCTTATAGATATCGCCTGAAGCCTTTGTGAACTTTTCTGTTTCGTAGTCCTCTCTTACAAAGGACTTAACAACTCTGATACCTGAAATATTTTCCTGAACGCTTGCATTAAGAGCGTCATACTTTTTGAAGGCTACGTTGAAAACCTTCATAACCGATATCATAATTATACCAAGCGCAATAATAAGAAAAAGCATTGCGATAAGGAATATAACACTCATATCGGGACTTATCATAAAGCACATTATAATACTGCAGGTGAGCATTATGGGAGCACGTACAGCAATTCTTACTATCATCTGATATGCATTCTGCACGTTGGTTATATCCGTTGTCATTCTTGTAACTAAGCCTGCCGTACTGAATTTATCTATGTTGGAAAATGAAAAGCGCTGTATGTTTTTAAACATACTTTTTCTTAAATTGCAGGCAAGACCTGTAGAGGCTCTTGCGGCGTATTTACCTGAAAGCATTCCCGAAACAAGGCTTATTGCTGCTACTACAAGCATTATCCCACCATAGATTAGAGCCTTTCCGATATCTCCTTTACTTACACCGTCGTCGATAAGCAAAGCCATTACAAAGGGGAGTATAACCTCCATAATAACTTCAAGAATGGTAAAGAAGGGAGCCAGCAGGGATTCTTTTCCGTATTTTCCTATCTGAGCTAAAATTTCCTTCATTCGTTCTGTCCTTTCTTTCACTCGTCAAATTATTTAGCTTTAATATCACACTTCATTATAATACTATATTTTTAACAGAATGTAAAGGAAAAAAGCACATAAAATGCACTAATTTTATTACATGATAAAACAGAAAAAATCGTCAATTCGCTGATGCTTTTTATTATGTTTATCACATTAGGTTGTGAAATTACTGAAACATCTTGTGCTATTGCACAAAATAAATAAAAAGAATGCGTAATAATGCACAAACTTGTTTATTTTAAACAAAAATAACTGGACAAAATATGAAAATTATGGTATGATTTATTTGTAAAAGTATATTCAAAAAAGATGGGCGGTGATCTTATGTTAGTGACAAGGGACAGATATCTTACCACTACCTTTAAGGGTACGGGTATTTCTGACGGAATTGCGACAGGCAGGCTTTGTTATTTCACAAGATACACCTTTGACAATATGCCTGCAAGATCGGACTTTCCCGAAAGGGAAATTGACAAATGGATAAATGCCGTAACACTCTCCTGCGAACAGCTTGTAGTCCTCGCTCGTATAACAAAGCGTTATGCGGGTTCGGGTATGGCAGCACTTTTCGAGGCTCATCTGGGTATGCTTGCTGATGTGGAATTCGGAGACAGAGTATCCGAGCTTATACATTCCGAGGGCTATTCGGCCGAAGCGGCAATACACAAGACAGCGCAGGAATTTTATGATATGTTTGCGGCAATCGATGACGAATATATGAGCGCAAGATGTATGGACGTCATTGATATTGCAATAAGGGTACTTGGCAACATGGTAGGGTACGAGGTGGATTACAGCACCTTTGCCCGTGATTGCATTATATCCTCCAGCTTCCTGACTCCGAGCGAGGCGGCAAATATGATGTTTTACGGTGCGGCAGGCTTTGTTCTGAGCTATGCCAACGAGTACAGCCATACGGCAATACTTGCAAGAACTCTCGGAGTACCGCTTATCAGCGGAATAGATGCCGACAGAAGTATTTCCTTTGTGGGAGCTGAAGCAACCATAAACGGAAGCACCGGAGAGGTTAATTTTATCTGAAAATTCTTATAGCCGCTTGCTGTCCTTTTGGGTAGCAGGCGGCTTTTATCAGTTTATTTATTGACTTAAATATAAATAGGTGGTATAATTACATTGTCGATAAAAAGCAATATTATGCTATATAAATATAATTTGAAAGGGTAGAAATATGCAGGCAGTACAGTATAAATGTCCCAGTTGCGGCGGCGATATAACCTACAATGCCGACTCGGGATTATTTACCTGTGAGTATTGTAACGGTACTTATACGATTCAGCAGGTAATAAGCGCACATAAAAGAAATGAGAGCATCGACCTTACAGACAAGGAGAAGCAGGAAAGACAGACGGAGTTTGAAGAGAATTCAGCTCTTTATAATTGCCCGAGCTGTGGCAGTGAGATAATTGCCGATAAGAATGCGGTAACACTTGAATGCTATTACTGTCATAGTCCTGTAACGCTGGTAGGAAGATTATCAGGTGACTACAAGCCTGATTATATCATACCTTTCTCCATTTCAAAGGAAAGGGCAGAGCAGATATTCCTTGAATTCTGCAAGGATAAGATATATCTGCCTGATGATTTTAAAAACGGCAAGGTGCTGGAAAAAATAACGGGCGTATATGTCCCCTTCTGGCTGGGAGATTACTCCTTTGATACAAGGGTGATTGCTACCTGCAGGCATCACGAAAAATTAAGCGGCAGCAGAACAAGAGTCAAGGAATACCGTGTTGACAGAGGCGCAGTTATTTATTATGATAATGTACCCGCAGATGGTGCAAGACTTATGGATAACGAGCTGCTTGACGCTATCCAACCGTATGACTACGACGCTCTTCAGAATTTTACTATGTCATACCTTTCAGGCTTTATGGCAGAAAAGTATGACGTCGGTGCGGAAGAGGCGTTGCTTCAGCAGGAGGAAAGGGCTAGACAGCATTGTCCTAAATCCGTCGAAGCACATCTTAAATCATCATACAACTATGCAAGTACAAATCAGGCTATAGTTGAAAGACAAAGCGTTAATTACAAATATGCTCTTTTACCAGTGTGGTTTCTTGCCTACAATTATAACGGCAAGATATATCAGTACGGTGTAAACGGTCAGACAGGTAAGGTGTCAGGTTCTATCCCGATAGACAAGAAAAAACTCAATATGCGTTCGCTTTTTTACAGCATTTTCGGAGCGGTGTTCGGCTTTGGCATCGGTATGATGATCGTTAGTCTGTTATCTTAACGGGAGGTGTTGATATGAAGAAGATTATTTCAATTATTACCGCCCTTGTAATGACGGCTTTGATGACTGTTACCGCTTATGCAAGCTTTTTGTCAAACAGAGTTATTGACAAGACAAACGAAGTCGATTTAAGACAGGCAAATCAGATGAATGAAGATATGAAGGCTTATTATGAAGAAACAGGCGTGGATACCGCTATAGTTGTTCTTGATAAGCTGACGCAAGGCTCCTTTAAGAAGGAAGCTGAATATTATCATAATCAATATTTCAGGTTTGACACCGGATTTGTTCTTATCTACGACGTGAATTCAGGTAAGATAGTGGTTACCGCCTTCGGAAAATACGCACAGAGATTGGGTGAAAAATCAGGACTTTCCGAACTCGGTGAGCTTCTTACTTCTCAGAAGATATTCAGCGATAGCTACACAAAAGGCACACAGGTATTCCTTGATTACGTACAGCAGATGATCGACGCTTACGGCGAGGATGATTTTACCCAGGGTGTTCACAACACAACTGACGCTATCGGTGTAATTATAAATATCGGAAAATGGTTTATAGGTCCCATAATCGGTGCACTTATCGTTATGAGCATACACAAAAGCTTTGTAAGAAGAAAATACCGTAACCTTGAAGCGGCGTCTATGGGCGAATATGTAGACAAGACGCAGACTATTTTCTATTATGCAAACGACGTTTTTGTAAGCGAATATATACACTCGGATGACTGATATGATAAGAGAAATCATAGTAAATGACCTCGATGGTCTTATGGAACTTTATACCCATCTGCATAACAATCCTTTTCCTGAAAAGGACGAAAGGCTTACGTCAGTATGGCAAACGATTCTTGACGATAAGAATCATCATATTATCGTCGCACAGGAAAACGGGAAAATAGTTTCCTCCTGCGTATGTCTTATAGTATCGAATCTTACCCATAACAGACAACCTTACGCTCTTATAGAAAACGTGGTGACTGATCCTCTTTTCAGGGGCAAGGGTTATGCAACAAAATGCCTTGACTATGCAAGAGAGCTTGCGATAAAGGAAGGCTGTTATAAAATTATGCTCCTTACCGGCTCAAAGGAAGAAAGCACCCATCGGTTTTATAAGAATGCAGGCTATAACAGTAATGATAAAACGGCGTATATAATGTGGCTATAAAGAAATCCCCTTGTAGAAATACAAGGGGAATTTACTATTCTGCTGATATTATCATTGTGTAGCTTTTGGTTTCATCGGGCTTTGCAATCTGTATGCCCTTCTTATCAGCGAAGATGCCGTTATCATTATCGTAATCATCGCTACTGCACCAGGGTTCAATACACAGAAAGCCCGCTTTTTTTCCTGCAGGAGTCCAGAGTCCGAGGGAGGTAAAGCCTTCCCAGCTGATTCTTGCAAGAGTCTTTCCGTTCTCTTTAAACGTTACGCTATTTGATACAATATCGTCAAAGTAGACTACGTCGTTATCAAACATATCGTAATTTAAAGAAAGTGTATCTGAAGCCACCAGTCTTTCTATTCTGTTGCCACTTTCAAACATTCTGTTATCAAGATTCATAACGGGAGTTGAGGCGGTTTCTTTTTCTGAAAATTCTATAGTACAGTTATTAAGATTATCGCAGGCGATAGCTGGATGAGCGCCTAAGCAGAAGGGCATATCTCTGTCACTGCAATTTACTACTGTGTAATTTATAATAAGCTTGTCGTCATCAATGGTATAACCAAGAGATAATTTGCAGTCAAAGGGAAAGCCCGTTTCTTCTGCTTTGAATCCCTTTGTAAATACCGCGTTTTGCTCGTCAGCCTTGTTGATTTCAAACTCATTATCTCTTGCAAAGCCGTGCTTTGTAAGCTTTATTTTTTCGCCGTATATCTCAGTTTCGTTATTTTTGACATTGCCGATAGCAGGGAAGAGCACAGGTGAGCTTTTACCCCAGAATGCAGGATCAGCACACCACATAATTTCTCTGTCTTTTATTACCAGAGATTTAAGCTCTGCACCCTTTGTGTCTATAACCGCCTTTGAGCTACCGAAAGATATTTCTTTTAACATAATATTATTCCTTCTTGTAATCCTTGAGCTTTGAATTTTCAGGTATCTTCTTAGGATTGTTCAGTTCCCATAAATAGAGATATTCGGGCATTATCTTATCTGTGCCCTCAAAGACAGGAAGCTCGCTTAATGTAATTACCTTGTCGTGAGAATATACACCCTTTAAGAATTCCGCTGACATACGCTTTGTGTTGATGGACGGTGAACCGTCAAGCGAAGTTATGATAGCACCGGTTGGTGTAGCATTGCACACAAATTCTCCGTTCCAGGGCATGAAGTACAACCACTTAACCTTGCTGTCAGCGGCAAATATCTTGTCAGGATCGGGAATATAACCACATTCTGAAATGCACGCCATTTTATCATCGGGCATCAGGTTGTTAAGTGTGCTGTATTTTGCTGATTGTTCGCTGTGATCTTCTTTATCGGGATATATATCCATACCACCAAGGTCATAGGTGTTGGGGTTTACTTCTGCCTTTTTAGACTGTCCGTTCCATACCCATATAAGGTTTGTAAGCTTGTGGTAGTTTTCAAGCCTGTCGAATACCATATACCAAAGCTTCTGATATGACTGGTCCATAAAGGTTTCTGTGTCCTTTACACCCCACCAGAACCAGGCTCCGCTTGCCTCGTGCAGAGGTCTCCACAGTACAGGTACACCTGCCGCTTCAAGCTTCTGGAGCTTTAATGCGATGGTGTCAATATCCTTTATAACTACTTCGTATTCCTTGGTGCCGGGAGTTACGGCATTTTTCAGGCTGAAGTTTGTTATTTCGTCTGAATAGAAAGCGATTCCCTTTACATCTTCGTTATCGATATCAACGGGTACCTTCCAATGCCAGCAGAAAGAAACTATACCGTTCTGCTGTGTGTGCCACTTTATAGCGTCATCAATATGCTGATCGTTTATTCCCTGGTCACCGTGGGAGAAGATCATATCAAATCCGATTATAGCGGGGAGGTCTCCCGTTTCCATATAATATACAATCTGCTCATACTGACCGTCCTGAAAATACTGCTGTCCTGCAAATATATTTTTGCCGTAGTTTTCTTTGAGATAGTTGAAGAGCGCAAGAGTTTCGGGATTTGTATTCTTTGATACGGGCTTTGAGCCGTCGGGTTCACGGGATTCAAGGTCCTTTAAAAGTGCATCAAAATCCGTTTCATAGGAAAGCGCAACCTTCATATCCACTTCTCCGTTTTCATCAACGGCTACAGGGTTTGATAAAGGCTTTTTGTTCTGCTCGGAGGGCGTGGAGTTTTCGCCGCTTCCGGAAGTGTTTCCGCTGCTGCCTGATGCGGTGTCGCCATTGCAAGCACACATAGATATAATCATTGCAACTGCAAGAATTGATGAAAGAATTTTTCTCATAGTTCATTTTCCTTTCGCGATTTGCTGAATAACGTAATTCTATTATATCAGGTTTTTCAATAAATTTCAACGATTTAAAGTAAATTTAATTAACAAGTTGACTAATTTTTGATAATTTGGTATAATAAAATAAAAAAATTGTTGAGGTGAATTCTTATGTGGTCAGATTTATCACGCGAATGGAAGATTGCTTTTTCAGAGGTTTGGACAGCTTTTAAAAACGGAAGTACCCCCATCGGTGCGGCGCTTTTCGATAAGAGCGGAAACCTTGTCACGTCTGATCGCAATCGTGCCAATGAAGAGGGAACCTTAAACAAACGCACCTCCCATGCAGAGGCTAATATTCTGCATAATATCGATACAAAAATCCATGACCTGCACGAAATGACCCTTTACAGCACAATGGAGCCTTGTCCTATGTGTATGGGTACTTGTGTAATGGCGGGTGTAAGGCATCTCAGATTTGCCGCCCGTGATCCTTATTGCGGTTTTACATATCTTAAAGATACTGAGCCTTATTTCAAAACAAAAAATCTTGACTATACCTTTGTTGATGACGAAATGGAACTTGTACAGCTTGCAATACAGAGCTATCACGAGCTGAGGTATATGGAGCAGGGCGCATCTGATAAGGTGTACAGAACCTTCTATGAGCTTGTCCCGAAGGTAAAGGAAATAGCAGAAAAATTATATGCAGAAAAAATCTTAGACGGCTTTGCAAAAGTGGATAAGCCCTTTTCAGAGGTATATGACTATATTTTATCGCTTTAAAAAAAGACCTGTAGAATCCAAAGTCTACAGGTCTTTTCTTAAAATAAGAATCTCAGATTTTTAACAGAGTATCTGTCAACAATTCTTTCTGAGAAAATTTTTCTTATCGAATCAGGTGTTTCGGATTTGTTTTCTTCTGTTTTTTCACTTTTGTCGGTGAATAAATTGCAGATAGCTTCAAACAATGCGAATCTTACCTCTATATTTTTTGACTGCTCTATTTCCTTGCTTTCCTGTTCAGTGAAAAATCCGCCCGATGCAGGCAGACAAAGCGGCGGAAACATCACACACCACCAGTTCTGCCCCTCAGCCTTTCCTATAAGGAATCTGACTGCTGTATAGTTCCCTGCGGGAAGGGTGTAATTTTCGTATTTTCGTGTGGTAAAATACGTGTCGGATATTTCACAGATGACATTATAATTATAGCCTTTACTTCTGATAAAGCTGTTTGCAGTCTGCTCCATCCTGCTTCTGTTTTCTTTAGCCATATTTACTGCCTGATTTCTATCCTCGCAACCGGCAAACACCTCTCCGAAGGTAATCAGCATATGATCCCTCAGCTCATATTTAAGCTGCTGATCTTCCTTACTGTCTGAGTTTGCAAGTATATGAAGTCTCAGTACCTCGTCAGACTTTTCTTCGCAGTCGGTAGCAAAGACAGAAAAACTGCTTATCATAAGCACCAGCACAGCTGATATAACGAAAAAAATACCTGTAAAAGAAAATTTAAACCCTGCCATAATAATGTCCTTTCTGATGATGTCAGCAGGATTATCGGCAGGGTTTTATGTTTTATTCAACAAATTCGTAATTTCCTGTAAAGCCTTTGCGTTTTCTCTCTATCCAGCCCAGGATATCGTTAAAAACTATATCTTTCATTGTTTCGTTGATAAGCTCGTGTCTGGCTCCTGGGTACAGCTTTATATCCACGTTACAGCCTTCGTTTACCAGCTTTTCATAGACATTTATTACACCCTTGCCGTAGTTTCCGACAGGGTCTGCTGTGCCGGATGAAAAAAGGATAGGGAGCTTTTTCGGAACTTTAGCCACCCATTGCGACGAAGATATTCTTCTCAGCAACGTTGTAAGATCGACAAAGCCTGATGCAGTGAAAATAAAGTTTGATTTTTCATCATCTATAAATTTCTTCACAACCTCTTCATCGTGAGTCAGCCAGTCAAAAATAGTCTGTTTGTTTTCTATTCTGTCATTATATACGCCGTACATCAGGTTGTTAAGCTTTTCGCTTCTGAAATGTCCACCTTTGAGAGCCGCCACGGATCTTGCCGCACGGACTCCGAGTTCTCCAAGTGCCTTATCATCGCCTGTACCTAAAATTACAAGTGCGGTAAGCTCTTCAGGAAAACGTGAAGCATACAGTCTTGCTATAAAGCTACCCATACTGTGACCTATCATAAAGTAGGGCAGAGTGGGGAATTTCCTTTTCATAATCATAGTCAGTCTGCGCAGATCGTTTACAAGAAAGCTCCAGCCATCCTTTTCAGCAAAATAGCCGTAGTCATCCTTGGAAGAAACGCTGTTTCCGTGTCCCAGATGGTCATTGCCGCAGACTATATATCCGTTGTCGGTCAGAAATTCAACGAAATGCTCGTAGCGACCTATATGTTCGCACATACCGTGCGAAATTTGTATAATGCCCTTTAGTTCTCCGCCGGCGGGTACATACACATAATATGCACATTTGTTCACACTGTTTGAGGAATCGAAATGGCCTGTGGTTTTACTGAATCTCATATACGACGTCCGTTTCTTTTTTAGAAATATTTCCGTATTATATATTATATCAGATTATTTAAAAAAATTCAAGCTTTATAAAACCGTATGTTATTTAAAAAGGTTGATTTTTTTACTGTTTGGTGTTATACTATTATTTGATAAATATATAAATCACCTACAAAAGAAAGGAAAATAAAAATGAGCGAATGCACACACGACTGCAGCACCTGCAGTCAGAACTGCTCTGACAGAGCAAAACCTCAGAGCTTTTTAGAAAAGCCCCACGAGTTATCAAACATCAAAAAGGTTATAGGAATTGTCAGCGGTAAGGGCGGCGTAGGTAAGTCTATGGTTACATCCCTTATGGCAGTTTCTATGAAGAGAAGAGGCTACAACACAGCTATCCTTGACGCAGATATTACAGGCCCTTCAATCCCCAAGGCTTTTGGTATAAACAAAGAAAAGGCTGTAGGCGACAATGTGGGTATCTACCCCGTAAAGACAAAGACGGGTATTAACGTAATGTCTGTAAATCTTCTTTTACCTGATGAAACAGACCCCGTTGTATGGCGTGGTCCCGTTATCGCAAATGCCGTAAAGCAGTTCTGGACAGATGTTATCTGGAACGATGTTGATTTCATGTTCGTAGATATGCCTCCGGGAACAGGCGATGTCCCCCTGACAGTATTCCAGTCATTACCCGTTGATGGTATCATTGTTGTTACATCTCCCCAGGAGCTTGTATCTATGATAGTCGGCAAGGCGGTAAAGATGGCATCTATGATGAATGTACCTGTTCTTGGTATAGTTGAAAATATGTCATATTTTGAATGTCCCGACTGCAAAAAACAGCACAGCATCTTTGGTGAGAGCCATATTGAAGAGGTTGCTCAGCAGTACGGCATCAAAACTATTTCAAAAATGCCCATCAATCCCAGACTTTCAGCGGGCTGTGACGAAGGTCTTATCGAGCTCTTTGACGGCAGCTGGCTTGATAATATGGCTGATGTTATCGAAAACACTGCAAAGTAAGTCCTGACTCCGCAAATATATCGTTTGCGGAGTTTTGAAATTATAGAGAAGCAATATGAAATACAAAAATATCGAAAAAGGAATCTTCCTCAGCCGTAAAAACCGTTTTATAGCTATAGCAGAAATAAACGGAAAACAGCAGGAGGTTCACGTAAAGAATACCGGCAGACTGAGAGAATTGCTTATAAGCGGTGTTACGGCATATTTTGAAAAAAGCGGAAATCCTGAGAGAAAAACTGCTTATGATATGATTGCTGTGGAAAATACTGCTGAAGATTATTCTACGCAGATAGTAAATATCGATTCCAATGCCGCAAACGATGTGGCACAGGAGTGGATAATAAAAAGCGGACTCTTTTCCGATAAGGTAGTTGTCCGCAGGGAAGTGAAATTCGGAAGCTCACGATTTGATTTCTACATCGAGGATGGCGATGATAAAGCCTTTCTTGAGGTAAAGGGAGTTACTCTGAAAAAAGGTAATACAGCTATGTTTCCTGATGCTCCCACTGAAAGAGGAATAAAGCATATAAAAGAGCTTGTAGCGGCTAAACAGCAAGGATATAAGACGTATATCCTGTTTGTGATACAGATGAAAGGTGTAAGCTTGTTTGCTCCGAATAAGGCTACTCATATGCAGTTTGCCGAAGCTTTGTCTGATGCCAAAAAACATGGCGTTGAAATCTATGCAACAGACTGCATTGTTACTCCCGACGAAATTATACCCGACACAAATATTAAGGTCAGCACAGATTGAAAGGAAAGGATAAAAAGCTATGTCAGAAAAAAACAGCGGCGGTAATAAGACTCCCGCAATACTTGGAACAATAGCGGCGCTGATTGCCGCATTCTTCGGTATTACGATTCCCACTAATTTCTTCGGTGGTGGAAATGAGGCTGCTTCTTCTGTACCAACATCGTCAAAGGTGGAAAGTGTAGATTCTTCAGTAAACGAGAATAGTTCCGAAACAGAGATAACAGTTACCTCAAAGCCTGAAAGTAGTAAGGAAGAGGTATTCTACTATTTCAGAAATCAGGGACTGTACGACAGTCACTATGAAAAGCACGGTCACGAGTTCGGAAACATAACAAAGGAAGAATATCTGCAAAAGGCAAATGACCTCATAAATTCTGATTCTCCCGACGTACTGACAAAGTACGAGGATGACGGAGACTTTATGTATTTCGATAAGAAATCGGGTGAGTTTCTTGTACTGTCACCTGACGGCTACATAAGAACCTTCTTTATTCCCGATGACGGAATAGATTACTGGAACAGACAATAAGAGGTGTGATATGAATTATAAGATGATATGCCCCTGCTGTGGTAACAAAACCATTGAGGATGAATATGATATATGTCCCGTCTGCTTCTGGGAATACGATGAAAGCCAGAACGAAAGACCTTACAGCACAGGCGGAGCAAACAGTGTAAGTCTTAACGAAGCCAGAGCCAACTACGAAAGGTACGGCGCTTGTGAAAAGAAATTTCAGGACAAGGTAAGAAAACCACTTCCTGAAGAAGAATAAAAATAAAGCCGAATGGGTAACCATTCGGCTTTTACTTTTGCTATAGTGAAAAATTACTTCATAGCCTTTACTGCTTCAAACTCGTCAACGATTTCCTTTTCAGGTGCCTTTGTAGCAAGTGAAACAGTTATAATAGCGATAAGTGCTACGATAAATGCAGGAAGAAGCTCGTATATATCAAGGATACCGCCCATAGGACGAACAATAAACTTCCATACAAATATCATAATGCCGCCTGCAACAAGACCTGCGAGAGCGCCGTACTTGTTTGTTCTCTTCCAGAATAATGCACAGAGCATCACAGGACCAAAGGTTGCGCCGAAGCCTGCCCATGCAAAAGATACTATATCAAATACAGAGCTGTTGGGGTCCCAGGCAATTACAACACCGATAACGGCAATCACTACAACTGTAGCTCTTGCTATAAGCATAGATGTCTTTTCGGATGTCTTTACCTTGAATACGCCACGGATGATATTTTCTGACATACTTGAAGAAGCTGCTAAAAGCTGTGAGTCGGAAGTTGACATTGTAGACGCTAAGATACCTGCAATGATAAGACCTGCAACAAGTGATGCTAAAGGACCAAAGGTGCTTAAAAGATTTGAGATCTGTACGATAATTGTTTCGGGGTCTGCAAGAGGATTCATAGCCTTGTTCGCCACCATGGCATTACCAACAATACCGATAAAGATTGCTATGCCAAGGGAGATAACTACCCATATGGATGCAACGCGACGTGAAGTCTTTATCTTGTTGCTGTCGCTTATAGCCATAAAGCGTAAGAGCACGTGAGGCATACCGAAGTAGCCAAGTCCCCATGCAAGCATAGAAACCATATTGAGTACGCCGTAATCCTTTGCAACACCAAGGTTGTTGTCGAAAATCTGTGTTACGGATAAGTAGCCGGGAAGGCTCTGACCGTGTGAAATAACCTCGTTAAGTCCACCTGCCATTGAGATACCGAATATAACAACGACAATAAGTGCAAGAGTCATAATAATACTCTGGATAAAGTCTGTTATACTTGCTGCGAGGAAGCCACCGATAGTTGTGTAAGCAAGGATAATTACCGCACTTATAATCATCATAAGGTGATAGTCAGCACCAAAAAGCGACTGGAAGAGCTTACCACAGGCAGCGAAACCTGAACCGGTGTAGGGAATGAAGAATATAAGAATAATCATCGCTGAAATAAGGTTGATTAAATTCTTATCCCTGAATCTGTTCTTGAAAAAGTCGGGGATGGTGATTGCATTTCCGCAAACCTGAGTGTAGTTACGAAGTCTTTTTGCAACGATAAGCCAGTTTACATATGTACCTATCGCAAGACCGATAGCTGTCCATCCTGCGTCAGCAATACCTGTTGCATAAGCAACACCGGGAAGTCCCATAAGAAGCCATCCGCTCATATCTGATGCTTCTGCGCTCATAGCAGTAACGAAAGGGCCAAGCTTTCTGCCGCCGAGATAGAAGTCGCCGACGTTGCTTGTTTTTTTGGAACAAATCAGACCTACAACTACTACAGAGCCGAGATAGATCAGAATTGTAACAAGCATTAAAATCTGTTCTGTTGTCATTTCTTTACTCCTTCTTTGCCGTGTTTGGCAAGATATTTAAGATAATTGTACCATAAATCCGATATAAATGCAAGTAATTTAACGAATTTCTCCTGAAAGCCGACAATCTGTTCAGATAAAAAATCGTCTGTCCTTTTTATAGGACAATACTTTTAGTAAAATATAGGCGTAGGATAAAAGCACTTACGGAGAAAGGAAAACAAAAATGTCAGGTGAAATTTTAGTGTTTTTTATTATGAGTGTAATCTTTCTTGTTATAATTACCCTTATTGAGGTGTGTAAGGAAGATAACACAAAAGAAGAAGCCCCTGCCGAAAATAAGGCAGAGGCTGTTTATCAGAATCAGTTTTATCATAGCTGTGATTACAACTACACAGCCGAAGAATTAAAGAAGGTGGGATAGGTCAGAATATCTCTTCTTCTGCACGGCTCGGTCTTGTCATAAGACGGGATATGCTTTCCCTCGGATTCTGTCCTTCATAGCATACGCCGCAAAGCTGATCTATGATAGGAGTTGTAACACCGAGTCTTCTTGCAATTCTTTGAGCAATAATCGCAACATTGTAGCCTTCAACGGTACCTACTCTTGCTACCGCTTCCTCAGCAGGCATTCCATCGCCTATGAGGAGTCCTGCACGGTGGTTTCTTGAGTGAGTTGAGGTACAGGTGACTATAAGGTCGCCGATGCCTGAAAGTCCGTTGAAGGTCTCTCTTTTTCCGCCCATAGCAACACCAAGTCTTGTAATCTCTGCAAGCCCTCTTGTCATAAGTGCGGCAAGTGTGTTGTCACCAAGTCCCATTCCTTCTACAATGCCACAGCAGAGAGCAATGGCGTTTTTCATAGCTCCACCGATTTCACATCCGACGATATCGCTGTTAGCGTATATTCTGAAGCGTTCGTTCTGCAAGGTGTCCTGAATGTATTCGGTGCTTGCCTTGTCATCAGAGGCGCACACAACTGTGGTAGGACAGTTTCTTGCCACCTCTTCTGCGTGAGAAGGACCTGTCAGAACGACTATCGGATTGTTAGGCAATTCTTCTCTCAATACCTCCGAAAGCCTTTTTTCTGTTGATTCTTCAAAGCCCTTACCCACATTTACAATAATTGTTTCAGGGGTTACGTATGGCTTTACGCTTTGAGCTACATCTCTTACAAATTTTGAGGGAATAGCAAAAACGAGAATATCCTTACCATTTGCCTGCGATAAATCCGTTGTGAGTTCGATTGAGGGCGGTACTATAACACCGGGGAGCAATCTTTTGTGCTCTCCGTCTTTTCTTATAGCGTCTATTTCTTCCTTATATTTGGACCAGGCTGTAACATTGTGTCCGTACTTGTTCCACATAATGCCGAGAGCAGTACCAAAACCACAGCCGAGTATCATTATATCTGCCATTGCTGAATATGTCCTTTCAATGTTTTAAGCCTTCTGTCCCAGCTTCTTTTCTGTGTGATTTCTGAGACGCTGGATATTGCCTCTGTGCATATAGATGATCAGTATTCCTATAACAAGTCCCAGTCCGCTGTTTATAAAAGCCGAAGGATCGCCCACAAGCAGACCATAAACAAGTGTAACAGGTGCATACAAGCCGCCTGCAATGCAAGAGCCAAGAGATACATATCTTGTTATAGCTACAACTATGATAAAAATACCAAGCAGTATGCAGGCAGGTATCCATTCAACGGTCATAAGGATTGCAACAGATACTAATATGCCCTTGCCACCCTTGAACTTGTAATAAACAGGGAAGAGGTGTCCTAAAAAGCCTGTCAAAGCCGCTACAAAGGCTACATAATTCATATTATTTGCTAATACTGTAGTATCAATTCCTGCAAGCCAGAGGAATGAAAATCTTACTATCAGCACAGATAAAACGCCTTTTAGTACGTCGCCGAGAAGTACAAATAAAGCGGCGAGCTTTCCCTGGGTGCGAAGGGTATTTGTAAGACCGGCATTGCCACTGCCAAGTGTTCTTATATCCTTACCGCTTTTGATTTTTGTTACAATTATAGCAGTGTTTATACCGCATAGAAGATAGGGCACAAGCACCATTATAGCAAAGCATAAATAAATCATTAGTTATTCTCCTCGTTCTCTTATAACAATTCTTATAGGTGTGCCGCCTAAACCGAAGCTTTCTCTTATCTGGTTTTCAAGATATCTCTGATAAGAGTAGTGGAATAACTCCTTGTTATTACAGAAGATTACAAATGTCGGAGGCTTTGTAGAAGCCTGAGTCATATAGTATATCTTCAGTCGCTTGCCCTTGTCGGAAGGCGGCTGTACTCTTGCGGTAGCATAAGCCAGCATATCATTCAGAGTACCTGTAGGAATACGCATAGCGTTCTGATTTGAGGTGTAGTTTATCATCTCAAAGAGCTTATCTATTCTCTGTCCTGTAAGAGCGGAAATAAATACAAAGGGAGCATAGGACATGAAGGAGAAATCCACTTCAAGCTTTTTCTTGAACTCGTTCATGGTATTGCTGTCCTTTTCAATAGAATCCCACTTATTGATAGCTATAACGCTTGCCTTGCCCTGTTCATGAGCATAACCTGCAACCTTACTATCCTGTTCTGTAAAGCCTTCGTTTGCGTCTATCATAATAACGCAGACATCCGCTCTGTCGATTGCCATATAAGCACGCAGAACACTGTATTTTTCAATCTGCTCGTTTACCTTTGACTTTCTTCTGATGCCTGCAGTATCGATAAATACATACTCCTCGCCATCACGTCTGATTACAGTATCAACGGCATCTCTTGTAGTACCTGCAATATCAGATACTATCATTCTGTCTTCACCTGCTATTTTATTGATAAGTGAAGATTTACCTGCATTAGGCTTACCTATTACTGCCACCTTTATAGCGTCGGGAGAATATTCTTCTTCTCTGTCTTCCTTTGGCATAACTTCAAAAACTGCGTCAAGCAGGTCGCCCGTACCATGACCGTGTACAGAGGAAACCGCAATAGGCTCACCAAGACCAAGATTGTAGAATTCGTAGAATTCGGGAGGAACTTCACCTACTGTATCTACCTTATTTACGCACAACACTACGGGTTTTCCGCTTTTTAAAAGCATAGCGGCAACATCAGAGTCGTTTGCTGTAACGCCTGATGTTATATCTGTAACCAATATTATTACATCAGCCTTATCAATGGCAAGCTGTGCCTGGGTTCTCATCTGTGATAAAATGATATCCTTTGTATCAGGTTCGATACCGCCTGTATCAATGAGCATAAACTCCTTACCGAGCCATTCGGCTTTGGCGTATATTCTATCTCTTGTAACGCCGGGAGTATCGTCTACTATAGACATTCTCTTGCCGACAAGCTTATTGAATAATGTGGATTTACCCACATTAGGTCTGCCGACAACGGCTACTATTCCTTCCATTTTTATCTTCCTTTCCTTTTATATGAATTATCTTTATTCTCCGAGAATAGCGTCAAGAAGCGCATATCCGTCTGTAGGCACAGATATTACCTTTACAGAAAGTGTGTTTTCTACATCAGAAATTGTCTTGTCATCAAGGAAAATATCGCAACCGCTTTTCAGCATATTTTCTGTTATCAGCAGTCTGTCACCAAGCTCATCCTTGTGTGGCATAAGCTGATTTATAATATCTCCTGCGGTGATAAGTCCTGCAACTGTGACTGTTTCTCCGAAGAAATCATTCCTTATAGTATATACATTTACTTTTGTATCAGGAAAATCATTTTCCATCATACCCACAAGACTTTTCAGTAGTGGAGCGGCAAGCACGCCCGTAGCAATCGAAAGTCTTCTTTTGTCGCTGTCGGTTTCGCTGTATTCTCTCTTGTCAGCAAGAGCATCAATAAATTCCTTCTGCAGACTTGCACACATACCCACACCGTTTTCAAACTGGTCAAAATCCTCATAATAATCATAATCAGGCATCGGCTTTTCTGCAAGCAGGAAAAATTCATCCGAGGGATATACAACTCTTGCGTGATATTTTTCATACATCATATCCCCGAAAAGCTCTATAGTTTTGAGAGCTTTGGTAGCTGACTCTTTATCAAAGCTCTTCAGCTCAGGCAGATTATCTCTGAATTTTGTAAGTCCCACGGGAACTATAGCAATACTTTTTACAGCAGGGAAGAGGTTGCAAAGATCGTTCAGCGTTCTTTCCAGCTCCTTGCCGTCGTTGAAATCAGGTACCAGAACTATCTGGGTATTGAGCTCAATTCCTGCTCCTGCCATTTTATATAGATACTGCAGACATTTTCCTGCATTCGGATTGCAGGTCATCTGTGCTCTCAGCTCAGGATTTGTGGTATGTACCGATATATTCATCGGTAGCTTCATCTTTATAATTCTCTCCACATCATTGTCGGTTAAATTCGTCATAGTGATGTAGTTTCCCTGCAGAAAGCTGAGTCTCGAGTCATCGTCCTTAAAGTAGAGAGTATCTCTCATGCCCTTTGGCATCTGATTTATGAAACAGAAAATGCAGTTATTCCTGCAATGCTGCTTTTTATCCATAAGATAGGTTTCAAATTCAAGGCCTAAATCTTCATATTCCTTTTTCTTTACCTTTACAGTACGGCGATCAAGCCCGATTACAAGCTTTAGGTCTGAGACATAAAACTGATAATCAAGCACATCGTTTATTTCATTGTCATTGATAGTTATCAGGGTATCGCCTGCTTTTATACCTGCTTTATCCGCAAGAGAGCGGGGGATGACTGACATTATTTTTACTGACATTGATTATTTCCTTCCCTGAGATGTTTTGTGTAGGATTTTACACACATACATAATATATTATACACTTTATTTTTCCTTTAGTCAACTGTTTGATTGCAAAAAAACAGCAGTACCTTACGGTACTGCCGTCATAATTCTGATTTTACAAGCAATTAAGCCTCGCTGTGAGCGATAACTTCCTTACCCTTGTAATAACCACAGTTGCCACATACTCTGTGAGCGAGCTTTAATTCGCCACACTGTGTGCAACGAGAGAATGCAGGTGCGGATAGCTTCCATACCTGTGAACGTCTCTTATCGCGTCTTGCCTTAGAAACTTTTCTCTTTGGAACTGCCATTTTAGCACCCCCCTCTGATGTTCATAATCATAAAATCGCTATTTTACAATAGTCGAAAACTAACACGACTAATATTATACAGCAAGTTTTTTGATTTGTCAATACTTATTTGAGATATTTTTTAATATTTTCTGTTAAATCATCAACATCTGCGGAAATTGTAAAGGTTACAGTTGTGTTTTCGCCACTTACTGTAGCAATCTTGTCGAACATTTCGCCTACCTTGTCAAGGTCACGACCAACAATTCTTAAAATACCATCTACAAAGATATCTGTGCAATCATAGTTGGAAGCGAGTAAGCCGGAAACGAAACCAGCCATTTCGTCATAGTTTTCAATCTTGTAGTCTTCAATGTTGATAAGACGAACCTTGTGATAGATGTCTATGTTCAGAGAAGAACCGAGCTGGATAGCAACAACGTTGCCCTTGCTTGCCTGTTCTGCACTGTGGATAGCTTCGATAAGTAACTTTGTTTTACCTGCGCCTTTTTTTCCTGCAATAAGTTTAACCATGTTTTAGTCCTCCGTTTTTTGCGGCAGAGTCGCCGTTTAATATAATAAAAATCAGCTTGCTGATTTATTATCCGATTTTTGCTTCGAGCTCAGCCTTTGCAGCCTCATAACCGGGCTTGCCGAGGAGAGCAAACATATTCTTCTTGTAGCTTTCAACACCGGGCTGGTCAAAGGGATTTACACCAAGCATATAGCCGGAGATTGCACAAGCCTTTTCGAAGAAGTAAATAAGATAGCCGAGTTCGTTTTCGTTAACTTCAGGCATTTCAAGTACCATGTTGGGTGTGCCGCCCTCTGTGTGAGCGATGATTGTACCCTCATAAGCCTTCTGATTAACAATGGACATATTCTGATTTGATAAGAAATTCAGACCGTCGCCGTTTGTGGGATCATCCTTTAAGAAGAAATCCTTCTGTGCCTTTCCGATATGAACAACTGTTTCAAATAAAATTTTGGAGCCGTCCTGAATGAACTGACCGAGTGAGTGAAGGTCTGTTGAGAAGGTTGCCGCTGAAGGGAATAAGCCCTTGCCGTCCTTACCTTCGCTTTCGCCGAAGAGCTGCTTGAACCATTCGCACATCATAACGAAAGAGTTTTCATAAGCGATAAGCATTTCAACCTTGAAGCCCTTGTTTAAAAGGATGTTTCTGTATGCCGCATATCTGTAGCAGTGGTTCTTTTCAATATCGCATACTGCGAAATCTTCTCTTGCCTTTGCGGCACCTGCCATAAGAGCGTCAATATCACAACCTGCACAAGCGATAGGAAGAAGACCTACTGCTGTGAGAACAGAGAAGCGACCACCTACATCATCAGGAATAACAAAGCTTTCATATCCCTTTGCGTCAGCAAGCTCCTTGAGTGTTCCTCTTGCCTTGTCTGTTGTAGCGTAGATTCTGCTTCTTGCACCCTCTTCGCCGTATCTTTCTTCAAGTAATTCTCTGAATACTCTGAAAGCTAAAGCAGGTTCTGTTGTTGTTCCGGACTTGGAAATGATATTTACAGAGAAATCCTTGTCCTTTACGATTTCGATAATTTCATTTAAATATGTGGGGCTGATGCTGTTACCTACAAAGTAAATCTGAGGTGTGTCCTTGCAAAGTGAGTTGTAAAGTGTGGACTTTAATAATTCGATAGCCGCTCTTGCACCGAGGTAAGAACCTCCGATACCGATTACTAAAAGCACCTTGCTGTCAGATTTGATCTTTTCAGCCGCCTTCTTGATTCTTTCAAATTCTTCCTTGTCGTAGTTTGCAGGAAGGTCAACCCATCCTAAGAAGTCGTTACCAAGACCGCTCTTGTTTTCAACAAGCTCGTGCGCCGCCTTTACTAAAGGCTCAATACCCTTGATTTCGTCAGGCCTTACGACGTCCTTTAAGTACTTGTCGTTTAATGTGATTGCCATTTTCGTATTCTCTCCTTAACTTTTCTACTCCATATAAGCTGTAAACAAATGAAAAAGGATTGTTATTATATTTCTTTTTCTGTTTATTTATTTACATTATATATTATACAAAAAAACACATACTTTTGCAAGATGTTTTCATTCAATGTGAAACTTTTGTATAAATCACACAAATAATACTTTTTGTTTTTGTGCAATATTAAAATGCGAATATTTCTGATAAAATTATCTCAAATGCACGCCAGAAGCTTATTTCTTCCACTTCATAGACTGATATTATATCGCTTTCAAAAATAACTTCGTCATAAAGAGTAGCCGTCACTTTGCCTACAGTCTGTCCGCAGGTCACAGGTGCAGTCAGCTTTTCGACGATTTCATAGCTGTATTTTATATCATTCCTGCACCCTTTTGGTATTATCATACTGACAAGTCTTTTTACCCTTATATCGGTAGATTTTCTCAGCCCGTTGTCAACCTCTACAGGTATAAGCTTGTTACTGTCTGCCACAGCCTTATATATCTCAAACCCGTTAAAACCATAGTCCAGTAAGCTTTCGCAGGCGTCAAATCTGTCATTGTCCTCTTTACAGCCAAGACTTACTGCACAGATGGTCATATTTCCACGCTTTGCCCATACGGCAAGGCAACAGCCTGCGTTATCGGTAGTACCTGTTTTGCCGCCGATTATTCCGTTGTAGTATCGCATCAGCTTATTGGTGTTTAGAAGCTGAGCCGTCTTTTCTCCCTCTCTTACATAATCAAGCCTGGTGTTAAAGAATTCGTTGTAATAGTTGTACCTGCTGACTTCACCGCAGAGCAGAGCAATATCACAGGCAGTGGTATAATGCCCGTCCTCGTCATAGCCCACACAGTTTTTATACTGAGTATCGTTCATACCAAGGCTTTTCGCTTTATCATTCATCAGCTTTACAAAATCCCGTTCGCTACCGGCAATATGCTCGCAAAGAGCCGTTGTGGCGTCGTTGGCAGAGGCTATAACCACCGATTTTATAAGGTCCCTTACCGACATCTCTTCATTTGGCATAAGCCATATCACAGAGCCGTCTCTACTGCTGGCAAAGGCAGAGCATCTGACGATATCCTCAAAATGAAGCCTGCCTGATTCCATTTCCTCTGCCCATATAAGCATGCACATAAGCTTTGTGACCGATGCCATAGGCAGCTTTTCTCTGCTGTTATGCTCAAATATTATCTGACCTGTACTGCATTCGGTGACGACAGCGGATTTTGATGAAAGAATATCAGGTGCATTTTTTCCCTCTTCAGCATAGCAGGGAAGTACGCATAAAAGCGCCATACCGCAGGAAATAACAAAGGCAGAAATTTTCTTTAAAAGCATTATAATAACCCCTTTTTATGTTTTTTAGATTATATGTTGCTTTTGTCCGTAATTTTCCTGAATAATGAAAAATAAAAGGGCAAAAATATAACTATATTTTTCTGTGGATGGTGAATTATGAATTGTAAAATTGCTTTACCTATGAAATTATTTATGCTTTTCTGCTATGGCGGTGGACTTTATACGATAGTAGAGCTTTTGTTCAGGGGCAATAGTCACCCTAGTATGTTTATTCTGGGTGGACTTTGCTTTATCCTTATCGGAGGAATAAATAAGCTCTTTCCCGATATGTCCTTATTGCTTCAGATGGGAATATCCGCAGTTATCATAACTGTGCTTGAATTTATCTGCGGCTGTATCGTAAACCTATGGCTTTTAATGGACGTCTGGAATTATGAGGAACAGCCCTTCAATATTTTAGGTCAGGTATGCCTTATCTTTACGGTAGCCTGGTTTTTCCTTTCCCTTGTAGGAATAGTAGCCGATGATTTTCTACGCTGGAAGTTATTTGACGAGGAAAAGCCGAAGTATAAAATTATATAAAATATGGGGCGACTTGTGTCGCCCCGTCGCTTTTTATTTACTTAACATTTTCACAAAATATTCGAGAAGTGCAGGATTTCTCGCAAGCAACGGACCTATAAGATGCGTGCCGTAGAAATTACCCTCCTGTATTCCTTCAAACTTATCATTGGCAGTATTTCCTGCACCCTCAAGCATCTCGCAGAAGGGATTTTTAATCCCCCTTATTTCGCTTGCCTTGTTTATAAAGCCTATGAGAGTATCCTCACAGAATTTACACTTGCTTTTAGCGTCGGTAACCGTTCTTTTGTCGCTTTCCTCTGTGTAAAAATCGAATATGTGGAGAGCCTGATACTCCTTTTTGTCACAGTCCGCGATGCTTTTACCGAACATCTCAAAGGCATTGCCGGTAGCAAGTATGGTTTTGCCGCTCTTTAAAGCCTCTGATATTGCATCTTTGTATTGCATCAGATATTCTAAAGCTACCTTCTGATTTCTTTCAGTTCCCGAGCCGATGTAGATAAAATCATACTGTGAAAAATCTATTTCATCGCCGATAGATAATTTGTCAATAGTAACCTCAGTTCCTTTTTCTTTAAGACCTCTTTCCAGTACGCATAGGTTTCCGTATTCACCGTAAAGATTTAAAAGATCGTAAAATAAATGCAGTATCTTCATATTACTCTACCTCCTTTGTATCCTCAGGCTTAATTATCTCTACTTTAGGCAAGAATTTATGCTTATCAGAAAAGCAGGTTACCGTATAAAGCTTGCCGTGATTTATCTTTGACGCCGCATCAATTCCTTCGTCAATGCTTTCGTTTACGATAAGCCTTGAACTGTCAATACCCGTAAAGGAGAAGCGAAGCTCTAAATCCCTTGCATGCTTTCCGAGTAAGTAGATACGTTTTATATAATCCTTGTCCAGCATACCGAAATCGATATCCCAAAGCCAGCTTGTTTCACCTGTGCTGTATCTTCTGCTTATAGAATCAACAATGATAATTACCGCACATTCTTCCTTTTGTCTTACGATATATTCAAGAGAGCGGTCATAGGATACAGAATTTTCGTGCTTCGATAAAAGGAAGGTACCCTTCGTTTCGCCGAGTCTGTACTGTACCACCCTGCCGTTTTTAAGAATGTAATTTGATATGCATTCTGTTATAAAATCCCCGTCAATTCCCGCTATAGAGCAGATGGAAAAAGCGGCAAGGATATTATATACGTTGTAAATACTCCTGAAAGCGAGCTTTATATCATACTTGTCATTTATTGTTATAATACCGTTATCAAGGTCTGCCTTTGTAACAGTATAAGCTGTGTTGTTCTTCTTGTGCCCGCAGTTTTCACAGCAGTAGCTACCGATATGATTATAGTGATAATAGTCATATTTCATAGGCTTCTTGCAGTTAGGACAGTATTTTCCGTCGTCGTAGATACCGGTATTTCTGTCTGTGCTGAAATCCTGCTTATCCATACCGAACCATATTGTATTTTCCTTGCCAAAGCCGTAAAGAGAAACTAAGGGATCGTCCGCATTTATAATAAGGGTAGATTCTTCTCTTATGCCCCTTTTAACATCCTCATAAACCCATTCGTGATGAGCATTTCTCGTAAGCTGATCACGGTAGAGGTTCGTTATTACGTAATGGGTAGGAGCAAAATGCTTGAAGGAGTGCTTAGCATATCTTTCATCAGTTTCAAGGAGCAGAGCGTCAGCCTTCATTTTACCCTTTATATTGCATTCAGATAATATTATACAGGTGATACCCGCAATCTGATTTGAGCCCTTTTCATTCCACACTACAGTTTTTCCTGCACTTCTCATAGTATGGGCAATCATCTCGACCGTACTTGTCTTGCCGTTACTGCCCGTTACCGCAATTACAAGGGGAGGCAGTTGTACCTTCTTTAAAACATCAGGGTAGAGCTTTAACGCAATTTCTCCCGGCAGACTGCTTCCTCTGCCTATAATTCCAAGTAAGAATTTAAGTATCTTGCATACCATTACTGCTAAAAACATCCGCATAATAAAATTGTCCTTTCAAAATCCGCAATTATTATAATTATATCACAAACAGTAAAAAATTTAAAGGTCTCAAGATAAATTTTATTGCGTTTTGGAAAAATAATTTATTTTTTTGAAAAAAGTGAATATTTTTATACTATAAGTCAGAATAAAGCAAGAAAAATAAGCCGATGGATGATATAATATAGAAGAACGATAAATAATCAGGCGTTACACGTCTTTATCAGAAAGGAAATATTATTATGGCAGAAAACAGACTTATCGGCGATTACCCTGTAATAGGCATCAGACCTACCATCGATGGCAGAAGAGGTTGCCTCAAGGTGAGAGAATCTCTTGAAGAACAGACAATGAATATGGCAAAATCCGCCGCAAAGCTCTTTGAAGAAAATCTTCGTTACTCAAACGGCGAAAAGGTGAAGGTTGTTATTGCAGATACTACCATAGGCAGAGTTGCAGAGGCTGCTGCTTGTGCAGATAAATTCAAGAAGTGCGGAGTTGATATCACTCTCACAGTAACACCCTGCTGGTGCTACGGTGCGGAAACTATGGATATGGACCCTATGACTATAAAGGGCGTATGGGGCTTTAACGGTACAGAGCGTCCCGGTGCAGTATATCTCGCATCGGTTCTTGCAACCCACGCACAGAAGGGACTTCCCGCTTTCGGTATTTACGGACACGACGTATGCGAGGCAACAGATACAACAATCCCCGAAGATGTCAAGGAAAAGCTTTTACGCTTCGGCAGAGCGGCAATCGCCTGCGCTACAATGAGAGGTAAGTCATACCTCCAGATAGGTTCTATCTGTATGGGTATCGGCGGTTCTATAATCGATCCTGCATTTATCGAAGAATATCTCGGTATGAGAGTAGAATCCGTTGATGAGGTAGAAATCATCCGTCGAATGACAGAGGGTATCTACGATGAAGAAGAATACCAGAAGGCTCTTGCATGGACAAAGGCAAAGTGCAAGGAAGGCTTTGATAAGAACCCCGGGGAGTTCCAGAAAACAAGAGAAGAAAAGGACAAGGACTGGGAATTTGTTGTCAAGATGATGTGCATCATAAAGGACCTTATGAGCGGCAACAAGAATCTCCCCCTTGGAAGAGAAGAGGAAATGGTAGGTCACAACGCCATTGCTGCAGGCTTCCAGGGACAGCGCCAGTGGACAGACTTCTATCCCAACTGCGATTTCCCTGAAGCTATGCTCAATACCTCCTTCGACTGGAATGGTGCAAGAGAGCCTTATATCCTTGCTACAGAAAATGACGTACTCAACGGTCTGGGCATGCTCTTTATGAAGCTGCTTACAAACAGAGCTCAGATATTCGCCGATGTACGTACATACTGGAGCCCCGAAGCTGTAAAGAAGGCTACAGGCTATGACATCGAGGGCGTTGCAAAGCAGTCGGGCGGTTTTATTCATCTTATCAATTCGGGTGCGGCTTGTCTTGATGCCTGCGGTATGGCAAAGGATGAAAACGGCAACGCTGTAATGAAACAGTGGTTTGATATGACTCAGAAGGATATTGACGCTATCCTCGACGCTACAACCTGGAACTATGCCGACGTGGGATATTTCAGAGGTGGCGGATATTCATCAAGATTCGTTACAGAAGCAGAAATGCCCGTTACTATGATAAGACTGAATCTTGTCAAGGGACTCGGCCCCGTTTTACAGATTGCAGAAGGCTGGACAGTAAAGCTTCCCGAAGAGGTTACTGATAAGCTCTGGAAGCGCACTGACTACACATGGCCCTGTACCTGGTTCGCTCCCAGAACAACAGGCAAGGGTGCTTTTGCAACAGCTTACGACGTAATGAACAACTGGGGTGCAAACCACGGTGCTATAAGCTACGGACATATCGGTGCAGACCTTATCACACTCTGCTCAATGCTCCGTATCCCCGTATCAATGCACAACGTACCTGAAGAGGATATATTCCGTCCTGCCGCTTGGAACGCCTTCGGTATGGATAAGGAAGGTCAGGATTACAGAGCTTGTCAGGCTTACGGTCCTATGTATAAGAATATCAGATAAATTATGATTCTGAAAGGAAATGTTATATGAACAGAGTACTGGCTATAGATTTCGGTGCCTCCAGCGGCAGAGCGATAATAGGCGAGTATGACGGTGACAAGATAAAGCTTACCGAAATCCATCGCTTTTCAAATGATCCCGTAAACCTCGGCGGCACTATGTATTGGGATTTTTTAAGGCTTTTCCACGAGATAAAGCAAAGCCTTATAAAGTCCAAGGAATATGGCAGAATTGATAGCCTCGCCATAGATACCTGGGGTGTAGACTTCGGACTTATCGACAAAAAGGGAAAGCTTCTAGAAAACCCCGTTCACTACCGTGACAGCAGAACAAACGGTATGGTAGCGGCAAGCGGTGAATTTATCTCTCCCGAGAGATTGTATCAGCTTACCGGCGTACAGATAATGGAAATAAATACGGCCTTTCAGCTTCTGTCACTACTTAAAAAACGCAAGGAGCTTTTAAAAAGAGCAGACAAACTGCTTATGATGCCCGATTTGTTTGCGTATTTCCTTGGCGGAAAAAAGGTGGCAGAGATGTCCATTGCTTCTACAACACAGCTTTTTGAGGCAGAGTGTAAAGAGTGGTCTGATGAATGTATCAATTATCTCGGTATAGAAAGACATCTTTTCCCCGAAATAGTAAACAGTGGTACCGTTATCGGAACGTTATCCCAGGAAATATGCGATGAACTCGATATTGAGCCTATGAAGATAATAGCCGCCTGCGGTCATGATACTCAGTGCGCTATGGTTTCCGTACCTGCAAAGGAAAAGGATTTTGCATTCCTCTCCTGCGGTACCTGGTCACTTCTCGGCACAGAGCTTGACAACCCTGTTATAAACGAGGAGTCAGCAAGACTCAACGTATCAAATGAAACGGGCTACGGCAGAAAGACCTCCTTCTTAAAGAACATAATCGGTCTTTGGCTGATTCAGGAAAGCCGCAGACAGTGGAAGAGAGAGGGCAAGGAATATAGCTTTATGGAGCTTGAAGAGATGGCAAAGAAGGCACAGCCCTTCAGATGCTTTATCAATCCCGATGCTCCCGAATTTACTCCCGCAGGAGATATTCCCGGAAGAATAAAAGCATACTGCGAAAAGACAAAGCAGTACGTGCCGCAGAATGACGGAGAAGTAATGCGCTGTATCTACGAAAGCCTTGCACTCAAATACCGTCAGAGCATAGAAGAGCTTGAAGCCTGCACAAAAAAGAGCTTTGCTACTCTTTATATGGTAGGCGGTGGCACAAAGGACAGATTCCTGTCCCAGCTCACAGCCTGCGCTATAAATCGCAGAGTGTGTGCAGGTCCGATAGAGGCTACCTCCTTTGGTAATATAGCGGTACAGCTTATGTCCGTCGGTGCTGTAGAAAGTATAGAAAAGGCAAGGGAGATAATCGCAAGATCGGAAGAGCTTTACGAATTTTTGCCTTGCGATACAGAACTGTGGGATAAGGCTTATTCCGATTATATCAAAGTAACAAAACAGTAAAGGATTGATAATATGCTGAAAAATATACCACCCATTCTCTCACCTGAGCTTCTTAAAGTTCTGTGCGAAATGGGACACAGCGACAGAATAGTTATTGCAGACGGAAATTTCCCTGCTGAAAGTATGGGCAAGAACGCTATTGTTATAAGAGCGGACGGACACGGCGTACCCGAGCTTTTAGATGCAATACTTCAGCTTTTCCCACTTGATACTTATGTGGAAAAGCCGGTAAGCCTGATGCAGGTTATGAAGGGCGATAATGCCGAAACGCCCATCTGGGACACTTATAAGGAAATTGTCGCAAAGTACGACGACAGAGGAAATGACGCTATCGGTGAAATAGAGCGCTTCGCCTTTTACGAGCAGGCAAAAACTGCTTATGCGATAATTGCCACAGGCGAAACCGCCATATATGCAAATATAATGCTCCAGAAGGGCGTAGTGACAATATGACTTTGTCTGTAGTATGAAAATAAAATAGTATAAAGGAGAATAACAATGTACGAAGAGATAAAAGAAAAAATGGTAGAAGTATGCCACAAGCTCTGGCAGAAGGGCTGGGTAGCGGCAAACGACGGAAACGTTACGGTAAAGGTTGCCGAGGGCAGATACCTTGCAACACAGACCGGTGTCAGCAAGGCTGATATAACACCCGACAAGATAGGTCTTATCGATGATGATTTCAATATCATCGAGGCTAAGGAAGGCTGGAGACCTTCTTCTGAAGTAAAGATGCATTTAAGATGCTATAAGGAGCGCCCTGACGTGGGAGCTGTAGTTCACGCTCATCCTCCCGTATCCACAGGTTTTGCCTGCGCACATCTTCCTATGGATGATTATTGTATGATAGAAACAGTTATCGGTGTAGGCTCTATTCCTCTGACTCCCTACGGCACTCCCTCTACCTATGAAGTGCCCGAGGCCATCGCACCTTACCTCAAGGATCACGACTGTATGCTACTCGAAAATCACGGCGCATTAACAGTCGGCGCAGACCTCACCACCGCTTACTACAGAATGGAAACAATGGAGCTTCAGGCTCAGATTTCTCTTGTAGCAAGACTCCTCGGCGGAGTAAAGGACATCGACAGAGATAATATCGACAGGCTCGTTGGTATGAGAGGTCAGTATGGTGTAACAGGAAAGCACCCCGGCTACAAGAAATATCAGTGATTTGGTGCAGTATCTACATAATTTCATCTTACTATGTAAAACTTTTGTGAAAACTGTTGCGAAATTTTAGAAAATAGTGTATAATTATATCCGATGGATGTTATTCCATCGGATATTTTTATAAACATTTATAAAGGGTATCACCCTGATGAAAGGAATGGTCACAAAATGGCAAATCGTTTTATTCTTAATGAAACCTCATATTTCGGTGCAGGTGCAAGAGAAAATCTTGCTCCCGAGATAAAGAGCAGAGGTCTTAAAAAGATTATGTTTGTAACAGACGAAACACTTATCAAGTGCGGAGTTGCCGGTAAAGTTTCTGAGGAACTTGACAAGGCGGGTATAGCATATGAAACATATGATGATATCAAGCCTAATCCTACGGTTACAAACGTTCAGCAGGGTGTTGCAAGATATAAGGAAATGGGCGCTGATTCTATCGTAGCGGTAGGCGGCGGCTCTGTTATCGATACAGCAAAGGCTATCGGCATCATCATTGCAAATCCCGAGTTTGCAGATGTAGTATCCCTTGAAGGCGTTGCAGATACAAAGAATAAGTGTGTTCCTCTTATCGCACTTCCTACAACTTCAGGTACTGCCGCAGAGGTTACAATCAACTATGTAATCACAGATGAAGAGAACAAGAAAAAGATGGTTTGCGTAGATCCCAGAGATATCCCTGTTGTTGCTATCGTTGACAGTGATCTTATGATGGGTATGCCCAAGGGCCTTTGTGCATCCACAGGTATGGACGCTCTTACCCACGCTATTGAAGGCTATATCACAAAGGGCGCCTGGGAGCTTTCCGATATGGTAGAAATCCGTGCAATCGAGCTTATCGGCGCATCTTTATATGACAGCGTTCAGGGCGACGCAAAGGCAAGAGAAACAATGGCGCTTGCACAGTACGTTGCAGGTATGGGCTTCTCAAACGTAGGTCTTGGTATTGTACACTCTATGGCTCATCCTCTTGGTGCTTTCTACGATACACCTCACGGTGTGGCAAACGCACTGTTACTTCCTTACGTTCTCGAATATAATGCGGAAAGCCCTGCAAAGCCTAAGTTCAAGGCTATTGCAAAGGCAATGGGAGTACAGGGAACAGAAAATATGACCGATGACGAAGGCGTAACAGCGGCAATCGAAGCAGTTCGTAAGCTTTCTGTTTCTATCGACATTCCTCAGAAGCTTTGTGAAATCGGTGTTAAGGAAGAAGACCTTGAGGCACTTTCTGTAGCAGCCTTCAACGATGTCTGCACAGGCGGTAACCCCAGAGAAACAAGTGCGGCAGAGATTCTCGAAATTTACAAGAAGGCATATAAATAATACATCTCTTGACATTTGAAGCGAAAAGCGGTATAATAGCAACTGTAATAATTTTTCGGGGGCGAAAAAATGAACGAAAAAAAGCAGAGAAGAAATAAAACGATACTCAGAATAGGTTCTATGCTTCTTGCGGTTGCAATTGTTGCCGGACTTATTGTACAGAGCTTTTTCTACATTTAAAATTACAGCCGTGTGACGGATTTCGTCACACGGCATATATTTTTTATATTGTAAATTCTACTGTTATTGAGAAAATTCCGTTTTCGGTCTTCGCATAAATTTTGCCCTTCATCCTTTCGCAAAGTCCCTTTGCGATTGAAAGTCCGAGCCCTGTTCCTTTTGCATTCCTTGATTTATCTGCCTTATAGAATCGGTCAAAAATCCGGGAGATGTCGATTTCGGTGTTTTTGTCTGCTTTGTTTTCGCAGGTATATATTGCTTTGCCCTCGCTTTCAGTGAGGGTTATTTTTATATCTGTGCCGTGAGTCAGAGCATTCTTTGTAATGTTCTGAAACACCCTCATAATTGCCTCTGTATTGCCGTTTATGTATATTTGTTTATCCGATATTTCTATTATAGGTTCCGTTCCTCTTTTTGCAAAATCATCGTAAAAAGAAAATGCGGCAACGGTTGCTATTTCGGTCAGGTTCACTTTTTCCGTTTCAAGGGTGAAGCCTTCGTCATTAAGCTTTGCAAAGGTAAAAAGCTCATCAAGGATATTATTGAGTGCATCTATACGGTTTTTAATAATAGCTATATATCTGTTTTTATCGTCGTTGCTTATATCTTCCTTTGACAAAAGCTGAAAATATCCGTCGAGGGAGGTGAGGGGAGTACGGATATCGTGAGAAAGACTGGTTATAGTCTCACTTATCTGATTTTCCTTTTCACATAAAGAACTTTTCTTTGCTTCAATCGATTCTACAAGACTGTTTATCTCTTCGATAAGCTGTTTTAGTTCCTTGTAATCGTTAGAGCTTGTAAGCCGCATCCTCGTTTCGTTTTCTTTTATAAAGCGAAGCTGGCGGACAAGTCCGCCGACCTGCCGCCTGAAGCTTATATGTAAAATTAAAACAAGTATAAGTAGTATAAGTAATACTATAACCGCAATTTCCATTTAAATATCTCTTTTCTTTATAACAAGCATTGATAAAGCAACCGAAATTACAAGATATACAAGGCTTACGATTACGCCCCTTGTCACAAAATCGGTAGCAGAGTTTAAATTGATCTGCGTTGCGTAGGTTGTAACAAGATAATCTGTAAGCTCTACGTTTTCAGAAATTATTTCCTTTGCCTTCAGTAAATAGGTGAGCAGACTGACGCTTGAATTAACGATTCCCATACAGATTGAAAAACCTATAAGGCATCCTACAACGTTGCTTCTTGAAAGCATAGCAAAGAGAAGCACCAAGCTGATAATTGACATCCCTGCAAGGAACTGAAAACCAAGATAAGCAAAAACGCTTGATATATCTAAATTAAGTACCAGAAGATTTGCTTTAGGGTTGATAATTACTGCAAGAAGGTAAATATCTAAAAAGGATACGATGGCAAATATAAGTAAAAGTGCAGAAACGATAAGCTTTGAAAAATAGATATGTAATCTGTTTCCTGCAATGCTGACGGTGTTCTTGATATATCCGTTTTTATATTCTGCCGTAACAATAGCAGAGGTAGCGATGGTTGCACATAAAAGAGGGAGTGAAGAACCTATTGAAGTAATTATAGTATCGGTGGGAGTATCGTCAAAGGAACCTAAAAATCCCGCGAAAAACGCAAATACTACCATGCATATAAGCACTATATATAAAGTTTTTCTATGAAAAAGTCGGTATATGTCACTTCTTAAAACATTAAGCATTTCTATTACCTCCGTTTCCGCCTACAAGCTCTACGTAATATTCTTCAAGAGTCTTATTAGCTATAGAAATATGTGTTGTCTTTATGCCGTTTAAAGCAAGCTCCATAGTGATATCGCCTGTTCTTTCGAGCTGTTCGTAGATATTTATGAAGCCGTTTTCCAGCACCTTGTAATTAGTAAAGCCCATTTCTTCAAGGACTGTGCAAGCCTTTGACGCGTCGTCTGTAATAAGCTCGATTCTGCTTTCGCACTTTTCGGAGAGCTTTTCTGAAGAAATCTCCTCTACCATAACGCCGTTATTGATTATACCGAATACGGTAGCGGTCTTTGAAAGCTCTTCAAGAATATGGCTTGAAATAATAAACGTGATTCCAAGCTCGTGATTGAGCTTTGTTATCATCTCTCTGACTTCGATAATACCTTCAGGATCAAGTCCGTTTATAGGCTCATCAAGGATAACTATATCAGGATTTCCTGCAAGCGCCATTGCCATACCCAGTCTCTGGCGCATACCGAGTGAAAACTTTCCCGCAGTTTTTTTGCCTGTGTAAGAAAGATTAACCAGCTTTAAAAGCTCATTCGGTACGTTCTTGTCCCTGATGCCAAGTGCAAGGCACTTTGTCCTTACGTTCTGATATGCTGTCATATCAGGGTATATACCGGGATTCTCAACAAGAACACCTACACGGGACTGAAGCCCCTTCATTTCCTGCGGATTTTTACCGAATATGGAATATTCGCCTGATGTGGCGGCGGCAAGTCCGCTGATTATTCTGAGAAGTGTGGTTTTACCTGCACCGTTTTTACCGATAAGACCGTAAATGTCACCTTTCTTTATATGTATGCTGACGTTATCAAGAGCGTTTTGCTTGCCGTATCTCTTGGTGAGATTATTTGTAGATAAAATGTAATCCATAGCTATTTCCTTTCGTTTTCTGTTGTGACTTTATTGTACAACAGAAACATAAATAAATCGCAAAGAAATGTTTAAGAAAGTGTAAAGATTTATTTTTTCAGTTTAAAGCCTATACCCCATACCGTTTCAATATATTCCTTATCGGAATAAGCCTTCAGCTTCTTTCGTATATTGCTTACATGTACGTTTATAGTCTTGTCCTCTCCGATATAATAATCATCCCAGGCGTAATCGTATATTGATTGTTTTGAAAATACTTTGTCAGGATTCTTTAAAAAAAGCTCCATTATTTTATATTCGTGCTTTGTGAGTTCTAAAGCATTATCTTTCACAAAAACCGTCATAGATACACTGTCAAGAGTCAGTTCCTCAAAAGACAGTCTTTCGGTAGACGGACTGCCTTCTTCTGAGAATCTTCTCAGTTGTACCGATACTCTCGCCTGAAGCTCCTTTATATCAAAGGGCTTTGTTATATAATCCTCTGCGCCGGTTGTAAGCAGTTCTATCTTTGTGTCAATGCTGTCCTTGGCTGACATAACTATAACAGGAATGTTCTTCAGCTTCTTTATCTCTTTTAAAAGCTCCTCACCGCTGATACCCGGTAACATGAGATCAAGAAGTATCAGAGAAAAATCTTCTGCTTTTGCATATAAAAGGCCCTCTGTACCCGAATACGCCTGAACACAGTCATGTCCTGCCTGGGCAAGTGTTTCCTTTACAAGTGAATTTATATCATTGTCATCTTCAACTATAAGAATTTTAGCCATTTCATTCTCCGTTTACAAAAAGATATTACAGATATATTCTAGCATAAAAGTGAAAAAAGTCAAGGATATAAAAAAATCCGCAGATTTCTGCGGAAGGGAACTGTTCTGATGTCCGAAAATCACTACATAAAAAGAAAGCGCCCCTGTTACGGGGCGAATACTGTTAAATCATAGTCCTGATCAGGAAGCTGCGTTTAACTTCTTAGCAAGCTGTGACTTTTTTCTAGCTGCAGCATTCTTGTGGATAAGACCCTTAGCTGCTGCCTTGTCAACTGCTTTAACTGCTACCTTTACTGTATCTGCATTTGTTTCTGCATCTGCCTTCTTGAGAGCTGTTTTGAGAGCGCTCTTAGTGGACTTGTTGCGAGCCTGCTTTGTAGCGTTAACTAAAACTCTTTTCTTTGCTGATTTGATGTTAGGCACTTGTGGCACCTCCTTACTCACTAACTTTTATACATATAATCATAGTTATATTTCACAGTACGCTCTATTATACCACGGTTTTTTAAAAAATGCAAGTGTTTTTGTTAAAATTTTTTCAAAAATAACTTATAAATAAATTCAATATACTGTTATTTTTTTTATGTTTTTCACAAAATGCAGTCTGTCAGACTGATAAATTACTGCTTTTACCATTTTTAGCGTTGTAATAATCCGCAATTTATACTCATATAAATCTGTAAAACAGAAAAGGATGGCATAAGCTATGAGAAACAGTAAAAATGCGAGAAAAGGAAAACTTATTATTTTTTTAACAGTGGTTGCGGCTTTCTCTTTCACTGCTACCGGTGTTGCAGAAAGTCTGATGACAAATTCGGCAGGGATAATTCCCGTTATGCTGAGTACTATAAAGGATATCGGCGGCATCAGTGCAGAGCTTGTTCTGCCTGTGGTGTCCGTTATTCCGGGCGATAAACCTGATACGGAATCGGAAAACATCAGCACGCAATCAGAAGCTGAACAGAGTAACACACCCGAAACTGATCCATCAACGCAGTCGGATATAAATACAGAAAGTATTATTATACAATCAGAGCCGGAAAGTGTTGTGGATATTGAAACTTTTCAGCCATCCTTCAGCAGACTTATTACCTATAATATAAGTAACGCCGTGGATGATACAGCGATATATACCGACAAGGATGGTTCTATTGAAAATTATACATATACCCCTATAACGGGTGACAGAGCGATAAATTTAAAACACGGACAGATAAACAACTATACAGAGCTTACAAGGGACGAGATACTGACAATATGCAGTAAAAAGCCTGATATAAATGTGGAGATATCCCCGACAAATGAGCCGCAGGTTCTTATAATGCATACTCATACGACTGAATCCTATGAGCCTACAGGCGATGGATATTATGACGAAGATTATGTCGGCAGATCTTTATCCCCGTCAAACAGTGTTGTAGGTGTAGGCGCTGTTATTGCGTCCGAGCTTGCTGAAAAGGGGATAACTGTTATTCACGACGGAATGATATTTGATGATCCTCTTTACAGTAACTCATATTCACGCAGCTATGACAGGGTAAAGGAGATTCTGAAAGAATACCCTTCTATAAAAGTAGTTCTTGATATACACCGTGACGGTATAGAATATGATGGTGTACGTGTTGCTCCGGTTACGACGATAAACGGCAAAGAGGCGGCACAGATGATGATAATATGCGGATGCGACGACGGAACGGACATACTTCCTGACTATGAGGAAAATCTTAAATTTGCAGCATATCTGCAGAGTAATATAGAGGAAAGATATCCAACGCTTACAAGACCGATGCTTTTTGATTACCGATATTATAACCAGGACCTTACAACAGGCTCTTTGCTTATAGAAATAGGTACTCACGCAAATACCATAGAGCAGGCAAAGTATACTGCAGAGCTTGTAGGAGAGGAAATAGCCACCGCTCTGCTGGAGCTTTCCAAGTGAAATGTGATAGAATAATGAAAAAAGAAATATGTCAATAAAATCATATTGACAAAGAGCATTGCTTACTTTATAATTAGCTTATGAGAATATCGGTTTAGCTAAATTTAACTAATAAACGAAATTCAGAAAAGGAAGTAATGCAAATGAAAAAAAGAATACTGGCATTGTTGCTCAGTGCAATGATGGTGTTTTCTGCTACCGCTTGTAACGGGGACACGACAAGTAGTATAGTGTCGTCAGACGACAGCAGTGTGGTGTCACAGATAGAAAACAGTAGCGATGAAAAGGAAGAGCAGAGTAATACAGAAAGCTCAGAAGCTGAAACCTCCGCTCCCGAAACAACTACAACAAAGGAGCCTGAAACCTCCGCTCACGAAACAACTACAACAAAGGAGCCTGAAACCTCCGCTCCCGAAACAACTACGACAAAGGAACCTGAAACCTCCGCTCCCGAAACAACTACAACAAAGGAACCTGAAACCTCTGCACCTGAAACAACCACAACAGTAAAACCCGAAGAGGACGAACCTGTTCAGGCAACAGGCGGATTTAAGGTGCTTGGAGACAAGCTGTATGACGCAAACGGTAACGAGTTTGTTATGAGAGGCGTAAACCACGCACATACCTGGTTCAGACAGCATCTGGATACAGCGCTTGAAGCTATAGCAAAAACAGGCTCAAATACAGTACGTATAGTTTTATCCGACGGTGACCAGTGGAACAGAATACCCGTTGACGAGGTCAAGGAAATTATCGAAAAATGCAAGGCATATAAAATGATTGCAGTTGTCGAAGTTCACGACGGCACAGGTAAGGATGAAGTATCCTATCTTAATAATGCGGTAGATTACTGGATCGAAGTAAAGGATGCGCTTATCGGCAACGAGGCATATGTTATCCTGAATATAGCAAACGAATGGTACGGCTCCTGGGATAATCTTGATAAGTGGGCAGAGGGCTACAAGCAGGCTATTCCCAAGCTCAGAGCGGCAGGAATCAAAAATACCATAATGGTTGACTGTGCAGGATGGGGACAGCTTTCAAACAGCTTTATAAAGCATGGTAAAGAAGTATTTGAAGCCGATGAACAGGCGAATACAATGTTCTCTATCCATATGTATGGTACAGCGGGAAAGAACAAGAGCACTATAAGCAGAGCTATAAACGGCGCAATCCTTCTCGATTTATGCCTTGTTGTAGGCGAATTCGGTTATAACCACAGCGACGGTGACGTTGACGAGGCTACAATCCTTGAGATGAGTGTAGAAAAGAATAAGGGATACCTCGGCTGGTCCTGGAAGGGCAACGGTGGAGGAGTAGAATACCTTGACATTGCAAAGGACTGGGAAGGAACTACTCTTTCTTCTGACTGGGGCGAGGTACTCATCAACGGTAAAAACGGCATAAAAGAAACCTCAAAGGTATGTTCGGTATTTGAATAATTAAAACAATAAATCGTTTCGTTTGAAATATAGCGGAACGATTTTTATTTTTGTGCTCTGAAATTTTAAAATTTCCTTTTTTTTATTGTTTTTTTTCTGAAATAATGTTATAATTATATAGATTATATATAATGTGGTCATTGTGAATTTCAGGTGCTTGAATGGAGTAAGAATATGAAAAAAATAATCATAATTTCTATTATTATACTTCTGGCAATGGTGACGGGACTTATTCTGATAAGTGTAGAACCCGAAGAAAAAGAAGAAACCGTTAAGGTCGGCGTAGTATTGAACGGCTATATGAATGACAAAAGCTGGAGTCAGTCCCACTATGAAGGGATGGAAAAGACTGCAGAGCAGCTTGGTCTTGAAATTACATATAAAGAATTTGTAACAGCTGATAATGTTGCCTGGGAAATAGAGCAGTTTGTAAAACAAGGCTGTAAAATAATAGTTGCAAATTCAGCAATATATGCCGAACAGATAGAGCATGCGGCAAAACAGTATCCTAACATATATTTCTATCATGCAACCGGTGTCGGTGAGGACAGAAATCTCGCTTCTTATTTTGGCAGAATGTATCAGATGCGTTATCTTACCGGTATTGCTGCAGGACTTCAGACAAAAACCAATGAGATAGGATATGTAGCGGCGTTTCCTATATCCGAAGTAAACAGAGGACTTAATGCTTTTACACTTGGAGTAAAGAGTGTAAATCCCGATGCAACCGTCTATGTAAGATGGATAAATTCCTGGAATGCAGACGAAGCAACCGCAAATGCTACAGAAAAGCTGATTTCAGACCACAATATAGACGTTATAGCTATGCATACCGACTCCATAGAGCCACTCAGAGTTGCCGACGAACATGGCGTTATGTCTATAGGTTATAATATAGATAACAGCGGACTTTATCCCGAAACCTATCTTACTGCGGCTGTATGGGATTGGGAAAAATTCTATACACCGCACATCCGTAAGTGTCTTCAGGGAAAGTTTGACGGCGTCAACTACTGGGAAAGTTCTGATACGGGAATTATGAATATAGCTCCCTTATCCGATAAAGCAGACAGCCGTATATCCGAAAAAATCGAATCGGAGATGAAAAGGTTAAAAAGCGGCACTTTTGATGTATTTTACGGACCTGTGTATGATAATATGGGAAAACTGCGTGTTGCAGAAGGTGAAAATATGACAGACAATGCTATGTTGAACGAGTTTGACTGGTATGTAGAAGGAGTAGTAATAGATGAAGAATAGTTTTGCGTTACAGAAAGTACTGATTGTATCAGCGATCGCAGTTGCTGTTGCAATAGTTTCTGTTCTTCTGTTTATAGGCTTTGATAGCAAGGCTACATTAAAAGTCGGACTTGTACTGACCGGTACAACTACAGATAGCGGCTGGAACGAAAGTCACTACAATGGTGTCGTTTCCGCTTGTAAGGAGCTTGGCACAGAACTGATTGTAAAGGAAAACATCGCTGAGGGAACAGGCGACTGTGAACAGGCTGTGCACGACCTTGCCAAAAAGGGCGTAAAGATGATTATTCTGTCAAGCTACAGTTATCCCGGAGAAGTGAAAAGCGTTATAGAAAGCTATCCTCATATAGCTTTTTACGGAATAAGTTCAGATTACAGCAGTGAAAATATGACGTCCTACTTCGGCAGAATGTATCAGGCGCGCTATCTCGCAGGTATCATTGCAGGTATGCAGACAAAAACGAATTCCATTGGATATGTGGCGGCAATGCCGAACAGCGAAGTAAACAGAGGCATTAACGCCTTTGCGTTGGGAGTAAAAAGCGTAAATCCCGATGCTACGGTATATGTCCGCTGGAGTAATTCGTGGGATGACGACAAAAGCGAAATAAGCTGTACAGAAAAACTTATAAACGATAAGAAAGCGGATGTCATGACTTATCACCAGAACAGGCACAATGTGGCAATTACTGCAGATAAGGCAGGTGTGTTCTCCATAGGATATAATCAGTCTGCTGAAGGACTGTCGGATAAGTATCTTACTGCGGCTGTCTGGGATTGGGAATCGCTTTATTATCAGATAATAAGAGAGTATGTTCAGGGTAAACCCAATACCGTAAAGCAAAGATGGCTTGCAATCAGTAGTGGTGCAGTCAGTCTTACACAGCTTTCGCCTGCTGTAAGTGAAGAGACTGTAAAAGCATACAATACTGCGAAAAATGAGCTTATGTCTACAGACAATATCTTTGCAGGCGTAATTTACGATAACAATGGAGTAAAACGTTGCGATAGCGGTGAAAGACTCAGTGATGATACCTTGCTTACAGCAATGGATTGGTATGTTGATGGGGTGGTAATATATGAAGATTAACAGAATGCTGAAATCTAAACGCCTCAGAAATGCAGTTCTGATGATAGTAATCGGCTTCGCTGTGCTTGGTATAGTATGCGCCATAATGTGGGTAAGACTCAATGAAATAACCAGGGGACAGGTTGAAAGTCATGTATCAGGCTATAGTCAGATGATGTCTGAGGTTATAGATTCAAGCTTCAGAGAAGAGCTTTCAATACTGTCTGATGTTACTGATTTTGTAGATGTTGAAACAGGAAAATTCAGTAATATGTTTGAGGATAAAGAGGGCGTATCCTATGGCGTTGTGCGTATAAACGGCGAGGCTGTCAGCGGAGAAGCGCTGAATTTTTCGGAGTATGACGGATTTTTCCAATCGTTGCACGGAAACGCCGCAGTAAGCGTAAACGGCGATAATGTTCTATTTACAGTTCCTGTATATAGCGGTGATAATGTAAAATATGTTCTTTACAAGCTTTATGACGGAAAAACCCTCAGCGATAAGCTGAATCTGGTCTGCTACGGAGGACAGGGAGAATGCCTGCTTATCGACGGAGATGGCGGTATAATTCTTCGCTCCAGAGGCAGTGATGTGGATATAGAGTATTTCACAAAAGAAGAAAACTTATCTGCAGTTGACAGTATCAGAAACAGTATGAATGTAAACGTATCTGCTTCTGCTTATAACGAAAGCGGCGATGTGGTGATTTTCGCTTCGGAAACAAGCTATCCCGGGCTTTATGTTATGGGCTTTGTACTGTCAATGGCACCTGCAGGCGATATTTCACTTATAACACCGCTTATCCTCTGGTCCTTCGGGCTTTTATGGCTGCTACTTGTAATAGTAACTATTTACCTTATGGGTGCAGAATATAAGGCTCAGCAGAGCGACAGGCTAAGACAGGAAAAAATAATGGCTGAAAATGCCAATCGTGCAAAGAGTGACTTCCTTGCTAATATGTCCCACGAAATAAGAACTCCTATCAACGCAGTAATCGGTATGAATGAGATGATACTGAGAGAAAGCAAGGATAAACAGATTCTGGAGTATGCAGGCAATATAGACAGCGCCAGTCACAATCTGCTTTCGATTATCAATGATATACTTGACTTCTCAAAAATAGAGTCGGGTAAAATGGAAATAGATGAGTATGAATACAGACTTGATGTGCTTATTCATGATGTGCGCAATATGATAAGCCTGAAAGCAGAACAAAAAGGACTGGAGTTCATTATATCCGTTAATGAGAATCTGCCCAACAAGCTTCTTGGTGATGAAACAAGAATAAGACAGGTAATAATAAATCTCCTTACCAATGCAGTAAAATACACACATAAAGGTAGCATAAAGCTTGATGTGAGCGGCAATCAGGAGTTTTCTGATGACAGTATGAATCTCAGAATTGAGGTGACAGACACCGGTATAGGAATCGGTAAGGAAGATATATCAAAACTTTTTGACAATTTCAGTCGTTTTGATCTCAGTGTCAATCGTAATATAGAGGGTACGGGACTCGGACTTGCCATTACACACAGACTGGTAACCCTTATGGATGGTGATATCAAGGTTAAGAGTGAGTATGGAAAAGGTTCAACCTTCATAGTTACCATTTCTCAGAAAATACTTGATACAGAAAAGATCGGTAGCATAGAGTGGCAGGATAATAGTGTCAGACAGTCTAATTATGTCAATGTATTTACAGCACCCGATGCAAGAATACTTGCTGTTGACGATAATAAAATGAATCTTATGGTAGTTGAAAATCTGCTTAAATCCACACAGGTTAAGCTGACCACCTGTATGAGCGGCGAAGACACATTGAAGCTTGTGGAGAATAACAGATATGATATTATCCTTCTGGACCATATGATGCCTCATATGGATGGTATAGAAACACTCAAAAGACTGAAAACGATGATGGCGAATATGAGCAGAGAGGCGACGGTTATAGCTCTTACCGCCAACGCAGTTTCAGGTGTGCGTGAAATGTACCTTTCCGAAGGCTTTGACGATTATATGAGTAAGCCTATAGACAGCAGGAAGCTTGAAGAATTGCTGGCAAAGTATCTGCCTTGCGAAAAGGTGATATATACCAGAGTAAATAACGCAGGCGCACAGACCAATGCAGATAAGGAAATACAGAGTGATGAAGCACCTAAGAGTGCGCAGACTGACGATTCTGTCGGATATGCCGTCTTTGATACAGAGCTTGGTATTAAATATTGTGCCGACAGCGAGGAGATGTACATCGAGATTCTCAATCTATTCTGTGACATGAAGGAAGAAAAGCAGAACGAACTCAGAAAGTTCGTCGAAACAGAGGATTGGAATAACTACACTGTAAGCATACATTCGCTTAAATCAAACGCTCTTAATATCGGCGGTAAAAAGTTGTCGAAGCTGTGTCTTTCTCTTGAAAAGGCAGGCAAGGCAATAAAAGCAGGAGAATCTGTACAGGAAAACATACAGTACATAAAGGAAAATCACGGCGATGCAGACAGACTATTGGATGAAACTGTAAGTATGGCTAAGGAATTTCTTAAAACAAAGGAGTAAAAAATGGAGAGTAGGATTAGCAGCGTAGAAGGAATACGCGTTCTTTCACTGGAGGATAATGTTATCGATAACGAAATACTCAGCAATATCCTTACTGAGATGGGTGTAGTTCTTGATATTGTTTCTAAAGCTCGGGATGCTTATAATATGATAGAGAACAATTCATATGACCTTCTTATGATAGACCATATGATGCCTGGTACAGATGGCATTACAGTCCTCAAAACTATCAGAGAACGCCATCTGTGTGACAAGACGCCTGCCATTGTTGTAACCGGAAATAACATATCATCTGCCAAAAACAATTATATTGAATCGGGCTTTTCCGAATACATAGCAAAGCCTATAGAAAAAGAAAAGCTTCTTGAGGCTATGATGCGTTGCCTGAACAGTGCATCGACGGATGATAAGGAGAATATAGAAAAGAACAGCATTCTCATTGTTGACGATAATCAGATGAACCTTATGCTTGCGAGAAAGATTCTTTCCGATAAGTACAATGTCAGCGTTGTATCCTCGGCAAGAGCTGCTCTGAGATTCCTTGAAGAAAGCATACCTGATATGATTCTTCTTGATCTTCATATGCCGGAGCTTGACGGCTTTCAGTTTCTTGAAATAGTTAAGGCGGACGAAAGATACAAGGATATTCCTATTATCTGCCTTACAGCAGATGATGACCACGAATCTGAACTCAGATGCTTTGAGCTGGGTGCACTCGATTTTATTACAAAGCCCTTTATGGCGGAGATAATGAGAAGAAGAGTTTCCTGTATCCTTGAACTCAGTATGCTTCAGAAAAATCTTCAGGCAGAGGTAGAAAAGAAAACCCGTACCATGAATAATTACAGCTATAAGCTTGAAAGAATGACCGATGAGGTAATGTTTACACTTGCGGGCACAATAGACGCTAAGGATAAATACACGAACGGACATTCTGTAAGAGTAGCTGAATATTCAAAGCTTATTGCAAAACGTATCAATATGTCTGAGCAGGAACAGAACCACATCTATAGAATCGGGCTTCTTCACGATATAGGCAAGATAGGTGTACCTGATGAAATTATCAACAAGACCTCTCGTCTTACCGATGAAGAGTATGCGGTAATAAAGACTCATCCTGTAATAGGCGCAGAAATACTCAGCAATATGTCAGAGCTTCCTGATATCGTAATAGGCGCAAAATATCACCATGAACGTTATGACGGTCGCGGATATCCCGAGGGCCTTTCAGGAGAGAATATTCCTCTTGTAGCAAGAATTATCGGTGTAGCCGATGCCTATGATGCGATGACCTCAAACCGAAGCTATCGTGAAGGACTTCCTCAGCAGATAGTAAGAAACGAGATAATCAAAGGCAAGGGAAGTCAGTTCGATCCTGTTTTTGCTGGTGTAATGCTGGATATTATCGATGACGATAAGGATTATAACCTCAGAGAAAAGAAATAAAAAAAACCACATTTGTCCGAAAAGACAAATGTGGCTTTTTGTTTAGACACGAATTCATTGTATAAAAAGTAAAAAAGAGCGACTAAAAGTAGTGTAATAAGGGGTAAGAAAGACCAAAAGTAGTATAAATTTTCTATTTGTTTGCCATCTTTCGGCTTAACTGATAAAAATAATCATTATATGTGTAGTAGTCATCACTTTGATAAAGAAAATCTTCACAAAAGTCGAGAGAAGCAACCGCGCGTTCTTCAAAGGGATCTGTTTGATCAAACAAGTCGAGCATATCTTCCTTGCTTGTAATTGTTATGTCTTTTGTGCAAAAAAGTTCGTTCTCTTTATTTCCGTAAGGACACATATTGCCGTGTCGGCAGGTCATACAGCAAGCCAGCTTAACATCATTGGGAAGCTTCGTTTGTAAATCGGCAATCGTATCTGTCCAGAGATAATCTGCACCATACCCCTTGTATTCAATTTCGTTATACAACAAGGTGATCTCTGATTGGGGATTTGCAATACTCTCGCTATCGTCGTAAGTAATCTCTATAGGAACTATTGTTTTACCGTTTGGTGTAAGCAAAGGAATCTCTGCATTTAACAACTTTTTCATTTTGCATTCTCCTTTGCGGTTTTGCAAGATGCGATCAATAGTCTGCGGATGTTGCCACAAAGCTTCTCTGCGTGTTGATAAGTTGCATTATCTATCCTTTTGGTTTCAAACATCAGTTTTAACCAATAGCTTGTTTCGTTGGATTCTTTGAGTGCAATCTCTAACTTTGCCACAAAGTCTCTCTTACTCTGTGCGTATTGTGCTTCGTGAATATTTGCCCCAACGGATGTACCGGCTCTTGCTAGTTGATCGGTCATATAAGAGCTTTTCGGTGCAGTTACACCGTCAACAAGATTTACGATAGCAACAGCAAATTCAAAAGATAAGTCAAGTAATTTGTTTTCGGACATGAATACACCTTCTTTCATCAGTATTATATCAAAGAATGTTGTGTTTTTCAATGATATATCGCTAACGCGATATGATATACGGCAAGCCGTATGATATATTTGCTTTGCAAATATGATATAATATCCGTTCCTTCATATGCCGAAGGCATATATCATCGCACGATAGTGGGATATCATATCGAAGATATATCACCCGTTCCGTGAGGAACGGATATCATTGAAAAAAGTCTTTGTCAAAAGACAAAGGCTTTTTTCGTTATATCATAAAATTTTATGTTTTTCAATGATATATCGCTGACGCGATATGATATACGGCGTTGCCGTATGATATACTTGCTTCGCAAGCATGATATAATATCCGTTCCTTCATATGCCGCAGGCATATATCATCCACCGAAGGTGGATATCCTATCGAAGATATATCACCCGTTCCGTAAGGAACGGATATCATTGAAAAAAGTCACCTTTGTCGGTAGACAAAAGTGACTTTTTTCGTGGTGCGGGGGAAGGGACTTGAACCCTCACGCCAATACTGACACAAGCACCTCAAGCTTGCCTGTCTGCCGATTCCAGCACCCCCGCAAATCAGCATAATCTATTATATCAGATTATGCTATGTTTGTCAATACTTTTTTTAAAAAATGTGGGAAATTATTTTGTTATCTGTTCCTTTCCTTCATCGCTCTGTCGATAGTTCTCTTTGCGTCTCTTTGTGCAATGGAATCTCTCTTATCGTGGAGCTTTTTACCCTTGCAAAGCCCCACCTGTACCTTGACTCTGCTACCCTTGAAATATACCGAAATAGGTATAAGAGTAAGTCCGCCCTGCTTTACCTGACCGAGCAGCTTCATAATTTCCCTCTTGTGCATAAGCAGTTTTCTTTCACGAAGGGGATCCTTATTGAAAATATTACCCTTTTCGTAAGGGGAGATATGCATCTGCTTTATGAAGGCTTCGCCCTCTTCAATTGCAATCCAGCTGTCCTTTAAATTAAGTCCTCCGTCACGGATGGACTTTACCTCTGTGCCTGTAAGCTCTATTCCTGCTTCGTAGCTTTCAAGTATAAAATAGTCGTGTCGTGCCTTGCGATTCTCTGCAATAGTCTTTATTGACGTTTTATCCAAGCTGTGTCATCCTTTCTGTATATCTTCTGTCTTTCTTCATTCATTCTTGATTTTTCACTACTATAATATTGTACTACACTTTTATAAAATAAGCAAGCGAATTTTGTATTTTACGAAAATTTGCAATATTCGTTTTGAAAACTTGCGAAATTTGACCTGAAATTGATAAAAAATTGTCATTTTTCAAGTTTTTTGCAAGTTTTTTTGAAAAAATTCAATTTACCTATTGCAAAATTGAAGTATCTGTGCTATAATTTTTTTGTAATTTTAAAAAAATAACGGCAATGGGTTTAAAAGGGCAGTAATGCCACTTAAACCCTTGTCAATCAACAGGAGGATTATAACCATGGCGTTAAAGAATCAGTATCTTATCGATTTACTGGAAACAGTAAAGAAAAGAAACGCAGGCGAGCCCGAATTCATTCAGACAGTAACAGAAGTGTTTGAAAGCATCGAGCCCGTAGTAGAAAAGAGACCTGACCTTGTAGAAGCAGGCGTTCTCGAAAGAATCGTTGAACCTGAAAGACAGATCACATTCCGTGTTCCCTGGGTTGACGACAACGGCAAGACACAGGTAAACAGAGGCTTCAGAGTACAGTTCAACTCTGCAATCGGTCCTTACAAGGGCGGTTTAAGATTCGCTCCCAACGTATATTCAGGTATCATCAAGTTCTTAGGCTTCGAGCAGACCTTCAAGAACTCCCTCACATCCCTCCCTATGGGCGGCGGCAAGGGTGGTTCCGACTTCGATCCTCAGGGCAAGTCTGACGGAGAAGTTATGAGATTCTGCCAGAGCTTTATGACAGAGCTTTGCAGACACATCGGTCCCGACCTCGACGTTCCCGCTGGCGACATCGGTGTAGGCGCTCGTGAAATCGGCTACCTCTTCGGTCAGTACAAGAGAATCAAGAACGAATTCACAGGCGTTCTTACAGGTAAGGGTATTCCTTACGGCGGCTCTCTCATCCGTCCCGAAGCTACAGGCTACGGCGCTGTTTACTACACGGTTGAAATGCTCAAGCACTTTAAGGACGATATCAAGGGCAAGACATTTGCTATCTCCGGCTTCGGTAACGTTGCTTGGGGTACAGTTAAGAAGATCACCGAGCTCGGCGGTAAGGTAGTTACTATCTCCGGTCCCGACGGATATATCTATGACGAAGACGGTATCAATACCGAAGAAAAGATCAACTATATGCTCGAAATGCGTGCTTCCTGCCGTAACAGAGTTGAGGACTATGCTGATAAGTTCGGCGTACCTTTCTTCAAGGGTCAGAAGCCTTGGGGCGTAAAGGCTGACATTCTCATGCCTTGCGCAACACAGAACGAGGTTGATATGAAGGAAGCTGAGATGATGGTTGCTAACGGAGTTAAGTACTACGTTGAAGTTTCCAACATGCCTACGACAAACGAAGCAGTTGCATATCTTAAGGCAAACGGCGTTATCGTTGCTCCCTCTAAGGCAGTTAACGCAGGCGGTGTTGCAACGTCCGGTCTTGAAATGTCTCAGAACTCTATGCGTTACTCCTGGAGCGAAGAAGAGGTTGACGCTAAGCTCAAGACTATCATGAAGAATATCTTCGACGCATCGGTTAAGGCTGCTAATAAGTACGGCCTTGGCGACGACCTCGTAGCAGGCGCTAACATCGCAGGCTTTATCAAGGTTGCAGACGCTATGAAGGCTCAGGGCGTAGTTTAATAAAAACCTACCAAATAAAAAAATAAATACGGCGGTCTGCTCTCAGACCGCCGTATTTGCTTTTTAAAGACTGAAAATTATCCTTTCGATATCGCTTGCGATCTCCTCTGGAGAGCGCGCGGCATCGATTATTTTTATATTTTCGATGTCCTTAAGACGCTCGAAAACCTCAAAGAATCGGCTTCTTATGCGCTTTAGGGTGGATGCTTTTTCGTATATCTCGGTGAAGGCGCGCGACGAATCTATTCTCTGCATACAAACGTCGGGATCGACGTCAAGGAAAATGCAGATGTCGGGCTTCAGGATGTCTGGGGAGTCGAGATTCATTTCCATTACCCAGTCAAGGTCGGTGTCGATACCCTGATATGCAAAGGATGAAAAATAGTATCGGTCGCAGATTACGTCTTTTCCGGCACTGAGAAGGGAAATGATGCCCTTTTTCGGATCGGCATTGTGCTGAACACGGTCGGCAAGAAAGAGGGCTGCAAGCTCTGACGGAGTGCGCATATGATTTCCCGCAAGCGCGTCGCGAATCATTCCGCCGAGCGCGGTGTCGGTGGGCTCTGCGGTGAGAGTGACACTTCTGCCTCTGTCGGTCAGCTTTTTTTCAAGCATACGGATCTGTGTGCCCTTGCCGCTTCCGTCGAGTCCTTCAAATACTATAAATTTTCCTCTTTTTACTTCAGACATAATATAAACGCCCTTTCTGTTTGGTAATTTATATTTTATCACAGTTTGATTTTAAATTCAAGATTAAAATAAGAAATGCATATACTTTTGTTTGAAATAAGTGAGCATTTCTTTGCGCGATTTAATATATTACTTGAAAAAGAAAGATTTTTGATATATAATATATAAAAACGATGTTTCGGAGATAAGTCTGAAAAACGGGTCATTTTTCAGACCGAAGTTTTCTGACTTTCACATCGATGAGACGGTTTGCTGAGGCAAAACGTACAAAACTCAAATTTTAAAGAAAGGCATGGCCATAAGTATGAAGAATATAAACCGTAAAACGCCCTTTGTCAAAGCGCTGGCTCTTATGCTTGCGCTTGTGATGATATCTGTATCCTTTGTGGGATGCTTTGCTAAGGAGGAAACGTCGGAGGAGCTTCTTTACGTTCATTTTATTGACGTAGGGCAGGGCGACTGCGAGCTTATAGTGACTCCCGATGGACAGACCGTGCTGATAGATGCGGGAATTCCCGAGTCGGGCGAAAGTATAGTCAGCTATATTTCCTCGCTCGGAATAACCGAAATAGATATTTTCGTCGCATCTCACTACCATCAGGACCATATAGGTGGAAGCCCGGACGTTTTCGAAGCCTTTGACGTGCTGTCCGTGCTTATACTCGACTGCACGGTCACAAGTGCGTGCGCGAAGAATCTGCTCAAGGATATCGAGCAGGAAAAGAGCGAAGTATTTTACGCAAAGCGCGGATACGAGTTTGAGCTTGGCGAGGTCGAGTTTCTCACTCTGTCTCCAGAAAAGATAAGCGATAAGGGCGGAAACGATGACAGTATAGTCCTTCGTATGCAGTATGGCGGAGCAAGATACATATTTACGGGAGATGCCGAGGAAAATACGGAAAAGGAAATTCTCTCCTACTATGATAAAAGCGAGCTTTCGTCAGACCTTCTCAAGGTCGGACATCACGGCTCGAGAACGTCGACCTCAAACGATTTCCTTGCGGCGGTCGCTCCGAATATCGCGGTGATATCCTGCGGTAAAGGAAACAGCTACGGACATCCGCACTATGAAACGGTGGAAAAGCTCAGCGCGTCGGTAAGCTTTATATACCGTACGGACGTCATAGGAAGCGTGGTAATAGTTACCGACGGAGAGAAGATATATCTGGAATAAGAAATATTTAAGAGCCCGGCTTTTAAAATCTCAAAAAGGAACGGTCAGAACAATGCTTGAGATACTCTATTCAAGAGAAAAAGAAAATTGCGATAAGGAACTGCTTTCAAGAATAAAAAAGGACGTTTCCGAGGGCAAAAGGATCACTCTTCTTGTGCCCGAGCAGCAGGTCTATAACGCAGAAGCAATGCTTGGATATAATAATATAATGTCGCCCGAGCTTGAGGTCGTTGGCTTCAGACGTCTGTGCGAATCGGTCTTCAGACGCTTTGGCGGACTCAGCTATAATAATATAACGGACGGAGCTCGCCTCATACTTATGTGGAGGACGATCGCAGAGATATCTCCGATGCTGAAGGAATACAGTAACGTCGCACTTGACGATATCGATATGATAAAGAGCCTGGTAGCATCGGTCGGAGAACTCTCGCTTTACGGAATTTATCCGAAAAATCTTGAGATCCTCGCCGAAAAGCTTAAAAACAGTAACGAAAAGCTTGCGCAAAAGCTCGAGGATCTCGCTCTCATAGCGGCGGCAAACAGCGCGCTGCTCAAAAACGATTACAACGATCCCGCAGAGGATACGAAACGAGTTGCAGAGCTGCTTGAAAATAACGATTATTTCGGCGGACGAAGGGTTTATATCGCGCATTTCATATCCTTTACCGTATATGAGAAATTGGTGGTCGAAAATATAATCAAAAAAGCGGACGACACCTTCGTTTTTCTCGGTATGGACCGTACGGACGGGCGCGATATTTTCGAGACTCTTCGCAAAACAGAGCTGACTGTCTTGAAGCAGGCTGCATCTTGCGGATTAAAGCCTCTCCGTACACAGCTTGAGGGTAAAAATAGCGAGCGTGCCGAGGATATTTCCTATTTTGCTGAAAATATATGGAATTTTTCTGCCGAAAAGTATAGCGGCGAATGTAAAAATATAAAGATCGCTGTCGGAGAAAGTGTTGAAGACGAATCGAAATTCGTGGCATCCGATATCGCGCGTAAGATACGCGAAGGCGGGGTAAGATACCGCGACTTTGCGATAGTTATGCGCAGTACAGATGAATACGAGGGAATAACCGACAGAATACTTAAAAGCTACGGGATTCCGTCCTTTATCTCGGTAAGAAACGATATCAAGATGAGACCGTCGATCAGAATGATCCTGCTCGCACTCAAGATAAGATCGCATAACTGGCAGACAGAGGACGTGATATCCTATATGAGATGCGGATATACGGGTATTCCCGAAGATATCTGCGACGATATAGAGCGCTATGCCAATACCTGGAAGATATCGGGTAAGCGATGGTTTGATGAATACCCGTGGTCTATGAATCCGCGAGGATTCGGCGCAGAGCTTACCGACGAGGATAAAGAAAAGCTCGACGAACTTAACAGCTACAGAAATATCCTCGTTTCTCCGCTTGTAAAGCTTTTTGAGGTGTTTGATGAAAAAACTACTCTCCGCGAGGTGTCTGTAAAGCTATACAGATTTCTTGAGGACATATCTCTCCGCGAAAAGCTTGAAATTCAGTCAGCAGAGCTCAGAGATAAAAACAGAGTATCAGAGGCAGACGAAACAGTTCAGATATGGAAGGTGCTTATGGAATCGCTTGACAGCCTTGTCAAGGTTGCGGGCGAGATGCAAGCCGATTCCTCGTCCTATCTGAAGCTCCTTTCGGCGGCTCTTGAAATGAGCGATATCGGTAAGATACCGTCGGGAATAGACGAGGTCATCATCGGTGAGGCACCGAGTCTCAGAATTTCGGGTGTAAAATACGTTTATATCCTCGGACTTAACGAGGGTGTTTTCCCTGCGCCGATACGAGAGGATATTATTCTCGGAGACAGAGACCGCCGCGAGCTTGAGGCAGAGGGAATCGAGCTCTCGCCCGAAAGCTCGGAAAGAGCAAGTGACGAGATGTTTTACTTCTATCTTGCGGGTAGTATAGCGGAAAAAGAGCTTACTCTGACATATAATACGCAGAAAAACGTGTCGACCTTTATACCGTCGGTCAGCTCGCTTTTTGATAAGATAGAAACCGTAAAGATATCCGAGCTTCCGTATGAGTTCTTCATATGGAGCGATCTTTCCGCGCTTGAATATTCGGTCATGACACGAGAGAGAGACGGTGAAAACTCGTCTGAAATAAAAAAATATCTCGAGGAGCGCGGAAATATCGGCTTTTTCGAGGAAAACGATCTTGTAAACGGTGAGTATAGATATACGGGTGATAAGACCCTTTTTGGGGATTATATGGGACTTTCGCAGTCGCGCCTTGAAAGCTACGCGATGTGTCCGTTTGCATACTTCTGTAAATATGTACTTTCGCTTGCAGAGCTTCCGTCGTCAGAGCCGTCGAGCGCGGATATCGGAAATTTCGTTCACTCCTTCCTTGAGCAGTTTATATCAAAAGCCTTTGACGGCGAAAAGGCGGTCGACGATAATCTCCTTTCAGACACTCTCGACGAGGTGGTATCTACGTGCACAAGGGCGCTCGGAGAGGTCGCAGATCAGCCGAGGATAAAAATGCTTATTGCACGCATTAAGGAGACCCTTTCGCTAGTCACGAAAAGCCTGGCAGAGGAGTTTGCCGAGTCGGAATTCAGACCGAAATTTTATGAACTGAAGATAGGTAGCGATTCGCTGAGACCGATAACCGTAGAGCTTCCCGACGGAGGAAAGGCATCCGTATACGGTGTTATTGACCGTGTCGATACGTATGAAAAGGACGGAAAGGTCTATATCAGGGTGGTCGACTATAAAACGGGCAAAAAGGTGTTTTCAAGAGCAGATCTTGAAAAGGGGCTTAATATGCAGATGCTCCTTTACCTTGAGTCGATCTGCAAAACGTCGGATAAGGAATTTCTCGGTAAGCTCGGAGTAAGCGGGGCAAACGATATCATTCCCGCAGGAGTGCTCTATTTCTCGACGAAAATGCCCGAAGCGGAGGTAGTCTCGGGAGGTACACCCGATACCGACGCATTAGAGGATAAGATGCTCGGCAAACTAAAGAGGATCGGACTTGTGTGCGGGGATATATCGGTGCTTGAAGCAATGGATCCCTCGCTCAAGGGAGTATATATTCCCGTGTCGGTGAACAAGGACGGAAGCATCGCGAAGAAAAGTGAAAACTCGGTGGTTTCATCCTTTGAAGAGCTTTTTGATCAGATAAATATCACGGTAGCAGATCTTGCATACAGAATGAAAGAGGGAAACGCAGATGCTGTCCCACTTAAGACGAATAATCAGGATGCCTGCAGATACTGCTCTATGAGCGCGGTATGCAGAAGAAAGAGCTACTGCGCTGAGCATAGCGAAATACTTCACGGCGTGCCTGATGACGAATATAGCTTTGAAGGAGGCGGAGAAAATGGCTGAAAGAGTTTGGACACCCGGTCAGAGTAAAGCCATAAATATGCGCGACGGCGATCTGATAATCTCCGCCGCGGCAGGGTCGGGTAAGACGGCTGTGCTTTGTGAAAGAGTGATAAGATCACTTCTTGATGAAAATGATCCGATAAATATATCGGAAATGCTCATAGTTACCTTTACAAAAGCTTCGGCAGAAGAGCTTAAAGAAAGAATAGCGAAGGCGATAAACGGCGAGATAGCCAAAAACCCGGACAGCAGAAGACTTGTCAGACAGCTTATGATGCTTCAGAATGCCGATATCGGAACTATTCACAGCTTTTGCGGAGATCTGATTTCGGCAAATACTGCGGCGCTTTCTCTGCCGTCAAGTGTGAGAGTCGCAGACGCCTCAGAAAGCGATATCATCGCGCTCAAAACTATGGAAAAGTGCATTGACGACTCGTATGCACTCGACGATGAGTTTCCGTATATGGTGCGTAATTTCACGGCGGCGGGAGATTCAGACCTTGCATCTACCCTTCTTTCTATTTACAAAAAAACACAGAATGACCCGAAGGGAATAGCACTGCTGAGCGATTTTGCGCGCGAATATTACAGTATGGATAAGGATATCTGGCGGGATAGCAGATATGCAAAACAGATATGCAACTCCCTTTGCTCGGAGCTAAGGTCGTATATCAGCTCTCTGAAGGAGGGTATTGAATATATAAAAAACGACGAAAAGGTATTTAAGGCAAGAGGCGTAGCTTACCTTTACGACGTTGATTATATGGAAAAAATCTGCGATGCCGCCGCAAAGGGCTGGGATGAATTTGTAAAAGCGCTCGATAACGAATATCTTCCTCCGAAATGCGGATCTGTCAGAGGCGTTACCGACAGCCGTATAGAGGATATAAAAGAGGAGCGCGATGCTATACGCGAAAAACTTAAAAAGCTGCGAGGCGAATATCTGTGGGATACAAACGAGATCCTCAAGGTGTGCGAAATAAACGCGAAATTCCTTTCCACGCTCTACAGAACCCTTTCCGCCTTTGAAAAGCGCTTCTCGGAGGAAAAGCTCCGTCTTTCGATAATAGATTTCACAGACCTCGAAAAAATGGCGTATAAGCTGCTTGTGAAAAGCGACGGTAGTCCTACAGAGCTCGCATCAGAGATATCGAAAAAATACAGACAGATATATATAGACGAGTATCAGGACACAAACGCTCTGCAGGACGGCATTTTCAAGGCGGTATCAAGGGATAACCGCTTTATGGTAGGCGATATCAAGCAGAGCATATACGGCTTCCGCGGTGCAGAGCCGTCGATCTTTGCTTCTTACAGAGACAGCTTTTCGGACTGTATGTCAGAAGACACGCCTGCGACCGAAAACGGCAAGAGAATATTTCTGTCAAATAATTTCAGATGCGATAAGACGATAATAGACTTTTCAAACTCGGTCTTCGAAATGCTGTTCAGAAATAACAGCGGAAAAATAGAATATCTCGACGAGGATGCTCTTGTTTTTTCGAAGGATAGCAAGGAAAAATATGACAACGTTGAAATACTTCTGACCGAAAAGGATGGAGACTGTCCGGGATATGCGGAGGCTCTTACTGTAGCAAAGGAGATAAAAGATCTTATTGCAAGCGGGGTACAGCCCTCTGATATTGCAGTTATGATGAGATCCTTCGGCGAAAATGCGCGTGTGCTCAAGAAGGTCTTTGAAAGCGAAGGCATACCGATGGATGCAAGCAGCGTCGACCTTTTTTCTACTCCCGAGATACTGCTGATACTTTCACTTCTCAACTGCATTGACAATCCGCACCGTGATATATGGCTTGCGGGAGCACTCAGCAGTAAGATATTCGGTATCGAGTTCAGCGATATAGTAGATATTGCCTCGGAAAAATACGAAACACGTATGTCGCTTTACGATAAATTCAGAGCGTATACAAGGGAAAATAATTTCACAAAGGGCGAAAGGTTTCTTACGTGGCTCGCAGATTCCCGTGAGCGTGCGTCGGGCAAAAAGGTCTTTGAGATAATTGACGATATCTGCCGCGACTTCGCGATAAATGCGCTTGCATCGATAAATAAGGATAGCGCGGAAAATGCCAAAAAGTGCATAGAGCTCTTCAAAAATCTCGCGCGCGGCTATGAAAAAAGCGCTTTCAGAGGTCTGCACAGCTTCCTCGGATATATAGAAGATCTACGAAACGGCAAAGCGGGCGCAGATGCACTCAAGGTGGAAGCCTCCGAAAATAACGATACCGTTAAGCTTCTCACAATACATCATTCAAAGGGACTTGAATTTGAATACTGTTTCGTTTCGGGATGCGGAAAATCGGTCAATAAAAGCGATATAAGATCGAATTTTCTCTTTGCAAACTCCTTCGGTGCTGTCATAAGACCTATCGACCTCGGGGGTAAGGTGAGATATAATTCGCCGATGTATAAGGCAATGGTGGAATATATCTATGAAATGCAGATAGACGAGGAAATGCGCGTGCTCTACGTTGCACTTACACGTGCGCGTAAAAAGCTTTACGTTACGGCAGAGATAAAGGGTGTAGACCAGACGCTTGCAAAGGCGGAGCAGATGAGAAATAACTGCTCTCCCTACGTTTTCAGAGCTTCAAGCACGTATATACACTGGATACTTGCCGCTGTCTATAAGAAAGCAAACGATGTCGATGTATTCAAAGTATTGACTCCGTCGTATTACGATTGGAAGAGCGGAGTGTCGCAGATATCGTCGGAAAAGCTCGGAGAAGCAGCAGCTTCGGGCGAGCTTCCGGAGGCAATACTCGAAGAAGAAATTGCCGCCGATGAAGACAGCGCATGCGAAGATAGACCGCTACTTGGCGTAAACGAGATACGAAAAAGACTTGAATATTCCTACCCGTTTGAAAAGGAGCTTACCTTGCCTGCGAAAATGTCGGTATCACGCCTTTTCCCGGAGGTACTTGACACAGATTACGCTGACCTTGTCAAAAGCGAGGAAAAGATCACCGATATCCCGAGCTTTATGTCAGAGGGCGAGGATATAAAGGTAACGGGTGCGATGCGCGGCACGGCAACACACGTGTTTATGCAGTTTTGCGATTTTGAAAACGCAGAGAAAAACGGCGTTGAGACAGAGCTTGCGCGCCTGTGTGATAAAAAATTCATCAATCCGAGTCTTGCAAGACTCGTATATATCGATAAGCTGAAGAAATTCTTTTCATCCGAGCTTTATAGGGAGATAAAATCGGCTAAAAGCATCTGGCGCGAAAAACGCTTCAGCCTTATGCTTCCCGCAAGTGAATTTACAGGAAGGGAAGAGCTTAAAGAGAAGCTTTCGGGTACAAAGCTTCTCGTTCAAGGCGTGTTCGACTGCCTTATCGAGCGAGATGATAAAACGCTCAAGCTTATCGACTATAAGACCGACTACGTCAGCGGAAATATAGAAGAGGATGAAAAAATGCTTCGCGAGAGGTATTTTACACAGCTTTCCTACTATAAACGTGCCTGCGAGCTTATGATGGGACGCACGGTCTCCGAGACGGTTGTCTATTCCTTCGGGCTTGGCAGAGAGGTAAGGATCATTTGACATAAGCCATAAACGGTGAGTTTCGGATTTTAGAAAAGTTTTTGAAGGTTTTTAGGAAACTTTTTTCAAAAAGTTTCTGAGCGGGGGTATGTGTAGCGTGTAGAGGACGTTTCGCGCAAATAGGCACGCGCGACTCAAGGGACTCCGTCCCTCAAGAAACCCTGCGAGCTTTTGAAAAAGCTCGAGCAAAACTTTTTAAAAAGAAAAGTTTTCCTTTTTAGAAAAGTTTTTGAAGGTTTTTAGGAAACTTTTTTCAAAAAGTTTCTGAGCGGGGGTATGTGTAGCGTGTAGAGGACGTTT
>JAGAVH010000006.1 GCA_017942025.1 Ruminiclostridium sp. | reverse complement strand
TTTGCACGAAGTGATGCACGGCTACGCCGTGTGATGTTCCGACTCCGTCGGAGTGATGTTTCGTGCTACGCACGAAGTTGTGGAATCAATTGCCTTTGGCAATTGATGGATTTTAAATTCCGCCTGCGGCGGCGGGGCGTCAGGGGACATACCCTGAAGGGTGCCGCAGTCCTCTCGGACTGCTTGCCGCCCCCTACAATCGTAAATTAAAACGTTTTGATAAGACTGCCCACAAACATCGATATAAACGGGGTTTGGGGCGTAGCCCCAAGCAGGGCACAGGGGCGGCGAGCCCCCATGTATTCCCCCTTCCCCTTGAGGGGAAGGGGGTTAGGGGGTTAGGGTGACACCACACCCCAGCGGAGCGATAAATTCTTATTTATCTGTCAGTTAATTATAGCATTGTCGATATAAAAAGTCAACGTCATAAGCAACGCAAAGCCACTTTTGACATCAACATCAAAAGTGGCTTTTAATACTTCTATACGACTATCGCATTAAAGCGGCGGGGTTAGCTGTTTTTTAAAACTGAAATCACTCGTTGCGGTACGCCTTAGCCCTTTGCAAAAATTCTATCCACATTATCCTTTGCTTCCTTTAGTCCGACACCTGTAGCCTTTCGGTAGAAATCTATAGCCAGCACCTTTTCATTGGTAGGCAGATATCTCCCTCTTATGTAATCGACTACTGCATTAATGTCAATCTCACCCTTTACAATGAGATCACCTGCGCTTATCTGCTCCTTTGTAACGCCTGCCAGCATAAGACCTATCTTATCACCCTTTTTAGCCTTATCCAGGAATTTTCTGAACTGCTCTATTCCTACAACGGCGCTGTCGATTCGCTGACCACTATTCTTTATGATTTTTACGCTGTCACCTATAGCCACTTCGCCCTGTGCCACTTCGCCGGTTATTACAACGCCTCTTGTCTTTATAAAAAAGACCTGCTCCACTTTTATAGAAAAGGTTATCTGCGCTATAGGCATCTGAGTTTCATTGCTGAAGCTTGTGGGAATCTCATTACTTCTATCATCACGAAAGCTGTATTTTGTACCGCAATATTCACAGGTGCAGACGCCGTCAGAACGGGGATCAAGTCCTGCGCCGCACATTTTACACTGATATACCTGCATTCCGTAGTCTCCTTGTTATCGTCTTGTTTTTATTCATTATACCAAAGCAATTATCTCTTGTCAATTTATTGTGGCACATTCACCAATTTCCGCTTTTCTCATAGAATGTACTGTAAAGCCTTAAAAACGAAAGGAGAATTTCTATGAAGGAAGAATGCTCAATGCCTATCCCTCGTGTTGTTCACAGAGTGGGATATGCCCATGTTCCCTTTCAGAAGCTGGGAAAGCTCTACTCTCCCGAGATGGCAATGATATCAGGTACGGTTTTCCCTGAGCTTAATCTGAAGATTGATGAATACGAAAGGGGGCTTTATAATGGCAGCTGATATGACTCCACGCTGTGCCGCTCTTTTAAAAAAGCTGTCCGAGGCAGATTTTTTTGCTCTCGACTTAAAGCTCTATCTTGATACTCACCCCGACGACTGCGAAGCAATAAGAATTTATCGCGAGGCGGTAAAGCAGGCAAAAGCCTGCCGTCAGGCCTTTGAAGCAGAATGCTATCCCCTCCGCTGTGAAAGCGCAGGCAAGGACGGAGATTGGGACTGGCTTTGCGGAAAATGGATAAAGTAAGGAGGGTAGCGTATGTTTATATTTGAAAAAAGAACACAGATTCCCGTAGTTATAAAGAACCGCAACCCTAAGCTTGCAAGCTATATACTTTCCCAGTACGGCGGTCCTGATGGTGAGCTTGGTGCGGCTCTGCGCTATCTGTCCCAGCGCTTCGCCCAGAAGGATAAGAGAGCAATAGCTCTTTTAACCGACGTAGGCACCGAAGAGCTCGGGCATTTAGAGATGATAGGCTCTATCGTTTCCCAGCTTACAACAGGCGAGGGCGCAAGGAGCTTTGACCGCTACGGCGTAGGCGATTATTACATTGATCATGCCAATGCGGTATATCCTGCAAGTGCCTCAGGCGTGCCTTTTACTGCGGCGTATATTCAGAGCAAGGCGGATCCTATAGCAGATCTTATGGAGGATCTGGCGGCGGAGCAGAAAGCCCGTGCAACCTACGACAATATTTTAAGAATGTGTGACGATCCCGACGTAGCTAACGTTATCAAGTTCCTTCGCGAAAGAGAAGTCGTTCACTTCCAGCGTTTCGGAGAAGTACTTGACATTTTACAGGAGAAGATTTGCTAAGGCGTGCCGCCTTTGTCAGTTCCTGCCTTTTATTAAACAGTGCTTTGCATAGTCAGGTGAAACGGCAGGGGGGATAAAAATTTCTTGTATTATGTCTACGATAAGGCGTGCCGCCTTTGCCAGTTCCTGCCGCACGATAAAGAAGAGATATTTTCTCACTTTGTATGTGCGGCAGTATAAAAAAATACTATAGTGCATCAATAGTAAGGCGTGCCGCCTTTGTCAGTTCCTGCCTTTTATTAAATTGTGCTTTGCATAGTCAGGTGAAACGGCAGGGGGGATAAAAATTTCTTGTATTATGTCTACGATAAGGCGTGCCGCCTTTGTCAATTCCTGCCGCACGATAAAGAAGAGATATTTTCTCACTTTGTCTGTGCGGCAGTATAAAAAATTACTATAGTGCATCAATAGTAAGGCGTGCCGCCTTTGTCAGTTCCTGCCCTTTACTGAATTGTGCTTTGCAAAATTAAGTGAAACGGCACACGTAATTTAATCTTACCATAACAGAACGTCGGGGATACCCCTCTGCTTTCCGTATAGCTACGGTCGGCAGAAAGGATATCCCCGATATTTTCATATAAAAAAGAAGACCTACCGCAAGTTAATCCTCAGCTGTATGAGTGGTTGAGCATTATTAACGATAAATCTCCCGATATCATCATACTGCAACCGAGATTGCGGTATAATAATCTTATTTGTGTATCAGAAGTAAGGGCTTAAATAAAACGTCAGCTGGTTATCCGCTCTGTGCCATAGCTTATATCGGTTACTTCAGGTTTTTGAAATCATCGTATCTGCTCTTTAATATCCATAAAAGATAAGAATCCAGAAGCAACGGATTTACCTTTTTTATATAATCTATAAAGCTATGATAATTATATTCTATTTCCTCTGTCAGCTCTTCCCTTGTAATTTTTGCCGACCAATAAATTTCTCTGCTCCCGATATTGACAAAGCTGATTGTCACGTCGTCGTCAAATTCCAGTACAAGCTCTGCCAGAACGCATTCAAGCAGCATAACCGAAATCTTTTCCCGTTTTTTCATTGCGATGCCGCATTTTATCAGGCAACCAAGATAATAGGATATATCGTATAAGCCTTCATCCTCATAGCATTCTTCTGCTCTTTCACCCAGCTTATTGCCGTCAATTTCAAGAGAGAAAAAGCCGTATATACCGTTATATTCTTTTTCAAAATACTCAAGCGTCATATCAGACAGATCGGCTGTAACACTCCATTTGATGTACATATTTTCTCCTTTGGCTTACGCAATGGTTTTTTCATTCCGTTGTTCAGGTAGTTTTGCTCTTTCTTGCAACGAAAAAATAAATTGTAACCGAAATTATTATAACAACCGATATAATCTGCGAGGTGGATAATCCCAGCAGGAAACCTCTGTAGCTGTCGCCACGGAAAAATTCAAGAATAAATCTTCCGATGGCGTAGGTGAAAAGATAGATATGAAATAATCTGCCCTTTAATTTTTCACACCTTGAAAGCCGTAATATAAAGATCATTATCAGCAGACAGAAGCCTGCCTCGAAAAGCTGTACGGGAAAGCGGTTTACCCCGTTTGCAGAGGAAATGAGCGCATTATGGGTAGTAAATCCGAAATCACTTTCTATACCGTAGCAACAACCACCGAGAAAGCACCCGATTCTGCCGAAGAAGTGAAACAAAGGCACTCCCGCCGCCATTATATCCGTATATCCGCTGAAATTTTCAAGACGGGTTATTTTAGCAAAAAGAAGCGCCGCTCCGATTCCTCCGAAAAGTCCGCCGTAAAACACCTGACCACCGAAGATAACCGATACCACGGCGATAAAATCGCCAAAGCTCCTGACCTTGCCGAAAAGCCATAGCTTATCAAGATTTGTAACTGCAAAAAGCAGATGCCCTCCGATAAGAACACCGATAACCGAAAACATCAGCATAAAGGTCATCATAACCTCGTTGAGATTATTCTTCTTCGCTTTTATAAAGGCAAATACGCCGGTTACCATAATTCCGACAAGGGCACACAGCATATAACTGCTTATCTCCCTGCCGAAAAAATCAAAGCTACCTATCATAATATTTTATCAGTTAAAAAACTGTCCGATATTACTGTTAGCTTCAATATTGCTTGCAATATCATCCGCTATATCCTTTGCACAGCCGTACATTCCGCCAATGCCGCCTGCCTCGTTGAAGCCTGCGCATAAGCAGGAGCATACCGCCACAGGCAGAGAATAAAGGAGTCCGAAAAACAGTCCGAGTACGCCCGTAACAAGAGCTATTACAGACATCGCACTTACCGAGCCATAGGCTTTCTTTGTCTTGTACATTGCCACCGAGCCTAAAATTATCGCCGCAATGGATGATAAAAAGAGCAGAACAGTCACCGCCGGTGCAAAAACCGCCGGAACGCCCGATAATAAGCTCGCTATACCGCATATAAGACCTGCTAAAGCTAATCCGTTCATAACGTTACCTCGTATTATTTATTTTTTTCATATTAACATATATAGAGCGAATTGTCAAATTTCGTCCTCGGCAGAATTTTCAGGCTGTTCAGCCTTCTTGATTCTTTTTTCCGAAATCTTAGTTACAATAAGACAGGTTGCAAACATAATCACGCCGAATGACAAGGATACCGCAACTGCCCTTTGCCAGGTATCCACGCCCATTTTTGTCACTATCAGACCGTTTGTATACACACGGGTATAAAGTACGGGGAGCAAAGGAACCACCGCATACAGCACGTAGATAATCAGAGTGCTGCCGATAATATGTAACGGCTTTACACCGAATTTTTTCGTAGCAAAAAAGACGGGCAGGGCAATAATAATATCAAGTATCAGTACGTTTACTTTTGATAATATTTGCCAAAGCCATATTATCGGATTGTTTGTTGCAAGCTCAACGTAAAAAGCCTTCAGAAGGCTGTCAAGCAGTGCATCCGCAAGTAGCGAATAAACCGCTACTATAAGCACAACGACAGGTGCAAGGATAATTGCCGCTATAATCTGTTTGTTTGGTTTCATCATTTTCCTCCGATAGTGCTGTCAGCCGTTAACTGTCATGATTTTATTCATCAATGTAATATTGTCTTACCTTTGTTTCACTCCAAAGGGCCATAATACGGTGTATATATATCTATCTCACAATCAGGAAAGCATTCCTTTATATAAGCTAAATCCGATTCAGGAATATTGTGGCTGACACTGATATAGCTGAGATTATTAAAGCTCTTTATTTCCGAGATGTCATCATACCATATAGGATGCAAATGCAGTTTATTTGCACTTGGGAAATATTCAGCTATTTCCTTCAGGTCAAGTGCTGCGTTGGCCTCTATTGTTATATACTTGGCATCTTCGGATATGTTACAAATTCCAAAATACTCGCCTTGATTGATCCAGGCTATATCAAGAGTGTATTCGTCAAATATGTCATTATCCGAAGCGATTTTTCGGAGCTTATCATATGTATCATGGATACCTTCAATGTTATTGCTCCAGCTACCCATTACCCAGGAGTATCTTACTGAAACGGTTTTTTCTTCCTCGTTTACTGTTATGCCGTCATAGCCCCAGCTACCAGCAAGACTGACGCTTTCCATAATGACGGCTCTTTCAAAACTGCTTTTTGAAAACCAGCCTACAGTAAAGACAAGTATGGCAATCACTAAAATTCCAACACCACACCAGCCAAGAACTTTCTTTTTCATAACATCTCCTCTAGCTTGCTTTCCGCTGTCAATAGCTTCGTCTTACCTCTGTATTTATATCTGTGCAGGTTTCAGGCAGACCTTTTAATGCATTGTCCAAAAAATCTTTCATAGCTTCCGTTTCTATAGAATCTATATCCAGACTTTCAAGATTGGTAAAATCCTCGAAAAAGCTACTATTAATATCGTCGGGTACAGTAACGTTATATCCCCAATATCCGCCAATATGAATTGACTTATACTCTTTGCATAAACTTAACATCTCCTTACCAAACGGAGCAAGCCTTGTCACCCCTATCCCTATGCTTTTTGTTTTAGGCTTCAGTGTAATTGACCAGTTTGCCTGGCATTCAAACCGAATTATTATTTCCGTATCTTCATCTGACAGAATTTTGTTCTGAAGCATATAATTTTCCAATACAATATTCATCTTTTTTATGGAAGATAAGGCGTCCGATAATTCCATATCAACTTTTTCTGCATTTGTTATGATGAGTTTACCATTTTCATATGTGTATGAACCGTGATCAAAGGATTGTACAAAATCTACGACATCTCCTATTTTTGCCGGCATATACTCCCGTATAACAGCGTTCATTTCTCGCAGAGCCTTGTCTTCCTTGCTCTCAAAAAGTCTTGTTATAAAAAAGGCTGAAACAAGCAGAAGTATAGCGGTGATAATTATTATGATTATTTTTAAGGGTTTCTTTTTCATCTGCGATAGCTCCCTTCAGACTTCGATTATTTGTTCATCTCATCAAAAATTTCCTTTAGCTTCTGTGCCGCTTCGGCTTCCTCATCAAAATTATAAATCAGCTCGGTATAGGTTATATAATAGGCTGTGCCGAGCTTTGATTCTTCCTCGGTATAATCCCTGCCATTATACTCGTTAAGGCTTAACCCGTCAAGCCCGTTTTCCTTTACTCTGCCCTTGTTATAAGCAAAAAAGCCTTCGTAGTCCAGCACCTTGTCAATTTCAATCATAAACAACATAGCGTTATCATCTGACGAGTGCTTTCTGTATCCGAAGGAACGGAGAAAGGCATCCTTTTCGTTTTCGGGTATTTTTACGTTAAAAAGCTCAAGTATTTTTTCCTGCTCTTCCCTTCCGATATCGTAGACGAAGGCATAATCCCTGTTTTCAAGATATCTTCTTTTTTCTCCGTTATTATTTTCACCAGTCTGATTACAGCCTGCAACCAAAAGCAACAACGTAAATACCGCTGAAATAAGGCATAGTATTCTTTTCATAATTTCTCCTCATAAATTTACTTTTCAAAAAATTCTGTCAGGCTGTCCACCGCTTTTATATCCTGAACGGATGAATAGTCAAAATGCTTTACGTAGGTTACGAAATAATCCGTACCCAGCTTTTCTTCCTCATAAATCTGATTGCCGTAAGTCTGATTAAGGCTTTTTATATCGGGGTTAACTTCAAAGAAGGCTTTGTAATCCTTCACTCCGCCGATTTCTATAACAAATGTAAAGCTTCCGTTTTTGGACTTGCCCTCTTTATAACCAAAGGAATAAATAAAAGCCTCTGTCTCATTTTCAGGAATAGTTATATTTAAAATATCAAAAATCTCTGTCTGCTCCGTTTTTTCAATATCGGTTATAAAGCTGTATTCATCATCTGAATTATATCGCTTCGGTCTTGTTCCGTCGTCACCTTCAAGAGCTTTCTCAACCTCATTGATAAGATTTTTTGCGTAATCGCCATAGTCTGAATATATCGAATTTTCATTATCGTAATCAAACTGCCACAAGGTGATATAAAGCATATTTCCTTTTATATAATATCCGCCTGTTTTTATTTCTTTTTCCGATACCTCGGGAAGTGCTTTGAATATTTCGTTACCTTTCACAAGTGACAAGGCATCGCCGCTTTTTATGGCTACAGTATAACGTGTATTTCCGATATGGTCGGTGACTTTTTCAAGCTGTGTTATTTCTTCCTTTTCGGATAAAGAAAGCTGAAGTGCAGATTCTACCCCTTCTCTGCTATAATCAGGCAAATCGGAAAAGGAGATTTTATTTACGTCATTGCCCCAGGCAAGCTGTGTTCCGTATATTCCGAGAGCCACCAGCACCGCTAAAACAATCACCGATATAATTATAACCTTTTTCATTCTGCATCACCCCACGTATCAGAGTTGTTGATTTTATTATACTACTTTGAAAAAGCGTTGTCAAATAGGATATTACTCTGTTATCACTATCATAAGCGATGAAAAAATCCCACCGTCAAAGCGGTGGGATTGGGAGAGGCGGCACGCCTTATTATAAGCGAAATATAGCTGATTTCTACACCGCCGCACAGACAAAGTGAGGTATATTACTTTTTTATCGTGCGGTGGAACTGCCCGAGGCGGCACGCCTCACATGAGTGAACAGATTTTGTTTGTGAAATCGACGGGGTCTTCTATTGCGATACCCTCTACTAAAAGCGCCTGATTATAAAGCAGGTCACCATAAAGTGCAAGCTTTTCCTTGTCGGTTTCAAAAAGCGTCTTCAGCTTTTCGTAGATGGGGTGGGATGCGTTTATCTCCAGTACCTTTTCAGCCTTGGCATTGTGTTCGTTGGGCATATGGGAAAGTACCTTCTCCATCTCAATGGATAAAATACCATCAGAAGTGAGGCATACGGCGTGGGATTTTAAAACGCTTGAAAGTCTTACATCCTTTACCTTGCCGCCGAGAGAATCCTTGATAAATTCCAGAACCGCTCTGCTTTCCTCCTTCTTTGCCTTCATCTCTTCCTTCTCCTCGGGAGTTTCAAGGTCAAGGTCGCCTGCGGATACGGATTTGAACTGCTTGCCGTTGTAGTCAACCATCATCTGCATTACAAATTCGTCGATACTGTCGGTGAGATAAAGTATCTCGTAGCCCTTATCCTTGATAAGCTCTGTCTGGGGGAGCTTGTCTATCTTGTCCACTTCGTCACCGCTGGCAAAGAAGATATACTGCTGTTCTTCCTTCATACGAAGGGTATATTCTTCAAGGGTTACATATTTCTTATCAGCGGAGGAGTAGAACAGTAAAAGGTCCTGAAGTAATTCCTTGCCCTCGCCAAAGCCGTTGTACACACCGAACTTTATCTGCAGTCCGAATGCCTTCCAGAACTTTTCGTACTTTTCTCTGTCGTTTTTGAGCATCTTGGAAAGCTCGTTCTTTATCGACTTTTCGATTCTTCTTGCTATGATTTTAAGCTGTCTGTCGTGCTGTAAAAGCTCTCTTGAAATGTTAAGGGATAAATCGGAGGAGTCCACAAGTCCCTTTACAAAGCTGAAATGATCGGGGAGAAGATCTGCACATTTATCCATGATAAGCACGCCGTTTGAGTAAAGCTGGAGTCCCTTTTCGTAGTCCTTTGAATAGTAGTCAAAGGGCGCCTTTGCAGGGATATAGAGCAGAGCCTTATAGGTAGCAGTACCCTCTGCCTGTGTGTGAATATGTGCTATAGGATCTTCATAATCAAAGAACTTTTCCTTATAGAAAAGATTATATTCTTCGTCGGTAAGCTCTGCCTTGCTCTTATTCCAGATGGGAATCATACTGTTTAAGGTTTCTATCTGATAGTGAGTTTCGTATTCGTCCTCTGTTCCCTCTTTAAGATGGCTGTGACCTACCAACATCTTGATGGGGTAGCGGATATAATCTGAATATTTCTTGACGATACCTCTTATCTTATATTCGGTTACAAAATCCTCGTAGTCCTCTTCTTCGGTGGATTCCTTTATTTTAAGAGTGATTTTTGTACCATAGCTGTCCTTTTCAGTTTCGGTGATAGTGTAGCCGTCAACACCCTCGGAATACCACTTGTATGCGGTATCACTGCCGTAAGCCTTTGTTTCAACCGTAACGGAAGAAGCCACCATAAATGCGGAGTAGAAGCCTACGCCGAACTGTCCGATAACGCTGATGTCGTCCTTATCAACATCGCTGTTCTCGTTCTTGAACTTGAAGGAGCCGCTCTGGGCGATAACGCCTAAGTTATTTTCAAGCTCGTCCTTTGTCATACCGATACCGTTATCGGTGATTGTCAGTATTCTGTTTTCCTTATCAAGGGCTAAATCTATTGCAAAATCCGTTCTTGTGATGCCGATATTTTCTGTCATTGACTTGAAGTACAGCTTATCCATAGCGTCGCTGGCGTTACTGATAAGCTCACGGAGGAATATCTCCTTGTGAGTGTAGATAGAATTTATCATCATATCAAGAAGTCTTTTGGACTCTGCCTTAAATGCCTTTTTTGCCATTTTTTCTGTTCCTTTCTTTTGTGCCGTTTTATATGTTTTAGCACTCTACCTCAGAGAGTGCTAAATATATTATATCACTTTTTTATGATTTGTCAAGAGAATTTGCCATAAACATCTCTGCTGACAACAATTCCGTTTTTTAAAGTATATTCCTTCTGCAGATAATCATAATATGCGCCGGGGCTTATAATGCCTGCGGTATTTATTATATCGGTACCCGCCTTTGACAAAATACTGTCGGCAAGTAATACGCAGTTTGTGCTCATAACGAAATAGCTTTTCCATTTGCCACTGTAAAATTTATAAAAGCGTGCTTTTGTGCCGTGCCACAGTCTGCTGCAATAATCGGAAAAGTCGGAGGGCTGTACATTTTTACCTTCATACGTAGCCTTTTCAAAGGGACAGCGCCAACGATAGGTGGTTTTCTTTATCCTTGCCATTTCCCGTCTTACTCTTCTTATCTGCTTATCGGATAAAAGCAAGCCGAAATCTATAACCATCTGCTTATCCTGTTCTATACTGTAGCCGATATATTTATCAGGCTCAGCAATAAACATAACCCCGTCGCCTACTGCACCGAACAGTCTTTCGGAGGAGGCGTCATAGTTGCCGTAGGATATGACCTTGTTTTTATAGACTATGTCGCAATGTCCCACCATACCTACCCCATCAAGAGAAACGTGTATCAGCACGTGGATATTGGCTTTTTTGTTGTCGTCAAAGGCTTTTTCTTCCTTTAAAAGTGCCTCTATGTCAATTTCTCTGGAGTCGAGTCTTTTACTGTAATTTTTTAATACCGAAAGGGGCGAAAAGGTGGATATGGCAAGAGGAAGGGAGAATCTTATTCTGCGGCGCAGAATATTCTTTGCTCTTCTTGGCAGTACCTCTCTCATAAAGTCTTTAAGCTCGGTGACGCCGTAAAGAATACAATATACGCCGATTACCGCAGAAAGCCAGCCTGCTGACTGAAATGCTCCTGTCAGCATAAGCATCGCAAAAACAAGGAAGAACAGAAAGGCTATAAAATCCGCAGAAAAATCCTCTGTTCCGTTTTTCAGCGAGTGGATAAGGTCGATAAGCTTTATAACCGCATTCAGCAGAAGATATAGAGAAAGTATCACGGTTATAAGAGCAATGCTTGTAAAAGGTGCAAGCAGCAGGAATAATCCGATAAGAGTGTTTACCGTAAAGCTTAAAAGCCTTGTCCTGCTTTCTCTCATAATACCCTTTATAAATCTGTGTATGCCGTTTACTACAACAAACACACCGCCAAAGGAGGCAAGAGGTACCATAAGCACCTCGCCCTTTATAAATACAAATACTCCGAGAGCTATCATAGCACAGCCGTAAACAAACAGCCACAGAGCATTTATCCGTTCCTTTTTCATATAATAACACCTGCCTTTAAGGTCTTGACAAATCTTTAAAATATGATAAAATAATAGAGCAACTTTATTGTGCGGTCGCGGGGGTAACACCGTGAGGAAAGTCCGAGCATCGCAGAGCAGGATAGCTGTTAACGGCAGCCGAAGGCGACTTCAGGGCAAGTGCAACAGAAATATACCGCATTATTTATAGTGTAAGGGTGGAAAGGCGAGGTAAGAGCTCACCGTAGAACAGGTAACTGTTTCTATCTGTAAACCCTATCCGATGCAACACCGATTGGTTCCGTGGCAAAACCGTCTGCTCGGCGGTCACGGATTAAGGTGGCTTGATTTTTCCGGCGACGGAAAAAGTAGATAGATGATCGCACACGACAGAACTCGGCTTACAGATAAAGTTGCTTTCCTGATTACAAAGCACCACAACCATTATTGTGATTGTGGTGCTTATTTTTATTCCGTTATCATTTTTCTCATAACCGAGGCGAGATACAGCGAGCCTGTTATCATAGCATAGTCCTTGCCTGCAGACATCTCTGAGATTTTTTCAAGTGCCACAGAAAGCTGTGCTTCACAGCTTGCGGTACTGCCGCAAGATTTTGCAAACTGCATAAGCTCTTCTTTGGGCACAGCGCCCTGTGCAAAGCTGTCAACAAATACTATTTCCTTTAACGCAGGGAGTATTTCCTTCAGCGCATTTTCCCAGTCCTTGGTTTTAAGCATACCTATAACCGCATATACAGAACGTTTGTCAATGGATAAAAGCTCCTTTGCCGCTTTCATAGCGGAAGGGTTATGCGAGCCGTCAATTATATAACGGGTACCGTCCTTGTGTATCATTTCCATTCTTGCGGGGAGCGAGGACTTTTCAAGCGCAGTAAAGATATGTCCGTACTGAACGCCCAGCTTCTTGCAAGCCTCGATAGCACACAGCGCATTCATTATCTGGTGACTGCCTGACATTATAAGATGATAGTTACCGCCCTTGTAGGAGAAGAACACCTCTCCTGCGTCCATATCTATAACCTGCATTCTGTTTATATCGGGAACTATAAGCTCTGCACCGAATTCTTTCGCTCTTGTTTCTATGACATGAGCCGCTTCTTCTCCCATTACTGCAGCTACGCAGGGTACGCAGGGCTTTATAATACCTGCCTTGTGTGAAGCGATTTCAGGGATGGTATTACCGAGTAATGCCGTATGGTCGTAATCTACTGAAGTGATGACGCTTATTTCGGGAGTTATTACATTTGTGCAGTCAAGGGTACCGCCGATACCTGTTTCTATAACTGCATAATCGATTTGCTCCTTACTGAAATATAGAAAACCGATAGCTGTAAGTATCTCAAACTGTGAAAAGCCGTCTATACCGCTTTCCTCTACCGCATTCTTCACCTGCTCACAGAGTATGGCAAAGGCATGACGGGATATATTTCTGTTATTTACCTGTATTCTTTCTTCTATGCAGGTTATGTAGGGGGAGGTGAATTTTCCCACTGTTTTTCCTGATTTTAAAAGGGCGTTGCTGATATATTCGCAGGTGCTGCCTTTTCCGTTTGTGCCTGCAATATGCACCGTTTTAAAATCCTTATGAGGCTCGCCGAGAAGTCGCATGAGTATTACGAATCGTGCGAGATTTTCCATCGGCTTTCCTGATTTTGTATAGCCGTTTACATAAGCAATCGCTTGCTCATAGGTCATCATCCGGGGAATTTCCTTTCTTTTCGAATGCACCTGAAATTTATTTCATAAGTGCAATAAAGCTTCTTGCCTTATTTACAATCAGCTTATCATTATCATATGCAAGCAGGTTGTGCGCCTGACCTATCTCTACCCAGCGGATGTCAGCTATTTCTTCAAGCTGGGGGATATAATCGAAGTTTCTTGCTCTTGCCACGAAATAGACAACCTCTTTTCTGGCGTCCTTTCGGGGCGAATAAGTTACAGTTTCTCTGAAGCCTGCATCGATGTAAACATCGATATTGGTTTCTTCCTTTATTTCTCTTTTTGCGGTTTCTTCCTCTGTTTCATTTCCTTCTACGTGACCCTTGGGAAATGACCAGTAGCCTGACTTCAGATGCTTAATCAGCAATATTTCCGTATTGCCGTGAAATTTCCTGTAAACTATTCCACCACAGGATTTTTCGTAAATCATGCTATGATGATTCTCCTTTCTGTTCCGCCGATATTTGCGGATAAATTATAACCATCATATAGTATATCACAAATTTTATCTTTTGTCTATAAAATTTTGCCATTTCTTAATTGAGTAAATAAACAAGCCTGAAAGCAATCACATCTTTCAGGCTTATATTTTACTGTTTCAGCTCGCTTTGAGCCTTTTTATATAGATATTCCGTTGCAAACTGAATTTTTGTTGCATTAAAGCCTTCGCTTTTCGGAAAAAGGAAATAGGTGTTATCAAGAGTAGACAGCGTTATACATTGTCCCTTTCCGCGATAATCATACTCGGTATGTACCGACAGCATAGAAAGGGGTGGAAAAGACATAGTCTGTTCTTTATCAGCACCATAATCGGTAAAGGTAAGAGCATAACCGTTTTTATCGTGAACAAGTCTGCCCTCGCCGCAGTCGATAAAATTCTTTGCATTGGGCAGGGCGTGTATTTCCACCATACAGTCAAGGCTGTAGTTGCCGCTGTCTATTTCCTTCCCGACTTCTTTTCTCTGCCATTCGTACCAGTCGGGTATGTGGGAGAACTCAAATTCTTCATTGTCTTTTAACATTCTGCCGTACTCGGTCATATAATATCTGCTATGACATTTTTCGCAGATGATTTCTGCGCCCTTGCTCGTCACAGAAAACTCGGTTTCGCAATGGGGACAACGATAAAGCACCTTATGAAGTCCCTCGGCACGAAAGCTGTCGGTTATCGCCATTTTGTTATCGTACTGCCATTTATATTCGTCGTAGGTGAGATATTCTGATATTTTTTTGTGTATCTCGTCAAGAGAGAGGCTTGTCGTTTCCTCCTTTGTGATAAGCTGACAGATATCAGCAGAGAGCCGTACTTCCTTTCTCTTCTTTAAATTCCATATAGGCGACTGCAGATAGTTGCCGTGCATATTTATCGTCACCACGGGAACGTTCAGTTTTTTAATCATCTTGCTGACTGATACGGGGATATCTGTGCTTGTGCCTACGTTTGCATATCTTGCCTCGGGGTAGATTACAAGTATGCCTTTTCTCTCCAGCACTCTTCTGATATTCTTTACAAGTGCCATATCATTTACGAATTTTCTTGTACCAAGACAGCCCACCTGCCTGTATATCCATTCGCCGAAATATTCAAAGCCCTCAAGCTCCGAGATATAATTCGCTCTGTGGGGAAACAGCGCCAGCGGAGTAACGTAAAAATCCATAAAGGCGTGATGGGATCCAAGCACTAAAAAGGGCGGCTTTAATCCCTTCATATCCTTTTTGTTTATTTTAAGTCCCGTGCCGAGAGTGAGAAGTCTGCACAGAAGCCATATAACGGGAGTAAGAAAGAAATTCTGCTTTGGCGGCATACGGTGACGGTCAAAGGGGGTGGTATCGATTTTACCCCGCTTTCTGACAGTAAGAATGCTTTGTCCTTTTATATTTTTCATTTAAATAGTTATATCCTCTCTGTCCTTTAAAAGATAGCGTTTTATCGGTGGCACAAGGCTTAAAAGGAAATACAGCAGTCCCGTACCGATAAAGGAAAAGCCTGTGGGAGTAAGATAGAAAAGCACCATATTGTGTATCTCGCCGGTAACGGGATTATATACCATAAGCGACATTGCAACGCCTGCCGCAACGCATAAAAGTCCCACTATGTTAAATCCCTTGGTATAATCATACGCCTTATGTCCTTTAAGACCGAAGGCGGCACGGATGGAGAATTTCTGCCGTCTTACAAAGAAGAAATCCACGAATAAAAGTGCGGCAAGGGGTGCATAGATGCAGGCGCCTATTGTAAGGAAGGAGCCGAAGAATTCTATTATTCTGCCCCAGATACAAAGGAGCGTTACATACAGTCCCAGTATCAGTATAAGTATGGTATAGCTTGCCTTCTTAAAGGAGGATTTCAGCATAACGCCGTAGATGTACGAGCCTACCGCCTGAGTGCCTATATTGGCAAAGGCTACAAGGAGAAGCGAGCTGAAGGCAAGCGCAGGGACTGAAAGTGTAGCCAGCATAACCGTGGGATCGTCCACCATTTCGCCTGTTACATACTGCATGGCTATAGACATAACTGCGCCTACCACCACAAAGAAGGAGCCCGAAAAGCCCTGACCGAGTACTCCTGCCCAGAAGCCTGAATTTTCGTTCTTTGTGATTCTAGGCACCTCTGCCATACCGCCCACAAGGGTAATTACAAAGGCAAAGTTTGCCTCTATTGATATTATGTAGGGAATTATATTAAGCTCGCCCTCAGGTCTTGTGGGCTTGTAGTTCCAGATTGCTTCAAAGGGCACAGAGGAAAAGCCGACTATCACTACCACTACGCCCAGCAGTAAAAGTAAGGGTACTAAAATTCTTGTGGTCCAGGTGATAGCACCAAGTCCCTTATACGCAATAAGAGTACCTATAACAACACAGAGTATCGCAAGTATTGTGTGAGCACCCTCGGGAAGCGTTATACCGAATAGTCCTGCCAGATTTCCCATAGAGGAGGCGAAAAGGTCGGCACATACCGCATACCAGGGGTAATTTATCAGAATGATTATCACCGTCATGACAAGTATTCCGTTCTTGCCGAACACACTCCGCAGCCATACCCATATATCTATGCCGTAGCGCACCGATAATATAACGGGCAGCTGGTATATGACAAGCATCAGTATTGCACCGAAGAATGCGCCGATAAGCAGCTGTTTAAAGCCTACAAGGGTAGCAAGATATGTGCCCTGGGTATAGCTCCAGGTGGCTATACAGTAGCCTGAAAGTATAAGAAGGGCGTCAATAAAGCCGTAGAGCTTTTCCTTTTTCAGAACGGGAGCTATGCCGAAGAACGCCTCTTTTTCTACCGATTTATTTACATTGCTCATACTTATCCCCCTTACACTATAAACGCACCGCCTATAATAAAGGCGAGGCATACAACACCGACAAGGGCGGTAAATATATAGTCTTTTTTAGAAAAGCGGCGGGGAAATTCGTAGTTTTCCTCTTCCATTACCGCTATCCGTCTTTCTATTTCATCATTAAGCTCTGTTAAGTCTGTCTTTTTCATAATATATCCTTTATTTAAAAATCATCGTTGCCCAGAATTTCAGTATTTCGGGGAAATCGGGGAATTTCGCATTTATAAGGGCAAGAACGCTTTCCGACTCAGTAACCGATATATCGCTTAAATTCTGCAAAAGCATAGTTTCGTCACCCTTTACAACGTAGCCTACCGCTACAGGAGCATAGGCTACTCCTCCTATCGAAACGTGGGTAGAAAAGGCACAGCCTGCCACCGACACTACTCCGAAGCCGACGCCTGAAAGATTCATCACGCCGACGCCGATACCTGCTATAGCGATAATTCCTGCACCTATACAGCATACCGAAACAAGTCCCAGCGCCAGCACTCCGAAGGCGATAAGTCCCAGAGAAAGCACGCCTATGCTTATAAGTCCCTTTGATATAAGACCTACTGAAAATATGCCTGTAGCGAAATTGCCGACTGCTATAACGCCCTTTGCCTTATATCCGCCGAAGCCGCAATTTACGTGAACAAGAGGGAGATTCTTTATCTTTATGCGGCTCTCATATTCCAGATGGAAAGGAGGTGCTTTGGAAGAATCAACCGAAGCCTCAGCTTCTTCCTGTAACCTTTCTTCGGCTTCTTCTGTAGCATTTTCTTCTTTTCTGCCGCTGATAAGCTCATCGGCAGAGATACCGAAAAACTGACTTATTGTCATTAAATTCAGCATATCGGGGTAAGCGGTACCCTTTTCCCATTTGGAGATGGTCTGCCTTGATACTGACAGCTGTTCGCCCAGCTCCTCCTGGGAAAGTCCCTTTTCTTTTCTTAAATTCTGAAGATTTTCACTGAACTGCATCTGTCTGTTTTCCAAAACACCCACTCCTGTTTGATAAAAGTTCTGTATCACGCCTTATAAGAGCATTGTCACCCAGCTTCTGAAAGGCTCCCATATATTTGGTAAGGCTTCGTTTATTATAGTGTTAAAGGCGTCTGCTCCGCTTTGCATAAGCGTTCCTATGTCTGCCACTGACAGGCTTACCTCCGCCTTTGTGACAAGTCCCATAGCTACGGGAGCTATAGCAAAGCCGCCGAAGGCGACCTGACCGCCCACTGCTACACCGCCTACGCTGGCAACTCCTATGGATATGCCGCCAAGGGAGAAAATGCCTGCGGCAATTCCGCCTATGGCGATAACACCCAGAGAAAAGCCTGCCGACACAATAAAGCCCAGTCCGATAATGCCAAAGGCAAGCAATCCCAGAGAAATTATACCCAGAGATAAACCGCCCATCGCTATAAGCCCTATTGATATAAGTCCCTTACTCACGTTGCCGATAGCGACAATGCCCTTTGCGGTTTTTGCTCCCACTCCTATACTTATTGACACAAGAGGGAGCTTTCCTATCATTTTTTTACTGCTGTATTCGTATTTCAGCTTCCTTATTTTTTCTACCACCGTAATACCTCCTTTGCTGTGGTTTTTACAATGGTAATTCTAAATCAGAAGCCGTGTTTTTTCAAGAAATCAATGTTTCCTTTTATGTAAACAACTGTTGACATCCGCATTATAATGCGGAAAATTGGCGTTATATTGTCATAGATGATTATATCACCACTGCAATAAATTGTCAAATAAAAAGAATGTATTTGTACCTGTAATATTGACAATGAGCGTAAAAGTGGTAGAATTATATGTAGAATTATTACTGTAATGGGAGGCTGTTATGAATATAAAGATACGGATAAAGCAGATAGGCTCACGCCGTAACAAAATCGGAGTGGTGCCCTTTATGATAGAAAACAGACCTGACACGGTGGCGGCACTTATAACAGAGTGTGTAAAAACTCTTGTAGCCCTGCAAAACGGCAGAATAAACAAAAGTGAGCTGAAGCCCTTTTCAGAAGCTGAGCTTGAAGCTATGAGCGAGGTCGGAAAAATCGCCTTTGGCGAACTCTTCAATAAAAAAGAGGCGGTCCCTGACGAGGCGGTCAGCAACGCTCTTAAAGCTTATGAGGACGGGTTGTTCCGCATATTCATAGACGAAGCAGAAGCAGGTAGCCTTAATGACAGTATAGAAATCCGTGATGACAGCATAGTGACCTTCATAAAGCTTACTATGCTTGCGGGCAGACTTTGGTAAAGGAGCAGATATGAAGATATTTTCTAAGGAAGAGCAGGCAAGAATTTTTGCTCTCGGCGACGGATACAACAAGAAGCTGGCGGCAGAAAAGGAATCAAGACGAAAAAAGATAGGAAAAGAATATCTTTCCTTTATTGAAATATCAGAGGATGATTCCTGCGACGAGATGTATAATATTTTCTGTCAGGCGCTTATAGAGGGGAAAATCAAAAAGCCGTCCGAATTTTTCAAAAAAGGCTTATTCAGGAAAAACGGTTCTTCTCTTATCGGTACAGCCATAAGAAAAGAAAGAGCCGAGGACTTTCTTTATTATATAGACCATCTGGAGGAATACCCCTATTCCGTATCCGCATACAGGCGTTCCTTCCGTACAACGGACAGGGTAAACGTTGCCGAAAGAGTAAGGGAAGCGGTACGCACCCTATGGCGTTTTGATGATACTGACGCTGATATCTGCGATATACTTGAAGAAAATCTCCCCGAAGAGCAGATAGGTCACAGAAGGCGCTACCGCTACAGTCAGCCGGAGCTGGAGATAATCATAGCGGCAGAAATCGATCTTGGAAATAAGCGACTTATAAAACTGCTTACTGAGGTTATAAGCTGTGAATCGGATGTGTTTCCGTCTGCCGAAATGATAAAGGGTATTATCAAAAGTCATAATAACGAGCTTCATATTCTCCTCGGAAAGCTGCTGCTTGCGGCAAGACTTCAGGAGGGACTGCGCCAGGCTATCTGCGAAAATATCGACTGCGGTACTGCAATGGCGTTCTGTACCCTTTTCAAGGTAATAGAAGATAACGACCTTATCAGATATTCTTCGGTAAAAAGAGCAGTAGGCACATGGCTCGGACTTATAAATCCCGATACCCGTGACCTTGAAAGAGTCAGTGCAAAGACTGTAAGACTTATCAGCGAATGCCTTTGTGATATGGAAAGAAGAAAAGAATATCTTAAAACTGAAGACAGTATGCAGATATATGTAGCGTTATGGTCCTGCGGTTTTTATGAAGCAACAGATATGATGAATCAGATACGTCTGCTGATTATCAAAGGAAGCAGACATCAGGCGCTGGCCGCAGGCTATGCGGCAAGAAATATCGATAACAAGGGCTTTTGTCACTTTACGGGCGCTATGGCGCTTGCCAAATATCAGGATGATACAGAAATGCTTGCGGTTTATCTCCCCTGCTTTATGAACGACGTATCAAGCAAAATAAGGTCTGCCGCAAGAGTAAACAGCGGAGCGTGGGTATATCGTGACGGCGGATACAGATACGTGGCAAGCGAAACAAATAATTACAGCAAGAGATTATTATTCCCTCTTGGCGATTATTTCAAAAACGATGAGGGTGCAAGGACGTATTATGAAATACTGAAGAATATACACAGCAACATAAAAAGCAAGGAGCTCATCTTCTCGCCCTGTATATTCCCCTGGTTTTCCGCCTCTCTCGAAAAGAGTGATATTGCATTAAGGCTCTGTGCTATCGCAGGCGGTCTTGATGATAACAAGGTAACAGACGAAGCGGTAGCCTTTATCCCTGAAATACAGGACGGCAGATTTGCCGCTCTCACACTGCTTCTTACAAAGCCCGAAACACCGCTCCAGCGAAAGGCTCTTACCGCCGCTTTATGTGATAAGGAAAGCTATACCCGTTCTACCGCCTTTGAGGTTATAAAAAAGGCGGAGCTTGATGAGGAAAATTACCTGCAGATGGAAGAAATGCTCAGATACAAGGCGGCTGACGCCAGAGAAAATCTTACAAGTCTTCTTATTGCAAGGGAAGATGACAGCGTATATGCGTCAATAGAACGCCTTCTTTTTGATAAGAAGGAGGAAAGACGTACCGCGGCGCTTGATATGGTTATGCTTATTTCAAAGGATGAGACGAGAACAGAGCTGTATCTTAAATGTATCGGTCTTGTAAAGAAAATTACGTCACCGACCACAAAGGAAAAAATACTTATAGAGGGCATTATCGGAACAGGCGAAGCGGAAGAGATAAAAGCTCCCTTATTCACCGGGGCAGATAAATATATACCTGTAATCTCCGATAACGAGTTTTACAGAAGCTGTGTGGATAGCTTTATGCAGGTGTTCCCCTCCTCTGCGATAGGGAATATTCTCTATCCCGACAGCTACAAAAAGATGTCATCAATGGGCGAATGTGCCGAAAAAACAGAAATATACGAAAAAATCAAAGCACTGTGTACTCTTATAGAGGCACATAGCGAGGATGAGTTCAGGGACTACTGCGACAGCGAAATATATACTGTAGGAAGCTGTAGCACCCACCAGTTTTACACAAAGGACGAAAACGGCAGAAGAACGGTTCCTCTGATGGATGTGTGGAAAAAATGGTTCGATGATAACGTAACAGACGAAGCTACACTTATAAGGCTTTATCTGCTGATTTCTGTGCCTGCTGTCAGTAACGATTTTACGGATTTTGCGAAAAAGCATATAGATACTCTTTACGGCAAGGGCTTCTCGGAATATACCCAAGGAAGCTATAGCGGTAAGGCAGGACTTATTATAAGCGAGCTTATGCTGAAGGGCATCGGAACGGTATTATCCGAAACCTGCGAAAAGCTGGCTGTTGCCATTGCTCTATGGCTGTGTAAGGTAGCGGATGAGGATTTAGTCTATAAATATGTTGTCAGGGGTTTTTCAAACGAAAGCGTTCTGTATTCCCATAATCAGATAAGCGGTATTCTGACCTTTATGAGGGTAAGGAATGACGAAAAGGCAGAATATATACTGCCGCTGATTGTTACCGTCTATAACAGGACGGTAAAGAGATATACAGAGCTTAAAGGTAACAACAACCGTTACCTATACAGCAGATTCCATGGACTTAATTCGCCCGATATATATGCTTATATCATTGCGGCATATCGTGGTATAATCAGCGAAAAGGCTCTCTACTGCTTTATATATGACAGCGATAATACGCATAATGCCCTTTCGGTTTTATCAAATGTTGTAAAGGTGTTAAAGGAAAAGGGCAGACTTGTAGCTTCGAGAGAACGTTACTGGTCGGCGGCATATAAAGAGCAGGCGGCTCTTTATCTGGTAGGTAAAAAGAACAAAAACGAGCCCTTTACCGAAGAGGAAGCAAAGCTACTGAAATATGCCGAGAGCATTTATGAAAAGGTCATAGAGCGGATTCTTTCTACCGAGCTTAAACGAGGAGATACAAAGACGGAATATTCTGAATTTGTAAGGTCTGTTTCCCGTATATACGGCATGGAGAATTTTGTGGCGATACTGTCGGCTATGGGCAAGGATACCCTGGAGCGCTCCGCCTACAGTACCGAAACAAAAAGAGCCTCACTCAGTCATCTGCTCGGTGTATGCGTACCCTATGAGGACGAAAACTGCGAAAAACTGAGAGAGCTTTTAAAGGGTACAGACATCACCGAAAAGAGGCTTATCGAGGCGGCACTCTATTCTGCGGAATGGGTAGATATCGTCGGGGAATATCTTGGCTGGCAGGGCTTTGCCAGCGGCGCATATTACTTTATGGCACATATGAACGAGAGCTTTGACGATAAGAGAAAGGCAATAATCGCTAAATACACTCCCCTTTCCGAAATAGAGCTTAATGACGGCGCCTTTGACGTAGACTGGTTCAATTCTGCTTATAGCGAGCTTGGTGCAAAGCGGTTTGATATGCTTTACAATGCGGCAAAATATATCTCCGACGGAGCAAAGCATTCAAGGGCAAGAAAATATGCCGACGCAGTCCTTGGCAAAATGGATGCAGAAGAAACCGCAAAGACTATCTCTGACAAGAGAAACAAGGACCTTGTAATGGCGTATGCGCTTATTCCTTTAAAGAATGAAGAGGATATTATAACAAGATATCTTTTCCTACAGCAATTTTTAAAGGAGAGCAAAAAGTTCGGCGCACAGAGAATTGCCAGCGAAAAGAAGGCTGTAGAAATCGCAATGCAGAATCTGTCGATAAATGCAGGCTATGACGATGTGACAAGACTTACTCTCCGTATGGAAACAAAGCTTGTTGAGGACAATAGAAGTCTGTTTGAGGGTAAAGAAATCGACGGAGTTATTATAAGGCTTTTTGTAGACGATGACGGCAAGGCGGCTGTAGTGTGCGAAAAGGACGGAAAAACGCTTAAATCTGTCCCTGCAAAGCTTAAAAAGAATGAATATGTGCTTAAAGCAAGCGATATGAAAAAGAAGCTTACAGAACAGTATCGCAGAACCAAAGCGATGTTTGAAGCGGCAATGGAAAACCGTACAGAGTTCACCTTCGGGGAGATAGCCGGATTGCTCTCAAATCCCGTTATAAAGGCGATAATAGGCAGACTGGTCTTTGAAAGTGGCGGACACTACGGTGTTATATCGGAAAACGGTATTTCGGATACCGAGGGAAATACTGTCTCACTCAGCGCCGACGCAGTTATCACAGTAGTTCATCCTGTAAGACTGTTCAAGAATAAATGCTGGTCGGCGTGGCAGAAATACATATTTGACAGCCGCATAGTCCAGCCCTTCAAGCAGATATTCAGAGAGATTTATCTGCCTACAGAGGAGGAAAATCAGGCTGTCCGTTCTCTGCGATATGCGGGAAATCAGATTCAGCCGAAAAAAGCGGCGGCTTGTCTTAAAACAAGAAAATGGGTAGCGGATATAGAGGATGGTCTGCAGAAGGTATATTATAAGGAAGACATTATAGCCTGCATCTATGCTATGGCGGACTGGTTCTCACCCTCTGATATTGAAGCGCCTACACTTGAATGGGTAGCCTTTTATGACAGAAAAAACGGCAAGGAATTGAAGCTGTGCGATATACCTGAAATCATCTTTTCGGAGGTAATGAGAGATGTGGATATGGCGGTGAGCGTTGCTCATGCAGGCGGCATCGATCCCGAGGCAAGTCACTCCACCATCGAAATGCGCAGTGCCGTTATTTCCTGCACTCTGCCTCTTTTCAGGCTTACAAATGTTACTCTTAAAGGAAATCACGCACATATAAAGGGCAAGTACGGAGAGTACACCATCCACCTGGGAAGCGGAATTATTCATATGGTGGGCGGAGCTATGATAGCGGTACTGCCCGTACACTCACAGCACAGAGGAAAGCTGTTCTTACCCTTTATCGATGACGATCCCAAGACCTCGGAGATACTGACAAAGATTCTTTTCTTTGCAGAGGATAATAAGATAAAGGATCCTGCGATATTAAAACAGATACAGCAAGCGGATATAATCAGCTGAATAATTTAATTAAAGAAATGTCTCACGGTTTTATACCGAGGGACATTTCAGACTGAAGACAAACTCACGCACCGCAAAAATGCGTAAAATTTTGTACTTATCTTGCGAGCATATAAATATGTGATACAAAAGTTTAGGGAAGCCGAAAACGGCTTCCCTAAAGCATTTTTGCTTACTTCGTCAACTGACGCTTACCGTACCATCGTACGCCGACGGCGTCAGTTTCCTCGTCTGCGTGCGTTTTTCATCGTCTGACAGCGTGTAGACAAGACTTTGTCTACACGCTGAAATGTCCCACGGTTTTATACCGTGGGACATTTTTTAATATAGCGCAAAATATCAACATCCTCCATAAAACAATACAATTTTGCGCAAAATTATTATAAAAAGAACAAATAAATGATAACTTTATAACTTAAATTACATTATACTAAAACTACGGAAAAAGTCATCGGACTTTAAACATTCTGCTGAAAGGAAGGATTTTTATGAAAATAAAAAAGATAGCGGCACTTTTATCTGTTTTATGTACGGCAAGCTTACTTACAACAGCCTGCAATTCAGATAACACGCCCGTTCAGTCATTAACTCCCGAAACCACAGTACCCTCTACATTAAAGGAGGAGTACAACTCAACACTTGAAAGCATTGATACAGGCGCTACAGAAAAGCTCGAAAACGGCGAGGTTGTATGGCTTTCTACCTGGGATATAAATCCCATCAACGGCAAGGCAATGCCCACAGAGCTAGAGCTTTTCAAGAATCAATACGGCGGCTCTATCAAGTTTATCCAGTGTACCTTTGAAGAAAGAATGGAAAAGCTGTCAACAATGGTACTGTCAGGCGATTCGCCCGATATGTTCCCTGCGGCAGACCTGGATGTATTCCCCAGATGCTCATTGAATAACCTTTTTGCTCCTCTGGATGACTATATTGATTTTTCGGATGATTTATGGAAGGATATCAGTCATCTTAACGATGTATATATGCTTGACGGTAAGCATTATGTATGTAACTATTCTGCCGACGCAGGCATTATAATGATCTACAACAAGAATACAATATCCTCCAACAATCTTGACGATCCTGCTGAGCTTCTCTATGACGGCAAGTGGGACTGGAATGCATTCAAGAAGATGATGGGCGACTTCTGCGATCCTACAGAAGACAGATACGCCATTGACGGCTGGTGGTTTGAGCAGGGCTTTGTACTTACAACAGGCGTTCCCTTTATAAGCTATGAAAACGGCAAGCTCACAAGCAACCTTGACGATCCTCTTATAAACCACGCAGAAGAATTTATGCAGATGATGAATCAGGAAGAATTCCCCTACCCCAAGGCACAGCACGAATGGCAGATATGCCCCGACAATATTGCCGCAGGCAAGACTCTGTTCTATCCCGTAGGTATCTGGCAACTCTACGAGGCTGACCTTTCAATGTTCGGCAAGCCTGACGAAATAATGTTTGTTCCTATGCCCAAGAGCACTTATACAGATAAGCACTATCTCCCTGCAGGCGTTGACGCTATGGCAATGGTAAAGGGCGGTAAGAATCCCGAAGGTACAGCGGCATTTATGAAGTGCAGAAGAATTGCGGCAACAGACCCCGCAACTCTTGAAATCCAGAAAAACCAGTTCTACGAAGATTACAAGTGGACTGAAGAAATGATGGATATGTACTTAAAGGTCAAGGAAATGACCAACGAAAACCCCGTATTTGATTTCTACGGAGCAGTATCCAGCGACCTTTACGGATATATTCACAATCCTATGAAGGAAGCCTTCAACTCAGGCGCATCCTGGACACAGACCAAGGAAAGCATCAAGGGCGGTGTAGAAGCGGAACTGGAAAAGGCAAACAAGATACTTGCAGACCGCAACCCCACAAAGCCCAGCACCCCTGCGCCTACTGTTAACAGAATCATCTCCGAAATGGGCGACGACGGCGTTCTTTACGATGGCGAGCCTATAGGAATCGGTACGTTATGGAACGGCGACGAAGCTGTCAAGGTAACTGCCAACGTATTAGCAGAGCTTGACCAGTCCAAGAAGTATGCTATTGATCTTGACGTAGTAGGCGGCACCGCAGACTATCACGTTGTAATGTTCCGTGTAAATATGGCTAACTGGCCCGCTATCAAGAGCGACGGCTCACTTACAGACGATGGCGGATGTGCAATCGATACAGGTGCTACTACCTTTACAGTTGTTCTTGATGCAGATGATATCAAGAAGGCATCCGAGCAGGGTGGTCTTATCATCTGGGGACACGATTACAAGGTTTCTAAGATAAGACTTTACGAATGCAGCGAAGACACAACAACAACTCCTGCTTTCAAGGCTGAGGAAAGTGCAGAATAATCTTTAATCTATACACAACAGCAATATAAAAGCAGAAACTGAACTTCAGAAATTTTCTCCTCGTTGAATAAAAAAGCACCTCAGTGACGAAAGGTACTGAGGTGCTTTTATCTGTTTTATGATTTTTGTATCACTGCGGCAATATACTCGCTTACCTTGCCGGTTTCTATTCCGAGAACAAAGCTGAATTCGTTTGAAATAAGTCTTTCACAGTCCTGTAGCATTTTTTCATCTGCACCGGGTAAGGCTTTGTTCTTGTTTATAAGCTCCTGCTTTTTCAGATAGATACATCTGATAGTTTGCAAAAGCTGTTTTGGATTGCCATCCTGCATTATCGTCCTGAAGTAACTGCCCCGTTCTCTCTTATCCTCTATCCATTCTACCCTTTGTTCGTCAACTTCTGATAAAAGGCTGTCAATTTCATCACGGGTAAGAGGATAACGCATATTGGAAAGCAATATTTCGTTATCGCACGGTACAAAAAGTGTGGAATTGTTATCCGGCACAAGCTTTAAAAGAAAATAATCGTGCTTTTGTCTGTCAAACTCTCTTGTAACCTTTTCCTCTATTCTGCACACGCCCGAATGTCCGTACACCACGTATTCGCCGATATCAAAGGTCATTATGCCGCCTCCCTTTTACGCTGATCATATAATATAATATAATTATATCATTTTACCGATTTTCTTTCAAAGGGAGTTTTACACAAATCTTTTCTCACGTAGGTTATGCAAAACGAACAAATTTAGCGGCGTATCGCCGCTCCGCTCGGGTTATTGTAGCCCCAATCCCCCTAGCCCCCTTTCCCCTGAGGAAAGGGGGAAAATCGGGGGCTCGCCGCCCCTGTGCCCTGCTTGGGGCTTCGCCCCAAACCCCGTTTATATCGATGTTTGTAGGCAATTTACCACCTTGCTTTTAATTATCACCTTAATGTAGGGGGCGACGAGCAGAATTGCGGCGCCCTTCAGGGCATGTCCTCGACGACCCGCCGCCGCAGGCGGAATTTAAAATCCATCAATTGCCAAAGGCAATTGATTCCACAACTTCGTGCGTAGCACGAAACATCACTCCGACGGAGTCGGAACATCACACGGCGTAGCCGTGCATCACTTCGTGCAAAGCACGAAACATCACT
>JAGAVH010000034.1 GCA_017942025.1 Ruminiclostridium sp. | reverse complement strand
GGTGCATCGGCAACACTCTGTGGTTTCCCGATTTGTATCAACCTTTAAAAGATTTTGTAACAAAGAATATGGATATAATATCTGGCAAAGACATTTCAATGACCATATTATCCGTAATGATGAGGATTATAAAATGCATCTACAATATATTTATGATAATCCTGTTAAATGGCGTTGTGACGAATTATATCTGGAATTATAACCCAAAGGACACCCTATGAAAAAAGAAATGAAACAATATCTAAACTACATCGAAAACGCCTGCAAGGGCGACATAAAAGACAAGGAAAAGCTCGCAAGGGAGCTTTATACCCGTATAGGCTTTTATCAGCACGAAAGACTTGTTCACCTTATTGTAACAATGAGCTTTGGCGTGTTCTTTCTGCTGTCTATTCTGCTGGTTCAGGTAAATACCTCCTTCCTTCTGTTATCGGCGCTGTTTCTTATTCTCCTTATACCCTATATAGCACATTATTATTTTCTTGAAAATTCGGTGCAGGAGCTTTATACATATTACTATTTTCTCACCGAAGAAAACATTAACCGCGATTAAGCAATCCGCACAAATTAAAACCTATAAATAGTACACATTAACAAAAAGAAAAATTTTCTATAAAATTGTAGATTTTTTATAGATTCTGTGATATAATTATTCTTTAGTTACAAAATAAAACTGAAATGAGGTGAGATAATTGAACAAAAAAGAATGGCTCTCTATTCCTAATGTACTGAGCCTTGTCAGAATACTGCTTATTCCGGTATTCGCCTGGTCATATCTCACAGCAGGCGATTCCCGTGATTATCTTTTTGCGGCTATCGTAGTAGTAATATCAGGCGTCACCGACTTTTTAGACGGAATGATAGCAAGAGAATTCGGTATGATAACCGAGCTTGGCAAGTTTCTTGACCCTCTCGCGGATAAAATGACTCAGGGTTCATTGTTCCTGTGTCTTGCCATAAGATACCCTCATATATGGCTGCTACTGATACTCTGGGCGCTGAAGGACGGCTTTATGGCTGTTATGGGACTTATCCTGCTCAGAAAAAAGCGCACAAAGCTGGACGGCGCAAAGTGGTACGGAAAGGTCTGCACAGCAATAATCTATCTCGGCGTGCTGTTGCTTTTATTCTTCCCCAATACCTTCGCTCCCGAATCCTATCCCGCTCATATGCTGATACTCGTCTGCGCAGGCGCATTGCTCCTTGCAGGTACTCTCTACACGATTGAGCTTATAAAGCTATGGATTCATAACGAAACCGTAAAGAGAGAAAAAAGAAAAATGAAAGAAAAACTCGCCGCAGTCACTGCGGAAAGCGATTCCAACACAATATAAATCAACGCCTGACAGATACTCTGTCAGGCGTTACAGTGTGTAGACAAAGTCGTTTGTCTACACACTGTCAGACGACGAAAAACGCACGCAGACGAGGAAACTGACGCTGTCGGCATACGGGTTGTATGGTAAGCGTCAGTTGACGAAGTAAGCAAAAATGCTTTTAGAGAGCCGTTTAAGGCTCTCTAAAACTTTTGTATCAACATTTATATACGCTCGCAAGATAAGTACAAAACTTTACGCATTTTTGCGGTGCGTGAGTTTGTCTTCAGTCTGCAACGCCTGACAGATATTCTGTCAGGCGCTATATTTTTATATACAATATCCCTGTCGGCAGAACGCCGACAGGGATATTTGGTGCTTTACGGAATTATATCAGGATACTACCTGTCAATCTTCCTTCTTTCTTCTCTTTACGACTAAGAATATTATCAGTCCGACAATTACTGCGCCGATACCTCCGATTACGCCCCAACGAAGCGGCTCGTTTGCCCAGAAGATCATGAACGCATTAGCTGTTACGGATACATTCGTGATAGTGTGGTCATAAACATTTACACCGCTAATGGAAGAAGAACTATCCTTACATTCAATGCGGACATTCTGATAAAGTCCTTCATTGAGTGTGAATTTAAGTTCGCCGTTGTTTTCGGCAAGCTTTTTAGCCAGATCCTCAGCATTATCATAGCTTATAAGAGGCTCGCCTATGGTATTGCCGTTTGAATCCACCAGGTAAACATAAAGCTCGCTGAGAGCACCACCGTCATCCTTAGGAATGATTGTTACTTCCTGGCTTTCTGCCTGATATCTGCCGTTCATATCAATACCTGATACAGCTACGGTAGGAGCAGTCTTATCTACTATAAATCTGACAGACGCATCCTTAATATCGCTGAATGCGTTGTTGTCGGCTTTGTCCTTAGAGGATACGACAATAGTATATTCGCCCTCGTTTTCAAAAAGATTCTTGTTAATAATGTAGGTGTATTTCTTCCAGCCGTTTTCTTCGCCTGATGTAACGACATTGTACTGTTCACCTTCTGTAAGAACCTTATCATTGAGTGTAATCTTGATGTCGCTGATGGGGTCAGCATTTATTTCTGTAATCTCAACATCAAAGGGTACTGACTGAACATACTTGTTTGCTATAAGCTCTGTTGTTGATTCTTTAAGCTCGTAAACAGAACCATTACGGTTTACAGTAAAGGTAGCAAGGACATCCTTTGATGTAAGCTTTGCTGTATATGCTCTGCCGTCAGTTGTTTCATAAGCTACTTCTGTATATTCGTTACCCGCCTTATCAACAAGTACGCAGGTTACACGATAAATACCGTCAGCCTCTATGTCGCCTGACTTGCATACCATACCGTTTGCAATTTCTGTGAAATCATCAAGAGTTATCTGCTTGGTTTCGAACTTGTCACCGTTTCTTATAACAGCTGTAAGGACAGGATCGAATCCGTTGAAGTTAGTATCAGTTGCTGTGATAGTAAATCCGATTGTTTTATCATTGTTTGCAGATTTGTCATTGACGCCTTCAAACTTTAGTGTGGGATTTGTGGTATCAACGTAGAAAATCTGCTGTGCAACATCTGACAGAGCGTTGCCTGCCTTGTCGTTGTAGTCAATATCAAACTCATAACGAGCGTCGGCTGAATATGAGATGGTTGCTGTATGTACATCACCGGATGTACTCCAGGAGCTTACTGCAGGGAGAGAAATTACGTTTCCGTTATCTGTTGCGGCAAGCTGCAGATTGATTCTGCCTGTTTCGAAGTTGTGCTCTGTGATTGTGATTGTTGCTGTTCTTCCTGCCTTATAATAGATATCGTTAAGCATTGCATTGTTATCATATGTAATGCTGATAACAGGCAGAGTCTTGTCTACTGTGAACTTTTCGGGAGCAAGAGAAGCGCCGTAGTCAACACCGTCATTGTTGTTGAGTGCAAGGTCGCTGCCTGAGATGCTGAATGTGTAATCGCCGTCTCTGTCAAATACAACCTGTGCTGTATGAGTTGTGTTGTCGCCGTTGCCTGTTCCTGTCTTTGTAGTCCACTGGCTTAATACAGGGATAAAACCGTCTGTATTTGTAACTACAAGCTTTATCTTTTCAGGATCAAAGTTACGCTCTGTTACAGTGATGGTAGCTGTACGGTTGTTCTTGAAGAATACGCCGTCTGCAAAGCTTGTATCACCGCTGTTGTTGTCGTACTGAACGCTGATAGTGGGTGCAGTAATATCAATCTTCAGATCGCATACTGCCTGGCTTGAGTTACCTGCGTTATCCTCTGCATAAAGGATAACCTCTACGTCGTTGCTGTTATTCTTATTCTTATCTACTATAATTGCGTTTTTCTTTTCCCAGGACTGCTTTAAGTCGCTGTGCTCAGGATCCTGTACCTTGAATTCGTAAAGGATGCCTTCCTGAGTCTTTTCGCCGAGGCTGTGTATCTCGTATCTGATTATCTTGAGACCTGCATAGGACTCAGTTTCGTTGAGCTTGGGCTCAACTACCTTTACAGCTACTGTAACATCTGTATTATAGATGTCGTGAGCAGGCTGAGGAGTAATTGTAATTTCGGGCTTTAGTAACTCAACATCGGGTACCGTATCGTCAACGATGATACCGTTTGTGCTGATATACTCGCAGTTGCCTGCATTATCAATTATTCTGATGTAAAGAACAAATCTTTCATCCGCAGGGATTGTAAGTGTTGTGAATGCGGTCCATTCTTCGTTTGCAATCGCATTCAGATCATCTCTGCCAAGAAGCTCTGTCTTCGCTGTCTTGTAGTAGGAAACTGTTTCGATTCCCGCTGTGTCGTCACCGTTTGTACCTGTGATTGTTACGGAATCCTTGCTCCAGAACTTGAAGGTAAGGAATTCAATAAGTTTTTCCCAGGTTGTTTTTTCGTTGGCTGTTACTGTACCAAAGGGCTTTGTCTTATCTACTACAAAGTCATAGGGTGCAACTGTATCACCTGTATTGACAGGCTCGTTTACATTTCCTGCGTAGTCTGTGTAGCTGAGCTTAAAGGAATAAGCCGCGTCAGCAGTAAAGTCAATTACTGCGGTATGTGTTGCTTCGTTACCTGTGCCCTCTGAATCCCATTTGCCGATAAGAGCACTGCAATCCTTTATAACTGTTTCGCCCTTGGCATTCTTTGCAGTTATAACAATGCTTTCTGTAGCCTTCTTTGCGTCGAAGTGCTTAGTTCTTTCTGTTATAACAACAGTTGCTTTTCTGCCTGCAGGGAAATAACCTATTCCGTCTGTTACCTTGTATGCCTCGTTGTTATCAAAGGTTACGTTTATAACAGGCTTTGTAATGTCAATACAAAGCTTTTCAACAGTTGTTACCGTGTTGCCTGCGTTATCTGTAACTGTTACTGTAAGAGTTATATCACAACCGTTATTTGCTTGTGACAGGATTATAATTTCCTTGCTGAAGTCCATATTCAGCTCATTATAAGCAACACCTGATGTACCGCTGAGCAGTACCTTTTCCTGTGTGGTTGTGCCGCTATTGGTTACGGTATATTTTACTTCCTTTAAGCCTGATCTTTCTTCCCTGGCAGTTATCAGAACTCTTACATCTCCGTTATATACGGGGACTCCGTCTTCGTGATAAATCTTTGTTTCAGGAAGCTCTACCTTGACATCAGTATCAGTGTTATCAACAATTATACCGTTTGTGCTTGCATAAATACGATTGCGTGCATAGTCAATGTACTTTACATATACAGTCATTGTATCATTATCGGCTGTAAAGGTTTCAGTGCCGTCTTTCAGCAGTACCCAGCCGTCTGTGATGGCGTCAAGCTCTTCAGCTGTCATAGCAGCGTCAGTCTTGTCTGTCTTGTAATAATACATATCGAAGGGGCTTGTCTCATCTGTTGCAGACGCTGTAAGTCTTACATCTTCTGTTGTGAATAAACCGAAGGTAAGTACTTCAATAAGTGTGCTCCAGGAATCTGACAGAGCTTCTACCTTTATATTCTCAGGCGTCTTTGTGTCTACTGTGAAGTATCTTTCTGCTTTTGTACCGCCAGCAAAATGTGTATATTCTATTCCTTCTTTTTCAGCTTCTTCAGCAGACTTAACATCTCTGTACTCGCAGACATGTCCCGACTTATCTGTATAGGACAGCGTAAATTCATAGTTTGCGTCATCCTTGAAATAAACGGATACAGTAAATACCTTTTTGCCGTCTTCTGAATCCAGTACCAGATCGCTCAGAGTGGTCATTGCCCTCTTTTCTGCATCAGAAAGTACGGTACCGTTTTTAACAATGTTGATACCCTTGATAACTCTTTCCATATCAAACATATCTTCTCTTAAACCGTATCTGATTATTGCGGTTCTTGTACTGTTGAAGTAACCACGGATAATTTCGCCATCCTGCTTTTCGTTGCACTCGTTTTTGTCAAACTCTACATCAATTTCAGGATCAACGGTATTTATGGAAGCCAGCGCTATCTTTTGCACATAGTTATTTCCTGCATTATCTGTAACCTTTACAATAAAGGATACGTTTTCGCCGCTGCACTTTACCGCATCTACTGGTACATCCTCTTTGAAGCTTCTTACAAGTGTGTCAAGTGTGGGAGCGTTTACAGGGTAGTTCTGAGAATCGTAAGTTTCCTTTTCGTAGTTGAAAAGTCTGTCGCTTACAATGTCAACGCCGTCTGCCTTGATAAGATAGTCAACATACTTGATACCGGAGCTGTACGTTGTATTATCGGCAACTTTCACATTTACATTGAAGTTGCTGCCATATGATAATTTACCTTCAGGAAGCTCTTCGGGAGTGATGATGATCTCCATATCGTCAGCCTTCTTATCGACGATATAACCGTCAGAACAGATATAGCTTGTATTGCCTACTGTGTCGATAAGTCTGAGGTAGATTACAAACGCCTCATCTGTATCAAATTCAACACCTGTGCCGAATTCCTTCCACTCGCTCTGTGCAAGTGCCTTGAGCTCATACTCTGTCAGATGTCTCTCAAAAGAGGGATGTAAATCTTTATTATCTTCATTGTATGCAACCTTATAGTAGTGTACCTGTTCCACCATACTTGTTGCGTCTTTGGATTCTGCTGTGATTTTTGCTGTGTCATTTGTCCACAGACCAAAGGTAAGCTTTTCAGCCAGCTCTGCCCATTTATTGTTGTTTATTGATACAGTCGCTGTGGGCTTGTCTGTATCAACTGCGAAAGGACGAGCCTCATGGCTGAGCTTAGTATCAAATTTATCAACATAGTCTACTTTGAACGTATATACAGCGTTGCCGTTAAACTCTACCGTTGCTGTGTGAACATTTTCTTCAGTTGATTCCCAACCGGAAATTACGTAGGTTTTCCCCTTGTCAGAGTTGCCCTTTTCCTCTCCTACGCTAATGATATCATCCTTTATAGCGTCTTTGAATAAGTCATCTACGGCAACGATAGTAATTGTTGCTTTTCTTTTTGCTGAGTAATAATCAATACCGTTTCTGTTTACGAAATCGCTTTCTTTTTCGAACTTCACATCAAGAGTAAAGTTACCCTGAATACCTGCCTCTTCATCAGAAGCAATATACTTTGCGATATTTATTGTGCCGGATGTGGAATTCGAATTACCTGCGTTATCTATTACAGTAACAGTAACTTTAACGTTAGGCGTATTGAATTTTTCTGCGAGAACTGTAAATGTTACTTCCTTTTCAGTGATAAGCTGACTGTATTCGGGGTTTTCGTTAGGATTCTTTCCCTCTTCGTTCAGCTCATTGAAGTCGAAATAGGTTTCTTCTTCCTTATCGCAACCCTTCGCTTCAATAGTATATACTATCTTGCTGATACCTGATAATTCGTCAGTTGTTGTCAACTTAACAGTTACATCTTCATTATAGTATGTTTTTCCGTCTATGTCAGCGCTATTGCCTGTAAAGGTGATAGTACCGAAGGTCGGAACTGTAGCGTCGTAAACTACACCATTTGTAGATACATAGATGTAGTTGCCCGCCTTATCCCATACCTTTGCATAAACCACAGACTTTTTATCGCTGGGTATCTGAATACCGCTGTTGTCGTTGTAGCTATTCCACTCTGTTATGGCTTCGAGATCAGTCACATCTCTTCGTGCAGTTTCGCCCTCAGCGATATAGTATTCGATCTTGTCCTTGTCGATACCTGAGATATCACTGATGTCATTTGCAACGACATCCTCTGCCACAACCCTGAGAACTGTATTTTCGCTTTCATTGAAGAAGGTGAGGAATTTCTCCCACAGATTGCCTGCATCCTGTTCCTTGATTGATGCAAGGGGATTTACTGTATCCTTCTTTACAGTAATCACTACGGGAGCTGATGTAGAATTGTCATTAACATCCTGGACAAAGAATGTAAGGTTATGTATGCCGTCCTTTGTAATCTTCAAGGTATCGGCTACGTCTACCTTTTCTCCCTCGCTGTTCATATAGAATAATCTGTAATCTTTGTCAGCTGTGATCTGTACATCAGTATTGTACCAATCCTTTATCTGCTCTTCACCGTTTACGGTGTATTTGTCGCCTATATCGGCATATTCTACATTCACTGTACATTCGGTTTCAGCTGTATTATAATTACTACTAACTTCTTCGCTCTTTACTGCCTTTATCTTGAATGTACCGTTCTCATAGTTTGTGAGTACAAGCTTGCCGCTTTCGTCAATGGTAGCCTTTACGCCGTCTTCATTTTCAAAAACTAATTCGTATGTTATTGTGCCTGATCCGACGCCTGTCTTAGAAAGGGAAGGCATTTCTTCGTCAGAAATAGTCTGTCCCACAAGGAAGTTATATTCGGGCTGTTTAAACTCTAATGTCTGGTCCGCCTTGTCAATGTAGAACATAAAGGTTTCAGACTTTTTATTATAGAAGTCTGTTTCAGGGTATGTTACTGTGATTTCAACATAGCCCTTTTTGAATTCTCCATTTACATCAACACCGCCAGCGGCTTTTATCTCGAATTCATCCTTTTTATTTTCCGCACAGCTTACTTCTGCATTGTTACGGTTAACAACAGCAAAGGAGGGATTGCCATCGCCTGTGCAGGACGGATTAAGCTTGAAATACATTTTACCGTCTTCGGTTGAATAAGTAAGACCATACCAGCCGCCATTCTTTGTGATGGTTTCACCATTTTTCAGAGTGGGAGCTATTGTCATATCACCACGCTCGGCGCGGTTTACAACAAGAGTGATTGTAAGAGTTGCTGCTTTGTACTGATCTGTTTTCCCAGCAGTGATGGTCAGTTTAGTTGTACCATTATTTTTGAAAGTGATTATTCCATTTTCGTCCACAGTTGCTATAGCTGCATCTTCAATTTCGTATGAAAGCTCGACATCATCGCCGAGAGCACTTGCAGTCAGCTGTTCGCCGTCAGGGTTATAGGTTAAGGTCAGCTGTTCGCTGCCTGCCTCGCCTGTTACACCATTAACTGTGATTTTGTTTTCAGCGGGGTTGATTACGAGTGTGTATGATATTTCCCTTTCACTCTGGAACGCATTTTGCGGAGATTTGGCGTAAACTGTTACCGTACCGGCTTTATGTATTTTAACTATACCTGTATTGGGCTCAACTGTAGCAATACTATGCTGATCGGCAGGAATCCAATACTCTGTATCCACACCCAAGTTACCATTTATCGCTTCATTTGTAAATTCAAAATCGGGTTCATATGTAATGATAATTGGATTAGTGCTGTTTTCGAATGTGAAATCGTTATTATTTTTTCTATTTACCGTAATATTAACAGTCTTTGTTACATTGTTTTCGTATAACTCATCCGCACTTACAGTTATTGTAATGGTTGCATTGCCTGCTTTGTTGGCTGTTATGATACCATTTTCATCAACGCTGACAACTCCAGGATCAGAACTACTATATTCTATTTTGGTATTTCCAGTCAGGTGAAGTGCGTCTTTATTGGAAATCACAAGCTGGAGTGTATTTCCCGAAGTTATAGTAACATCTGAATTTATCTCTGCACCGTCGGGAGTTTTTAATTTAATCTGCTCACGGTATCCTGCCTTTACAGCTGTGATAGTATAGTTATTAGATACATCTTCATACAGGGGTTCGCCATCATAGTAAGCTGTAATTTCTACCGTGCCGGGCTTTTTAAAGGTTACCTCACCGTATGCGTCAACTGTAGCAATTTCTTCATTGCTTGAAGAATAAGTTACCTTACTAACATCTATTGTAGCGCTCCATACATTATTGGTAAAGGGCACATTCCATGGATTTTTTTCCGGTATACTTGTATTTGGTATACTCCAGTTAAGAACTCCGGGATTACCCTTGCCTACCTTTACCTTATAGCTTACGCTTTCGCCGAAATATTCGTCGGTTTCTTCTCTTGTAGCTGTGATTGTAGCTTCGCCCAGACCTACATATGTAAGCTTACCGCTATTATCTACTTTAACAACATCTTCATTGTCTGAAGTATAGCTTACTGTTCCGCCCACATCATTTGTAAGTGTATTGACATATTCTGTCCCGCCGTATGTAAGCTCAACATTTTTTTCTGCAAAGGACATAGCAGATTGCTTTCTTACCTTTATATCCTTTGTCAGGGTTGCAACTACTCTGTCGTCCTCTACAGCGGTGAGAGTTATAACCAGCTTATAGTCTCCGACCTGATAAGCATTGAAGAAAAATTTCTCTTCCAGGGATTCACCTATGGTGAAATTACTCTTGAATACATAGTGATTTCTATCATGCAGATAGAATGAGGTGCTGGCATTATACGACAAAGAACAGATTTCACCTGCTGTTTCTGCGTTTTTATCCACATCATGGGTGCTTATCGGATTGCCGTTTTTGTCATATACTTTTGCTGTGCCTTTTAAGAACACATTACTATCATCGTTGCCCGTTATCGTGACCTTAATTCTCTGATCGGCGAGATTGTTGGTTCCGAAAATAAACAAATCAGTAGTTTCTTCATGGATAGTAATACTGCATTCTTTTCTTGTTACAGCAATTTCGCTGTCAAGGGACACTATCTCAGCAGAAGTATCCTTGTCAATAACGCTGATGCTGAAGGTTGCAGTTGTTACATCGCTGAACTGTGCACGGAAGGTATATACATTGTCACCGTCTGCAAGCACTGTGCCATCAGGGTGATTTGCCTTCCAGTCATCGATAGTTACCCAGTTTTCCCCATCCTTTATCTCGAAATATTCGAGACCGGTTGCAGGGGCAAACCCGGCTGATTCAATATAAGCGTTCTTTCCTGCATCGTCGTTTGCAGTAATTGTTACTGTAAATTCTTTCTGCTCGCCGGGTGCAAAATCAACGCTTGTGATATTGGTTGATATTGCCGCTGAAGCAGACGCAAGAACGGTTACAGGTAACATTGTAAGAACCATAGCAACTGCAAGAACAGCAGATATTATTCTGTGCAGTGAGCTATGCTTGACCTGATATCTCATCGTCTTTTTTCTCCTTTATATATTTATACATTTTATAATACTTCCCGTCAATCACACAATGATATGCGAAAAACAGAACAGTTAACGAAATTATAAGGAATCCGAATCGTATCGGTATATATGTAAGTATTATATCGGTAATTATCAGGATAAGTCCTGTAGCTATCACGGCATAAACTACAATATTCTTTATCGATAACGAAAAGCTGATGATTCCCGGAAGCCTTTGTCGTTTAAGCTTTCCCTTTTCTACAAGCTGATTGTAATGCTTTTTCATTCTTACGCTCATTACTATTGTTGCGATTATCGCTGTAAGAAAACCGCACCAGAATAATCCTGCGAGAATATATGAGGCTATATCCGTTTTAGCGCTCTCATCCGACAAAAACGGAATAAGACTGAGCGAAAACGCCGATAGGGACATTACAAAGAGAATCATAAAAAGCAATGCTTTAAGCTCCTTTGATTTCTTTTCCATATCCGCCCTCCTATGCAATTACTTCTTCAGTATGGATACAGGTTATTTCATACTCTACAGCAAACCATACAGAATCTGCGGTAAGCCGCTGTCCCATATCGCTTTCAGAAGGGATAAATGGACCGTTGCTTCTGAAGCAGACGCACTCTGCATTTGCCGTCTGAGGCTGTACAGGAGTGTACATTCCTCCGTCGAGTACCGAGGTTGCACCCGCATTATCGGGACTGAGCAGAGTTGTCTGCGCACTTCCCTCCTGTGAAAGAACTGCGGTTTCCTCTGCCATAGCGCTGAGCACCATTGTTTCCTCCGCCTCGGCAGAAAGCCTCTGTGTGCTTATCTTCTGAGTGTGCATATTGGTACCGAGAGGACCTGTGTTGCGCTTTAGACTGCCTGTTGAGGTTATCTTTGCCGTAAGACTTCCTCTGCCAGCGGCGCCCATATTCATAGGCTCGTCGCTCTCTTCATGACTGCGTATTTTTTTGATGGCTTTTCTTTCCGTTGCACCTGTAAGATCGCCGATAACCGTCGGAATCTTCAGCGCAAAGAATAAAGCAACTGATACTATAAGCATCACAGCAGCAAGAATAACACTGCCATAGAAGATATATGTATAAACTTCGTATGTCATATTTTCTTTTCTCCTTTACTGTGATGTGTCAGTTGGCATATTATTTTTTGCTGCATCTATTCTCTTGTCAAGCATTTCCTTGATATCTTTTCTGAGCTTGGTTACATTCTCTTCCTGGAACGGATTGCTATTTCCTATTGCTTCACATTTTTCATCAATGTTCTGAAGTAATGATCTCATTTCATTTTCTTTTTTGGAAACAAATTTCTTTATGTTCTTATGATCTCCAAGAATATCGACTACCTCCTGCCATATACGCATTGATACGTCACTATCACCGCTATTAGTATCGGAAGACATATATAACAGTTTGTTAAACAAATCTTCATAGATGATTTCTAGTTTATTCATCTCATTGCTTTTAGTATACCTTTCAATATTATCATAGCAATCTGCAATGTCGCAGCATGCAGCCGCAAGGGGATAATTTTTCTTGTCGTTCACTCTGCGGAACCATTCCGCTGTTGTTGCGTATTTATCTTCTTTTACTTGCACAGTATAATAAAACAGATGAGCACGTCCTATTTCATTACATACTTTTTTGTATCCCTCAGGATTCCCTATTCGCATAGATTCCATAGCAACATCAGCATCAGCATACAATTCCCTGAGTCTTGAGCTCTCTGTCGAGTCAAGCGCGCCATCTGAAAGAATAAAACCAATAAGCCCTTTGTTGTTGTATTTCTCGTGACCTTCAAAACCAATATAAGCCTCTGTTCTGGATGGATCAATCGCTATAGCATCTTCGTAATCTTCCCAGCTTGTAGCCTGCTGTACCATCAGCTCATAGTTCTGCTTTTTTGCGGCCTCAGCGGCGCTGTTTGCCCAGATTGCTGTAATACCGAATACAGCAGTTGCCGCTGTGCTGGCGACAAACTTTGTCAGCTTTTTCTTCTGCTTTTTCTTATAAAGGTCGTCAATTTCCTCATAGTGCTCCAGAGCGTACATAAGCTCTGCCGCTGACTGATATCTGTCATCGGGATTGTTCTGGGTACATTTGAGAATGATTTTTTCAAGACCGCCCGATAAAGCGGGGTTTATCTGTCTTATCGGTCTTATCTCATAAGGAGGCTCACAGGGGTTCATACCTGTAACCAGGTGATAAAGAGTAGCTCCAAGACCATATATATCAGTTCTGCCGTCAGTCTGTCCTCTGCCGCCGAACTGCTCAGGTGCCGCATAACCTACTGTACCAAGACAGTGAGTATCGGCAAGATTGCGCTCCTTGAATTCTCTCGCTGTACCGAAGTCTATCAGCGTTACCTTGCCGTCAGGCTTCAGCATTATGTTAGCGGGCTTCATATCTCTGTATATGATAGAGGGCTCTCTTGAATGCAGATAGACAAGTACGTCGCACAACTGCTTCGCCCATTCGATTACTACATTCTGAGGCTGAGCGCCATATTCCTGCAGTGCCTTCTGTAAGGAGTTACCCTGAATATAGTCCATTACGATAATAAAGGATTCTTCACCATCGAGAACGTCAACGATACTGGGAAGACTGGGGTGATTCAGTCGCTTCAGGATGTCGATTTCCGCAACAAGTCCCTGCTTTACGACTTCAAAGTCCTTTACACCGTCCTTACGGACTTCCTTAACTGCCCACTGCTTATTTGCTTTTTCATTCATGGCGAGGTAAACAACACTCATACCGCCATGACCTACCTCGTTAAGTATCTTATATTTTCCCTCAACGAGTGATCCGATTTCTAACATTGTCCGTCCCCCCTCTAAAATGTACGAATCACGGAAACGGAAATATTGTCTCTTTCGCTTCGTGACTTGTTGAGCTCTATAAGCGCCTCGGCATTTGTGTTTATGGAATATTCATCCATAAGAACCGCAGGACAGAGCTTCTGGTATATCTCTTCCGGGCTTATTTCGTGACGGAAGCCGTCGGAACAAAGCATATATACAGTATCAGGAAGTACAGCTCCTGTAAAGAAGTCGGGATAAACTTCATCAGACGCGCCTACGCACTGAAGCAATACGTTTCTTCTGGCGTCGGTCTTTGCCTGCTCCTCGGTCATATTTCCGAGTGCGATTTCTCTTGCGATAAAGGTCTGGTCAGCGGTAATCTGCTTTACACCTTCTCTTATCTCATAGGCTCTTGAGTCGCCCACATTGAGTACAAAATACCTATCCTGAGTCAACAGCATTACTACCGCTGTTGTTCCGAGCTTTACACCCTGGCGTGCCCCATAGAATTTTATGGTCTGATTCTGATTTATAATTATCTGTGTCCACTGATCTCTTATTACGTTTTCATTTAAAGGCACAGAGCACATACCGGGAAGGACGTTCCACATCCAGTCGTCAAAGGCACGGATTACAGATGCGCTGGCAACCTCGCCCTTTTCAAGACCGCCCATACCGTCGCAGAGCACCGCCATAACCATTCTTCCCTGGTGGGATGTGTTGATTACTCTCATCGAAAGGCTGTCCTGATTGGTGGATTTTGAGATACCTATATCTGTTCTGGCAGATACTATAAAATTCATAGACTCAGTCATCTCCTGCTGTTTATTTTGGTGAAGTAACCGCCCGTATCACATACTTATCCGTATGTCATACGGGTAGCCCGGATAAGCATTACTTATCGAGTTTGTGGGGATGTTTATCAATACATCTTGAATTCAAATTCTTCGTTTGCAAGACGGATTTTAGCGCCGTGTGTGAGCTTGTTTTCCACATTGCTCTGGAGCATAATTCCGTTGAGATATGTATGATTTGTAGAGTTTGTATCAACTACAAAATATTCGTTATCGTGATTTACAATATTGACATGGCTTCTGCTGACAGCAGGGTTATCGCCTATAAAATAGTCAACATAGCTTCTTTCCTTACCGATACGGAAAACAGGCTTTGTGAGATTTATTCTCTCATTGTTCTTTATTCTGATAAGGTGAGGCAGTATCTGAGGAGCTGCATTTCCCACAGAGCTCAGTACAGTTGTTTCGCCTGCGGCGCCCACTCCGAGTACGGTAGTTTCGCCAAAGTTCATAGGCTGTCCCTGAGGTATCTGATTTGACGGAAGAGGCGCAGGAGCAGATGTCTGAGCAGGAGCAGGTGCAGGAACCGGAGCAGGTGCAGGTGCGGGTGCCGCCTGCTGAGGTCTTACCTGAGGCTGAGCCTGTCCGGGTATCGCAAAGCCGCCTGCGTTATTATTCTGAGGTGCCGGTGCAGGTGCAGACGCCATACGGTTTGCTACGGGAGCGGAGCTGTTTCTTGCGGGTGCAGGTGCAGGCTGTCCGGGAATCGCAAAGCCTGCATTGTTTGAAGGAGCAGGCTGACCGGGTATTGCAAAACCTGCATTGGGCGCAGACGCCATACGATTGGGTGCGGCGGTTGCAGGCTGCTGTGTCGCCTTTGCCGCTTTCTTTGCCGCCTTCTGTGCCTTGTATAATTCTTTATTTTCTTTGCTGTAGTGCATAAGGAGTCCCATCATGGATATCTGCTTCTCTCCCTGTACCGCAGGAGCGCCGGGCTGTGCAGGCTGGGGTGCGGCAGCTCTCGGAGCAGGAATATTTACCTGCTGTCCCTGCATCTGAGGGCGAGGCTGTGCCTGCATCTGAGGCTGGGGCTGTACCTGAGGCTGAGGACGAGGCTGTGCCTGCATCCGGGGCTGAGGTTGTGCCTGCATCTGAGGCTGGGGCTGTACCTGAGGCTGAGGACGAGGCTGTACCTGTACCGAAGGCTGAGGCTGTACCTGTACCTGAGGCTGAGACTGTACCTGTACCGAAGGCTGAGGCTGTGCCTGTACCTGAGGCTGAGGCTGTGCCTGCATCTGGGGCTGTGCATAACCCTGCATCTGAGGCTGTACCTGTACTGCTATGCCCGATATGGAATCAAGGAGCTTCTTGAATTCTGTAAGTGAAAATACAGGTGTGCTGTTAAGATAATTTATTATCTTTGCAACATGGTCGCAATTTTCTGTCTGGTCAAATTTTGTGCTGAACATAATGTTCTTGAAGAAGTTTCCGAGGTCAACCTGCTGAACTGAAGCCACATTCACAGGCATACATACAAGCTGGGTTTCGCAGGTGGAAACATCGGCAAATATATAGTTCAGATCAAGCATAATAGTATTTATATCTATCATATATTCTTCAGCCGCCAGTACAGCGTCAACAATGCCGCTGAAAACACCGATAAGTCTTTTCTTGTTTACCTGATCGGCAAAAAAGTCTGCAACTGTTATCTTTGAGGATACATCATACTTCAGATATCTTGTTGTATCCATCTGTGTAAAAATTGTCTGTACAAGTCCCGGAATTCTGTTGTTGGTAAGCATACCGACACTTGTTGTATCTATTATATCGTTGTCGCTGATAGTATAGACAAGATATGTTCTTGTTCCCTGATTTTCAAATGTAAAGCTCATAGTATATAGTCTCCTTAGTTATCAGTATATATAAAATCTGAGTATATCCCACAGATCGTTTATCTTTACAAAGGCAGAGCCTGCATCGTTAAAATCACCGCAGGCCTGATACTCGCAGGGAACAGCTACTGAATAATCATCCAATCTAATGTATCCCCATTTGTCATATTCTTCGATAGCCGCAAAGCCGTTGGAGAAGGATTTGGCACCGTAATATTTATATTCGGATACCATAGCTCCGGTACTATCAACATAACCCCAGAAGGTTCCGTTGAATACCGCCGCAGGCTGATTCATATTAAAGCAGTCAACGTCTGTCCAGCTTTCACTTCCGACCTGGTTTCCGTTAGCGTCTATAAGGATATACCTGCCGCCTTCTTTTGCAAAGGCTACTCCGTTTACAAAGGCTATACCCCTTTCGTCAACCTTTATTTCTTCAAAGGTCTTATCGCCGACCTTTTTGCCGCTGTTATCAATGATATACCAGCTGCTGCCGTCCTTTACAACAGCACGGTCGCCGCTGAAAGCACTTGCATAATCATATCCGCTTTGGAAATATTCTACAAAGTCGGTATTGCAATAGTGATACTTGCCGTCGTATTTCAATATCATTACACCACCGAATACGGAAAGTGCGTCCTCTATTTTCTTACCGCTGGTATCCCTGCTCTTATCTCTGTTGCTCATATCAATCAATATGTATTCATCGGTGTCGGTACGCTTTACAACCATATTTGAGCCGTTAAAGGGAGTTCCGTCCTCGTACAGAAATCCAAGTCTGAGGTTTCCATATGCGTCGGCATATCCCCAGCCGTCACCCCTCTTTACAAGAGCCAATCCACCACTAAAAGCGTCAACCTCATTGAATTTGGTCGAAACAATTCTGAAAAGCTTCTTTATTTCTTCAATCATTCCGTCAAGAGTTTCTGATCTTACTCCTCTTCTTCTGGAATTGTTTATAATTGATATACAATTATTGTATGATTCTGTTTCCATGTAATACTCAGCAAGTCTTACATATGCCTTTTCGTCCTTTGGATATTTGGAGATAGTACTGTCACAAAAAGTAATATAGTCATCTATATATGCATTTTTTAAATAGAAATCTGATATTTCTTCTCTTATTGCAATGCTATCATATATTGCAATGACTTGCTGATAGGCGTCCTTGGCGTCCTCGCGCAGGCCTTCTTCCCACTTGCTTCTGGCGTTGTTAAGGCTTTCGTTATACGCCTTCTCTTTTTTGTTCGCTGTATCAAACATTGTGTACCATGACGCAACAAGTAGTACAGCAAGCGCCGCAATTACAGCGGTGACTGTCATTCCTTTTCCCATGTCCGAACATCTCCTTTATATGCCTGTCAGAATTACTGAGGCAAGCGTTCCCACCATAACGGAGGGTGCGAATTCTATTGAATCCTTTTTCTGCTTCTTTTTTGTTATAAGCATTATTATTGCCAGTACGAAAATTACCAGCAACGACAGGAACAGAGAGCTTATCACTCCCGTAATTCCCTGAAACAGTCCCATAACTGTTATGAGCTTTATATCGCCCATTCCGATACCGCCTTTGAGCAATAAAACGCCCAGTACGAACAGTGCCGCCACAAGGATAAGCGAATAGAGCGCATCCTTGGCAATAGCCAGGAACGCATCTGCGCCCATTGTCACAAACTCTGCCACCGCAAAGGCAACTCGGAGCAGAAGTCCTGCCACCACTACCTTATTAGGGATTTTCTGTTCCTTGATATCGGTAACTGTCACTGTTGCAAGTATTGCAAGCAGCGTTATCGTCTTCATATTATGTATAAGCGTACTTTCGGTATATACGATGGATAAAAATACTGACATACCAACCAGTACCGCAAATACTATGATGCTGTATATAAGTATTTTTTTATTCCTGCTGACAGCATTCTTCAGCTTATTTACGGGCGTATCCCCGTTCAGCTCTTTCCATACAAGATATGTAAAGGAGGCGATTACACATATAAGCGAAAGTGCGATAAGTATCGCTGTATTCATTTTTTTCTCTTCTCCTTTTTACTCTGTCTTTTCAGGAAGCTTTTTACCTGTTCCGTAATCTGCTTTGACTTCAAAGGTAACGCCGTTATAATCTCCTTGTGCAATCATACTTTCCACCAGCTCCTTTACGCCGGTATCCGTAGGTACCACAAGAATGATTTTCTTATTTTTCGGAGTATCGCCACAGTTTACAGGAGTACGCAGTATATTGCCGTTTTTATCCTTTTCCTTGACATAAACCACTTGCCTGTTGTCTGTGGCAGAATTCAGATTATCAGCATAAATCTTCAGCTGTTCTTTCAGATAGCTTTTGTCGATTTGATCAACACTGTTCACTCCGTATATCGGGTTACTTGTGGCAATCATTACAAATGTATTTGTTGATTTATCATATGCATGGAACGAACCGTCACCGCTGACGCCGTTATAATTAGCAGCCTTGAGCTTTTCCAGCTCCTCGCCTCTTATTGCGTCAACTCTTGCACTGACTGTCGCACTGTTCCAGATGGTAGTTTCGGGTTTTTTATCACTTTCAAGTGCACCAATAAGATCAGTAGCTTCATAAGTTGTCTTATCACCGTGAAGCCAGCCACGGGTAACCGCTGACTGCGTGATTGTAAATTCAAGATCGATTGGTAATAGCTGAAGCATCTTTACCTTGTAGGTAACCTGTATTGTTATTTCAGGCGAACCCAATGGGAAAAGAGTAGAATTGCTGAAATCAAGACCGTTATAATAAGTGGTTTTTCCGAAGTACTCCTTCGGAACTACACCCACAGACTGACAGAACGCCTCGGCGGTATCCTTTTCGCTTCTTTTAAGGTGCTTGCGGACAAGTGCCTTTGATATAGGCTCTGCTATAAGCCTGGATTTTGCCACCTCAAGAGCGTTGGAGCCTATTATCTTTGCCATGCCGAAAAGCAACTTCTGAGGGTTTTCCGCCATCTCTTCTATTTTTTGCTTTATCTCCATGGCACTGCTCTTGCCTGTGTCAATATCATCCTTTATATCGCCCCACGTATCAAGCATACCCTGTGGATCGGTGATATCAATCTTTGACGCCTTATCTCCCAGCGCCTGAATACTATCGAATACCTGGATGGTACTGCCGATAACATTATCAATCTCTTCCTCGTCCTGGTTTGCCTCTTCCTGGAACTTTGCCAGTGACTCACCAAGACCCGAAAGACCATATACATAGCTGTACTGGGATATTTCATTGGCGGTATTGTTTATAGCAACCTGAATTCTTGCCTGAGCACGACAGATAGTCAGAATGCTGTATATCATAATAAAGAAAAACAGAAACGCCGTCAGAGAAATCGCCGCCTCGATGGATACCGAGCCTTTTTCATTATCCTTTTGTCTATTCAGCAACCTGTTCAAAACTGTCACTCTCCTTGCTTTTTATCTTGGTCTTAAATTTGCTGTCATTGCGTCAACCTCGTCCATAACCCTGGGCATTTTTTCCGCCTGACATTCCTCAAGTACATAACCCATCATCATAAATGGTATATTTTCATAGATAAAGGTATAGCCATATGCAAGTACCTTTGTTCCCTCTTCATCCGTTACGCTTCCGGTTATCTTGCGGCACTGCTTGCCGTTTACATCTGCGTCGGTTTCAGAATCAACAGTAAGGAAGAAGTCCTTATCCTCGGGCATACTTACATCGAGATGTTCATCAACTTCCTTCCACATCTTACCGGTGTTAAGATAAGGGAGTATATCCTTGTTTGTGCCTGTGAAATCATCACCTAGATATTTGAGAATTACAACATCTTCATCTCCAAAGCGAAATACATATGAGTCATCATATAGCTTTGTTCTTCTTCCGTACATCAGATCAACATACATCTTTATATCATACAGCAGCTCTCTATCCAGATTGACAGCCCCAGAAGAAGATTCTGAAGAGGATTCTGATTGTGATATTTCTTCCTTGCTGCTTTCAGCATTGGATTCGCTATTCGATGCCTCATTGCCGGGCGTCGATGTTGTTTTACTGTCTGAGCAGGAAGCTGCCATAGTGATTATCGCAGCTGCCGCTAAAAATACTGAAATGATTTTTTTCATTGTTTTCTCCTTTGTCTGATCTGCATTTTATAACCGATATCAGTATCCGAGTGTTCCCTCATATTTTATCTGATACCAGTCGGTACCCGAAAGGCCGTTCTCTGTGGTTTCCGCCATAAAAGGCAGAGTCATGAGAAGAGGCTTTACATCTATATACGCATTTATCTGGAGATAGGTATATGCGTTGGTAAGCCTGAATGCTTTAGGATTGGGTTTTTTCACCGTCTGCATTTCAGTTTCCTTGATAAGTCCAAAGAATCTGCTGACCTCTACCTCTTCTTCAGCCTCGATAAAGCCTGTTTCATTTCTTGCCTGCCACATATTGAGCTGGATAATATCTCCTGTTCTTAAAAGAACGGTATCAGGCGAAGCTATTACGCCTACTAAAAGGAATATCTGCAGATAGTCGCTGTAGGACCATTCGAGCAGGGTTGACATAACATTTTTGGAGCTGATATCAGCAGAAGCCTTGTTGTTGGAGGAACCGAAAAGGCTGCCTACCTTTTCCTTGAGGGTCGCTCTGAGTTTTTCAGCACCCTCCTTGGCTGCTTCTTCAAGCTCTTTAAGCATATCATTTTTAAGATTTGATAATGCGTTTCCTGCTGTATCTATAAGACCGTTTATTTTCTTATTGATGCTATCAGAAATACCGTTCAGTACATCCATCGTATTATTTGCAATTTCTTCGGGAGATTGCAGATTAAGCTTATTTTCTACAGCCTCAACGATATCTTTTATCGCTCCTGTGCTTGTATCCTTGAGATAGTCAACAGCGGCCTTCTTGGCAGCGTATATAGGAGAATCGGCGCCATCGCTCTCTTTTGCCTTTGCAAGCCACTCATCAAGACCTTTGATTATGCCCTGCGTCATATCTTCCATAGAAACCGGCTCGCCAAGAGCTTCGTCACGGATATTGTTGCAGAGGGTAACAACCTCCTGCAATGCCTGATTGGCGTGATTTTTAACCTCATCGGTAGCTGAATTGATTGCCGCCTCTGAAATTTTTTTCAGCGCGTCTTTATCCTTGTCTATCATATTCTGCAGCTCGTCATTGGTCATTTCAAGCGCCGTATCAAGAAGCTTTACACCTTCATCTACAAACGCGTCTATTGCTTCTTCAGTAACTTCTTCTACAACAGCCTGTAACGCTGAAGAGGGCTTCATGATCCACGTATTTTTACCTTTGAACAACGGTATCTTTTCGCCGCATTTAAGGCTGTATAAATCGAATGCCGACTCTGCAATGGCTACACCGATTATTATAGCAATCTTTGCAATGGGTATAAGCGGAGTCAGAGGCGGTACGCTGAACAATGCTGTAGCCGCCGCCATTGCCATATTGGTTATTTCTGCGTCTGTAAATGCATATACGACATTAAGTGCAAAACGGATAAGGAAAATGGTACCATAGGTTTTTTCAACGCCACCGTCGCCGTAAATTATGTATTCTATCTCCTTACCGTACATAAAGTTTATGTTCGGCTCGATAGGTACATTGGTAAGTGTGCGTGCTTCCTTGACCATATCATGGAATTTGGGTCTGTCCTTAAAGGCCTGAGTATATACGTATTTACCCTCGCTGTCTACTTCGTACCAGCTGCCAAACAGCTTTCCGCTCTTTTCACCAAACTTTACTGCAATCTCATTTTCATAGGCAGAATGTGAAAACATATTCATAATATAGTTTACTATATACATGTCATCACGGAGGTCTGTAGCCATATTTGCTGCCGCATCAGCAAGGTCCTTGAACATTTCAAGGGCGCCGGTCGAGCCTGACATCATACTGTCAGAGTCAATAGTTTCCTTGTCTTCGCCTTCAGCCTTTTTCTTACTGATTTCGCCCTTGATGCCAAGGTCCTTCAGCATATCGGCAAACATCTGGTCATTTGACGGCAGTGTATCTTTAAGGTATTCACGCTTGGGAGGTTCTATTTTCGGTGCCGACTTATCAGAATAATCGGTTGCCTTCTTCTCCCATTCATGCTGAACATCTTTAGCCTCGCCTTCTTTGCCTGCTATCTGCTGATCCTTGGTTTCGCCGAGCGTTGCGTTGGACTTATTCTTAAGGTTATATTCTCCGGGGGCATATTTGCTTACAACATCGGATTCCTTGTAGAAATTACCATACAGCCATGTGTACATTCTTGTCTTTTCATGCTGAAGATTGGGAGAGTTTTTAGGATCGTTGGGCATCCAGCTGGTAGTTACTGTTACAGTTTTGATCTGAGCCTTCAGATTTGTAATAGCCGCATTCTGGGACACGTCGTATGTACCTGTAACACCACCGACGTCCTCGGTTTTGTGGTTATTGGTATTCGAAGTCAGTGAAGCTTTTTCTATGATAGATTTGAGAGTATCACTCATCATTGTTCTTACACTACCAGCGGTTGTTTCTCCACCGGATACAGCCATTTCATACCACTTTGTTCCAAAAACTGTGTGATTACTTACCTGATTTCTTACAGTTTCCAGGGATGTCTTGGCAGCAGTAATTCTGGTAACTAACGCCCCTATATCTGAAGAATTAAGCTCCTTTTTGAGCTTTTCCATTTCCTTCTGGTCACTTAACGCCATATTATCGCCCGGGAGCTGATCGCTGGATTGTTTCCAGTTTGCCATAGCTTGATTGTAGTCGCTTGCCGGATTGTCTAAATCGTTTTTTATTTTATTAAGCTCATCTATAGCGCTTTGAAGCAGGTCTATCTTAGTGTTAAGGAACAATCTGAAGTTCTCGGCGTCTATTCTCGCTTCGTTGAAAAATTGTCCAACCAAAAATGTAGCCTTTTTGTACACCTCAATAGACTCATTCCAGTATTTGGCGCCGCGCTTCATGAGAATGGTGTACATTTCAATATAGCTTATTTTATTCTTGTCAAAATTCGATGTATCTGTTTCATCAAACGCATGTAGATGGGAATTTACCCATGCGCCTGAGTAATTTACAGTATCAAGAAGCTCAGCCATAGAGGGAGCACTTTTATAGTTTCCGCTGTCTTTCTCCGCCTTGGTAATAAACTTTGTTATAGTCTTTGTGTTGTTTACTGTTTCTATTACCGCATAGGTTTCTTTAAGCTGATCCTCTACGCTCTGAGTATCTGTATCTGTATCTGTGTCTGTATCTGTGTTTGTGTTTGTATCTGTGTTTGTCTGTGATGAAGCTTCGCTCTTTTTACCCGCTACATATCCACGATAGTGATTATCCATAGCGACAAGACAATTTACGAGATTTTTTATTTTGTTGTGATATGTGCCTGATGAACCTGCAAGATCTGCCGCATCCGATAAAATTTTTATTTTATGGGTATCTGTAAGAGCAGCATCTCCTGTATAAAGAGCAGTAGCTTGCTTATTTTCTTTTTCCAGTGCCTGTATTGCGGTAAATCCACCTTGCATCAGTTCCTTGAGTCCTTCAAAGTCTGTATTTTCATCAGGAGTTGCCTCTAATACATAGGTTGTATAATTGTTGGGGTCACCATTATAAACATGGAATAACTTATCCCCCGCTTTTACTTTCTTGCCGTTTACTGTCTGATCAGATGTGATGTTCTGCTGTGTTACTTTATAGTTTGCAAATTCATTTTTTGCAGCATTGATTTTTTTACCGTAGTGAACATATCTTACATAGTATTCCATAGCAAGATCCATATTCTTCTTTGCGTCGGTAAGATACTGAGCACGTTTTTCAATTAAACTGCCATCAGGGAAGGTGGCGGGTGTTTTTGCACCGTTTACTTCATAGTATGCATATGCGTCTGCATATTGATAATCCTCTATTGTACGCCATATCAGTTCAAGCCTTTCCATCATACTGATATGACTGTTATAGAATGTCGTTTTCTTGTTGATGAGATCTGTCTGCTTCTTCATATTCTTGAAGTTTGAAAGAGCGTCAAATATTCCCGTACCGAGATTGATAGGTCCACGATACTTCATAAACTCTACAATCTGTGATTTGAGTACGGCAGGATTTGCAAGACAGCCACCTGTAGGCTTTATCACTTCAAAGCCTGTAAGCTGCATATTCATAAGGTCGCTGTTGCCTGTTTCGGTTTTTAAAAGCTGCATTATCTGCTGTACATAGCTTTCTGCCTCAGGCTCAGAAACGCCTGCGGATTCTATGCTCTGCCTATAATAATTTTCAAGATTATCAAATAATTCTTCAGTATTCTGAGAAGTGGCGAAAAGACCGTACATATTTTTAAGTACAGCGTCGTAGTTTGTAAGTGCTGTGTTGAGTGTAAGCTCACCTGAAGCCTCTGCCACCGAGTTTGCAAGCTTTAATCTGCCCATATCCACAAATACAGCGGATATCATAAGCATAGGTACAAGTATCAGCACCAGGAATATAGAAACTGCGCCCTTGTTGTCATACATGAAATTCAGCATTTCGTCACACCCCTTATTTGTTTGCAAATCCGGTTATAAAGCCGTTTATCTTATCAAAAAATCCCTTGATGTTTTCCGCCGCCTTGCTGCCGTCCAGAAGATCAACCACCATATCCACATTGCGGATAAATTCGGGTGAGTCGTTTACAGATACCTCAGCTCTGGAGCTTAATGTCGCTACTGTCGGCAATGCGCCGCCCAGCAGTCTTATCGGAAGCTTTACCTGATAGTTTACCTGAACGATAAAGGTAGAATATACCACATAGCTGTTGAACTTTGCAACCTTGCTGTTGTCTGTTCCTATAACATTTACCTCAGAGCCGCCCAACAGCTTGAGTCCCGATTTTGTCATTTCGTTCTTTACCTCGGTAGAAATGGTATCCTCAACGCTGGTTATAATACCGCCGCCCAGAGGTCCGAAAAGGTAACGATAGGGCTGTACGTCAACATCATCTGACTTGACCTTTACACTTCCGTCATCTGCCATATCCATAAGCTGCGGATCGGCTATGTACTGGGCGCCCTTTACTGCATACTTCAGCGTTATGTCGTCAATTCTTGCCTGCTCATAATAGATGTTTCCCATAAACAGTATAAATAACAGAACAAAGAACATAATGGGGAAGACAATAGCCGCCTCCACAAGAACAAGTCCGTCTTCATTATTCAGTTTTTCCTTTATATGCTTTGTTCTGTCCGCTAATCTGTTCATATTTTCCCTTTCTTTCTAAAGCACAATACCCATCGTGGCACTTTTGCACCACGATGGTATGCTTTTCTTCTAAAATTACGTCCAGATACCTGATGTCTGGTTGTTGATGTCAGAGAATAAATTGTTGAGCAGGTCAAGGATTGCATCCTTAAATACGATTGCGAGAACTACTACGATACCGATAAGAAGAACGATAGCAACGATGTTTACTTCACCCTTTTCATCCTTAATAAGCTTAGCAATCTTATTCAGTGCCATTAACTTTAATGCAGAGAACTTTGACATAAACTTTCACACTCCTTTCCCAAATATTTTATCAGACCTGTTTTTATTAAACACCGAGGTTTGTAAAAATAGGTATAATAATCATAACAAGTATTCCGAGGAACATTATAGTTATCGGAATAAGCAGCTTGCTTGCCGCCAGCTCGCCCTGCTGCTTTACACGGTGTCGCTTTGCGTCCCATATTTCACGGCTCTGCTGCTTTATCATTTCTACCAGCTCGGCGTTACCCTTTACAAGACCCTGGATAATGGTAGAGGTGAATTTTTTGATTTCAGGAGAGGTGCACTTTGTGCCAAATTCACTGTAGGCGTCTATTTCGCTGACGCCGTTCTGCATACTGATGACGGAATTCTGCATCTCTGTGTAAAGCTCTGAGTCTCCCGTATATGCAACCTTTATCCACGCGTCCTTCAGTATCATACCTGCATTTACGAGCAGTGCTATTTTTGATACTACTTCAGAAAAATCGCTTAATATTGCCGCTGTTTTTTTATCGAGAGTGGTTTTTGGAAGTGTAGAAACATAATAGTATGCTGTAAAAGCAAACATCAGGAATACCAGTGTTATGGCAATATCAGAAACAAGTCCGTATATTGCAAAGCCTACTGCGGTAAGCAGAAAAGCATAGGTCACTCTCTGGGCGGCGTTTACTCTCAGATAGTATTCTGAATGCTTTTCGCCATATATGAGAGCTATCTGCTGACGTCTTTTTCTTTCACTCTTGGAGGTGTATTTGTATCTTATAAGTCCCAACACCGCAAAGCCTGCTCCGAAGAGCTCGCATAAAGGGAACTCCTTACTGTCAAGGGGAGCTGTCATTTCCTTGTACTTCTGACCTGCCAGCAGGAAAATAATGAACAGTGCAGATATTACAGTACCTGCCACCATTATGCCTATAGATAATGAATCCAGAAACATATTTTCCTCCTATACCTTTATTGAAAGTACAACCTTACCGATAAAGTAAGCCACAACGAACATTATAACTGCAACTGTGGTAGAAACTATACCTGTAGGCGTTGCGAAATTTGTCGCAAACTCGGGGCTCATCATTTTTATTATTCCGACAATGCCTATGGGCATTATTGTCATGATAAGCTGTTCGTTCTTATTTCCTGTAACGATGGTCTGTATTTCCATCTCTATTTCCATCTTTTCGGCAAGTATCTGCTGGGTGTTCTTGATAACATCCTTGATGTTACCACCCTTACGATAACAGGTTTCGAATACGTCCGCAAAGCTGACTATATCTGCAATGCCGCTTCTGATACCGAAATCGCGTAACGATACTTCGATATCGATGGCGTTTATAATGCCATCAAGGATAACATCCAGCTCCTTGATTATAGCTGTGTCATGAGAATAAATTATTGAAAGGTCGTCCTTTGCCGCTTTAAAGGCGTCGGGAATGTTCTTACCGCTTCCGAGAGAGGTTGAAAGAGCGTCCAGCAGCTCACGGAACTGAAGCTTCAGATCTCTCTGCTTTTTGTCCCTTATCTGCTCAGTTCTTATCGGAATAAAGCCAAGACCTGCAATAATACCAACAATGCTTGATATAACTATATCGCATATCCAGGTGGTCATTGTAGGCTCGCCGTATTCATTCTTTCCTATACCGCCATAGAAGAGATAGCCTACCGCCGCACCTACTATAAAGCCTATTATAAAATACAGCACCTTTTCACCGAAGGACATATAATAAACATTGTAATTATATACCTCAGAGCCTGTCGCAGATAAATAATACTGCGGCTGTTTTTCCTTTGTCTTGGATTCGCCCTTGACAAATAAACCCATTTGTCATTCACCTCATATTTCTGTTTTTATACCCGCAAGTCTGAGCTTGAAATCATTCTTCATCGGGTTCTTTGTTCTGTTAAGAGAGCCTGATACCTTTTCAAGAGTACTGTTCTCGTCCTCTTCGAAAACGTACAGCGGATTCAGAATTATCTGTCCGTTCTCATATCCCACAACCTCAGTAATTTCCATAGTCTTTCTGGACTTGTCCCTGAGTCGTGAAAGATGTATAATAATGTCAACGGCAGAGGCAATCTGCTGTCTTATAGCCTCAAGAGGAAGTCCTGCCGATCCCTGGAGCACCATTGTTTCAAGACGGCTGAGCATATCCTCTGTAGAGTTTGCGTGGCCTGTAGAAAGCGAGCCGTCGTGACCTGTGTTCATCGCCTGAAGCATATCGAGCGCCTCGCCGCCACGTACTTCACCTACAACTATTCGTTCAGGACGCATACGGAGTGAGGATTTGATAAGGTCGCGGATTGTTATCTGACCTGCACCGGATGCATTGGCGTTTCTTGTTTCAAGACTTACAAGATTCTCTACACCTGTTATCTGAAGCTCTGCCGAGTCCTCTATAGTGATAACACGCTCATCTTTAGGAATGTAGTTGGATAAAGCGTTTAAAAAGGTGGTTTTACCCGAACCTGTACCGCCGCTTATAAATATGTTGTATTTTGCCTTTACCAGGAGCTGAAGCTTATCAGCTATCTCCTGTGTGATTGATCCGTACTTTATCAGTCGCTCTATTGTCATAGGGGTTTTTGAGAATTTACGGATTGTAAGAGTCGGACCGCACAGCGCTATCGGAGGAAGTACTACGTTTACACGGGAGCCGTCGGGTAATCTTGTATCACATATGGGGTTTGCCTGGTTTACCTCTCGGCCTGCAAGACCTACGATTCGCTGAATAATATCCTCAAGTCTGCGCTGGCTTTCAAATCTCTTGTTAAGCTTGAATAAACGACCGTTCTGCTCAATAAATACATTGTCAGGACCGTTTATCATTACTTCTGTTATAGTGTCGTCGCTGATGATGGTATCCAGCAGTCCGAAGCCTCTTATCGAGCTATAAACGTGCTGTACTATCGTCACTCTTTTATCTATAGGGCAATAGATACCCTCCAGCTTCTGCTGGACTATCTGCTCTATCTGCTCCTCAAGCTCTTCATCCTCAAGCTTACTCAGCGGAAGATTTTCCGTTACATATCGCTTTACCTCAGCAACTATTTTCTGTTCCTGCTCAAAATCCACTTGTCACACCGCCTTATATCAACTTATCGAACATATCCTTTGACGAGAGCTGTTCGAGTATCTGTTCGGTTGTCGCATGCTCAAATCTGGGCGCGCCACCAATGAATTTGAGACCTATGTCTGTAAGCGCCTTACTTGTCTTGTTGCTGAATTTATTGTATATAAGGGCAACTCTGTCTGTAATAATCGAATCCATATTATGCTCAAGAGTTACAAGAGCGTTGAGCGCTCTCATAATCTTTGTGTTGGAAATCTCGGAGCCATCGCCCACCCATACAATGGAGTTTGCCTTGTCATACACAGCAAGCGCTTCTTTGTTAAGCGAGAAGTCCATATCCACCATTATGTAATCATAGGAGCCTGTAAGTTTAAGCTCAGTTATTACTCTGAGCATATCATCATTTGTAAGCTCCATCATATCAAGGGCTATTTTGGGAGATGAGAAGAAATATACCCCGTTTTCTGCCTGCTTTACACAGCTTTCAAGCTTCATTGAAAGATTTGTTTTCTTGCTTTTAAGTGCAAAGATAACATCGCTGAAATCGAATTTTCCTTCAGCTGTAAAGAAATTATCGGAAAATCCGAATTTTTCAAAATTCAGATATAATGTTCTTTTACCTGCAGCCGCAAATCTTATCGCACATGCCGCCGCCATAGAGCTTGCACCTGTACCGCCGCTCACCGACTGGAAAATTATTATCCTTGTGCTGTCGTCGCCGAACTTTATACCCGAAATGTTATCTGCATTTTCTGAATAAACGCTTAAAATCTGTTTATATATCAGATCGGATTTCTGGAACTTGCAGATTGCTCTCTGATTATTGAAGGTGTCGATGTCCATAGAATCAACAAAATAAGCAAATCCGCATCTCTTAGGAAGTCTTTTTACATCAATTTCAAAGCTGTCGCTCGCTACAAGGACATCCACTTTTGCAGTTTCGATTATCGAAAAAGCATCCTCGGGATTTGTAAAGGAATAAAGCTGGAATTTGTCTGTATATCTTGTTTCAAAAACACCGACAATACGGTTTAGATAGCTTACGTCACTATCCAGAATTGCTAATTTGATTCTCATTGTTCTCTCCACTTAATTTCATATTTGTAAAAATCTGCGTAGAACTATTACTTCTACGCAAAGAGACACTTTTACATAGTAGTATTATATCATATAGTGCTTATTTTGTCAATTTATATCGAATTCTTGATAGTATAGATATTTAAACGTTATTTTTGTGCATATTTAACAATTCATTTGGTGAAAAAAGTTGTGTATTATTGCAAAAAAATCATTTAATAGTTAAATTATTTCGGAAAGGAGTATTATTATGACAAAACAAAATGAAAAATTATTTACATCTGAGCTGACAATGTCTGAGCTTCTCGCCATTTGGCTTGAGGTAAATGCAGTAAATCTGAAAAAAAGCACTTATACAAAATATTCATATCTTATAAAAAAGCATATCGAGCCTGTCATAGGAGATCTATGCCTTAAAGACGTGTCTTCTCTGCAGATTGAACTGATGTTATCAGAAAAGGTAAAAAACGGACGCCTTGATAAAACAGGCAGACTTTCTACGAGTTATGTAAGAAGTATCGGAATAATTGTCACTTCTGCTCTCAGATATGCAACGGATAATAATCTATGTTGTCAGAATATTTCTAAGGTGAGAAAACCCTGTGTGACACCAAAAGAAATTGAAGTTATTCCTCTTGAAGAGCAACAAAAAATGGAGAGCTACATCCGCAGTCATATTACTCCCACCGGAATAGGCGTTATTCTCTCTTTATATACCGGATTACGCATTGGAGAAATCTGCGCCCTTGCTTGGAATGATATTGATCTTGAAAACAGAGTTATATACGTTAATCACACCTTATCCAGAATAAAGGACGACAAAAACAATACGGTATGGCGGATAGAAACACCAAAAACATCATCGTCAAAAAGAAAAATCCCAATTACTGCACCGCTTTATGATATTCTATCCGAATATAAACAAATATCACTTTCTCCGTTCGTGGTTTCTAAAGGAAAATACTTTGTTAATCCACGTACCTTTGAATCACATTTTCACAAGCTGATAGACGCCTGCGGAATAAAGCAAACAAACTTCCACGTAATAAGACACACATTTGCCACAAGGTGCATAGAAGCAGGCGTGGATATAAAATCACTCAGCGAAATACTGGGACATTCAGATATTTCAATAACACTCCGGACATACGTCCACTCATCCATAGAAACTAAAAGGAGTCAGCTTGAAAAACTAACTAAATACCTCTCTTAAAAAATCTGCGTAGAAGTAATAGTTCTACGCAGATTCTTTTGCCGATATTCAGAAGTATTCAAAAATTATGCAGTATTCGGGTAATCAGATGAAATCTCTGACAAAACCAAATCCACCACACTAGCGATGAAGTAGTTTCCTTCAGAAAATATTAAATATTGCACCCTACGGGCGCAATGTGAAATAAAATTTGCCGGAAAACATTTGCGAACAAATATTTCATAGCGATGCTATTTCACATTTATATAAATCGTAGCAGTTCACAGAACTGCGTAGTTTTTTAAAATCTTTGATTTTGAAAACCAATTTCACTTGTCAAAGGCAAATTTCATTGAAAAATGTTAAGAAAGAGTTTTGAATAAAATGATGCATCACCTTCGGTGAAATGATGTTATGCTTCGCATAATGATGTTGCTCCCTTTGGTCGCAATGTTGCGATGTTTGCCTCAAAACATCAGCGGAGCGACATCATCAGCGTCAGCGTCATCATTAGTGTAACGACATCATTTGCCGCAGGCAAACATCATTAAAAAAAGCCTATTGCTTTTGCAATAGGCTTTTTTCCTGGCTCCCCAAAACCTGTCAAGTCCGAATAATTATGTATATCAGCAAGACTTACTGTCTTGCTGCCGAATTTGTAATTGAAAGTTATCACCGCACTGTCCTCATATAGAAAAACAGAATTGAGAAATGCGTCTATAAGTCG
>JAGAVH010000033.1 GCA_017942025.1 Ruminiclostridium sp. | reverse complement strand
CAGTTGACGAAGTAAGCAAAAATGCTTTTAGAGAGCCGTTTAAGGCTCTCTAAAACTTTTATATCACTATTTCGTGTATATCCACAAATTCGTTACAAGTTACCAGCATTTTTGCGGTGCGTGAGTTTGTCTTCAGTCTGATATCCCCGATACTGATTAGTAAGTATCGGGGATTTCATTATCTTTTTATTACCTGCTCTTCAAAAGCATATTCCTTAAAACCATCGCTGAAATATTTCTTGTCCCTTGCCGCATAGGAAAAAGGTGCATATGCGTCGTTTCCGCTGATGTTCCTGAGATAGCCGTACATATCGCACAGCTTGTCATAATCCTCTGCAAAGGATAAAATGCCCTCAGCAATGCTTTTTACATATTCCTTGTTCGGATTGTCCGACAGCACAGGCTTTTTGTTGTCGTCTATCCTGAGAGCAGAGCCTTCCTCACTGCTGAACATCATTTCAAAATAGAGATTGTGCTTCAGGGTGGGGAGATGTGTGTAGTAAAGGTCTCTGTTGTGAGCTGAAGAAAAACAGTATGCTGATAGTTTTCCGCTTTGCAGAAAGCTGTCAGAGGTGTCGGCGCTGAGGTGATATGCGTTGTTTGTGGCACATAAGGCACCGAAAACTTCACAGTCGGGATTTATCTGCTTAATAACAGAGGATAAGGAGAAATATCCGCTGCCTGCCCAGCCGCAGTCTACAAGAAGTATCCTTTTCGCATCTCTGATTATATCCGATACATAGCAAAGGGCGTTTTCTTTTTCCTTGCCCAGTAACGGAGAAACCTTGTCCCAGTTTTCATATATCTGCTTACCCAGAGCTCTGGCGGTTGAATCGTCAAGGGTGCGGTTCTTGTCAATACCAAGACTATCCTGCAGAGATTCCAGTCCCATTTCGCAAAGGACTTCGCATACCTTTTTATTGTCCGATATTTTCTGATAAATGTACTTGTCGGTAAGGTCATTTCGCATTTTTTCGGCATTTGCTATGGTACCAAGGCTCCTTGACCAGTAGATGTATTCATTTTCGCATCTGCCGATATATCTGTTATAAACCTCTCTTACTATATATCCGTCACGACTTAAAAAGAGGATTTTATCAATATCCTTTTCTTTTGCCAGCTTTTCAATAAACTGCGCATATCCGTATATTAAAAGTCCGCCGCAGTTATATCCGAAGCTGAAATACTTGTCGTATGCCTTTTCCATGCCGTACATCTTCTTGTTGACAAGACCTGCCCAGGCACTGCGCACAAGGGGCGACATTTCGCCTGTGCGGTAAGGATTACCCCTGTTGTCGGGATTTACACATCTGAAGGCTGTAATCCCTGCCTTTTCAGCATTACTTATATCAGAATGCTCATTATCGCCTATATGTGCAAAGCTTCCGGATTCTGCTTTCATTTCCTTTAAAAGCTTATAGACATTGCCCTCGGATTTCGATTTTAAAATATCGCAGGATACAATGATTTCTGTATCGCTTACATCATAACCGCAGGAGCAGAGAAGCTCTCGCATATAGTTTTCGGATAAGTACATATCACTGAGTATAATCGGCTTTTTTCCCCTTTGCAAAAGTCCTTCCCAGACCTTTTTCATATAAGGGTTTGCATAGCAGAAATTCTTCTCCGCTTTAAGCTCCTCTTCTATAACGAGATTTTTGTCAAGTCCTGTAATACTGCAGAGTGTATCTGCGATTTCATCAAGATTTACTTCGTAGGTACCTGACATTCTGTGCTTTTCTTTTCTTGTCTGTACCTCTGCTTCGGTACGTAGCTTGCGATAATCGGGGTAGTTAAGCTTTTCGCCGATAAAATAAAATACGTCTGTAGGTCTTGCAAGATATCTGTATATAAGTGTGTCAAATACGTCAAAGCTGATTACATCATATTGCAAGAGCTTCTGCACAAGCTCCTCAGCTGATAGCTCAGGAGTACAGCTTTCTGAAATCGGGAGAATGCGCTTTTCCTTAGGAAGCTTTATTTCCTGACTTCTGTTTCCTAAAACGTAGTAAGAAAAATTGAGCCCTGCAAGATACCCAATCTTTTTAAAGGCTCCTGCACGTTTTCCGCTGTCGCTGGTTGTGTATGCCTCGAATTTCGTTTTTATAAGCTTCTTTTTGTTTACAAGAATATTGTATGCCGCAAGCTTCATTCCCATTATGCATATACCTCCTGTAGAGTAGTAATTACACTAATTATATCACCTTGTAAGGAAAAATACAATATGTTTCCCTTGCAGATTTTCTTCGGATATGCTATACTTATTCTGTCGGATAACACATAAATTTATAGCTTGTTTCATATATTGTACAAAAACCGAAAGGACAAATGTTATGAACAAGTATATAAAGAAGCTGAAAAGCCGTATTCCTGCTGTACTTCTGTTGCTTGGATGCTTTACCGTGATAGCCGTATCCGCCGATTATTCCGAGCTTTCGGTGAGAGCGTCGGGCGGCAGGATAACCGAAAAGAAGACCGTTATACTTGACGCAGGACACGGCGGACTTGACAGCGGAGCGGTTGGCATAAACGGCGAGCTTGAAAAGAACATAAATCTTGAAATAGTGAGAGATTTAAGGGATATGCTGACAATATCGGGCTTTGATGTGGTGCTGACAAGAAATGCGGATAAATCCATCCACGACAGCGGAGTGACAGGTATCCGCAATCAGAAGATATCCGATATGGAAAACCGCCTTGAAATAGTAAAAGGCTATAAGGATGCGCTTTTCTTTTCGATACATCAGAACAAATTTACCGATCCCGAATATTTCGGAGCGCAGATATTCTATAACGAAAATAATCCCGACAATATGTTGCTTGCTCAGATAATGCAGGATAATTTCAAGGTGATACAGCCGAAAAATGACCGTGAAATAAAGCTTTCGGGCGATGAGCTTTATCTGTTCAAGGATACCATGATACCTGCCGTGCTTATAGAATGCGGATTTCTGTCAAATGAGCAGGACGCCGAAAATCTGAACAGCGAGGAGTATCAGCACAAGGTTGCCTTTATGATATATAACGGTATTATAAGATACTACCAGACGATAAACGGCAGAACTGATACCGAGGTTATGAATTACGACGATTCGCTGAAATTATATGATGATTTAAAATAAAAGGACTGATAAAAATGGCAAAGGCTAAAACTGTATATATCTGTAACGAATGCGGACAGCAGTACCCGAAATGGGCAGGACGCTGTAACGCCTGCGGAGCGTGGAACTCCCTTGAAGAAGAGATAGTTGTAAAGCAAAGCGGCAATACCCCGGTAAAGGCAGGAAGCCTGAAGCTTAACAGCATAAATTCCGTGAGCTATAGGGACGAAACGAGATACCCCACAGGTATGGGCGAGCTGGACAGAGTACTGGGAGGCGGTCTTGTAAAAGGCTCTTTAGTACTGCTCAGCGGTGACCCCGGTATAGGTAAATCCACCCTTTTACTGCAGATATGTACCAGCCTTGCAAGGGATAAAAAGGTACTCTACATTTCAGGCGAGGAAAGCGAAAGACAGATAAAGCTCCGTGCTGACAGACTGGGTGTTTCGGCTGACGGACTGTATATTTCATCCTGCACCGACTGCGATACTATAATCGCAGGCGTCAAGGAGGAAAAGCCTGATGTAGTTATAATTGACTCCATACAGACTATGCAGATGGCAGAGATACAGTCTGTACCGGGTAGTCTTGTTCAGGTGCGTGAATGCACAAACGCCTATATGCAGATGGCAAAAAGCCTTGATATATCAGTATTTTTAGTAGGCCACGTCAATAAGGACGGCGGCATTGCAGGTCCCAAGGTGCTGGAGCATATTGTGGATACCGTGCTTTATTTTGAGGGTGACAAGCAGTTAAGCTACCGCATTTTAAGAGCAGTAAAAAACCGCTTTGGCTCAACCAACGAAATAGGCGTATTTGAGATGCGTGACAAGGGACTTTTTGAAGTGGAAAACCCCTCCGCCATGCTTTTATCAGGCAGACCGGCAGGAGTCAGCGGTATTACTGTTCTCTGCACCATGGAGGGCAGTCGCCCTATACTGGCAGAGGTGCAGGCTCTGGTCAGCAAAACAGGTTTTTCTGCACCAAGAAGAGTTTCTGCAGGCTTTGACTATAACAGACTCTGCGTGCTTTTAGCGGTGCTGGAAAAAAGAGCAGGCCTTATGTTCGGAGCATATGATGTCTATATAAATATAATCGGCGGACTGAAGATTGACGAGCCTGCAAGCGACCTTGCGATAGCGCTTGCACTTTATTCGGGACTGCTTGATAAGGATATCGGCGACGATGTGGCTGTATTCGGCGAGGTGGGACTCGGCGGCGAGATAAGAGCCGTATCCCATATAAGGAAAAGAGTAAGAGAAGCGGCAAGAATGGGCTTTGAAAAATGTATAGTGCCAAAATCCTCATTAAAGGACCTTGATAAAAGCGAAAACTACGGTATAAGCATCTATGGAGCGGCAAATATAAAGCAGGCCTTCAGCGTTATAGAAGCTATTTCAAAAACAGAAGAAAAAAAGGAATAATAAATGAAACTGACTGATATAGGAACGATAAAAGAACTTTTTGAAAAGCACGGCTTTTCCTTTACGAAATCTTTAGGACAGAACTTTCTGATAAACCCTTCCGTATGTCCTAAAATAGCTGAAATGGGTGGCGCAGGAAAGGAAGTCGGTGCAATCGAAATAGGTACGGGTATAGGCGTGCTTACAAGAGAGCTTGCCGAAAGATGTAAAAAGGTAGTGGCGGTAGAAATAGACACCTCTTTAAAGCCTATCCTAGAAGAAACCCTTGCTGATTATGACAATGTAGAGGTCGTTTTTGCGGATGTGCTGGAAACCGATCTGAACACTCTGATAAAAGAAAAATTCGGTGATATGGAGGTTATAGTCTGCGCAAATCTTCCCTATTATATAACCTCTCCCGTTATTATGAAGCTGCTTGAAGAAAAGCTACCCATAAAGGCTGTAACAGTTATGGTACAGCTTGAGGCGGCAGACAGAATATGTGCAAAGGTAGGAAGCCGTGAATGCGGAGCGATAACGGCGGCGGTAAATTATTATGCAAAGCCTGAAAAGCTGTTCAGGGTAAATCGTGGTTCGTTTATGCCTGCTCCAAATGTGGACAGCGCGGTAATAAGCATAAAGCTATACGAAGAGCCACCCTACAAAGCGGACAACGAAAAGCTTTTCTTTGATGTTATAAAGCAGAGCTTTTCCCAGAGAAGGAAACAGCTTATAAACCCCGTATCCTCGTTTTTCAAGGTGCCAAAGGCAGAGCTTTCCGCTCTTATGGAGCAGTCAGGGTTGAAGCCCTCAGCAAGAGCCGAGGAGCTTTCTATGGATGATTTTGTAACACTTTATCGCATAATAGAAAAGCTTAAAGGATAGTGGCGAAAAGCAGGGATATTATCCCCTTTCTTTGACAAAATCCCCACCGTAAATAGTGTAAAATAAGACGTAAACGACATAGTTTTGTTTGCGTCTTTTTAGTTTTTACGGGAGGTTTAAAATGCAAAGAGGAACAGTGAAAAAAAGAAAGCTGACTGTCAGTACATATCTGGCGGTGACAAATATTATCGTTATATTGGTGGCAGTTATAATTTCCATGAGTAAGATACTGGGCAGACCGTCGCCCTTTTCTGCGGCCTTTGTGGCAACACTTACGGGGATACATTCGGTATCGGCATTTGTGGGGAGCGTGGCAGGATTTTTTTTAACGGGCGACTATGGCAACGCAGTAATAATATGCTCCTCGCTTTTGTCGGTAATGGCTGTCAGACTGATGATGAAAAAGGAAAACGGCAGAGCCGAAAGCATAATAATGGCGATAACCTGTGCCGCCTCTGTGTTCACTGCAAATGCTGTAACCTCCTCAGGCGTCAGTGAGCTTATGAGCTGTTTTGCGCTTGCTGTACTGTCAGGCGGAGCAACACCCGTATTTATGCACCTGAAGAAGCTGAGCAAGGCAAAAGAGCTCACAGAGGTAACTATAAAAAACAATCCTGTGGGGCTGCTTTCTGTAATGACCGGCGGAGTTATTGCTATAAGTATATTGTCTGTTTACTCTTTTGGGGTGTTCAGTCTTGGAATAATTGTTTCAGTGGCACTTTCCTGTTTTGTGTCGCTCAGATACGGAAGCGGAGCAGGAGCAATAGCAGGCAGTATTACGGCAATAGGCTTATTTTTAGGAGCAGGTACATATCCGCATCTGGCGGCGGTGCTTTCTGTAGCGGCGGCTGTTACGGGACTTGTAAAGGACGGCAGAAAGATAAATGCTGTGTCGGTATTTATACTGACCTCTGTTTTATGTACGGTGCTGTTTGTTATGGATAACGACAACATCGGACTGTGTGCAAATATTTTTATGGGGTGCGCTCTTTTTATGGCGGTACCTGAAAAATATCTTATAAACGGCGAAAATATCCATCGCAAAAGCTACAGAGATAATAATATCAAGGAGCTTTTCGGTCATCGTCTGCTGTTTGCTAAAAACGCAATAAACGAAGTCAGAAGAACGATAGATATGACTGCACAAAAGCTTGAAGAGGACAGCAAAAGGGATATAAGCTTTGTGTATAATTCCGCCTGCGATGAGCTTTGCCGCAAATGCAGATATAATATGCAATGCTGGGGCAATGAGTATAATGACAGTATAAAGCAGTTTTCGGCACTTCTCAGAAGGCTCAGAAGCAACGAGAGCATAGACGAAACCATGTTCGGTCCTCCCATAAGCGACAGATGCACCAGAAAGAGTGAGCTTTGCGAGGAAATGACAAGACTTTATCGCTCGTTTGTGTCGGAACTGTCGGGCAGACGAAGAATATCACAGATGAGGGGCGTCCTGACGGCACAGCTTTCCGCTACTGAAAAGCTGTTATCCAGCCTTGCCGAAGAAACCAAGGAGGACGGTGATATAAAAAGCGAATATAACCGTATTGCAAAGGGAACTCTCAGAGGACTCGGCTGTGACGACACAAGGGCGGTTAACGTGACTGTCGGAGAAAACGGAAGAATGTATCTCGAAGCCTATTCGGACAAGGCGTTCGGGACATCAAAACAGGATATGGCAGGTGCAATGACTCTGGCTTTTCACAAGAGCTTTGACCTGCCGGTTGTTGCAAGAGTGGGGGATAGCTACAAGCTCAGTATGTTTACAAAGACTACCTATTATCTGGATGTGGAAATATACCAGATAAGCAAGAATGAAAATGCGCCCTGCGGTGACTATTACGATAGCTTTATAGATAACAAGGGCAACGCCTATATAGTATTATCCGACGGTATGGGAACCGGAGCAAGAGCAAGAATAGATTCCGCCTTTGTCTGTGATATGCTGATAAAATTATTATCAGCGGGTACGGGCGAGGAATCGGCGATAGAAATAGTCAACGCCTCTGTTATGCTTAAAAGCTCAGACGAGAGCTTTGCTACCTTAGAGCTTTGCAAGGTGGATCTGTACAGCGGCAGGGTGACTATCTACAAGGCAGGCAGTGCCGATACCTACATAAAATACGGAAGAGAATACAAGCATCTTTCGGGCAGTGGACTTCCCGTTGGTGTTGAAGATGTACCATGCTACGAAAAGCACAGCTTTACCTTGTCGTCAAAGGATATGATAATAATGACAAGCGACGGCGCCGAGCTGAACGAAGCCTGGCTGTTCAGAGAAATGACAAAAACTGATATCGAGCTTAAAGAATTTGCCCGGAATGTGGCACAGACCGCAAAGTTCCACAGCGGAAATAAAACAAACGACGATATATCTGTAATAGCAATGAGATTGTGTAAATAAGTCTGTCCCGTAGGTATAATATGCTTACGGGATTTTTTATGCCAAAGCCCTTGCTAAAATCATTAAAATGTGCTAAAATATATCTTGGTATGCTATGCCCTGATTAAATTACAGAAGGCGGATTAAAATGATAACAGAGGTTTCCGAAAAGGAGCTTATGCTCCAGCGTGAATATATAGCAAAAGTTAAAGAAATAAACAGTAAGCTTTCCGAAATACCCCTGGCGCACGTTCACAGCTTCGGCTGTCAGCAGAACGTCAGCGACGGCGAAAAGATAAAGGGAATGCTGGCTCTTATGGGCTACGGCTTTACAAGAGAAACCGAGAATGCCGATCTTATTCTTTTCAATACCTGTGCAGTGAGAGAGAATGCCGAGGATAGGGTGTTCGGCAATGTGGGTGCTTTAAAAAAGCTTAAAGAAAACAACAGAAATCTCATAATAGCGGTAGGCGGCTGTATGGTACAGCAGGAGCATATTGCGGCAAAAATGAGGAAGTCCTTTCCCCAGGTGGATATCATCTTCGGTACTCACGTAATGCACAATCTGCCCCAGATGATTTATGAAAAGCTTGCAGACAGAAAAAGAACTCTTTCAATTCCTGAATGTGACGGTGTTATTGCCGAGGGACTTCCCGTTATCCGCGAAAGCAAGGTAAAGGCAAGCGTACCCATAATGTACGGCTGTAACAATTTCTGCACCTATTGTATCGTTCCCTTTGTGCGAGGCAGAGAACGTTCCAGAAAGCCTGAGGACGTATTCGCAGAGGTAGAGGGACTTGTAAAGGATAACTACAAGGAGATTCTGCTTTTAGGACAGAACGTAAACTCCTACGGCAAGGAATACGGCGTCAGCTTTTCCGAGCTTTTAAGAAGGCTTGACAGTATAGAGGGCGATTTCAAGATAAGCTTTATGACCTCTCATCCGAAGGACTGCACAGAGGAGCTTATAGACACGATAGCAGACAGCAGGCATATTTCCTATCATCTGCATCTGCCTGTCCAGTCAGGTAGCGACAGGATTTTAAAGGAAATGAACAGACACTATAACAGAGAGCGTTATTTAAAGCTTGTCGAGTATGCTAAAAAGCGCATACCCGATGTGGCGCTTACTACCGATATCATAGTAGGCTTCCCCGGTGAAACCTATGAGGATTTCAAAGAAACGGTAGAGCTTATGAAAACCGTTCAGTACGACAGCGCATATACCTTTATCTACAGCAGGAGAGAGGGTACAAAGGCGGCGGCAATGCCCGATCCCGTGACGGACGAAGAAAAGGGTGTATGGTTCAGGGAGCTTCTTGAAGTGCAGAACGCCATAGGCGAAAAGGCGTATGAGCGCTTTATCGGCAAGACGGTAAGAGTGCTTTGCGAGGGAATTGGCAGAACCGCAGACGGACTTATGACGGGACATTCAAGGCATGGCGTTATAGTCGATTTCAACGGCACTATGGATATGATTGGACAGTACGTCAACGTAAAAATCACAAAATCCTGCCCCTGGGCAGTAGTAGGAGAATTAGTCGGAGATACCGATTGATTATAAATTAAAATTTAATTTTTAAAGGAGAACAGAAAAATGGACGCAATTACAGCAGCAAGAGAACTTGGCAAGGCAATTCAGGCAGACGAGCGTTATATCGCATACAATGCGGCAAAGCTTGCAAATGACAACGACGAGGAGCTTCAGAACCTTATCGGCGAATTCAACCTCAAGAGACAGCAGTTAGGTCTTGAAATGAGCAAGGGTGCTGACGAAAAGGACGAAGCAAAGATTGAAGAAGCAAACAAGGAAATGCAGAGACTCTACACTCTCATTATGCAGAATGAGCATATGGCAGATTTCACAATGGCAAAGCAGGGCATGGACAAGCTTGTTAACGACATCAATGCCATTATCGGTATGTGCTGCGACGGCGAAGACCCCGATACCTGCGAAATAAGTTCTTGCACAGGCTCCTGCGCTACCTGCGGAGGTTGCCATTGATTTTTGCAAAACTTTTAGTTTTGCAAAAATCTGCTACGGGCTTGGTGCTCGTTTCAGGAAACGAGTAATTCCGGCTTTAAAATTTAAACTCATAACGCATAAATCATATTTACCCCGAAAGGAATGAATAACTTGTCAGAAAAAAAGGAAGAAAAGCTGACTCCTATGATGCAGCAGTATGTTGACATCAAAAAGAATTATAAGGATTACATCCTCTTTTATCGTCTCGGAGATTTCTACGAGATGTTTTATGAGGATGCTCTTGTAGCGTCAAAGGAATTAGAGCTTACCCTTACGGCAAGGGCAGGTACACCTATGTGTGGCGTACCTCATCATTCCTGCGAGGGTTATATTAAAAAACTCATAGATAAAGGCTATAAGGTAGCTATCTGTGAGCAGACCACAGACCCGGCGACATCAAAGGGACTTGTGGAAAGAGATATTGTCCGACTTGTCAGCGCAGGCACCGTTATAGAAGCCTCCATGCTTGAAGAAGGCGTAAACAATTATATCTCCTGTATCTATGCAGGGAAAACAGGCTACGGCCTTGTTTTTGCCGATATCTCAACGGGCGAGGTGCACGCCTTTGAAATAGAAAAGGGCAAAAAGGCAAGCGACGATATTATAAGCGAATTTTCAAGATATACTCCCGTTGAGCTTTTGTTCAATGAGGAATTTTTAGAGCTGGAGCAGGTACATAAATTCATAAAGAACAGATTTAAGAAATGCTCCGCAGAGCTTTTATCGGCAGATGAATTTTCCACCGATGATACAAGCGAAATAACAACACAGTTTGGCGGTAGCTGTGCAGACGATATAGGGCTTACAGCAAAGGAAAACGCCTTTGGTGCCTTATGCGCCTTACTTCGCTATCTTTACCGTGCCCAGAGAAGCGGCGCAAAGAGATTTGTAAAGCTCACGGTCCACTCAGGCAACGAATATATGGAGCTGGGACTGACCGCAAGAAGAAACTTAGAGCTTACCGAAACAATGCGTAACGGGGATAAAAAAGGCTCTCTTTTGTGGGTACTGGATAAGACTTCTACCTCTATGGGACGCAGAAAGCTAAGACAGACCATAGAACAGCCTCTCACCGATACCGCAAAGATAATCCGCAGACACGATGCGGTAGAAGCGCTTATAAACAATTCTTCAGCGCTTTATGATATAAAATCAGACCTTGACAGAATATACGACCTTGAAAGACTTATGACAAGGATAGTATATAAAAGTGCAAATCCCAAGGACGTATATGCCCTTGGTATGACCTGTGCGGCTCTGCCACAGCTTAAAACAGACCTGGAGCAGATAAGCACACAGCTTACAAACAGCCTTAATAAGAAAATAAGTCCCCTTCAGGATATAGCAGATTTAGTCCTGCGTGCAATAAAGGATAATCCTCCTGCGCTTACAAAGGACGGCGGCTATATTGCTGACGGGTTTAACGAGGAGCTTGACAGACTCCGTAATATAACAGGCGGCGGTAAAGAACTGCTTGCCGATATTGAACAGCGAGAAAAGGAGCTTACCGGTATAAAGAATCTCCGTGTGGGCTACAACAGAGTTTTCGGCTACTACATAGAGGTATCAAAGGGAAACGTATCCCTTGTACCTGACAGATACGTAAGACGTCAGACTCTCACTAACGGTGAGAGATATATAACCGACGAGCTTAAAAAGATAGAAACCGAGATACTCGGTGCAAACGATAAGATATTAGCCTTAGAGGCGGAAATATTTGCGGAGATAAGAGAATTTATAACTGCCCATCTCGATGAGGTACAGCAGACCGCAGAAGCGGTAGCGGCACTTGATGTGCTTTGCAGCTTTGCCGATACCTCGATTGAAAATAATTACACAAGGCCCTTTATGGCACAGGACAGCATAATCGATATAAAGGACGGCAGACATCCCGTAGTTGAAAAGATGGTCAACGACGTTCTCTTTACACCGAATGACGTTTATCTTGATTTAAAACAGAATCGCCTGATGATTATCACAGGCCCCAATATGTCGGGTAAATCCACCTTTATGCGTCAGGTAGCGGTAATTGTACTTATGGCGCAGATAGGTTGCTTTGTCCCTGCCTCTTATGCAAAATTAGGCGTAGTGGACAAGATATTCACAAGAGTAGGCGCAAGCGACGACCTCAGCGCAGGACAGTCCACCTTTATGGTAGAGATGACTGAGGTTGCGGAGATACTCAAGGATGCCACCGCAAAGAGCCTTGTTATCCTTGACGAGATAGGCAGAGGCACGTCCACCTTTGACGGTATCTCTATTGCAAAGGCAGTAGCAGAGCATATAAATTCAAAGGCTATCGGCTGTAAGACTCTTTTTGCAACCCACTATCACGAGCTTATCTCCCTTGAAAATGAGCAGAGCGGCGTCCGCAATTTCAGCGTAAAGGTAAAGCGCAACGGCGATGATATAAAGTTCCTTCATAAGATAGTCGAGGGCGGCACAGACGAAAGCTATGGTATTCAGGTAGCAAAGCTTGCGGGACTGCCCCAGAAGGTAATAGACAGAGCCAAGGAGCTTCTTTCAGGTATGGAAAAAGCACCCAGGATTCAGCGTGAAATGGAGCTTCGTGCTAAGGAAGAGGAAGAAATTCAGATAGATTTTGAAGCTATCGGAAGACAGAACGTTATAAATGAGATAAAGGCTCTTGACCTTGACGATATGACTCCCAGAGAGGCATATGCAAAGCTGGAAGAATTAAAGGATATGTTAGGTTAAAAAGGAAAACCAATGCCGACAATAAAATTACTTGATAAAAGCGTAGCGGAGCTTATAGCGGCAGGCGAGGTCATCGAAAGACCTTCATCTGTTATAAAGGAGCTTATAGAAAACTCTGTTGACGCAGGTGCAAAGCACATCACAATTGAAATAAAAAGCGGTGGCATAAGCTATATGCGCATCACCGATGACGGCTGCGGTATAGCATTTCCTGAAATACCGACGGCCTTCCTTCGTCATGCCACAAGCAAGATAAGTAAGGCTACAGACCTCGACTGCATCGGTACGATGGGCTTTCGTGGTGAGGCGCTCGCTTCGGTAGCCGCCGTGGCAAAGGTCGAAATGATGACCAGAAGAGAATGTGATGAGCTTGGCGGCAGATACAAAATTGAGGGCGGCGAGCAGACGGAATATGAGTCCTGTGGCTGTCCCATCGGTACAACGATAATTATAAGAGAGCTGTTTTACAACACTCCTGCAAGACTGAAGTTTCTGAAAAAGGATATATCCGAGGGTAACTTCATTGCCTCTGTAGTGGATAAATTAGCGCTTGCTCATCCCGAGATCAGCTTCCGCTTTATAAGAGATAATAAGAGTGTAAGACTGACTTCCGGCGACGGCTCGCTGATAGGTGCTATAAAGGCGGTATTCGGCAGACAGCTTGCAGAGAGCTTTGTGCCTGTTGATTTTTCAATCAACGATGTGGAGGTAACCGGCTTTGTGTCTTCTCCGCTTTTCTGCAGAGCAAGTCGCAGTATGCAGACCTTTTTTGTAAATAACAGATACATAAAAAGCACCACCTGTATGGCGGCGCTTGAAGAAGGTTACAGAAACAGCATAATGGTGGGAAAATTCCCTGCTTGTGTGCTTTTTATAAAGATAAGGCCCGAAACGGTGGATGTAAACGTACATCCTGCAAAGACAGAAATCCGATTTGCTTATGAAAAGCCTGTGTTTGACGCCGTTTATCTTGCAACAAAGAATGCGCTTTTAAATTGTGCCAACGATAAAAAGCAGATTGATATAAAGTCAGAGGTACCGGCAAAGCCGAAATATGAAAGCAGAGCCGATTATTTTGCTAAAAATCCTGAGATAAAGCCTGCAATTCAGCAGACTTTATCCGAAAAAACAGAAGAAGTGAAGCCGGAACAAGGGAAAGTAAAACCTGAACAGAAGACGTCAGGCTTTGTAGAAAAAACAGAAAATGTAAGCGCCTCTGTTGTATATCCGACGGAGCTTAAAATGACTCCTGCTTTTCATAGCACGAGGGATGAATACGAGGTAAAAATTCCTCAGAAGGAAGAAATAACCTCCCGAATTTCCGTTCAGGAACAGAAAAAAGAAGCAGATATCTTCAAAAAGTCTGAAAACTGTAAGGCAGAAGAAGCTGAAAAAACCGAAGGCTTTAAGTATATAAATGCCCCTTCGAAAATTTCTGAAACTGCGCCGATAGCAAAAACAATAATAAAAACCGAAGAGCCTGAGCCTGAAAAGGATATCAGGGTGATAGGCGAATTTTCGGCAACCTATATAATCTGTGAGGCGGAGGAACAGCTGATTCTGATAGACAAGCACGCCGCCCACGAAAGAATCCGCTTTGAAAAGCTGAAGGAGGATTTTTCCGACAGCTCACAGCTGCTTATTGACAAGACGGAAATAAGACTTTCTGCAGAGGAATATAACTCTTTGCAGGAATACTACAGCTTTGTGGAGCAGACGGGACTGGAGCTTATCTTCGGTGATGATATGACGGTGTCGGTTACCGCAATGCCGACTATAGTCAGATGCACTCCCCAGGAGCTTGTGGCTATGGTAGCCCAGCGGCTGATGCAGGGAAACACCGAACAGAGCGGAGCTATGTACGATGATATTCTTCATTCAATGGCGTGTAAGTCAGCTATAAAAGCAAATGACCATACAGAGCTTGCTCAGCTTGACGCTCTTGCAAGAAGAGTATATAATGACGAGAAAATCAGATTCTGTCCTCACGGCAGACCTGTTATGATAGCTTTATCAAAATCAAAGCTGGAGCATTTCTTCGGCAGAAGCTAAGAAAATGAAAGGGGGATTATATGAAAAAGCAGTTTGTGGTAGTTATCTGCGGACCTACCGCCAGCGGTAAGACGGCACTTTCGGTAGAGCTTGCAAAGGAGCTTGACGCCGAGATAATTTCAGCCGACTCCATGCAGATATACAAGGGTATGGATATAGCAACTGCAAAGCCCTCCTTAGCAGAAAGAGACGGTATCCCTCATCATCTTATGGATTTTCTGGATCCCTGCGAACCCTTTTCGGTAGCCGACTATGTAAGGCTTGCCCGTGAAAGGATAGAGGATATAGCCTCCCGTGGAAAGCTCCCTATGATAGTAGGCGGTACGGGACTTTATATCAGCTCGCTTATAAATAATATTCAGTTTGAGGAAAGCGAATGCGACTACGCCTACAGAGAAGAGCTGAGACAGCTTGCCGCGCAAAAGGGTAATGGCTGTCTTATGGATATGCTGAGAGAAATCGATCCCGAAACTGCCGCAAATCTTCACGAAAATAATCAGTCCCGTGTCATAAGAGCACTGGAGGTATATAAGATTACAGGAAAAACCATGTCACAGCTACAGAAGGAGAGCCGCACAATACCCTCTCCTTATGAGCCTTGTATGATAGCTCTTGACTATGACCGCAGTCAGCTTTATGACAGAATAAACAGACGTGTCGATATTATGCTGGACAGCGGACTTCTGGATGAGGCAAGGGAGTTTTATCTAAGGGAGGATTATCCGACAGCGGCGCAGGCGATAGGCTACAAGGAGCTTCTGCCCTTTCTGAGAGGAGAAGAAGAGCTTGAGACCTGCGTAGAAAGGCTGAAGCAGGAAACAAGAAAATACGCCAAAAGACAGCTCACCTGGTTCAGACGTGACAACCGTATCAACTGGATAAAGGTCACAGACGACACCGATTTGAGGGAAATTTTAGAAATTGCAAAAAAAAGTATAAAAATGTATGGAAATTTATGCTGAAATGTGTTACAATATATAAATAGGCACGGCACGCTCCGTCAAAGAACGCAGACAGATAAATTGCCGCAGCTTTATATCAGTTATTTTATTTGTGGGGATGCTGTTACCCCGAAGAAAGGAACAATTATGGCAAAGGAACTCAACTTACAGGATGTATTTTTAAATCAGGCAAGAAAAGAGAAGATACCTGTGACTATCTACATCACAAATGGCTTTCAGTTCAAGGGCATGGTAAGAGGTTTTGACAACTATACCGTGATACTGGATACAGAGGGCAAGCAGAATCTTATCTACAAGCACGCTATATCCACTATTTCTCCTATGAGAAGCATTTCAATACTTGACGCCTTCGAAAAGAACGAGGAAGTGTAAAATAAATAAATGGATAAATCAAAAACCACAACAATACTCTCAATAGTGCTTGCAGTATTTCTGGTACTTACTATTGTCGGTCAGATAATAGTGATACCTGAAAATGCCTGCAGAACTGAGGTTGCAAGATTGTATGAGCTTGTGGATACAGTAGAATTTGACGGCGTATTTGTAAGGGACGAGCATATAGTAGAGCGTTCCTACAGCGGCGTTTTGCAGTATGAGCACGAGGACGGCTCACGACTTGCGATAAACAGTGTTATAGCAAGTGTTTACGCCTCTTCGTCAGATATAGATATCTGCGACAGAATAGATAAGCTTAACAAGAGAATAGAAACCCTTGTTGACGCTCAGAGTCTTGCAGGTACAGATGGTTCTCAGGCAGAGGCTTATAACAAGCTTATCGGTGAAAAGCATATAGAGATAATAAGCGCTCTTGACAAGGGGGACTATAAAAAAGCGTCACAGCTTAAATATGATATGCTCAGTCTTCAGAGCAAAAGAGATATAGCAAAGGGCAGAGCCGAAAGCTATGAGAGCATCATTGAAAAGCTCCGTGATGAGGTAAGAACTCTTGAAGCGAGAATAAGCAGCGAGCCCCAGTCGGTTATTTCCGATGAAGCAGGCTATTTTGTCAGCAGTACCGACGGCTATGAGAGCGAGCTTGCAATGGCAGATGCACAGACTCTTACTCCGTCACAGATAAAGGCGGTTGTAGAAGCACCGAAAAAAGCAACCTCGGGCGTAAATGTTATCGGAAAGATGATAGACGGCTACAAGTGGAAGCTGGCGGCTGTTATAGATGACAACAGGGCCGCGCTTTTATCGGTCGGCGATAAGGAAAGTCTGGTTTTCAGCAAGGACAGTTCAGTTCTTGAAGTGACTGTAGAGTACATACAGCGCTATGATGAAAACGGAAGTGTGGTAATTTTTTCCAGCGATGTACTCAATGCCGAGCTTGCCTCTTCCCGTACCGGAAAGTTTGAGCTTGTGGTGAGCAAGAAGAGCGGTATCAGAATATCTTCGGACGCTATCCGTATCAATAAGGACGGCGAAAAGGGCGTCTATATCCTTTACGGTAACGAGGGTTACTTCAGAAGGATTGAAGAGGTTTATGCCGGAGAGGACTTTATAATAGCTGAACACAGACCCGGTAACCAGGATAATTATCTCGATTTGTATGATAATGTTATAGTAGACGGCAAGTTTAAGATTCACGTATCGGAAAAGGAGAGCGGAAATGAGCAAAGCACCTGATATAAAAGCTGCCGCTGATACAGCTCTTCAGGATATCAGAGCAAACTATGAATTTATAAAAGAGCAGATAGCCGAGGCGATGGATAAAGCAGGCAGAAAAGACAAGGTGCGTATAATGGCTGTTACCAAAACAGTAGCAACCGATAAGATAAATTACGCCGAAAGTCTTGGAATTGACCTGCTTGGCGAGAACAGAGTGCAGGAATTTCTCGGAAAATACGAGAATTATTCGGAAAATTCTGAAATTCATTTCATCGGAGGCTTGCAAAATAACAAAGTTAAGTATATAATTGATAAGGTGAGGATGATTCACTCGGTGGACAGCATAAAGCTTGCTGAGGAAATAAACCGCAGAGCCTTATCGAAAAATATAACAATGGACATATTGCTGGAAGTAAATATAGGAAATGAGCTCTCCAAGGGCGGTTTTACCGACATTGAGCTTTCAGAAGCGGCAAAAACGATAGCTGAGCTCCGGAATGTACGCATCAGGGGACTTATGACAATCCCTCCACCGCTTGAAGGCGAATATTACTTCCCACGTATGCAGGAGCTTTATGAAAATCTCAGAAACGGTGAAAATGCCCTTAACGGCATGGATACTCTTTCTATGGGGATGTCGGGGGATTATGCCGCGGCAGTAAAATACGGTTCGAACATAGTCAGAATAGGCAGCGGATTATTCGGCTATAGAAATTATACAATATAAAAATCCGGAGGAAATAACAATGGCATTTTTTAGTAAAATCAGAAACGATGAAGATTTTGACAACTACAGCGAATCCGATGTAGCAACAGCAAGAGCTGATTCAGGTGCTACAGCAGGCTCAAAGGTATTCACCTTCAATGCAAGCACAACACTTCATCTTGTTGTAAACAGACCCAAGAAATACAGCGATGCTGCAGAAATTGCAGAGCTTTACAAGAATAAGACAACAGTAATTCTTATGTTCAACAATACAAACAAGGATATCGCAAACCGTCTTATCGACTTTTTAGGCGGCGTAAGCTATATCACAGACGGCGAGCTCAAGAGAATCGGCGATACAACCTACGTCCTCGCTCCCTACAACGTTGATATTTCCGGCGATTTCATCGAAGAAATCAACAATATTTCCGGTAGCGACGACATTTTTGATACATTAGACTGATATGACAGAGCAGGATCAGCTTCTTTCGCGCATACAGAGTGCGGCGAAGGACGTTCTTGACAAGTCACGCCCCTACTTCACAAGATTTCTTACAGAGGCAGAACAGATGAAGATATCAGCAATGAAATTTTCATCCGACCTTGTAACCGGATTTTACGGTGGCAAGGGGAATGAAGACGCTGTGAGAAGGTGCTTTGGTATAGTACCGTCCTTCTATGTGAATGACGAGGGTGATTTTCCTGCACTTTTCCCGATAAAGGCAATAACCTTCTCTTTTCGTAGATGTGATGAAGTCACACACAGAGAGGTGCTCGGTACTCTTATGGGACTAGGTCTTGAAAGGGATACTATAGGGGATATCTGTATAACCGAAGGTAAAGCGGCGGTTTTTGTTACTGAAAAACCCGCGGAGCTTATAATGGACTCTGTACTTAAAATAGGCAGGGTTGGCGTAAGCTGTGCTTACGGCGTGGATTTTGAGCTACCCAAACAGCAGTACGAGGAGCTGTCCTATTCGGTGGCGTCGCTCAGACTTGACAATCTGGTCAGAAATATGGCTAACTGTTCAAGAGGTACTGCCTGTGACAGATATTTAAAGCCACAGCTTGTTCAGCTCAATGGCGAAGTATGTGACAATCCTTCTAAAGCAATCAAAGAGGGAGATATAATCACGATAAGGGGAAAAGGAAAATTCCTGCTGTCTGAAATCGGAGCGGCAGGCAGGAAAGGCAACACGCATATAAAAGTAAAGAAATATAAATAAAGGATAAACAGGAGGGTAAACCCGTGAACGCAAAAGACATTGTGGAAAAACGCTTTGATACCGTAAAGAAAGGCGGTTATAATATCGATGATGTTGACAGATTTTTAAGAGATGTATCTGTTGAATATCTTGGTATCCAGAAGGAAAACGAAGAGCTGGAGGAAAAGCTCAAGATTCTTGCTGAAAAGATAAAGGAATACCGTAAAGACGAGGACGCTCTCCGTGACGCACTTCTTATTGCCAAAAAGCAGGCAATCGCAGTTGAAAACGAAGCTAAGGCAGAGGCTGAAAAGATTCTGAAGGAAGCTAAGGAAAAGGCTGAAAAGATTGTCAAGGACGCTAACGACACAGCCGCAAAGAAAAAGGAACAGTCTGATAAGGAAGTGGCTGCGGCTCAGGAAAAGGCGAAGAATATTGTTGCCGACGCAAATGCAAAGTCTGAAGAAATCCATCTTGCTATGCAGCAGCGTACGGAAAGAGAGCAGATAGTATTACAGAGAACCAGAAAAGAGGTTTCTGATTATACTGCAAAGATACTTGCCGCGTACAAGACACATATTGAATATATCAAGGGTATCCCTGCGCAGTGCGAGAGTGAATTTGTTGTAAATACAGCAAAGGAAGTTGAAAGCAGAAAGCCTGAGGACAGTGCTTTTGCAAAGAAGTCCGAAGCTAAGAAGGAAGAAGCAAAGCCTGCTGAAGTAAAGGCAGAAGCGAAGCCTGCTGAAGTAAAGGCAGAAGCGAAGCCTGCTGAAGCAAAGGCAGAAGCAAAGCCTGCTGAAGCAAAGGCAGAAGTAAAGCCTGCTGAAGTAAAGCCTGCTGAAGTAAAGGCAGAAGCAAAGCCTGCTGAAGCAAAGGCAGAAGCAAAGCCTGCTGAAGCAAAGGCAGAAGTAAAGCCTGCTGAAGTAAAGGCAGAAGCAAAGCCTGCTGAAGTAAAGGCAGAAGCAAAGCCTGCTGAAGTAAAGGCAGAAGCAAAGCCTGCCGAAGAAAAAGCTGAAGAAAAGCCTGCCGAAGCAAAAGCTGAAGAAAAGCCTGCCGAAGAGAAGAAGGAAGAACCCAAGAAATCTCTCGGTGACTCCATCCTCTTCAAGCTTGGAGTAGGAAAGGGCGAAAAGAAGGATTCTCATGAGAATCTTGAATTCGGTCAGAAAACAGATAACTGAAATATCACCACCGCCTGATTTTTCGGGCGGTGCTGAGTTGTTTATAAATATAATAAACTTCTGTTTACAAATATAATAGATGTTTGTTTGTAATATAAAATATAGAATGTGTAGATAAAGAAAGGGTAAAGCTATGCTTTATATTGCTCTTGCTGTAGCTGCGGTATTACTTGCGATAGATCAGATAACAAAAATAGTGATTGATACCAATATGCAGCTGCACGATTCATTCCCGGTCATTGCCTTCGGAGAAACTCAGGTGCTTAACATCACCTATGAGCGCAATACGGGTGCCGCCTTCAGCATACTTGAGGGTAAGCAGATTTTTCTTATAATAATAACCTCTCTTATAATGCTCGGAATCATATACCTTATGGTTTCAAAGAGAGTGAAAAAGCCACAGTATCTGTGGTGTATGTCCCTCATTCTGTCAGGTGGTATAGGAAACCTTATCGACAGAATAGTAAGGGGATTTGTAGTAGATTTCATCGATTTCAAGATAATCAATTTTGCGGTTTTCAATGTAGCGGACATCTGTGCGGTGCTTGGCGCAATAGGACTCTTTATCTTTGTTATGGTGGATGAAATAAAGGATGCAAAAAAGGGAAAGGAAAAGAAAAGGTCGGAAGCGACCGAAGCTGATACGGCAGAATGACGAAAGGACTGATATTACGCATTACAGCCTTATTTGTGAAGAAAACGACGTAAGACTTGACAAGTTCATAGCTGATAGTGAAACGGGCTTATCCCGTTCTGCCGCCGCCTTGCTGATAGAGCAGGGCGATTGTCTTGTAAACGGCAAAGCGGCTAAAAAGAACTGCAAGCTGAAAAACGGCGACACGGTAGAGCTTGACATCCCTGAGCCGAAGGAAGCGGATATAGAGCCTGAAAATATTCCGCTGGATATAATTTACGAGGATGATGATCTGCTGGTGGTGAATAAGCCTAAAGGAATGGTGGTGCATCCGGCTCCCGGCCATTACAGCGGAACTCTTGTCAATGCGCTGATGTATCACTGCGGGAACAGTCTGTCGGGTATAAACGGAGTTATACGTCCCGGTATAGTCCACAGAATCGACAGAGATACCAGCGGACTGCTTATTGTTGCGAAGAATGACAATGCTCATAATATTTTAAGCGAGCAGATAAAGGCTCACAGCTTTACAAGAGAATATATGGCGGTGGTGCAGGGAGTTATCAGGGAGAACGGTACTGTAAATGCTCCTATCGGCAGACATAGGACGGACAGAAAGAAAATGTGCGTCACCACCGAAAATTCAAGAGAAGCTACCACTCACTATTTTATAGAGCAGAGATACAGGCAGAATACTCTGCTCCGCCTGCGGCTCGAAACGGGCAGAACTCATCAGATACGAGTTCATATGTCATATATAGGACATCCTGTAGTGGGTGACGAGGTATATGGAAACGGCAGTCCCAAGTGGCTGGGCGGACAATGCCTGCACGCAAAGAAGATAGGCTTTGTACATCCTGATGGCAGATATCTGGAATTTGACAGCGAATTGCCTGAATATTTTGCAAGACTTTTAAAGAATCTTGAAGGACAGAAGACGGAATAAAGGAAAGGGAAAGAATTTTGGATTTTAAAAATGCAATTATAATGACCGACCTTGACGGAACACTTTTGGATGACGAAAAGAACATTTCTGAAAGGGATATGGAATCAATCAATAATTTCTGCGACAAGGGCGGACTTTTTACTATAGCGACAGGCAGAGGCTACTCTATGGCAAAGCCTGTGGCGGAAAAGGTGGGACTGCGTATTCCTGCCGTTATTTTCAACGGAGCGGCGGTATATGACTTTAAAGCGGATAAATTTCTGTGGCAAAGCTCTGTAACAAAAAAAGCGAGAAATTACATAGCAAAGGTTATGGAGGCTTTTCCTGATATAGGTATAGAGGTGCTTCATCAGCAGACTGTGTACGTGCCGGCTATGAATGAAGTAGAGCGCTTTCATATGTCCCTTGAAAACACAAAGGTTGAGGAGTGCAGACTTGAGGATATCCCCGATGACGGCTGGCTGAAGGTGCTTTTCGCTTATTTCCCCGAAAAGATGGATGAGCTCAGAAGATTTATTGACGAGCATTGCAGTGAGGACACAAACTGCGTGCTTTCAGCGCCTATATTCTATGAACTGCTCCCCACAGGAGTAAGTAAGGCTTACGGTTATCAGAAGCTGCTTGAGGTTACAGGCAATGAGGGAAGATTTACAGTAGCCTCGGGAGATTATCCCAACGACGCAGAAATGGTAGCCTATGCAGATCTGGGCGTTGCGGTGTCAAATGCCCACGAAGATGTAAAGAAAGTGGCAAAGCTGATCATAGGCAGTAATAATGAGGACCCTATGACGCAGATAATAAATTATATTGCATCACTTTGATACTTGACTTATCGGCAGTAATGTAATATAATATTATAGGCGAATAAAAGAAATATCACAGAAAGGATATTTTAAAAAATGGATGCAACATTAAAAAAGCAGATGGAAATAACTGCAACAAAGGTCAGAATGGGCATTATCGAAGGTGTTTACAACGCTAAATCGGGACATCCCGGCGGCTCGCTTTCGGTTGCTGATATGCTGACATATCTTTATTTTGCGAAGATGAACGTAGATCCTGCAAACCCTCTTATGGCTGAAAGAGACAGATTAGTGCTTTCAAAGGGACATACAGCACCTGCGCTTTATTCAGTTCTTGCACAGCGTGGTTTCTTCCCTGAGGAAGAGCTTAAAACACTCCGTCATATCGGATCAAAGCTCCAGGGTCACCCTGTATATAAGAAGGTTCCCGGTGTTGATATGAGCACAGGCTCACTCGGTCAGGGTATATCTGCCGCTTGCGGTATGGCTTTATCCGGCAAGATTTCCGATGACTATTACAAGGTATATGCAGTTCTCGGCGATGGTGAGATTCAGGAAGGTCAGGTATGGGAGGCGGCTATGTTTGCGGCTCACTATCAGCTTGACAACCTTATTGCTATCGTTGACAACAATGGTCTGCAGATTGACGGCAGAGTAAGCGAAGTTATGTCACCCTACCCCATAGATGAAAAGTTCAGAGCCTTCGGCTGGTACGTAATCACAATCGACGCACACGATTTCAATCAGATTGAAAAGGCGTTTGAAGAGGCTGAAAGAGTTGTAAATCAGCCTGTTGTTATCATTCAGAAGAGTATCAAGGGCAAGGGCGTTTCCTTTATGGAGGATAACGTATCATGGCACGGTGCGGCTCCCAACGAAGAGCAGTACAACAAGGCTATGGAAGAGCTGAAGGCTCATCTTGCTGAGCTCGAAAAGTAATCGAAAGGAATGGATACAATGGAAAAGAAAGCAACCCGTGAAAGCTACGGCGAGGCTCTTGTAGAGCTTGCCAAGAAGAGAGAAGATTTAGTAGTGCTTGACGCTGACTTAGCTGCGGCTACAAAGACAGGCACCTTCAAGAAGGCTTATCCTGACCGCTTTTTCGATTGCGGTATCGCAGAAGCTAATATGATGGGCGTTGCGGCAGGTATTGCCACAACAGGCAAGCTCGTTTTTGCCAGCTCCTTCGCTATGTTTGCCGCAGGCAGAGCCTATGAAATTATCAGAAACAGTATTGGTTATCCCCATCTTAACGTAAAGATCGGCGCAACACACGCAGGTATTTCCGTAGGTGAGGATGGCGCTACACATCAGTGCAACGAGGATATTGCTCTTATGTGCACAATCCCCGGTATGACTGTGATAAACCCTGCTGACGATGTTGAAGCAAAGGCGGCTGTACTTGCTATGGCAGATTTTGAAGGCCCTACCTATATGCGCTTCGGCAGACTTGCAGCTCCCATATTCAATGATAAGGATACCTATAAGTTTGAGCTTGGTAAGGGTATCCAGCTCCGTGACGGCGATGATGTTACAATTATCGCTACAGGTCTTATGGTAGCAGAGGCTATGCAGGCGTCAGATGAGCTTCGTGAAAGCGGCATCAATGCCCGTGTTATCAACATTCACACAATCAAGCCCATTGACAGGGATATTATCTTAAAGGCGGCAAAGGAAACAGGTAAAATCATTACTGTTGAAGAACACAGTGTTATCGGTGGTCTTGGCAGTGCTGTCTGTGATGTTGTCAGCGAGCTTTGTCCCGTTCCCGTTAAGAAGATCGGCGTAAATGATACATTTGGTTATTCAGGTCCCGCTGTTGACCTTCTTAAAGAATTTGGTCTTTGTGCATCCAATATTGTTGCTGTTACAAAGGAATTTTTAGGTAAATGATTTATGAATCCACCGCAAAAGCGGTGGATTTTTTATGACCTTTCACAGATAATGGTATCTTTCATAAAATAAAAAGTAGAAAACGGAGGATACTTTTTATGAACAGAAGGATATTTATGCTGAATGAGCTTGCTCCCTATGAAAAGGGGAGAGTTACGGATATTTTTACAAAGGGTGATATGCGAAGACGCTTTATGGATATGGGACTTATCGTGGGTACAGAGGTTACCTGCCTTATGCAGTCAAGGGGCGGAGATATCGCCGCATATCTTGTAAGAGGAACTGTAATAGCCATAAGAAGTGATGATGTAAGGGAAATATTTATAGATAAATTGAGTGGGTAGAAAATTTGACAAATTTCTACTTGAATTTTGTAAAAAAAATAAGCAATTTTTTTTGTGATTATTATAGACAAATTGAAAAAAATATTGTATAATTAAATGACTATGGAAATACGCTGAATAAACACGGAGGATTTGTAAGAAAAAGGAATACAAATTCGGTTTTCCTTGAAATTAAAAATCCCCTTTTACCATGATTTTTTCCTTGTCAGATGAGAAAATCGTGGTTTTTTTTGCAGAAATATACTGTGGAGGTGTAAAATGGCAGTTTTACTGAAAAATGGATTTGTTGTGGATCCTATGAACAGATTTCAGGGTAAAACGGATATACTCGTTGAGGATGGAGTGATTTCAGAGCTTGGCGAAAATCTCTCCTGCGACGGAGCAGAGGTTATCGATTGCAATGGTCTTACGGTTATCCCCGGTCTTTGCGATATGCACGTGCATCTGCGAGATCCCGGACAGACTCATAAAGAGGATATCCTTACAGGCTGCGAGGCGGCGGTTGCCGGCGGCGTTACAGCGGTTGCATGTATGCCCAACACCACTCCAGCGGCGGACTGCCCCGAGGTAATCTCCTACATTTTAGAAAAGGCTAAGGGTGCCAAGGCAAAGGTCTATCCCGTAGGCTGTATCACAAAGGGACTCGAGGGAAAAGAGCTGTGCGATTTCGAAGCGCTACGCAAGGCAGGCTGTGTGGCGGTGTCCGATGACGGCAGACCGGTAAAATCAACTGTTATGATGGCACAGGCTATGGTAAAGGCTCACTATGCCGGACTCAAGGTTATCTCCCATTGTGAGGATTTAGAGGTAATCGACGGCGGTATTATGAACAAGGGCAAGGTTTCTCTTGAACTTGGCGTAAAAGGAATGAGCAGACTCAGCGAGGACACCATAACGGCAAGAGAGCTGGCGATAGCCCAGGCAAGCCAGATGCCTATTCACATAGCACACGTAAGCACAAAGGGAAGCATCAATATAATCAGAGGCAATACACACATCGGTGTAATGTGCACCTGCGAAACAGCACCTCATTACTTTATGCTGACTGACGAGGCTCTGCGTTCACGTGACGCCGACTACAGAATGAATCCTCCGCTTCGTGAGGCTGACGATGTTATGGCGATAAGAGCGGCTATAACAGATGGTACAATCGACTGTATAGTAACTGACCATGCACCTCATTCTGCTGAAGAAAAGGCAGATTTTGAAAAGGCTCCGAATGGTGTAGTAGGTATGGAAACATCCCTTGCGGCTACACTTACGGCACTTTATCACACAGAAACGATAGATATTGCACAGATAGTAAGACTTATGTGTATCAATCCCAGAAGAATTCTCGGCATTGAGGGCGGTTCTCTCGCAAGAGGCGAGGTTGCGGATATAGCAATATTTGATCCTCAGGAAGAATGGGTAGTAGAACCCGAAAAGCTTCATTCAAAGTCAAAGAATACCTGTTTCAAGGGTATGACTATGAAGGGCAGGGTAAAATACACACTGGTAAACGGACAAGTTGTATATAAAGATAATTAAAATATAAAAACTGAAAGGAAAGGTAAAAACTATGTCACTTGATTTACTTATGGAGGCAATCCAGCGCACACAGAACCCTACAGTTGCAGGTCTCGACCCCAAGCTTGACTTTGTACCTGAATACATCAAGGAGAAGGCGTTCAACAAGTACGGCGAAACTCTTAAAGGTGCGGCAAAGGCAATTTTAGAATACAATAAAGGACTTATCGATGCTCTGCACGAGATAGTTCCTGCAGTAAAGCCCCAGGCGGCTTATTACGAAATGTACGGCACAGCAGGTATGAAGACTCTGTACAAGACACAGGAATATGCAAGAAGCAGAGGTATGTATGTAATTACCGACGGTAAGAGAAACGATATCGGTACAACAATGGAAGCCTATGCGGCGGCTCATTTAGGTAAAATCAAGGTGGGCAAGGAAGAATACACACCCTTTATGGGCGACGCCCTTACAGTAAACGGTTATCTCGGCAGCGATGGTATCAATCCTCTTATCAAGGTATGTAAGGAAAACAACAAGGGTATCTTCGTATTAGTAAAGACATCAAATCCTTCAAGCGGTGAGCTTCAGGACTTGAAGATAGGCGACATCACAGTTTATGAGCATATGGGTAATATGTGTGAAAAGTGGGGACAGGAGCTTATGGGCAAGTATGGCTACTCAGGCGTAGGCGCGGTAGTTGGTGCAACATACCCCGAGCAGATTGCAGAGCTTCGTGAAAAGCTTCCTCACACCTTTTTCCTCATCCCCGGCTATGGCGCTCAGGGTGCTTCTGCAAAGGATATTGCGGCGGCATTTGATGGTAACGGTCTTGGCGGTATCGTAAACAGCTCAAGAGGAATTATGTGCGCATACAAGAAGGAAGGCTGCGACGAGCGTGACTATGCAGGTGCGGCATTCAGAGAGGCAATGCGTATGAGAGATGAAATTATGGGTTTTGTGGGAGAAATCAAGCTTCCGTAAAACTCTTCTATATAAACTTACGAAAGGAACAGACTTAAATGACTTTAAACCTGATTAAAGCAAAGACCGCATACCTTATTTTAGCGGACGGCACAATTTTCAAAGGCAAAAGCTTTGGAAGTGAAGGCAAAGCAATCGGTGAGGTTGTATTCAGCACATCAATGGTCGGCTATCAGGAGGCTATAACAGACCCCTCCTACTGCGGACAGATTATGGTGCAGACTTTCCCCCTTATCGGTAACTACGGCGTGAACGACGAGGATTACTCCTCAGAGAAGATTGCCATAAACGGATATATTGTCCGTGAATACTGCGAGGCACCCTCAAACTTCCGCTGTGAAGGCGATATTGACAGTTTCCTTAAAAAGCACGGAATTATCGGTCTTTTCGACATAGATACAAGAAGACTTACAAGAATCCTTCGTGAAAAGGGCGTTATGAATGGTATGATTACTACCGAAGAGCCTACAGAAGAATTTCTCGCAAAGGCTATCCCTGAAATCAAGGAATATAAGATAACAGGTGCAGTAGAGAAGGTAAGCGGCGAAAAGAAGGAATTCAAGGCTGAAAACGGCAAGTACAGGGTTGCTCTTATCGACTACGGCTTTACAAAGAATATAGTAAATTCTCTTACAAAGAGAGGCTGTGATGTAACAGTATTCCCCTGGAATGTCACAGCGGCAGAAATAAAGGAATTTGCTCCCGATGGTATAGTTCTTTCAAACGGTCCTGCAGACCCTAAGGATAACGAAGCGGCTGTAAACACACTTAAAGAGCTTATCGCAGAAAACATTCCTACCTTCGGTATCAGACTCGGCCATCAGCTTTTAGCTCTTGCCAACGGCTTTGATACAGAAAAGCTGAAGTACGGTCACAGAGGTGCAAGCCAGCCTGTAACAGATAAGAACTTCGGTACAACTTATGTAACTTCACAGAATCACGGCTATGCGGTAATAAGCGATAGCGTTGATACAGCAAAGGCGGTAATAAGCCACATCAATGCAAACGATAAGACCTGCGAGGGTATCGAGTACAAGAATACTCCCGCATTCTCGGTACAGTTCCATCCTGAAACAGGAGAACAGAAGAGTACTACATCTTATCTTTATGATAAATTTATCGGTCTGATGGAGGGAAATAAGTAATATGCCATTAAGAAGTGATATCAAAAAGGTTCTCGTAATCGGTTCAGGACCTATCGTAATCGGTCAGGCAGCAGAGTTTGACTATGCAGGCACACAGGCTTGCCGTGCGTTAAAGCAGGAGGGACTTGAGGTTGTTTTAGTAAACTCCAACCCTGCTACAATTATGACGGACAAGCATATGGCTGACAAAATTTACATCGAGCCTTTAACACTTGATGTAATAAAGAAGATAATCAAGATTGAAAAGCCTGACAGCATTCTGTCAAACCTCGGCGGTCAGACAGGTCTTACCCTTTCAATGCAGCTTGCAGAAGAGGGCTTCCTTGCTGAAAACAACGTAAAGCTTCTCGGTTCTAAACCTGAAACTATCCACAAAGCAGAGGACAGACAGGCATTCAAGGATACAATGGAGGCTATCGGTGAGCCCTGCATTCCTTCAAAGGTTGTAGAAACAGTTGAAGATGCGATGGACTTCGCAAAGGTTATCGACTACCCCGTAATCGTAAGACCTGCCTTCACTCTTGGCGGTACTGGCGGCGGTATTGCATACGATGAGAAGGAGCTTCACGAAATCGCTACAAACGGTCTTCGTTTATCTCCTATCACACAGATACTTGTTGAAAAGTGTATCTCCGGCTGGAAGGAAATCGAATTTGAGGTTATCCGTGACGCCAAGGGAAATGCTATCACAGTATGTTCAATGGAAAACATGGACCCTGTAGGCGTACACACAGGCGACAGTATAGTAGTTGCTCCTGCAGTATCTCTTACAGACATAGAATATCAGATGCTCCGCACAGCGGCGCTGAATATCGTTCAGGCACTTGAAGTAGAAGGCGGCTGTAACTGTCAGTTCGCATTAAAGCCCGATAGCTTTGAATACGCAGTAATCGAGGTTAACCCCAGAGTTTCCCGTTCTTCTGCTCTCGCTTCCAAGGCTACAGGTTATCCTATCGCTAAGGTAGCGGCAAAGATTGCTATAGGCTACTGCCTTGATGAAATTCTGAACCAGGTAACAGGCAAGACCTACGCCTGCTTTGAGCCTTCTATCGACTATATCGTAGTAAAGTTCCCCAAGTGGCCCTTTGATAAGTTCGTTTATGCAAAGAAGACACTTGGTACACAGATGAAGGCAACCGGTGAGATCATGTCCATTGCTCCCAGCTTTGAGGCGGCTATGATGAAGGCTGTACGTTCTATCGAGCTTGGCATGGACACACTTACAAAGAAGACGTTTATAGATCTTTCCGATGAGGAAATCAGAGCAAGTCTTCACAATGTTGACGTTGACAGATGCTTCTGCATTTTTGAAGCGCTTAAGAGAGGCATCAGCGTTGAAGAAATAAACGAAATCACAAAGGTTGACAAGTGGTTTATTTCAAAGCTCTTAAATCTTGCAGAGCTTGAAAAGTGGCTTGCTGAGGGTGAGCTTACTCAGGAAAAATACGACCTTGCAAAGAAGTACTGCTACCTTGATAAGTCCATTGAAAAGATTTCAGGTCAGAGTCTTTCCGACAAGGGTATAAAGACACGTCAGGCTGTATATAAGATGGTTGATACCTGCGCCGCAGAATTTGCCGCAGAAACTCCCTACTTTTACAGCACCTATGACGATGAAAACGAAGCGGCTGAATTCATAAAGCAGCACCCCACAGACAAGAAGAAGGTTATAGTATTCGGCTCAGGTCCTATCCGTATCGGTCAGGGTATCGAATTCGACTACTGCTCCGTTCACTGCGTATGGGCTCTGAAGGAACTGGGTTACGAGGCAATCATCTGCAACAATAACCCCGAAACAGTTTCTACCGACTTTGATACAGGCGACAGACTCTATTTCGATCCCCTTACTTTTGAGGACGTTGACGCTCTTATCGCAACAGAACAGCCCTACGGCGTTGTTGTTCAGTTCGGTGGTCAGACAGCTATCAAGCTGACAAAGCACCTCCAGGAAACAGGCGTAAGAATCCTCGGTACTTCTGCACAGAGCATTGACGATGCAGAGGACAGAGAAAAGTTTGACGAGCTTCTTGAAAAGTGCGGAATACCCAGACCTGCAGGTCATACAGTATTCACAACAGAAGAAGCCTTAAAGGTTGCAAACGAGCTTGGTTATCCCGTTCTGCTCCGTCCCTCCTACGTACTCGGCGGTCAGAATATGATTATCGCACACTGCGACAGCGACGTTGATGAATATATGACAATCATCACGGCAACAGAGCTTGAAAACCCTGTTCTTATCGATAAGTACCTTATGGGTACAGAGGTTGAGGTTGACGCTATCTGCGACGGTACAGACTTCCTCATTCCCGGCATTATGGAACACATCGAGCGTGCAGGCGTTCACTCAGGTGACAGTATCTCTGTATATCCCTGCCAGACGCTTTCAGATAAGATAAAGAATACGATCATCACCTATACGGAAAAACTTGCAAAGTCACTTAACGTTATCGGTCTTGTAAATATCCAGTACGTTGTATATGATAATGAAGTATATGTAATTGAGGTTAACCCCCGTTCTTCAAGAACTGTTCCTTACATCAGCAAGGTAACAGGCGTACAGATGGTTGACATTGCAACAAAGATCATGTTCGGTCAGACCTTAAAGGATCAGGGATATCAGAGCGGACTTTACCCCGTAGGCGACTATGTGGCTGTAAAGGTACCCGTATTCAGCTTTGAAAAGCTCCACGATGTAGATACACAGCTCGGTCCTGAAATGAAGTCCACAGGTGAAGCTCTCGGTATTGCAAAGACCTTTGAAGAGGCATTATTCAAGGGACTTATGGCGGCAGGCTTCAAGATGTTCAAGGAGGGCGGCGTAATGTTCTCCGTAAAGAACAGCGACAAGCCCGAAATCATTCCTCTTGCAGAAAAGTTTGAAAAGCTCGGCTTTGAGCTTTATGCTACCAGCGGTACAGCTTCAATGCTCAACAGAAATATGATAGCTACAAACTTCACCTACCGTATAAACGAGGAAAAGGAACCCAACGTAATCAGCCTGCTTGAAAGCGGAAAGATAAACTACGTTATCTCTACCTCTGAAACAGGCAGAAAGCCTGCCCGTGACAGCGTTAAGATTCGTCGTAAGTCGGTTGAGCGTTCCATCGCCTGCCTTACTTCAGTAGACACAGCAAACGCACTTGTAAAGTGTATTGCTATGGATAAGACGGTTGATGATATCGAAATGATTGACATCACAAAAATTTAAGGTGATAAGTTGAAGATAGGTAAATATCAGGTTAAATTAAACTATGGCATATTAAAGGGTTTTATTGATGTGATGGGGTTGCTTCTGGCATACCTCATCTATCAGACTACCTTTGCCTTTGTAAATAATATGACAAACCCCTCCAGCGCCGTTTTAAAAAGAATAGTTGAAACTATATTTGCGGACGGTATTCCTTTTCATGTGTGGTTATGGGGGTTTACATTCCCGATTATCGCTCTTGCGGTTATAGTCTTTTCTATCTGGTTTATGTTCGCAAAGCATAAGGAGCCGAAAAGATTTGTTATAACCGAAGCAAATGCACAGAAGTATTATGATACGATAATGATAACAAACAGTCTGCTTCGTATTTTAGCGCTTTTTGCACTTTGGGACCTTACATTCATATGCCAGAACAACATTCTTCTCCAGGGCACATCCTGGTTCAGTCTGCAGTTTGTTCTTGATGTAATCGTAGCAGGGCTTGTGATTTATATTACATACTGCCGTATAAAGGCGTTTGCTAAAATCAGGACAGAAAAGGACAAAGCAAGCTCTGAAAAGCCTTCCGTAAGGGAAGAAGGAAAAGTTAAAATAAAGAAAAAGGAAAATAGCGACGAGGATGTTATAATGCGTGGCTAATCCTGTAATAACAGAAGCTGCCGCAGGGAATACTTACGGTGGCTTATGCTTTAAATGAAAGGAAAATCACTATGAGCTTTTTTTGCAATTCATATCCCGTAATCGAGAAAAAAGCACTGGCTGAGGATATCTATTCCTACACCATCCTTTGCCCTGAAGTGGCAGAGAATGCGAGTATCGGTCAGTTTGTACAGATAAAGGCTGAAGGCTATACGCTCCGCCGCCCCATCTCTATCTGCAGTACAGATAAGGAAAAGGGTACAATCCGCCTTGTATTCGAAGTAAGAGGCAAGGGTACAGATAAGATAACCGAGCTTAATAAGGGCGACCTTATGGATGTTATCGCTCCTCTTGGCAAGGGCTTTACAACTCCTTCAAAGAAGGAAGGCAGAGTAATTGTAATAGGTGGTGGTATCGGTACACCTCCTATGCTGGATATTGCAAAGCAGTACGGCGAAAACTGCACAGCAATCCTAGGCTTCCGTAGCTTTGACAGAGTTATCCTTGATAAGGATTATGCGGCTACAGGCGCAAAGACTATAGTCTGCACAGACGACGGCTCTGTAGGTGTAAAGGGCACAGTAATCGGACCTCTCACCGAGGAGCTTGCAAAGGGCGATGTGGCATGTGTTTATGCCTGCGGTCCTACTCCTATGCTGAAGGCTATTGTAGAAGCAACCAAGGCGGCAGGTGTTGACAGCGAGGTTTCCCTGGAGCAGAGAATGGGCTGTGGCGTAGGTGCTTGTGTTGTATGTGCCTGTACAGTTATCCGAGGCGGCAAGGAATACGTTTTAAGAGTATGTAAGGATGGCCCCGTATTCAAGGGTGAGGAGGTAGTATTATGAGTTTTAAACCTGATATTTCAGTTAATGTCTGCGGACAGACTTTTAAGAATCCTATAATCGCCGCATCAGGCGCTTATGGCTTTGGCGAGGACTATACAGACCTTTATCCCTTATCAGCACTTGGCGGTATTTCCTGCAAGGGTACTACACTTAACCCCAAGGATGGTAATATTCCTCCCAGAATCGCAGAAACTCCCAGCGGTATCTTAAATTCCGTAGGTCTGCAGAATCCCGGTATTGACAGATTTATAAACTACTATCTCCCAAGACTCAAAGCTCAGGATACTGTAGTTATTGCAAACATCGCAGGTGCTTCCATTGACGACTACAGAGAGGTTGCTGAAAAGCTGGATGCAACCGATGTTGATATGATAGAGCTTAACATTTCCTGCCCCAACGTAAAGAAGGGCGGCGCTACCTGGGGCGTTACCTGCGAGGGTGCGGCTTCTGTAACAAAGGCTGTAAGAAATGCCACCAAGAAGCCCGTTATCGTAAAGCTGACTCCTAATGTTACAGATATAACAGAAATAGCAAGAGCGGTTGAAGCAGAGGGCGCAGACAGCGTATCCGTAATAAATACTCTTCTTGGTATGAGAATTGATATCCGCACAAGAAGACCTATCCTTCACAACAATGTAGGTGGTCTTTCAGGTCCTGCTATTTTCCCCGTTGCGGTAAGAATGGTATGGCAGGTATCAAATGCAGTCAAGATTCCCGTAATCGGTATGGGCGGTATCGCAACTGCTGAGGACGCTATCGAAATGATGATGGCGGGTGCATCTGCACTTCAGATGGGTACTGCTATCTTCGGCGATCCCTATGCACCTATCAAGGTATGCGAGGGTATCGAAAAATTCCTGACAGAAAATAAGATTGAAAAGCTTTCTGATATTGTTGGTACAGTCAAGCCCTGGTAATATCTGATTAAACAGAATAAGATATAAATGTTCGGGAGGTAAATGCAATGAAAAGCGGAAAAGTATTTAAATTGATGAGCTTTTTTGCGACGACAATAGCTTTAATGTGCATAATGTGCATCACAGGCTCTGCGGCGTCGGTTAATGCTACAGAGGTTGAGCTTTATTCACTCCCTGATTGGTCAAAGGAGTTTATTTCCATTCCGGAGGGCTCAGATTCATTCCAGATAAAGGTCAGCGACGGAACAGACGTTTATTACTACGTCGCAAAGGGTGATTCGGTTACCGTTTCTGACACCGGTCTTATCAAAACGGCAACCCGAACAATTTACTGGAACGGAAATATCGGCTACAGCTATCCCACAGGTGCTGAGGGTGAGTATGCCGAAACCCGTCCCGTATTCGGCGAATCTGTTGTTAGAGTAGTATCAGGCGATGAATACTTTGATATATCGGTAAATGTTTTAAATTACAACGAAGTATATGCAGATAAAATAATGGATGATTATATCGACAAGAATATTACATCCGATATGAGCGGATATGAAAAGCTTGACGAAATCTGCAGGTTTGTTGCAAGCTACAATTACAGCGGAAATTATTCGTCGGCTTATTCGATGATTGTAAGCGGCGGCGGTGACTGCTGGGCAAGCACAAGCGCGGTACTTATTATGTGCGAAAAGGTCGGGATTGACGCCTGGATGCGTAATGCCGCAAATGATCCCGGAGCAGGCAGCGGTCACAGAAATGTCATTGCATACTGCGACGGAAAGTATTATCTTGCCGACGCCGGCTTTGTCGGTACAGCACCGAGATATTATGACCTTTATGAAAAAACAAGTCTTTTTTCAACACGTATCTCAGACTATGATAATAAGAAAATTGAGATATATCAGTACGATGGAAAGTCAGATGTAACATCCCTCGAAATTCCTTCTGAAATTGATGGATATAAAGTAACATCTATTGCCGCATCCGCCTTCAGTTATCTTTATGATCTTAAAACGGTAAAGCTTCCTGATACGCTTGAAGAGATAGGCTCGCATGCTTTTTCCTGCAACAGTTCAAGCCTTGAAGCTCTTGAAATTCCGAAGAATGTACAGATAATAGGGGACAATCCCTTCGAAAACTGCAAGCTTCTCAATCTGACTGTAAGTAAGGACAATCCCTACTTTGTAATGAGCGACGGAGTTCTTTATACAGCCGATAAGAAGGAGCTTGTATGTGCAACAAAGATAGCGGAGAAGTTTGTTGTACCTGATACGGTAGAGCTTATAAGACGATATTCTTTCCGTCTTAACAGTAACATTACATATGTTTTTATTCCTTCATCCGTTACCGAAATCGGAGAGGGCGCATTCGGAGAGTGCAGTTCTCTTGTAAGTGTGTCAATAGATGGAAGCAAGCTTGAAATAATTGATGATTTTGCATTCTATCGTTCAGGCTCACTGAAGGATATAATACTCCCGGACAGCGTTAAGTCTATAGGACTCGGAGCTTTCGGATATTGTAGTGATTTAGAGGTTATCACTATACCCGATAGTGTAACAACGATTGAAGAATCAGTCTTTATCGGCGACGGAAAACTGGTGATTGCCTGCGGCGTGGGCTCCTGTGCCGAGCAGTATGCCATCGATAATGATATTGATTATGTAAGACCGATAGCAAAATCTACACTTAAAGCGGCAAAGGGAAACAACCAGGTTTATCTCAGCTGGACAGCTGTAGACGGAGCAGATTATTATCAGATAATCCGCCGCAACAAGGGTATAGATACCGTAGTGGCAAATATCGGTGGTACTTCTGCTACTGTAAAGGGACTGACAAACGGCTTTACATATACTTATCTTATAAAGGCGGTAGCTTCTGATGGAAGAACCTCTCTTTCCGATAAGGTGAGCATAGCTCCTGTAGCGGTCCTTGAAAAATCCGTTCTTAAAGCAACAGTGGGCGATAAGCAGGTAACTCTCAACTGGACAAAGGTTGAAGGCGCAAGTTATTATCAGATAATCCGCTATAACAAGGGTAATTACAGCCTTGTAGCAAATATCAGCGGTACATCTGCTGTAGTAAAGGGACTTGCAAATAAGTTTGAATATACATATCTTATAAAGGCAGTAGCTACCGATGGCAGAACATCTTTATCGGCGGCTGTAAATGTAACACCGATGCCTCCCCTTGAAAAACCCGTGCTGACAGCGGTATCCCAGGATAAGCAGGTAACACTCAGCTGGACAAAGGTTGAGGGTGCAGGCTATTATCAGATAATCCGCTACAATAAGGGTACATATACTCTTATTGCCAATATCAGAGGTACAACTGCCACAGTAAAGGGACTTACAAATAATTTTGAATACACCTACCTTATAAAGGCGGTAGCTTCTGATGGCAGAACTGCTTTATCTACAGCGGTTAACGTAACACCGAGAGCACCTCTTGCAAAGCCGGTGCTTGCGGCGGCAGGCGGCGACCGACAGGCTCTTCTTCTGTGGATGGAGGTAGCTGAGGCTGATTATTATGAAATTATCCGTTATAAAAACGGGGTATATTCAAAGGTTGCGGCAATTTCAGGCACCTGCGCTACTGTAAAGGGACTTACAAATAATTTTGAGTACACATACCTTGTAAGAGCGGTTGCAAAGGATGGCAGAAGCTCTGTATCAAATGCGGTATATGTAACACCGAAAGCATAATATATACAACAAGACCACCGGGATAGCCGGTGGTCTTGACAGACTGAAGACAAACTCACGCACCGCAAAAAATGCACAATATGCATTAGATTTTATGGGTAAACGAAAATTTTATTATAAAAGTTTAGGGAAGCCGAAAACGGCTTCCCTAAAGCATTTTTGCTTACTTCGTCATTCGCCCCTCAACTGTACCTTATGCGAACACCTTGTCGTGCGTCGTCCTGACGCACTTTGTGTGTTCGCTATACGGCATCCTTGCCGTTTATACGCCTGTCGGGGCGGTTGACGATTTTGACCGACAGGTCAAAATCAATGGCTGACGTGCGTTTTTCATCGTCAGACAGCGTGTAGACAAAGTCTTTGTCTACACGCTGACAAGACCACCGGGATAGCCGGTGGTCTTGAATTTTATCGTGATTTCTGCGATGGCGAATTATCAAAAAGTTTTTTTCTCAGTTTTCTTTTTTCTCATAAGATGACCGATTATCACATATATAATCGGTGTAACTGCTGTAAATCCGAACTGGAACAGCATAGAAACAACGCTATTCTGTGAATACTTCTGGAAAATGAACGCATTCATGGTTGTTATAAGTCCGCCGCCGTTATTGACGATTATATGATAGTTATGTAATTCGAGGGCTGACTGTGCAACAATAATTATATATGGCAAAATGAAAGCGATTATCATACCGATTATGTTTACAGGCTTAGCGACTCTGACAGAAAGTATCAGGAATACGGCATACCATTTTAACGTTTCGTAAGCGGCTGATAAAAGCATTAAAGCGGTGATATCGCCTGTGGCCGCAATCGATGATAAGGGCGGCGTAATCACTACTGAGCATACATCGAATAAAACATATACGGCAACTGCTATAAAAAATCTGGCAAAGGGGATGTTTTTTGTAATTCCCGAACCTTTTACGCGGTCGCTGCGCAGAATTTCAGGTATTGAGCTGTCCTTTGTGACCGCAAGAGCGGTAACGAATATCATTATCGCTAAAAGAATACCGTTTAATATATGATAGAAGGTGCCGAGGTCATATCTGAAAAACACAAGTGCGGTGGTAATAATTGATGCAACGGATATTACAACAATATTAGAAACGAGTTTTGCTGTTTTTGACATAATTTATCCTTCCCCTGATCAGTTTTTATCTGCAAGCTCCTTTAAAAGAAGCATAGCTTCCATACTTATTTCTCTCGATTTGTATATTCCGTCATCTGAAAATTCCATAGCGGATTTTGCGTATTTAACCGCCTGTGGATAATTTTCGGCGTCTGCGGCGGATTTTGCCATATTCATAAAGCATTTTGCGAGTATTGCTGCCCCTTCGTCAGAGAAATCACTGTCGATAAGCTGTTTTGCACTTTCTGCGGCGTCACTGTACGCCTTTTCTTTGAAATGCTTTTTACATATAAGTAAAAGCTCGGAATCCTTGCTTTCTGATACCGGAATATCATCACTGATATTGTCCATAAGACTTCCCGGTGGAAGCTCCAGGCGGTTTGCAAGATATTCAAGTGTCTTTACTGAGGGGCAGGCGTTGCCGCTTTCTATACGGCTGAGCATATTTCTTGTTATGAAGTCACCCACAAGTTCAGACTGAGTCATTTTACGGGCTATTCTTGCTTCTTTTATTCTTTTTCCGAGTTCCTGTGAATTCATACAACTCATCCTTTCTGTTTATTCAATATGGTAAATTATAATTCCGTTAAGACAAATTACACGCTGGTAAATAATAATTACCTTCTTTTGTTTTAGTGTAACAGAAACCAGAATAAAAATCAAGATGTTTTTCGAAAAAAAGCTGATAAATGCCTGAAAAACAATGGTTTTCTACCTTTTGCACAAATTGTGGAGCCGGTTTTGTGTATTATGACGAATTTGTATTTTTAGGTCGTAACCTATTGACATTTTGCTCAAAAGTGGTATAATTAAGGTAAATTAAATTTACAATCGTAAAATAAAACGATGAAGGGAAATAAATTGACTATTATAAAAAAAATAACAGGCATTCTGCTTTGCATATCGCTTGTGCTATCAGTTATGATGATGAGCGGGTGCAACAAAGAAGAAGTGGTAGAAGAAAAGCTCTCTCCAAAGGACATCTTCTATAAGGTGATGGACCTTATTGAGGATGAAGAATATACAGAGGCGGCAAGCTATTGCAGAACATTTTCAGCCTATAGTGTAGAAAGATATTTTTCTGAAACCGATACAGAGTTTCAGATGGAGTGGACACAGCGATACTCTGAGATACTCCACAAGCTGTTTAAAGAATATGTAACCTTTGACAGAATTGAAGAATCGGTAGACGAACAGAACAGAGTTGCTACCGTATCGGGTATTTTTACATCGGTAAACCTTGAAAAGCTCAATAAGACCATAGAATATAAGGTAAACAGTGAGCTGAAGGATAATTTTGATGGTCAGATGGATTATATCGAGTCGGTTATCGGACAGGAGGATTTAAAGTCGGTACCCTTTAAATTCGAGATTAAGTTCAGATATACCAACAAGAGCTGGAGGTTTGATGATGAAAACTTCCTCATCCTGCTGACTCTGGGCTATTACGCAAGATAAAATTGATTAAATCAAGAAAGGGAAAATATTATGTTAGAATGGTGGAATTCTTTAGGAATCGTGCTTCAGATTTTTTACTGCATAGCGATACCTGCAACGTTGGTTATAATTATACAGACAATCCTCATTATGATGGGTATGGGCGATGACTGCTCAGGCGGTGCTGATTTCAACCCCAGCGATACAAGCGGTCTTTCCGGTATGGATGGCGATATAACCGACCTTCCTGATGCATCTCATGCAGAAATGATGGATGGTAGCTGTGCTCATGATGTGGGCGCAATGCAGATATTCACATTACAGGGAATTATGACCTTCCTTTGTGTATTCGGCTGGAGTGGCGTTATATGCACAGTTCTTGGCTTACATATAGCGATTGCGATACTTATCTCGATCGTACTCGGCTTTGCCGCAATGGTCGGCGTAGCAAAGATAATTCAGCTTACAGGAAAGCTTGCACAGAACGGTACTGTTGATATCAGAAACCTTTTAGGTGCAAAGGCTACCGTATATATTCCCGTTCCTGCAAAGGGCAAGGGCCAGGGTAAAGTAAATGTTGCCGTAGGAGAATTATTCAGCGAATTCTCTGCGATAACAGATGAAGACGAATCAATTCCCACAAACACTGCTGTACGCATCATAGATGTCAGAGGCGATGTTGTGGTGGTTGAAATAGAAGATTAAACTTTTTTATTCAGGAGGAAATAACAAATGGCACCAGAAATTTTAGTTGCAATTTGCGTAGGTGTAATCATACTCTTCGCATTATTCATGGGAATTCTTTCCCGCTACCGCAAGTGCCCTTCCGATAAGATACTTGTTATCTACGGTAAGGTTGGTAGTGACGCCAGCGGTCAGGCAAGAAGTGCTAAGTGTATCCACGGTGGTGCGGCATTCATCATGCCTATCATCCAGTCCTATCAGTTTATGGACCTTACACCTATGTCAATCAACGTTGACTTAAAGAACGCGCTTTCAAAGCAGAACATCCGTATCGACGTACCTTCAAGATTTACAGTAGGTATCTCTACAGAACCCGGTGTAATGCAAAACGCCGCTGAAAGACTTTTAGGTCTTCGTATGAACGAAATCCAGGAGCTTGCTAAGGATATCGTATTCGGTCAGCTCCGTCTTGTAGTTGCTACAATGGAAATCGAAGAAATCAACAACGACCGTGATAAGTTCCTTCTCGCTGTATCAAACAACGTGGAAATCGAGCTTAAAAAGATTGGTTTAAGACTTATCAACGTAAACGTAACCGACATCAACGACGAATCCGGATATATTGAGGCTCTTGGTAAGGAAGCCGCTGCTAAGGCTATCAACGACGCGAAGAAATCCGTTGCTGAACAGGACAGAGACGGTGAAATCGGTCAGGCTAACGCACAGCGTGACCAGCGTATCCAGGTTGCTGCTGCAAACGCTCTTGCTATCCGTGGTGAAAACGAATCCAAGATCGAAGTTGCTCAGTCAGAAGCTTTAAGAAGAGAAAAAGAAGCGGAAGCTATGCGTATCGCTACAGCCGCAGAAGCTGTTCAGGCTGCTAAGGCTAAGGAAGAAGCTTACATAGCCCAGAAAATGGCAGAAGAAACCCGTGCTCAGCTCGAAACTGCAACCCAGCAGGCTGACGTTATCGTTAAGGCTAACATTGCTAAGGAACAGGCAGTCATCGAAGCGGAAGCACAGGCGGAAGTTGCTCGTCGTACCGCAAAGGGTGAAGCTGACGCTTTATATGCAAAGATGGAAGCTCAGGCGCTCGGTGCTCAGGAAATCTTAATGAAGCAGGCAAACGGTATGAGAGAGCTGGTTACAGCCGCAGGCGGCGACGCAGACAGCGCTATCAGACTTATCCTTGCAAACAATATGGAAGAGCTTATGCGTATCCAGGTTGAAGCTATCAAGAATATCAAGATCGATAAGGTTACTGTCTGGGATGGCGGTTCTAACAAGGACGGCAAGACTGCTACCGCAGATTTTATCAGCGGTATGATGAAGTCAGTACCTCCTATGGCAGAAATGTTCAACCAGGCAGGTATGGAATTACCTAAGTTCTTAGGCGAAAAGATTGACACTCCTGATACACTCGGTTAATAAATAAACAGTTAAAATGAAGAGCCATATCCGTTTTATATCGGATATGGCTCTTATACGTGTTTCTGATATAGCGGCTTCAGATTTTATGCCTCATAAATTCCGCCAAAAAATATTATACTTTGCAGATTAAATTGTACACCTGCACGAAAATATAAAATATCGGGGATTTTAAGAAAAAACCGCTTGAATCCTGATTAAATATGTGTTACCATTACTATTCGGAAAATAAGAAAAGTAATACGAGGGTGGAATTTATGGAATTTAATGTAATGATTGTACTATACGACTGTGCTGTCATACTTCTTATGACAAAGCTGCTCGGTATGTTTACAAGAAAAATAGGTCTGCCTCAGGTTGTAGGTATGATAATAGCAGGTATATTGATAGGTCCTGCTATTTTCGGACAGCTGGATTTAGGCGGCTTCAAGGGACTTATAAACCCGGGTGAGATTGAGAAAGAGGTACTGCACAGCTTTTCACAGATAGGTGTTGTATTTATTCTCTTTTCAAGCGGTCTTGAAACAGACTTCAGAGAGCTCAAGAAAAGCGGTGCGGCGGCAACGGCAATAGCGGCGGCTGGCGTTATTGTTCCTATTGCCTTAGGTACTTTTGGTGCGCTTATGTTTATGGGCGGTATCGGAGAGATAACAAATCCCGATAAGCTTATGAATGCTATTTTTGTCGGTTGTATCCTTTCTGCTACAAGTGTAGGTATAACGGTTGAAACACTCAGAGAGCTGGGAAAGCTCAATACGAGAATAGGAACAGTTATTTTAAGTGCCGCAATCATAGATGATGTGCTCGGCATCATTGCGCTCAGCGTTGTTACAGGTATCAGCGGCGGCGGAAACGTGGGAATTACACTTTTAAAGGCACTTGGTTTCTTTGTCTTTACAATCGGTGTTGGCTTGCTTATGAGAATATTGCTGAAAAATCTCGTAAGAATATATCCTCATAAGAGAAGAACCGGTATTTTCGCTCTTGTTATGTGCTTCACCTTTGCCTTCTGCGCAGAAGAGCTGTTCGGCATCGCCGCAATTACAGGTGCATTTATGGCAGGTCTTATGCTCAGCGGTATGGATGAAACTCCCATCCTCGACCGTAAGGTAGTAGTCAGCGGATATATGATATTTACACCCATTTTCTTTGCATATATAGGAATCAGCGCAGACTTCTCCAGCTTTGATATGGCAGGACTGGTATTCGCTCTGGCGTTTGTGGCAATCGGTATAATAGGAAAGATACTCGGCTGCTCGCTTACCGCAAGAGCCTTCAAATATAAGGGCAAGGAAAGTCTGGCGGCAGGCTTTGGTATGATAGCACGAGGCGAGGTTGCACTGGCAGTCTATGCGGCAGGTAAGGGACTCATCTATTATGATGAAAGCGGAGCGCTTGCAGGTATCGATCCTCTTGTAGCTACCATCTTCCTTATCATAATTACTTCGATATTATGCCCTGTTTTCCTGAAGCTGACCTTCAAGGCGCATCACAGCGAAGAATTACCACACACCCACAGACTTAAACCCAAAAAGTTCTCTCTCGAAGCTATGGAAGAACACCTTGACGCCCATCAGCTTGTTACGGAGGAGTGTACAGGATGCGGAAAATGTTCACAAGAAAAGAAATAATATCGGTGCTGCTTGCAGTATTATCTGTAATTCTGCTTTGCTCCTGCACAGATAATAATTCTGTCGTAAGCGAAAGCGGAAGATATGTTGACGGGTATTATCAGATAACCCAGATAAAAGCAAAAGAGCTTATGGACAGCGAAAAGGATTATATAATCCTTGATGTAAGAACGGAAGAGGAATTTAAAGAAAAGCATATAGAAAATGCTATCCTTATCCCTCATACCGAAATTGAGCAGAGAGCTGAAAAAGAGCTTAAAGATAAAAATCAGCTTATCCTTGTTTATTGCCGTAGCGGCAACAGAAGCAAGACGGCATCAAAAATACTCGCAGAGCTTGGTTATACCAACGTAATGGAATTCGGCGGTATAAACAGCTGGACATATGGTACAGTGAAATAAAAAATTGCAGGAGATAATCTCCTGCTTTTTTATTTGACAAATTATGAATATATATGTATAATAATATCAGCGATTAAAAATTCACACACGAAAGGAATATATAAAATGGGATTCTTTGATAGTCTTTTAAAATCAGCGGCAAGAACAGCCACAAGAAAAGTAGTCAACAAGGCGGTGGATCAGGGTATCAAGCAGGCGTCCAGGGCTTTGTCAGGCGACAACAGCAAAAGCTCCTCTCAGCAGAAGTCATCACCCTCTGTAAGACAGAACAATGTAGAGGTTGTTGATCTTGTAAGACCTTCTGACGTAAACGGCGCAGAGGTAGAGTTTGAGCTTTATCTGAAGGGCAACAACATAAAGTGTTCCTTTGTTTTAGCTGACGGCTTCAAGGAATACAACGCAGGTGCTATGGAGATATCCTACAGTGCGCTTTATTCTCCCTTTATGCCTATTGATACAGATATGACGTTGGATGACAGCATTCCGAAGCTCTATATCGGTGACGCAGACCGTCCTATAGAGAAGATAATAGATAAGTATGAGGATAATGGTGCGGTTGACGAAAACTGCGAGCTTTTCAAGATAAACAGCGGACTGTTTTCTTATAAAATGTACTGGAAGTACGGCAACGACAACGATACCCGTTATGCGTCCTACTGCGTAAAGTTCCCGGGCGCTCCCGCATATACCCAGTTTACTGTTACATACCCCGTTTCTATGGTAGGTACAGATAAGGAAAGGCTTGTTTTAAGCCAGCTTGATTTAGCGGCTTCTACTTTTGTTGTTAAAGGATAAGATTCAGCAATCCCTCATAATGTGTGAAAAGGGCTTTGCTGCAGAGCAGTTTGCTATTGGTAACGAGCTTAAATATGAAATAAGATAAACAAAAAGGATAACAGAATAATATTAAAAGCCGCTACAAAGTAGCGGCTTTTTTAGCATGTAGACAAGGTCTTTGTCTACACGCTGTCAGACGACGAAAAACGCATATAGAGGTGGCTTGCCACAAAGCTGAAATACAGCAGATAGTACATGAAAAGACGGAGAAAGTCCCGACTAAGACTAAGGATAAAAAGGAGTTTCGTATCGTTACGAGACACTTTTGTTGTTTTATTAACAACGTTCTTTAATAATGATTTCGTTTGTTATATAGGAATGTATTTGCACCATTTGGTATGAGAGCATTCATATGGGCGAATACATCTTCACTATTTGTAACATTCTTATCGTGAAATGCTTCTTTTAACGCATCCTCCAACGTAAAACCATAACCAAAATTACAGCGTCCTATTATTTCGGTTTGAAAATCATCCAGATAATCTTTAGGAATGTTTGCACGAAGCGAAAGTTCTTGACTTTCCATTATATCCCATTTAAGCGTTGCTAATATACAGCGAAGTTCCTGGTTTAGTTCATCGGTGTTTTTATAACTATTTTGCGGAATACGATAATTTTTCCCGATATTGATTATAAATTTATCTCCATATTGTTCCATTGCAATCGGAACAATTTCTGCATTAGTTTCTTGTGCCATACGAACAGTTCCGGTAAACGTTTTCATCATTATTAAATTAGGAGATACGTTCCAAGCACCTTCTGGATATATTAACAGATTGCCCCCAGAATTTAACAATTCAATAGCCCTTGCATATGCTATTTTTCTATCTGTCTTATCATTAGTTTCAAGTGGGATTACTCCGTTTAATTTTAATCCTAAATATATAGGCATTCGATATAATATACCAGGATCTCCTAACATGAGATAAGATGGATCGTTAATAACTTGAAATGCTCTCTGTATGTCATTGCCGCCAATGTGTGCACAAGCATAAATAGTAGCAATGCTAGTATTCCTTGTGTGCAGATCTTTTAAAATGACTATTTTTTCTCGTGAAATCAATTGATCGATTTTCAAAATTTATCTTATTAACGGGTATATCCTTTTCCTGAAAGTTATGCCACGCAATCGTTTTCCGGATACATAATTGAATTTCCGTTGTTCCGCATGGTAAGAAATCAGATCCTCTATAGACATTTTTTTACGAGAAAAATAATTTATTTTCTTAAACTTCATGTTCTTCCTCCTTTCAATCTCTTATTAAACAAAAATGAATTTTGTATTGTGGCGTTTATGTTTGTTAAATGTGAAAACACTTCATCGGTGTTATAGTTGCCTTTTTCTCGGAAAATACAAGATTCTTCATATTGCCAGTTAAGTGGGGGATAATCGGTAACAGCCTGAAATATTATATTCCGCTGCTCGCTCAGGTTGATATGCTCTCTTTTTTCGCCTCTTTGACTTATATAATCCCAACGCATAGTTGACATTTCGTCACGAAGCTGATTTATCCCTTGCTGCTTGCTTGTGAAGCTTTCGGAGGTCAGACATTCTCCAAAATTAACTGTTACGATGCTTTGTGCTCTGTTGTAATCAAGAGCTATAGGGATAATCTGAGCTTCGGCTTGTATAGCGACATCTATTATACCCCATCGCATAGGGAGCATTAACAGATTATCGGTCAGATTCCAGGTTGCTTCAGGAAACCAAAGGATAGATTTTCCTTTTTTCAGATACTCTATGATTCGCTCTTTGGCGTAGGTTGAATCTTCTTTACTTTTTCTGTCTACCCATATCGCTCCGGATAAAAAGAAAAAAATTTTATCTGCAAAGGCGAGATTTTGCCTTCCGATCAGTGTGTAGCAGTGTTTTTTGATTGCTCTGAGCGCAATTGGAATATCCGGGAAAGCGGAGTGATTGCAGGCAAATATAACAGGCGTATCTGCTTTTAAAGTATAATTTTTTTTAATAATAATTTTATATTTTACTTTTGTTCTGCTCAGCAACATTGCTACCGGATAGATTTTTGTCCGCAGCCATATTGTGAGAGCAGAGTTGGTTTTTTTCTTTTTCACAATTCCTCCCCATAAAACAAAAAGTGCGGCTACCGAAGTAACCGCACAAAAACGCAAACCCCGATAGTCGCCAAACCAATTCAATATAAAGGGCAATAAGCATAATTATATTGATGGAATTTGCATTTTATCAAATTCGTAATATAATTATGCGTAAAAAAGGCACAATAATCCCTGAAATGAAAATTTGCTCCTTACGTTATATTAAATTGGTTTGGCATAATCAGTTTATCACATTTTGTTACTGAAGTCAATAGAATAGATTGATGAAATTGTGCTACGCACGATGAAATCCTCGCTTTGCTCGGATGAAATCTTCAACCTTCGGTTTCAGATGAAATTAAATCCGCCCATTATTCCGACTAAGTCGGATTTCATCGCGAAGTGATTTCGCGAGCTTTAGCACAATTTATCCCGTCCGTAAGGACGGATTTAGTTGAAGAAAGCCTTTGTCAGACGACAAAGGCTTTCTTCTTGGCACCCCCTGCGGGAATCGAACCCACATCTAACCCTTAGGAGGGGTTTATTCTATCCATTGAACTAAGGAGGCGTGTATTTTAAATTAAGCTACCTGAATATTATACATCATAAACATCTTTTTTTCAAGTGCTTTTACGCTTTTTATTCTGCCCGATGCCGCAAAAAATCGGTTTATTATGAAAAACCGCTTAAAAAAAAGAAAAAGTGAATAATTATTTGTTTTAAATTGATATAGACAAAATCTGCTTTTGGTACTAAAATAATAAGGCTGAATAATGTTTTTGAAAATGTATTAAGAATTGGAGAAATCAGGAATGGTAAAAAGGTATGTTAAACGACTCGGCGCTGAGTTCAAGGGTTATAACGGCGCAAAATTCGGAAAGGATCTGTTGGCAGGTGTTACGGTAGCGGCGGTAGCTCTTCCTCTGGCTCTTGCTTTCGGTGTATCCAGCGGCGCGACTGCGGCGGCAGGACTTATAACAGCTATCCTTGCCGGTGTTATTATAGGCTTCTTTTCAGGCGCTTCTTATCAGATATCGGGACCTACAGGTGCGATGGCGGCTATTTTATGCTCCCTTGTTGCTACCTATCAGATGCAGGGTGTGTTCATTGCCTGCTTCTTATCGGGTGTGATACTGCTTATATGCGGAATCTTCAAGCTGGGTGGTCTGGTTTCCTTTATCCCCACACCTGTAATCACAGGCTTTACATCGGGTATTGCAATCATTATTGCCTTTGGTCAGATAAACAATCTCACAGGTCTTACCTGCACAGGTGAAACCACCATTGATAAGATAATAAGCTACTTCAACACTCCCCAGGCTCTGAATATAGAGGCGATCATAATAGGCGTCAGCGTTATAATCTTTATGCTGATATATCCTAAAAAGCTTAATGCGATAATCCCCTCATCCTTAGCGGCTATCATTATCGCAACAGCGCTCAACTTCATCTTTAATTTCAATGTGGGAGTTGTCGGAGCTATCCCTCAGACGCTTTTACCTGAAGAAAGACTCGATTTTACAGCTCTTGATTTTGATACAATAAAGAATCTTATAGTTCCTGCTATCAGTATTGCGGCTTTAGGACTTATCGAAAGTCTTTTATGCGGCGCTTCTGCAGGCAGAATGAAGAATGAAAAGCTGGATAGCGATATAGAGCTTGTTGCTCAGGGACTCGGCAATATGATAATACCTATCTTCGGCGGTATTCCTGCGACTGCGGCTATTGCCCGTACCTCCGTTGCCATAAAGGCAGGAGGTCAGACAAGACTTACAAGTGTTATCCATTCCGTAGTGCTTATTGCTTCTATGTTTTTGCTCGGCGGAGTAATGTCAAAGATTCCTCTGGCGGCGCTGGCAGGCGTGCTTATCGTTACAGCCTGGAGAATGAACGAATTCCACGTTATAAAGGACATCTTCGGCAGAAAGATAAAGACTGCCATGTTCCAGTATCTTATTACTATGGCGGCTACGGTAATATTCGACCTCACCATTGCTATTTTAGTAGGAGTATTATTCTCTGTAATAATGTTCGTTTTAAAGGTTTCGGATATGCAGGTCAACATCGCAGGTGTTGACGCCTCCAAGGTGGGTATTGAGGATAACGAATGCTTCAAGCGAACAAAGGTTGTCTACATAACAGGACCTCTTTATTTCGGTACATCAAATAAGCTTTCTGAAAAGCTTGCATTTTTGGATAACGGAAAATCAGAAAACGTAATATTTTCTATGCGTGGCGTACCTGTAGCGGATATTTCAGGTGTTCAGGCACTTATGGAATTATGCGAGGGGCTTACAAATCAGGGCGATGAAATTTACTTCTCCTGCGTACAGCCTCAGGTAGACGAAATGCTGACAAGATGCGGTCTTGTTGAAAAGTACGGCAAGGAAAGATTTTTCTGGAGTACGGATAAAGCGCTTTTAAAGCTTGCAGAAACTGAATAAATCTGTTATACTAATATCAGTCGTCAAAGTCCGACAAGTGGAACTGCGACTGATATTTTTTCTTGAGGTGGGGTTATATGATTATAAGTATTCTTTTTGCACTGCTGACAGTTCTTTTGTTATCGGGCGGTGCGGTGTTCTACAAGCTGTCTGTAAAGGACAGCGAGCCTTATTCGGTCACATCTATAAAGACTGTGGCAGTTATTGTGGTGACTCTTATTTATGCCTCTTTTACGGGTGCTTATGTGGATATAACCTCTGTGGGCGGACTGAATCTCTTCTATCTGATAATATCGGGTGTGGCGCTGGGCGGCGCATGGCTTTTCCACTCCTATGCGCTTAAAGGCTCGGAACTTGTGAGAGTTCAGCCGATAATCAGCTTTCAGCCGATTATGATGATGCTGATGTCGATGATGTTCTTATACGAAGGCTACAGTCTGCTTACCATAGTTGCAATTTCTCTTGCAGGAGCAGGTACTGTGCTTATGAGCTGGAAAAAGGGTAACAAAAGATGGATGCTTTTTGCCTGGCTGTCGGTGGTGCTGGCGGCGGTTTCTCTTTTCCTTGCAAGAACGGGAGCTTACAGCGTAAACTACACTTTAGGCGTTATGACAGAATCTGTGGTTATATTTGCAATGCTGTGGATAACAGCCTTTGCAAAAGGGAAAAAGAATATCTTTTCGGGTGTTACCGTAAAGGGCGCATTCTTTATGGTGCTTGCCGTGCTTTCAATGACCTTAGCGGCGTTCTCGGTACAGTATGTGGGAACGATAGAGGGGGTATCCCTTGATAAGTACATAAAGCTTGCCACGCTTATGCTTACAGTAGCAGGCGGCGGTGCAATGCTGAAGGAAAAGCCCTCTTCCGTGAATGTGGCAGGCATAATGCTGGTGGTAGCAGGCGTAGTAGTAAGTATATTCTGATAAAATAAGCCGTATCTGATTATGTTTCAGATACGGCTCAGCGTGTAGACAAAGTCTTTGTCTACATGCTGTCAGACGATGAAAAACGCACGCAGACGAGGAAGCCACCCCGATAGGTGTACAGATAGTACATTGAGGGGTGGGTGACGAAGTAAGCAAAAATGCTTTTAGAGAGCCGTTTAAGGCTCTCTAAAACTTTTATATCACTATTTCGCGTATATCCACAAATACGTTACAAGTTACCAGCATTTTTGCGGTGCGTGAGTTTGTCTTCAGTCTGAGCCGTATCTGATGCATTTTCAGATACGGCATTTGTTATTTTACTATTATTGATATGTAACCGGGTGTGTAGCAGTTTACACTCTTGATAAAGTCAAGAACAAGCTTATTGGTTGTTGTGTTGTGACACAGCTTTCTTGCCAGATGGCATACTATAGTTTTGAATTTTGCTCTTACTACCGCTTCGTCGTCGTTGGATGCGGCAATGCATACACCAAGATATTCTATAGCCGCTACACATACCGCAAAATATGCGTAATTTGCAAATATGCTGTCTGTTTTATTGATGAAGGGCATCTGCATATCCATATAAAGAGCCCTGACAATGTTTCTGATAACGAAATCCTCCGTAAAACAGCTTCTGAATTTCTTGTAGTAATCATTATACTGCTCGGGAGAAATAAAAAGAACGTCGGCATCTGCGGTGCCCTCACCGTTCTGGATGAATTTTCTGAATGGTACTTCTATTTCAAGTGAAGAGAACAGATTTTTCAATACGGGAAGCTTTACCGATAAATTCGGAGCTATATCCTGAAGGGATTTCAGGGTGGCAGGGTTTGTCATCTGGGGAGTAAGTGCCTTTATGACCTCAGGTATTTTCTTTACGTCCTTTGCGGCAAATTCGTCTATTTTTGATGCGGCAAGTATTCCTGAAATCAGCGCTGTGATAACGTCGGTGTTCTTGTTTGAAAGAATGCTGTAGAAGAAGTCGAAAAGCTCGTTGCGATACTTTAAAACCTGATTTTTTGATACGTCGGCGTCGGTATCAACAAAGCAACTGTTAATGGTAGTGATGTCCTCTTTACGAGCTTTTGTATAGACGTCGCAGGCGTCGGGGGAGGCTGTGACCAGGTCGTAAACCGCAGGACAGCTGATAACACGGTAACGGAGTATGGTGCCGTTGTTGATCGTTCCCGCAAGCGGATAGGTCTTGCAGGTGTGGGAAAGATAGTCGTGCCCCAGCTCCTTTTGTATCATACAGAGTCTGTCTTCTTTATCGTGGAAGGGACAGTCCTTGTCATCATCAAAGATTATGCGTACTATGTCATCATGTTCTGTTTTTTTGAAGGAACGGGAAACAAGCTCCTTCAGCTCCTGCGAGCAGTCGGAATTCATTATTCTTTCTACCTCGGATACGTACCAGTCTATGCCCCATACCTGACAGCAATGAAGCTCGCATTCCTTACCTATGCATTTAAAATCGTTTATATATGATGGGATTTTTATTGTGTATGCCATTTTTATCACTCCTTTATACGCTTATTATATCACTATCGGCTATGAAAATCAACCGTTATATTATGAACAGAGTGATACTTTCCTTAATTTTCTTTTGTTACAAAACGGTTACAGAATTATTACAATTCAGTTACAAAACGTTTAAACGTATTGACATACATATATAACTGTGATATATTGAAATTGAAAAAAGAATTTTTCAAGCTTACGGGACAAAACAGGCTTATGTTTTGTATTGTATATAAAGATCTGATTCTGAAGGGAGAAAAGACTGTGAAAAAGCTCACATCATTCTTACTCGCTCTTGCCGTTACCTTCAGCCTGACTGCTTGCAGCGGGCAGGAAAATTCCGATAACAGCGGAATAGAGAGCAGTTGTGCCGTAACTTCTGACAACCAGAGTACAGAAGATAACGGACTGGGCTTATGTGCTCCGAATAACGTCATTGATTATCACTTTGATAGTTATGAACAGTTGTTATCTGCGCTGACAGATAATAATTCTGACGGATATAAAGATATCTATACACGGATGGAGCAGAATACCTCAGACGAAAAATTCGAGTTGTTCAGAAAGACGCTACAGTATTTTGAAACGGGTAAAATAAAGCTCTGTGTACCGCAGTTAAACGGGGAGAATATGAAAATTCAGAGTGATAGCGCTTATTCACAGGTATCGTTTATGACAAGTGAGCTTTACCGTATTCCGTGGATATGGTATCATTGCGGGGCTATATCAGGTGATGAGCAGATGATAGTAATGTTATCCTATCTGTTACCTCTTGAAAATGAAAGCATAGATAATGCAAAATCATATCTTGAAGTACAGAATATTATTTCGCCTTCGTCACCTAATCCCGATAATTACAGCAATTTTAAAAACTACACTTCTGTTTATGAAAAGGAAATCACACTTGCAGATAACAGCAAGGCTACGGCTCTTATTTCCGAAACCAACAACGTCAGAGAAACTTATGCGAATATATATAAGGATGGAATACTGATTTCTATCAGAGCAAGTAGGGAAAAGCTGACCGATGAATTTTTCCGTTCCTTTGACGTAGCTGAAATGAACTGATGACAAAGGGGAAATGATATATGACTAAAAAGAAAAAAATACTGATATCAGTAGCTGTTGCTTTTGGCGTTCTGTTGATTTTTTATTGTGCATTATGTGCTTACTTAACCTTTAAGGGCAGGGAGATTGTTCTTACAGTAGCCGAAAATTTTGGTGTATGGGAAGAATTGCCCGAGGATATGAAAAAAATTGTACCCAAGGAATTGTCAACATTTATAAATTATCGAGAATATCATGGTGATGATATCGGCGAATGGCAAAAGGAATATTACGAAGATATAAACCAATGCGGTAATTTCTATACTGTGGTGATATTGGATACAGCTTATGTGCATTACAGATACACTCACAAATGGCTGTCTTATGATGGCGAATTAGGTCCGGGAAGTCATAATATTCCCTGCACCTTAATACTGAAATTTTCCGATTTCCAGTGGAAGGTAGCAGATTATCACGAACCACCGTAATCGGACAATATTATAAATTATAATATGATTTCATAATGTACAATAACGGAGGTAACCTTTATGTTAAAAAAGCTTTTTAAGCATAAGGTGCTTTTAGTTTTATCAATAATAGCTTTTCTGATTGCCGGGGCTGTTCTTATGTACAATTTCGGCTGGCGGTTATGGGGGTTTTCGGCTTGTGTCAGCCCCGAACGTTACATTACTTATCACTATGAAGTAAAAGAAGATTCTGTAGAGATTCTTTTTACCAAAAACGGTCTTCACGGAATAGGCAGCACTCTTGGCTATATAACCGAAGAAAAAGACGGAGTTCTGAAAATAGGCATAAAATATTATATAGGACTTGTCTCCCTTCTGTTTGACAATGGACTGAGAACAGAAACTATAAAAATACCATTGAAAACAAAGCCACAGAAAATAATCCTTTGCGGAAACGGTTACGAAATTGATATAGACGATCACGTCAACGAGGAATTTTATCAGGATTATCTGGATACGCTGCAACGGATTGAAGAGCAAGAGAAGAATAAGACAAGCGAATGACTAAGGTATAAAGGAAGTTTATAAATGGCGGAAAATTATTTATCCGACTGGTCGGATATCAGTATATGGCAACACGATGGAACGCTGGGTTACGATGAGGAAAACAAGGTGCTTTTCTTTGACAGCAAAAAGGAAAGAAATGAAGAAGAAAAAGGCAGGTTTTCCGATGAGGTTGTTATAAATATAGATAACTGCGACGGCTGGTGCAGGACAGAGCTTGATATACCCGATGGGATGGACAGCTTCCGCCTTATCTTTAAAGCGGCAAACGGAGCGGTGACAGGAGGGGACAGAGGCTGTGTCTCCGCCGAATTTCTGAATCAGGAAGGAGAAATAGTCGGCACGGTTGCCACTACTCCTATAGCGGATAAAAAATATTTTTACGAATATATGACAAAAGGGCAGAAGGAAGACGAATTTGCAACTATCCCCGAAGACGCAGAGAAAATGCAGCTTTGTATCTACGGAAAACGGGATGGTACCAGCCTTGACTTTTACGTAAAGGATATAACTCTTGAATTTGCTGAAAAGCCCTACGCCGATACTCCTATAGCAGGTATAAATGCAGTCTACGTAAATCATAAGGTGAATGAAAAGCCGGTTATAATCGGGCAGGACGTGACCTTCGGCAATGCGTTTTTATGGATAGGACTCGGTATACTTGTGGCGGCAACGGCAACCGTTATTTTCCTTTATGAAAAGGGTAAAAGGAAAATCGAAGAAAACGATAAAGAAAATCAATAATTTTTTAAAAACCTATTGACAAACATAAATCAATATGCTATAATAATGAAGCTGTTCTAAAGACAGTAGGTCGGGAAACCGCTAACGACTATGTCGCCTACCGAGGAATGGGAAGAAAGAATATGATTTTTCTGCCCTTTTCCTTCTTTGGAAAAGGGTTTTTATATTCCCCTTTTCGAACAGTTAATACACGAAAGGAGATACACTATGCCCAGTGAAAAGATCTTAGCGTCAAAGCAGGAATACGTAGCTCAGCTCGCTGAAAAGCTCAAGAATTCCGCTTGCGGCGTAATCGTTGACTACAAGGGTATCACAGTTGCTGACGACACAGTTCTCAGAAAGGGACTCCGTGAGGCAGAGGTTGATTACTTCGTAGTTAAGAACACTCTTTTAAAGCGTGCAGCTGAAATTGCCGGCATCGAAGGTCTTGATGACGTTCTCGAAGGCACAACAGCTATCGCACTCGCAAAGGAAGATATCGTTACAGCTCCCAAGCTTTTATTCAAGCAGGAAGAAGCTTCCAACGGTGCTTTCTCAATCAAGAAGGGCTTCGTTGATGGCAAGGCTATCAGCAAGGAAGAAGTAGTAGCTTACGCAAAGCTTCCTACAAAGGAAACTCTGCTTTCTCAGCTCGTATTTATGCTTCAGTCCCCTATCCAGAAGCTCGCTATCGCTATAAGCGAAATCGAAAAGAAGAACGCATAAGAAATGCGGCGGCTTAAAATAAGCCAAAAAATTAAAGCGGAAAACCGCAAAGAAAAATTTAAACATATTTATGGAGGAAAATAAAATGGCTTCAGAAAAGATTTTAGCAATGATCGAAGAAGTAAAAGGTTTAACAGTATTAGAGCTCAACGAACTCGTTAAGGCTCTCGAAGAAGAATTTGGTGTATCTGCAGCAGCAGTAGCAGTAGCAGGTCCCGCAGCAGGCGGCGCAGCTGCAGCAGCTGAAGAAAAGACAGAATTTGACGTAGTTCTCGCATCCTTCGGCGATGCTAAGATGAACGTTATCAAGGCAGTTAAGGATATCTGCGGTCTTGGTCTTAAGGAAGCTAAGGAACTCGTTGAAGCAGCTCCTAAGGCTCTCAAGGAAGGCGTTTCCAAGGCAGAAGCTGAAGAAATCAAGGCTAAGCTCGAAGAAGCTGGCGCTAAGATCGAACTCAAGTAATTACTGTTTGATTAAAACTATAGTCCCTATCCGTAAGGATGGGGACTTTTTTTGCTGTCGCGGGTCTGAAATGTAAACAAAATATGGTGATAAATATTGTTGAATATGTGAATTGACAAAAAGTGGATAAAAGTGTATAATTAAAGTACTTTATTACAGCAATGGAGGAAAGTCTATGAGGAGTACAGTAAAAAAATTATTCGGAGGCATAATGGCGTTTGTTATGATATTATCCGTAACAGCGTCGCCGCTTTATGAGGTGCTGAATTATTTCGGCGTACCCAGTGCTTTTGCGGCAGGAGCGGAAGAAATTACAGTGTCTGATTCTGAAACTCAGGATGCGGTATCATCGCGGTTCGGACCACAGGACAGACGAATACACACATATATGATAAAGGTGGTTGATCAGGATAACAATCCTATATCAGGTGCAAAGGTCGAATGGAGTGAAATGAGTAACTCATATAGTGCTGTCACCGAAAGCGGCGGCGAAGCAACGGTTAAATGCGTTTACTGGCCCAAAGTTGAAGTTTTCGCCCAAGGATATGAGTCTGTGTCTGTAGATGTCAGTACTTTTAAAGAAAATCAGGTGAATGTCATAAGGATGAATAGTGCGTCATATTCAATAGACAATGTGTATTATTCTGACACCGAAGACGGAAATGGCGTAGACGTACTTAATTCCGCACACACTATAAATCGTCAGATCACAGTTTTGAACCCCACCTATTATGATATTTTTCTGCGCGTCAGTACATCCGGAACTAAAGCCAAAAACTTTATGGTTTACTGTGATGACAAGCTTATCAGCTCAACAAAGGAAAACAATATACGTATAAACACCAAGTCGATTTCAGGCGGCGGAAAGCTTTCTGTTGAAGTAGAATTCAAGGACGGGTATAAGCTGAAAAAGCCTATTTATCTTAAAGTCAAGGACAACTCAAGTGAGCTGGATTTCAAACTCGACGTAGGAAGTATGGATATAACTCTGCCTGACGAATATAGCTGGCTTGGTTCGCTTTCGTTAAGCTTGCCGGAATTTCCTGTCTATGCTTCCTATGTCAACGATGAAGTTCGTGTTGCAGTAGGAGTAGGCAAGGACGTTATGAAGGACGATGAAAAATGGAATGGTTTCACGAATTCCCTTGAAAAGTGGATTGAAGACGTGGATAGCGGTCTTACCGGATTGGCGGCTATGCGTTCAAAGGAAACATGGACAAATTACGTAAACTCTCAAAGCGATTCTAAGGTTCCCGGAATACCTGTGAAGTGTAAAGTAAACATAGCCGGATATGGTTCTGCCAAGATTGATACAGCCGGCAGGGCTCTGAAAGCAATCAGCGTAAAGGTTGTTCTTTCTATAGACGTATGCGTGAATCATTCGTGGCAGACTCTGATCTGGGTAATACCTTTTGTTTTTGATATAAGTGCGGGCGTCAACATTTCTACAGTTGCCAAACTGAAAATAAGTGATTTTGGTGAGGATACCAAGGTCAGTGGCAGTTTCAACCTTAAGATAAAGCCATATGTCAAGTTTTTTGCAGGCGTCGGACTAAAAAAAGTGGCAAGTCTGGGTATATATGGCGGCGCTTCACTGCCTGTATCAATCTGCATTTTCAATGACGATGCAAGTAAGGTAGGACTTAATACTATAGATCTGACGGGCGAGCTTGGTATACAGGCAAGCTTCCTGTTCTTTAAATACACGAAACAACTATTGTCAGGAAGCTATAATATATATACAAGGAAGAATTATATAGCAGGGACAATTGCCGCCCGTGATGAGGTGGCATATACCACCCCTTGCTCCTTCGAGCGTGATACTTTGGAAAGTATGCTGAATGTGGATAATTATTCCGCCACACAATCAAGCAATGACCAACTTTCTCTGAATGACAATGAGCAGGGAGTGATCGCAGAAAACGTATCTCCCTTCTCTGACGCTGACGTTCTGATTGACGGCGATACAACTATTCTTGCGGCTGTCGATACCGATACTTCGCGCGGTATAAATAATCAGACATATATTGTTACATCTGTTTACTCAGAAGGCAACTGGAGTGAGACTACTGCTGTAAATAACACAGGCTATGCAGAGTTTTCTCCCAGACTTTATAAGAAGGGTGAGGATATATTCCTTATCTATCAACAGGCGACAGAGATATTCAGCGATGACGCTGATGCAGATAAGGTTACCGGTGCAGTTGGTATAGCCTTATCAAAGCTTGATAAGGAAACTATGACCTTCGGTGAAACGGAGCTGATATATGGCGCTGACGGCTACAATTTCTCTCTTGCTACAGACAAGGGCTACAGCGTATGGTATCACAATATGGACGGCAATCCCTTCGGAAATACCAATAACAATAATATCGTTCTTTTCGATGGTGAGGAATCCAAGGTTATAAAGGAAGGTCTGCCTCATATCCTTGCACTCAGGATTGGCAACATTTCCGGTGAAACGTACATCGCCTACACTCTTGAAGGTGATGGAAATTATGAAACAAACGGCGATACCAGGCTGTATCTTCTTGATGTAAACGGCGGTGAGCCTGTTCTTGTAAGCGAAGGAAATATAGAAACTGTGCAGTTTACCGACTATAACAACGGTATGCTTGTATGGCAGAATGGTACAAGGCTTTACAGTGTAGCCGCGGCAGGAGAATCGCCGACTGAATTTGCACAGGAAGAGATTTCCAACCTCTTCTGCGTGCTTGACGATGGTAGTATCTGCTATGTCGGAAAACCCAATCCTGAAGGCGATAGCGTGTTTTATGTAATGGCACGTCACGGCGAAAAGCTGACAGCACCTTTTGAATACGATACGGTAAGTGAAAATATAGGTAGAATGATCGTCAGAGATAACACGATTCTCTGTAATTTGTCGGATGGTGAGCAATCCTTTGAGATATGCAATCTGTATCTTAAAACTATAAAGGAAAAGTCGGATATAAGAGTTGATTATGTAGATGTTGACGCTTATAATCTTTTGGAAAATTCGGATATCCCTATGGATGTTTACCTGACCAATAACGGCAGCGACGATGTTGATATGATATTATTCAGCTTTACAGATGAAAATGGCAACAACATTGGCAGTCATCTGCTTGAAGATGCGGATTTAGAAACGGGAGAATCGCAAGAATTCACTATTTCTATTTCTGACAGCGCTAACGTTATCGGAGAGAAATTCTACGTTACAGCTGAAGAAATAAGCGAAACAAACAATATCGAGACTTCTGACGATTCTCCTGATAATAATAAGCATCCTGTGGATTTTTCAACTACAGCTATCCGTGTATATATTGATGATTACAAATCCGAGAAGGAAAATCTGCTTTATGTAATGATCAAAAATGAAAATCACGTTCCCGCAAGCGGTACAATAAATGTATCAGACAGCAGTGGAAGCGTGATATATACCGAGACTTTTGAAAATCTTACAGCAGAGGATATGATATTCTTTGACCTTGATGAAAAGAAAATCATCGGCAAAGGAGATCTTTCTAAAATGGTGACGGTAACAGTGGAAACAACACACGGCAACGATAATCTTGCGTATAATAATACGCAGACTCACTATATCGGAACCGAATGTCCTGTTCAGTTGTACGGCACAGAATACGATGAAGATTCTGTGATTCTTACATGGGATGAAGTGAGCGACATCTATGGCGTGGAGATTGAACAGCTTATTGATGGTAATTGGGAGGAAATTGCCGAGCTTGACGACGCAAGCGTAGGTAATTATACGGTAGATGGACTTGAAGCGTCGGATGAATGGAGCTTCAGAATCATACTTACAAAAAAGGACGGCTATGAGATTCAGCGTGCAGAATGTTCAAACATAGTGGAAGTGAAGGAAGTACAGGAGGATAGCAATCCCGAAACTGACGATCCTGAAACTGACGATCCTGAAACTGACGATCCTGAAACTGACGTTCCCGAAACTGACGATCCCGTAAAGCCTGCTCCCGATACAGGTGCAGAGGGTATGGCGGTTTCAATAGGCATTGCGTTTGCTCTGACAGGTATTGCGATTCTTTCAAAAAAGAGAAGATAATAAAAAGGATATAGTCCCTGAAAAACAGGGACTATATTTTTATTGCAGCAGTCCGAAGAAATAAAAACGCAATTTTATGAGCTTCAGAACAGATAAAAGGTTGCGGAATGTCTTATTTCTGATATAATCATTTTTTGAAATTTTTATTTTTTCGAAACGAAACCAATGCGGTAAGTGTTACACTAAAGGCATAAATTATATGAATAATCCCCACCCTTAAAGGCAGAGCCTTTAAGCAGTTCCGCCGCACAGTAAACAAGAACTGTTCAACATTTTGTCTGTGCGGCGGTTTCAAAACTGCTTTATGACGCTCTCACTAAGGATAGGAATCTTTGCCATTTTACGGAAGCGAAAAATATACAAAATATGGTGATAAATATTGTTAAATATGTAAATTGACGGGAGTTTGCTTTAGTAGTATAATAAAGTACAACAAAATTATCGGAGGTAATCCTATGAAAAAGATTTTATCCAGAATAACTGCAGCAGCTGTTGCAGCAAGTATGCTGGTAACACAGGCAAGTGCAGAGCTTGTTACACCTGAATGGACCGATCCGGGCGCCAGTACAGGTAGCGGCATGTGGCTTAGCTTAATTTATAACGATGGCAGTAGCTCGGGTAAACCGACTACCGACTATGGTATTGACTGTTCAGCTATAGCAGGGGCAAAGTTCACTGTGGAAGTTGACAGAGACAGCATTGATTTATTCCAGGGAGATATCGGTGGAGCGATTGTTCTTTCCTGCAATAGCGGCGATATATATCCCTACGAATCTGATCCGTCAATAACGAATGCAGATTCGGGCGAAACTCCCGACTCAGAGGTGTGGAACACATATAACTGGGTGTCACACCAGTGGTGGGGCGTGTATGATGAGGAACTCGGTATATCAACAGACCCGAATAAGGATGACGATGATCCCTCAAATGACAACCCTGTATCAGCGGTTGCTCTTGGTAACGCTACCTATGAGCTTGCTACCGAATTTGTAAACCCCCTTACCTGTGAAACAGACGAGTGGGAAATAAACCATGTGGGTTGCATACAGATTGCTTTACAGGAATGGGGTATGGACCCGGCACCTATCAATGTGCTCAAGTGTGAGATACTTGACGCAGACGGCAATGTGCTTATGTGGTTTGACGGCAATGGAACTCCTTCTCTTGAGAATATTGCTGATGATGGCGAATCAGATGATACAACAACTCCTGAGGAGCCTGAAGACACAGACAATACATTTATACATCCCGGCGCAAACATATCTTCCTCTATGTACCTTGTGCAGCTGTACAATACGGGTGATGAAGATGGAGATAAGCCTGCCACAGATTATGGCATTGACTATGCGAAGGTTTCTCAGTTAAGATTCACTATTGAGCCTGACAAAAACGGATCTATACCAGAGGAATCCTATGAGGAATTCTTTACAGGCGTAATCGGTGGCGGAGTTGTACTTTCCTGCGGTGGCAAAGATATTGCCCGCTATGAAGATCCCGATGATACCAGCGAAGAATCTGAGGCATGGATTACATACGATTGGCAGACACAAGTCTGGTGGGGCGTAAATGATGAAGAATTGGGCATCAACACTGATCCTAATTATGCAGATGATGATCCGGCAAATGACAATCCCGTTTCCGCTGTAGCTCTCGGTAATTATACATATCAGCTTACAGCAGAATTTATAAATCCTTTGTCCTGTGAAACAGATGAATGGGATATTAACGAAATAGCATATATGCAGGTAGCATTACAGCAGTGGGGAAGTGATGATCTTCCTTTCGTTGTTGCAAAATGCGAGGTACTCGACGCTGAAGGCAATGTGCTTGTATGGTTTGACAGATACGGTAATCCTTCTCTTAAAAATTTAGCATATGATGGAACATATGTTGATTTTTATATAAAGAACATTGACGGCGATGAAACAACTATATATGACAGCGAAGATGTTTGCATTTATTATGATAGAGAAGGCGCATGCCAGTTAAGCTGGTATAATATCCAGGATTTAATTACAGATGAAGAGGGCAACACAAAGCTTACTGCTACTGAGGGTGATCCTGACAGCTATCCCTTTGTAGGCGTGCGTCTCGGTGATTTCCTCAGCTTACGAAAGGGTACAGACGGCGAAGCAGAGATATATGTAGATGATATTATTATAACATTTACAGATGGAACAACTTACGTAAGTGGTATCAGTACTGGAACAGCACTTCCTGAATCGGCGGTAGACGGATATTTTGAAATCGACTGGAAGGAGAACATCAGATTTGATTATGATCTTTCCTACGAGGAATATTTTGAGCTTATCAAGAAGATTGACAGCATAACAGCAACCTTCAGAATTGAAGAGTTCAACGAATACAGAGATATAATACTTAACAGCAACGGCAGAACATGTATTGATAGCGGCAGAGTTAGAACAAATATTATCAATGTATGGACAAGCGAAGCTGAAGATGTAATCTGTGACGGTGCAGAATTTGAAGGCGCAAAGAATATTTATGTTACACTTACTGCAATAGGCGTAGATACACCGTTCAATGCATGGGTTTCCTTTGCCGACAGCTCATGGAATTCACAGTTCTGGGGCGAAGGCAATGATGGAAATATGAACGGATCCTCCGAAACTTTATATATCGAGGGTGATGGAACATATGTAATTCGTGCATACGTTGATAGCTACATAGACGGTATGGGATATATGTCTGTTTGTACCGACCTTGAAGCTACAGAAGATGGCTTTATTCCTGCCTTATCCATAGATTCAATAAAAATTTCCGTAAGAGAGAACGATGGCAGCAGTGGCGGCGAAGATGTTCCTCCCGAGGACAATACAAGATACAACAATTACCTTAGCGGTAACCTCAGCAGTATTAACGGAGCAAAGTGGATTTATAGCGTATCTCAGGGTGAGCTGTCAAATTGCAAGCCTACCGACGTTATAACAGTAAATTTTGTTCCTTACGGTACAGATGTTGATACATCAGAATGGTACGTTTCATTCAACGCATTAAACAATTCTCTTGAAGAATGGATAAGAGTTAACTCTGAAACCGGTTCGCTCAAGTTTATAAAGACTGTTGCTGAACTGATGGAGGCGGCAGGCATCAGCGATATTTCTGAATTCGGTCAGCTTGATGTCGAGCTGGTCAGCAACGTGGACGGTGTTGATGTTGACTGGGAGATGTGCGTAGTTGCTATAGATGAGGATGAAACAATATTATCTCCTGATCAGTATTCAATATCTGCAGGCTTATATATTCAGAACCAGGCCGGTGATTGTCAGAGGTTTATCGATGAATCACAGATGGTTCAGCAGGAACTGCTTAATTATAAATCCCTCGGATGGAACAATGTCCAGGATTATATTTATACTGAAGTAGACGGTGAAAAGGTTTGTCTTCTTGAACTTCCTCAGGATGAGAACTCCGGATATCCTGATCTGGGATTCTATGTATGCGGATATGTCAACATAGAAGATGATCAGGTTGCTTATCTATACAGCGCAATATCCAATATCAGAATAACACTTAATGATGGCACTATCCTGAAGTGCTCAGGCACATCGTTAGAGGACAGCTATTATGATCCGTATGAAAACGCTACATATGTTTCTTTAAAATATAACATCATAGATGAAAATCTTATTACCGAAGAAGAATACTTCGAGATGCTGACAAAAATAGAGTCAATAACAGCAGATTATTTATTGTCGGAGATCAACATAAAGCAGAATGAAGAGCCTGAAGAACCCTCAACAGAGCCTGAATATGATATAATTGCCGGCTTCTATGTGGAAGGTGACGACGAAGAACTCAATCACCTTGATGCCGGAACTCAGGTGCAGATAAACAGCAATGGCTCCTACAGCATTGTATGGGATAATGTGCAGGAATGCATTTCCGGTGGATATTTACTTACTGATTTTGGCTATATTGTAGGCGGTAATGTAAGCTTACGCTCAGACCAGATCGCGTATGTAAACGTATCATTTAGCAATATTGTATTAACACTGCTTGACGGTACAGTATATACTATCAATGATTGCGAATTTGGAGATTCCTTCAGATATGGAGACACACATGAGTCAAAAAACTCATTAACATCTGAAATTTATTCAGATGATGGTACAGCTCCTGAAGACTGGACTGAAATTCTTAATAATACTGCTACTATTTCCGCTGATATCTATATGGATTATGTTGAAGTAGAGTATATCGAAAGAGAAACGCTTCACTTCAATGGCACCGCTACAACCACAGAAGATGAAAACGGTAATATTGACGGTTCTATGATGCTGATAACAACACCTTGGGCAGGCGGCAATGTTGTACTTGAACCCGAGGATAAGATTTATGTATCAATAGCACCCTGGGATACTGAGATGGATATGTCCGAGTGGAATATCGCTCTTAACGCTTATGACTGCTCATGGTCCGGCTGGAATGCTCACACAGCAACTAGCGGCGCACTTGAGCTTTCATGCACAGTACAGGATGTGATGGATGCTATCGGCTGCACAGAAATCAGCGATTTCGGTGGCTTCAATCTTCAGATCTGGAATACTCCGGCAGACGTTACAGTTGACTGGACAATGATTATTACTCCCGGTGAAGAAGTGGAAGAAAACACACCTGCAGGTGACTACAATGCATATTTAAGCGTTCAGACAAATACATTTAATTTCAGAGAATCCTGGTATAACGAATCCTATGGTATAAATACAGAATACTTCTATAACATGGTTGTATGGGGCGGACAGAATCCCGATACATATCCCGAATACAATGATTACTATGACTATGATATTGAAGGATATGTATTCCCTGCAACTATAACAGATGCGGCTATTACAGGTAACGGAACGTATGAAATCAGCATAAGTGATTTTGACTGGTCTCTTGACGCCGCAAGTGATTTCAATTTAATCAAAATAGATACAGATATACCCTATGACTCCAGTGTAATAATCTCAGACATCTATATTGCCGCAGATGGTGAAATTACAGCATGCTACGACACAGGCTATGTTGTGGATTCAGACGGCTATATTACTATAGAGCTTGTAAACATCTGGAATGATGAAGTGGGCAATTATGGTAATGTTTATCCAGAAAACACTCTTTCAGTTACATTTAATGTAAGCGGTTTTGATGAAAACGGCGACATCACTGAGGATGTTGTTATTCCTGATGATGTAGAGAGCTACGGCTTCAGCAAGTTCTACATTCAGAATAATGGCGGTGACTGGGCTTGGTTTGAAGATCCCGACTATATAGTTGACTTTAAGGAAGAAGGAATCTACGAGCTTACATGGTACGGTATCCAGGATATCATCACAAGGACGACAGGTGATATTTCGTTATCATTACTTAAAGCTCCTGCTGAAGAATGGGAAGGTTATCCTTCTTTCGGCATACAGATAGGAAGCTACTTGATTACAGAGGTAGGACAGACAGGTAGAATCAATGCCGATCTCTCTGATATAACATTCACTCTTACAGATGGCACTACATATACTATACCTGCACAGGAACTGAGAGGAGAACTCTTAGGTGTTGAAGAGATGTGGGGAATTTCCGGTAATGCTGTTATGATCAATTTTGCAAGCGTTATTATGGAAGAATATAATATGAGCGACGAAGAATACTTCGAAATGCTCAAAATGCTTGATTCAGCAACAGCAACAGTTACATTAACAGAATTTGACCCTCTTGATGGCGCTATCTTCCCCGGAGAACCCGATATCCCTGATATTGATGTGCCCGATGACGAAACTCAGATTTATGTTGACCCTGCAGAAGTATATTCTATCCTTGCAGCTCCTCTTTCAGCTACATTTGCATGGACAGAATCTGCAAATGCTGACGGCTATATCATCTACTTATGGGATGGTACAGAGTATGTAGAATATGACAGAGTTTCTTCTACAGAATATACTCTCCATACTACATCCTGCTCTATGCTTGATGTTGCAGTAGCGGCTTACAAGGTAGAAGAAGATGTAGAAGCAATAAGCGAGCTTTCAACATTTATGCTCAGAACACTTCATGACTTTGGCGAAGAATATGTTGTGGATATTGAACCTACCTGCAGCGAGCCCGGTAAGGAAAGTCTCCACTGCAGAGGCTGTGACGCAACAAAATGTGCAAGAGAAATTGCTATGACCGGTCACGAATATTCCAGCATAGTTGTACCTCCTACATTTACAGAAGAAGGTTACACAATCTACACATGTGAAATTTGTGGTGACAGCTATACAGGTGATTTTAAAGAGCCTCTTGACCTTGTCAGCCCTGTAGTTATGGCTACAGCAGGCGACGAAATGGTATCACTTGAATGGACAATGGTTGAAGGTGCAACAGCTTATCAGGTTATCAGTTACAGTAATAATACCTATATTCTGGTTGATACAATAACCGAAACATCGATTGATATCCGTGGTCTGATAAATGGTACAACATATACATATCTTATCAAGGCAGTTGCAGATGACGGAAGATCTGCTCTTTCAAAGGCAGTTTATGTAACTCCTGTAGCGCCTCTTGAAGCTCCCAAGCTTTCAGCAACACCCGGCGATAAGCAGGCTGTACTGAGCTGGACAGCAGTCGAAGGTGCAAGCTACTACCAGATTATCCGTGATAAGAACGGTTCACAGAGTGTTGTAGCTAACATCAGCGGCACAACTGCTACAGTAAAGGGACTTATAAACAACTTTGAATACACATATTTCATCAAGGCAATAGCTGAGGATGGCAGAACATCTGTTTCTGAATTTGTAAGTGTTACACCTACAGCTATCCTTGCAGCTCCCGAACTTTCAGCAACACCCGGCGACAAGCAGGTTACACTTAGCTGGACAGCAGTCGAGGGTGCAAGCTACTACCAGATTATCCGTGATAAGGACGGCGTACAGAGCGTTGTAGCTAACATCAGCGGTACAGCTGCTACAGTAAAGGGACTTATAAACAACTTTGAATACACATATTTCATCAAGGCAGTAGCCGCAGATGGCAGAACATCTGTTTCTGAATCAGTAAAGGTTACTCCCGTTGCAAGTCTTGAAAGCACTGTTGTTACAGCAGTAGCAGGCGATAAGCAGGTAACTCTCAAGTGGGATGAGGTAGCAGGCGCAAGCTACTATCAGATTATCCGTTACAACAAGGGTACATACAGCGTAATCGCAAATATCAGCGGTACAACAGCTACAGTAAAGGGACTTACAAACAACTTTGAATACACTTACCTCATAAAGGCAGTAGCGGCAGACGGCAGAAGCTCACTTTCATCAGCAGTAAGCGTAACTCCCTTACCGGCTCTTGAAAAGACAACTGTAACAGCAGTTGCAGGAAACAAGCAGGCAACTCTTAGCTGGACAGCAGTCGAGGGTGCAAGCTACTACCAGATTATCCGTTATAACAAGGGTACATACAGCCTCATTGCTACAGTTTCAGACCTTTCTGCTGTAGTAAAGGGACTTGCAAACAATTATCAGTACACTTATCTTATCAAGGCGGTTGCCGCAGACGGCAGAACCTCGCTTTCCGATTCGATAAATGTAACTCCGACGGCATAAGCAGGTAAAGTATCTTATAAAGATATCTGATAAGAGAACCCCATCCGCAAGGATGGGGTTCTCGGCATGGATAACAGCTGTCATCCGGGTATATATGTCGGGGACAATATTACGGATATAAAAAACTTTGTTATTTTATTGACGGATTTTTCTCAAAACTATTGAAATTTTCTTCAGAATGGTATATAATATATTTGTATATGTGACTTGTCCGAAAGCGGACAGGAACTGTAACAATTTTGAAAGGAGCAGAAAAATGGCAAGTTTTTCTCATGAAGTTCAGAACATGTGCGTGGTTGCCAAAGGCCCCAAGCACGGTCCCGCACCCATTCCCGAAGAGGGCAAGTGGGTTAAAGCCTATCAGATTTCCGATATCAGCGGTCTTACACACGGTGTAGGCTGGTGTGCACCCCAGCAGGGTGCCTGCAAGCTGACACTCAACGTTAAGGATGGTATCATTGAAGAAGCATTAGTTGAAACACTCGGTTGCTCAGGTATGACACACTCCGCAGCTATGGCAGGTGAAATCCTCCCCGGTAAGACACTTTTAGAAGCTCTCAACACAGACCTCGTTTGTGACGCTATCAACACAGCTATGCGTGAGCTTTTCTTACAGATCGTTTACGGTCGTACACAGACAGCCTTCTCCGAAGATGGTCTTCCCATCGGTGCAGGTCTTGAGGACTTAGGTAAGGGCCTTCGTTCACAAATCGGTACAATCTTCTCCACAAAGGAAAAGGGTGTACGTTACATGGAAATGGCAGAGGGTTACATCACATCCCTCGGTCTTGACGAAAATAACGAAATCATCGGCTATCAGTTCATCCGTCTTGGCAAGATGCTCGAAGACATCCGTCACGGCAAGACTCCTGATGAAGCTTACAAGGCTAACATGGGTCAGTACGGCAGATATGATGAAGCTGTTAAGAAGATCGATCCCCGTGAAGAATAATTAGGAAGGAGTAAAGATATAATGGCTAAATTTGAAGGTCAGGAAAGACGTGCAGCCAAGATTGCAGCATGTCTCGAAACCCTTGGTATGAAGGAAATCGAAGAAGCAAGAGATCTTTGCCTTTCCAAGGGAATCAACGTAGAAGAAATCGTTAAGGGCGTACAGCCTATCGCATTCGAAAACGCTGTATGGGCATATACACTCGGTACAGCAATCGCTCTCAAGAGAGGAATCAAAAAGGCTAGCGAAGCTGCAGCTGCTATCGGCGAAGGCTTACAGGCTTTCTGCATTCCCGGCTCTGTTGCTGAAAACAGAAGCGTTGGTCTTGGTCATGGTAACCTCGGCAAGATGCTTCTTGAAGAAGATACAAAGTGCTTCTGCTTCTTAGCAGGTCACGAATCCTTCGCAGCTGCTGAAGGTGCTATCGGTATCGCAAGAACAGCTAACAAGGCAAGAAAAGAACCTTTAAGAGTTATCTTAAACGGTCTTGGTAAGGATGCCGCTCAGATCATTTCCAGAATCAACGGCTTCACATACGTTCAGACAGAATACGATATTTCTAACGATAAGCTCGAAGTAGTAAGAGAAATCGCATACTCAAAGGGCGACAAGGCTAAGGTTCGTTGCTTCGGTTGTAACGACGTTACAGAAGGCGTTGCTATCATGAAGATGGAAGGCGTTGAAGTTTCCATCACAGGTAACTCCACTAACCCCACAAGATTCCAGCACCCCGTTGCAGGCACATACAAGAAGTGGGCTATCGAAAACGGCAAGAAGTACTTCTCAGTTGCTTCCGGTGGTGGTACAGGTCGTACACTTCACCCCGACAACATGGCAGCAGGCCCTGCTTCCTACGGTCTTACAGACACAATGGGACGTATGCACGGTGACGCTCAGTTCGCAGGTTCTTCTTCTGTTCCTGCTCACGTTGAAATGATGGGTCTCATCGGTATGGGTAACAACCCCATGGTTGGTGCTACAGTTGCTTGTGCAGTTGCAGTTGAAGAAGCTAACAAGTAAGCAATAAACATTGCACTAACAAATTCAATAAATGACAAAGGCGGTCGCTGTAAGGTGACCGCCTTTTTGCGTTGACTTTTTTAGTGGCGTTTGATATAATAAAATCAGCTGAAAACTCGAAGTGAGGGATACGAAATGAATAATAGAATTTTGGAATTTGAGTGCCGTGGAATTGACTTTCGAGGCAATTTCATTATTGAACATACAGGATATGGTCAGGATATTTCTCCGGAATTTGTAATAAAGAATCTATCACCTCAAACAAAAACAATAGCGATTACGTTAGAGGATACAAGCCATCCGATAAAGGACTTTACGCATTGGATTATCTGGAATATTCCTGCGGCAGATGTTATCCAAAAGGCTGTTTCGCGCGGAAAAATCATCGGTACACTCGGCAACGCAAAACAAGGCATAGCGTATGGGTGGCACAGATATGCAGGGCCGAAACCGCCAAAAGGAAAAAAGCATTTATATAAATTCACATTATACGCTTTAGATTGCGAAATGAATATATCTTCGAATACAACAAAAAGAGGTTTTCTGAAAAAAGCAAAAAGTCATATTTTGCAAAGCGGTGAGATTATCGGAGAATTTGCTGCTAAGTAATATTTAAGGCGGTCGCTGTAAGGTGACCGCCTTTTTATGTTATAACTCTTTTTTATAGATTATTGCATCCTCGGTGGGACTGCGATAATAATTTTTTCTTGTGGCAATGTTCTGAAAACCGTATTTTTCATAAAGACTTCTTGCAGGGGAGTTGGAGCTTCTGACCTCTAAAAAGACGGAGATGATTTCACGTTTTTTGCATTCTCCGATAAAGTAATCCATAAGCTCTTTGGCAAAGCCAAGACCTCTGTATTTGTCCGATACGGCTATTCTGTATAGCTCGCACTCATCGGCTGCCGCCTGGCCGCAGACATAACCCGTAATATTGCCGTCGCTGTCGGAAGAGCAGGCGAAAACTGTGCCGTCCGAGGAAAGCTGTGACATAACAGAAGCCTTTGTCCATGGGTCGGAAAAGCAGGCGGATTCTATATCCGACACTGCGTTTACTATCAGATTCTTGTCATATTCCTTATCAGTGAGTATCATACCATGTTTTACCTGTGTTTACATCAGCAGTAAGAGGTATCGATAGCTTTACTGCGTTTTCCATTTCTTCCTTTAATAATTCAGCGACCTTCTGTGACTGCTCTTCCTTTACCTCGACGATAAGCTCGTCGTGTACCTGTAAAATGAGCCTTGCATCAAGACCGCTGTCTTTAAGGCGGTTATATACCCTTATCATAGCAATCTTGATGATATCTGCCGCTGTGCCCTGAATGGGAGTATTCATAGCAATTCTCTTGCCAAGATTCTGCAGTATTTTATTGCTTGACTGAAGCTCCTTTATAAATCTGTTTCTGCCGAAAAGAGTGGATACATAGCCCGTTTTCTTTGCTGTGTCAACCGTCTTTTCCATAAATGCGGCAACGCCGTTATATTTTGCAAGATAAGCCTTGATATAAGCGTCAGCTTCCTTTACGGATACGTCGATATCCTTTGACAGCGAAAAGGCTCCGATACCATATACTATACCGAAATTTACTGCCTTTGCCTTGCTTCTTAGCTCGGAAGTTACCCACGCCTCAGGCTGATTGAACACCTGAGAGGCGGTGATTGTGTGTATATCCTCTCCTCGCATAAAGGCATTCTTCATAATTTCGTCATCTGACAGGTGAGCCAGAACGCGCAGTTCAATCTGCGAATAGTCGGCGTCAACAAGGGTATAGCCCTCTTTTGCTCTGAAGAATTTTCTCATATTCCTTCCAAGCTCTGTTCTGACAGGAATATTCTGAATGTTAGGGTCGGCGGAAGAAATTCTGCCGGTCCTTGTTTCTGTCTGCTTGAAGGTGGAGTGAATTCTGCCGTCCTCTCCGACTACCTTTAAAAGCCCCGTAACATAGGTGCTGACAAGCTTTGTGAGAGAGCGGTATTCGGATATCAGCGGAATTATCGGGTGCTTGTCCATAAGCTCTTCAAGCACATCGGCGCTGGTAGAATAGCCTGTTTTCGTCTTCTTGCCGAAGGGAAGCATCAGCTTTTCAAACAGTATATTGCCGAGCTGTTTTGGTGAGCCGATGTTGAATTTTTCGCCGGCGTGGTCGTATATTTCCTGCTCTGTGAGAGCTATTTTTTCTGTCAGTTCTTCGCCGAACTTCTTTATGCCGTCGCAGTCGATTTCAACGCCTTCTCTTTCCATAGAAACAAGCACTTCGGAAAGCGGAATTTCTATATCCGTAAGCACCGTTTTGCCACCGAGTTCACACAGCTTTTCGTAAATGGACATATTCAGCGCCGCAATGGTAATGGATTTTTCCTCGGCGCTTGTTCCCATAGGAACGCCGTATTTTATGCATAGCTTGTCTATGCTGTAATCATTGCAGTCGGGAGCTACAAGATATTCTGCAAGAGTGGTATCAAAAATCACTCCCTTTATTGACTTCCTGCCGATGGCGGTGAGCATATTCTTCAGGTCGAAGGTAAGCTTAGGATTGTCGCTGTTTATAAAATTATCCAGCTTATCTGCGGATATCTCCTTTACGTCACCTGCTTTTCCGCAGTACAGTCTGCCGCCGTCAATAAACACAAGGTCTCCCTCGGGCATATCAGGTGCGGGGGCTGACTTTGCCTCCTTTGATAAAGCAGGAGGCTTTGTGGGTTGAAGCCCCAGTTTTTTTATCAGAGAATACATTTCAAGTTCGGATAAAAGCTCGGACAGTTTTTCGCCGTCAACGGGCTTTTCCATATAGCAGTCAAGATTTTCGTCAACGGGAGCGGTAAGGCATATTTCTGCAAGCTCACGGCTTAAATAGCACATATCCTTGCCCGCTTTGAGCTTTTCTCTTGCTGCTTTTTTTATTTTATCTGATTCTATATTTTCATAGACTCCGTCAACACTGCCAAAATCCTTTATAAGCGTCAGGGCGGTCTTTTCACCTATTCCCATAACACCCGGAATGTTATCGCTGGTATCTCCCATAAGAGCCTTTACTTCAATCATCTGCCTGGGAGTAACGCCGTATTCTTCCATAATGATTTCAGGGGTGTAAAGGACGTCGCCCTTTGTTTTGGCAAGTCTTACCGTTACCTTTTCATTTACCAGCTGGAATGAATCTCTGTCACCTGTAGAGATGAAGCATTCAGCGTTGCTTCTTCTGCATATATCGGAGATGGTGCCTATGATGTCATCGGCTTCGTAGCCCTCTTTTTCGAGAATGGTTATACCCATATATTCTATAATCTTCTTGATGTAGGGGAGCTGTACCGCAAGCTCCTCGGGCATACCCTTGCGGTTTGCCTTGTAGCCATCGTATCTCTTGTGACGGAAGGTGGGAGCTTTAAGGTCAAAGGCAACTGCAATCCTGTCGGGAGCTATGTCCTTTTTCAGCATGAGCAGAGTGTTCGTAAAGCCTGTCAGGGCGTTTGTCGGAACGCCCTTGCTGTTGGAAAGTACACGGATTCCGTAAAAGGCACGGTTTAATATGCTGTTGCCGTCTATTATAAGAAATTTCATCTGTTTTTCCTTTCGGTTACTTTGCAAATTTGTCCTTCAGTCTTTCAAAGAAGGATTTTTTCGGTGCTTTATAAAGCTTCTGCGCCTGCTCGCCGTCTTCGTAGGCTCGCTTATAGAATACCTTGTGTACTTCAAAGAGCTCTTCGTCGGGTGTTCTTTTCACCCTTCTGTAAATACCATCGTTATCCTGCACTCTGGTCTTTACATTATCCCTGAACATCTCATCGAAGGTTGTTGTAATTGTGTCGGCAATACGGCTGTCCTTCAGAGGTACTGCAACCTCAACTCTGCGTTCGGTATTTCTTGTCATAAAGTCCGCTGAGGAGATAAATACACGTCTGCGCTCATCCTTGCCGAATATATAGATTCGGCTGTGCTCTAAAAATCTTCCGACAATCGAGTGGACTGTTATATTATCAGTCTTTCCTTCTACGCCTGCAATAAGACAGCAGATGCCTCTTATCAGCAGTTCAATCTTTACGCCTCTGCCGCTTGCCTCTATCAGCTTATCAATGATATCCTTGTCTGTGAGTGAATTCAGCTTTAATCCGATATATCCGTTTTCGCCATAGATTATTTCGTTGTCTATCATCTCGACAATGTGAGATTTCAGGCATCTGGGAGCTACTAAAAGACAGTTGGTGCTTTCTACCGTTGTGCCCAGGGACAGAGCGTTGAATACAACGCTGGCGTCGGCGCCGATGCTTCTGTCTGAGGTCATAAGAGAAAAGTCTGTATAGAGCTTTGAGGTGCGCTCGTTATAGTTGCCTGTGCCTATCTGGGTATAGTATTTAAGGGTATTGCCGGTTTTTCTTGTTATCAGCATCAGCTTTGAATGAACCTTCAGTCCGTCAAGACCATAGATTATCTTGACTCCCGCTTCTTCCATCTTTTTGCTCCAGCCGATGTTGTTCTCTTCATCAAATCTGGCTCTCAGCTCGACAAGTGCAAGTACCTGCTTGCCGTTTTCTGCGGCTCTTATAAGAGCGCTTACTATTTCGCTGTCCCTTGCAACACGGTAAAGTGTGATTTTTATGGATGTAACATAGGGATCATCCGCCGCCTCGCTGAGCAGCTGCATATAGCCCTTGAATTTATTATAGGGGTAGGAAAGCAGAATATCCTTTCTGGAAAGCTGAGCAAACATAGATTCGTAAGGATTTATCGCAGGGGACTGCTGGGGCGTTACGGGCTCATAGAAAAGCTCTTTGTGATCGCTTACCTTGTTTTCAAGCTCAGATACGAAATCCATATCTAAAGGACAGCTTTGTCTGAAGGAGTATTTCTCATCCAGCTCAAGATAGCCGAGTATTCTTTTCACAAGCTCATAGGACGCGTCATAGCTGAATTCCGCTCTCACGGGAGTCAGCTTTTTTCTCTTTTTACAAAGTTCTTCCATAACCGCACGGAAGTCCATATCTTGATCGTAAAGTCCTTCGTTTGCGTCAATATCTGCGTTTCTGGTTATTCTGAAAACGCATCTGCTTTCCACATAATAATTGGGAAAAATGTTGTCAATATAGTGGAGTATTATATCTTCAACAAAAATGAATCTGAGCTTTTCGCCCGGGAGGAACAGAACTCTCGGCATATTAGCGCCGAATTCTGCTGAAACTATACCTATCATCTGCTTTTTCTTTGCATCCTCGCTTTTTTTGCGGAGTAATGCGCCGATATACATAAGCTTGTTCTTTAAAAAAGGGAAGGGGTGATTCTTGTCTATTATTCCCGGGGAAAGCATAGGCATTACTTCACGCTCAAAATATAAGCTCATAAACAGCCTGTCATCGCCCTGAAGGTCGGAGGGCATTACTCTTGTAGCAAAAACGCCGAAGCTGTTCATTATATTTGTGAACGCCTGATCCTTTAAAGACAGCAGGTGACTTACTCTGTGAGCGATTTCCGTGAGCTGTTCTTCAGGCGTCATATTGGTCTTGTTTTCTGCCTTATCGGGAGTTACCAGCATCTGGTCGTACAGTGAGCCTACACGTACCATAAAGAATTCGTCAAGGTTACTGCTGAAGATAGATACAAATCTCAGTCTTTCGAAAAGAGGGACCGCCTCGTCCTGCGCCTCTTCCAGCACTCGCTCGTTGAACTTGAGCCAGGATAATTCTCTGTTGTCGTAAACATTGCTGATAGTTTCCATATATTTCTTCCTTTCGCAAAAAAATGCTGATTATCAGGATGTTTTTGCCTTTAATTCAGCTTTTTTAAAATAAAAATGCATATATATAATTTATTATACTACAAAATAGTATATTTTTTCAAGTATGCTATTGCCATTTTAGGCGATTTGGTTGTGGTAGAATGCACAAAAATACTCTCTTGATTTTGTTTAATTCGTTTAAATTTCAAAAAGTGTAGAAAAATGATAAAAAAAGTGGTAAAATTATAATGTGTATTTTTATGTTCTGGAATTAGAATAGTAAAAGGAAATTCAGAAAAAATTGAAAAGAGCAATATATTAAGTATTCAAAAGGAGAAAGGAATAAAGCAAATGAATCGTATAGTATCCCGTATTATGGCATCCGCTGCAGCGTTATCAATGGTTATAGGTCTTTCAGGCTGTTACTTCTTCCCTGAAGAAGAAAAGCTTCTTGATCCCCCCGTACTCAAGGTAGAGGACGTAACCTATTCCACCTACAAGGCGGTAAAGAAGACAATCGTAAACAAAGCGGCGGCTACCGGTTACTGTGTATCACAGAAGCAGGAAAACTGTAGCTTCAAGGCTGACGGCGAGATGATGACAGTTCACGTAAGAGCGGGTGATACTGTAAAGAAGGGTGACCTTCTGGCTGAGTACAACACAGGGGATTTAGAGTACACTCTCAGAGAGCAGGAGCTCAAGGTGCAGCAGGCTCAGAATACATACAATGCAAACGGAAGCGAAAACAGCCGCTTACAGCTTGAGATTGAAAAGAATACTCTTGCAAAGTATCAGAATCAGTATGATAATTCAAAGCTATATGCTCCTTGTGACGGTCTTGTAAGCTTTGCTGACAGATTAAAGCCCGGCACAAAGGTAAAGGCATATGCAACCGTTGTAACTATTATCGATCCCGATACAATATATATAAAGGCAAATGTTACAGAAGACAGAAAGTTCAAGAAGGGACAGGATGTCACAATTACAATAGATGAAGAAGAGTATGCAGGCACTGTAGTAAAGACTCCTATCGAGGCAAAGGAAGAGGGAGATGAGGATATCACCAGTGTGTATGCTGAGTTCAAGGGTACACTTCCCAGCTTTACAAAGGTAGGAACTGTAGCGGATATCGCTTATATAAAGGAGCAGGCAGAAAACGCCATTGTTATTCCTAAATATCTGATAAAGACTCTTTCAGGCAAGCAGTACGTTCAGGTGTTCAAGGACGGCGAAAAAATAGAGGTGGATGTTGAAACAGGCATCACCAATGCAACAGAGGTACAGATCCTTTCGGGACTTTCCGAGGGTGACGAGGTAGTTGTAAAATAAGAAAACCGACCTGTTATTTCTACGAAAGGATTTGAAGGATGTTTACTTTACTCTGGCGCAAAATGCGTAACACCAAATGGATGGTACTTTGCCTGTTTTTAGGCTTCCTTATGGCAGCAGGTATGATGAGCACTATTCCTATATATATGGACGCTTCATTACAGCGTATGCTGGTAAAGGATATGGAGCAGTTCCAGCTTGATACAGGCAAATTTCCGGGACTTTATACAGTCGATAAGAGCTTACAGCTTGCTACCGACAACGATACACAGCTCAAGCTTATCGGTGATATTGAGCAGAAGGCAGATCAGCGAGTGGGTGCAATAGGTATGTCCACCACTGTCAGCAAGATTACACTTGTTGATAACTTCAGCTATATTGCCACAGGTCAGAAGGACGGCAAGGACCTTACCTCCCGTGTAAAGCTTGTAGGTATGACCGATTATGATAAGCACATAAAGATAGTAAGAGGTGAAATGCCCTCGCAGCCCGTAAAGGACGGAGTATATCAGGGCGTGGCTTCTGAAGAGGCGTTAAAAATACTTGGTATAAATATAGGCACAGACTATAAGGTTATATCCCTTGATACTGCCATAGAGCCTTATTATGTACGCATCACAGGCGTATATGAACAGCTGACCGACAACGACAGCTACTGGGCAGAAACTATGGAAAGCTATCTTAATGCGGTATTCATTGATTATGATACCGTAAAGACTGACCTTATCCCCTCAGGCAAATTCAGCATAAGCGAAATGCACAGAAACTATGCTCTGGATTACCAGTCCCTTGATATGAACAGAATCGGTGATGTAACTGCTATTATCGAAGGCGATCCTGCTTTCTATGCAAAGAACGGCTACACCAACAGCTTTGAGGTTTCTGACATTATCCGTCAGTACACAGAAAGAGCCGACAAGCTTACAAGAATCCTTTGGATATTACAGATTCCTGCTCTTGTAATGCTGGCATTCTATCTCTTTATGGTATCCCAGCTCAACGTTGACCGTGAAAGAAATGAAATTGCGGTATTCAAGAGCCGTGGTGCAAGCTCAAAGCAGGTGTTCGGGCTTTATGCTGCACAGTCAGGCATACTCGGTCTTGTTACTCTTGTCTTTGCGCCCTTTATCGGTCTTGCACTCTGTCAGTTTCTGGGCGTAAGCAACGGATTTTTAGAGTTTGTAAACCGTACAGGTATAGCGGCAAAGATAACCTCTGTAAGTATCATATATGCTCTGCTTGCAGTTGTGGTATTCTTCCTTACTACTATGATACCGATAATCCCCGCGTCAAAGCTTACCATCGTACAGTATAAGGCGAGCAAGACAAAGGTTGTAAAGATGTCACTGTGGGAAAAGCTCTTTATTGACGTTATACTGCTGGCTACAGCTTTCGTATTCCACTATTTCCACACATTGGGACTTACAAACTCAATAGCAGATGGCACCTTTGTGGCAACAGGCGAAATCGACCCCTTGCTGTTTATCTTCTCAACACTTATGATTTTAGGCTTCGGTCTGTTATTTATAAGAATATATCCCTATTTATTAAGAATCGTTTATTATCTTGGCAGACCCTTCTGGTCACCGTCCCAGTATATGGCTATTACTACAGTTTGCCGTTCTCAGGGCGGTAAGGAACGTTTCCTTATGCTGTTCCTTGTCATAACCTTCTCCTTTGGTCTGTTTTCAGCGAATACAGCCAGAGCAATAAACAACAACATCAGCGACAGAATTTACTACGAAAACGGCGCAGATGTTACTATTACCGAATTCTCCATGACCTCATCCGAGGAGGGTGGAAGCAGTGAATATGTAGAAACCGATTTCGAACGCTATGAAAAGCTTGAGGGCGTTGATATAGCTACAAGAGTTCTTATAAACGACAAGGTTAAAATGGTGATGGGCAAGAAGAATCAGACTATGACTCTTATGGCTATCGAGCCTGACAAGTTTGCTCAGACTGCATGGTTCAGAAATGACCTTCTGCCTGTTCACTGGTGGAATTATACCAATGCTCTTGTAGAAAACCGTACAGGCGTTATTATCTCCAGCGGACTTGCGGAAAAGACAGGAGTAAAGCAGGGAGATGTCATCACCTTTAAGTGGGCAGGAAACGATAATCTTGATACAACTGTTATGGCTATTGTAGATTACTGGCCCGGTATGAACCCCAATTCCTGTGACTTTGCGGTTATGAACTACGGTTTTGTACGTTCAAGAACAGTTCCCGAGCCTTATCAGATATGGCTCAAAATGAAAGAGGGCGCAACAAGTGAGGCGCTGTACGAAAGCATAGAAAAGGCAAGACTCCCTATTGAGCAGGTAAAGGACAGCTCACAGATGCTTATTGCAGAAAAGACCGATCCCTCTCTCCAGGGTATGAACGGTGCTCTTACCTTAGGCTTTGTAATCATTATGCTTATGACTATCATAGGCTTCCTTATCTACTGGATACTTTCAATAAGAAGCAGAACATTACAGTTCGGTATTCTGCGTGCTATGGGTGTATCCTTCAAGGAAGTAATCGGAATACTCGGATATGAACAGATACTCGTATCAGGCGTTTCGATAGCTTGCTCATTTATCATCGGCGGCGTGGTAAGCGATCTGTTTGTTCCGCTGTTCCAGTTCATGTATGCTGTTGATGATCAGATACCGCCATTCAGAGTAGCGGCAATGCAGGCGGACTACATAAAGATGTATATAATCATCGCACTTATGCTGATAGGCGGCTTTGCAATACTTGGTGCGCTTATCCGTAAGATAAATATCAATAAGGCACTGAAGCTTGGCGAAGATTGATAAACGCCTTACTTCAAACGGTTGAAAAATGGAATTAGCACTTAAAATATTTGATAAGCTGAGATACTTCATAATCGTACTGGGAGCAGGCTTTCTGCTCACCGGTATGATAATGCAGTACGATTGGGCATATATGGGCGCAATAATCTGTATCGTGCTTTTCATAGCCTGTGACGCTACGGTTATGATATTACAGAGAAAGCTGAATATTCCTATAAAAAAGCACGAAAATATGTTTAAACTGAAGAAACGGAAATGACTCTATGCAAAAGATAATGGGTTATATCAGAAAGGCGTGTCAGGAGTTTGATCTTATCGAAAATGGTGACAGAATAGCTGTCGGCGTTTCGGGAGGTAAGGACAGTCTTGCTCTTCTTGCGGGACTTGCAGGTATGAGGCGCTTTGCTGAATTTTCCTATGAGCTTGTGGCTATCACTCTTGATCCCGGCTTTAACGGTCAGCAGAATGACTATGAAGAGGTGGCAAGGCTTTGCGAAAAGCTGGATGTGCCCTTCAAGCTGGTGCATACCAATATAGGCGAGATAGTATTTGATATACGAAAGGAGCCTAATCCCTGTTCGCTTTGTGCAAAGCTGCGCAGGGGCGCATTGCACGATGCGGCAATCGAAGCGGGATGCAATAAGATAGCTTTGGGACATCACAAGGATGATGTTACAGAAACCTTTATAATGAATCTGTTCAAGGAGGGCAGAGTCGGATGCTTTGCGCCAAAGACCTACCTTTCCAGAAAGCAGATAACAATGATAAGGCCGCTGGTCTTTGCTCCCGAATCGCAGATTGCTTCTGCTTGCAAAAGAAATAATCTTGAGGTGGTAAAGTCTATCTGTCCCGCAGATAAGAACACCACCAGAGAAACCACAAAGCAGTTCCTCAGCGATATGGAAAAGAAGGACAAGGGCTTTAAGCTACGTATATTTACAGCGCTCAGAAAAAGCGGTGTGAATGGCTGGGCGTTCAAGGACGCCGCAGAAAAAGATAATACACAAACAGACTGATAAATAAAAGAGGGTGATCGTTTTGGCAAAGCAAAAGCTTAATATTCCGCAGCAGATTGCTGATATGCTGAAAACGATCGAACGTGAAAAATGCAAGGCGTATATAGCCGGTCCCTGCGTCAGCGAGCTTCTGGCGGGCCGCAGTCCGATGGATTATGACATAATCACCAATGCAGGCTTTGAAGAGATGATGTATATCTTCCGTGATATGCGAATCGTGTCCCGTGACAGAAAGATGAGTAGCGTGATGGTGTCTGTGCCGGGTATGGTGGTGCAGGTATCCTCCTATAGAAAGGGAGTTGTAAACGGAGAGGCTGTATATACCGATAACTACCTTTACGACCTTGTAGGCAGGGATTTTTCCGCAAATGCCATTGCCTATCACCCCAGAAAGGGATTTAAGGACCCCTTTGACGGAATGGAATGCATTGAGGGAGAAGTTATAACTCTGAAGGCTATAGGAGAATATCCTATAAAGCTGTGGAAGGAAAACGACCTTGATGAAAACGAGCTTACATTAAAGCTGGAACCCCAGTCCAGTCTTAAAACAAATCCCGAAAATATACTTAATGCCCTCATATTCTTAGGTGACGGAAATTATGTAATAGATGAAGTTACAGCGAAGGCAATGAAGGAAAACGCACCTCTGTTACTTACAATAGAAAAGGAAGTGCTTTATACAAAGCTTACACGCCTGATGCTCACAAGAAATATAAGTCAGGTTATGAGACAGTTCCCGACTGTGTTCTGTGATATCTGTCCTGATCTCAGAGCTGCCTTTGAATTTCTTCCGAAAGAAAACTTCGGTATTGATTTGTGGGAGCATATATGCAGAACGGTGGAATTTTCTCCGCCACAGCCTGCCTCCCGCTATACCGCATTGTTCCACAATGCAGGAAATCCCGATTGCTACAGCGATGACGGAACAGGAACAGAACATTATTACGGTCACTGTGAACTTGCAAGAATAATTGCAGGCAGGTTTTTAAGCAGTATAACATCGGATAAAAAACTGCTTGAAACAGTAGATTTCCTGCTGGAATATCACGATGTAGAAATAAAAGAGGATCGCATACACTTAAAACGCATTATGAATGATATGGAGGCGGAGGAGCTTAAATCCATAATAAAGCTCCGTATAGCGGACGATATGGCAAAGCCGTCGGTGCACGAGGGCAAGGTTGCGTCATACCGACGCTCCTTACAGATACTTGACGATATAGTGAAATCGGGCGAATGCTGCAAAAAATCACAGCTTGCAGTCAGCAAGACAGACCTTATAAACCGTCGTCTTGCAAATAACGAAAAGCAGGCGTCACACATTATAGATATGCTTTATGAGGCGGTACTCGAACAGCCGAAGCTTAATCTGGCCCCGATACTTATAGATATGGTGAAAAAGACTATTAAAAAGTAATTCTGTCGGCAAAGACAAGATACAGGATTATGGAAGGATGATACCCAATGAAAAATTGCTGTCTATGGATAAACGGTAAAAAAATATCGGATATAAACGGCATAAAGGAAAATTTCAATATAACGGATGTACGCGGATATTTCTACGGAGGCAGACTTGCTGACTGGCTTGAGGCACACAACGGTTCAGAAGAGGCAAGACTTGTACGGAATATACCGAAGGGTGCAAATCCTGATAATATGCTACAGGAGATATTCTGTAGCAAAAAAAAGGTATCTGAAGTAGTTTATCACAGACAGAGTGTACAGCCTCCCTTTATCAAGGCAGGAAACTCTGTATCCGCAAACGGGTCCTTTACAGCAGATGTTTCCTCATTAAACGGCTCCTACAGGGTAGGTACAGGCTCCTTCGGCTCATACAGACACCAGTTTGAATTTGAAAAGGGGTCATTCGCAAGATCAAGCTTTAACATCACAAGCTTTAAGCTCGGAAGCTTCAGCTACGGCAGTTTCAGTTTCGGAAGCTACACGGGATTTTTAACAGCAAAAAACGGCAGCTTCAATTATGATGATTTTGTAAATACGCTGAGAATCAGAGAAAAAGCATTGCTCAGCTACTTTACCTCAGAGCCGCTCAATAAATTCGGCTACGGAATACATCTGATATGAGAGCCTTTCATATTTTCTGCTCGGCGCCTTTCTTTGCAAAGAATAAAGGCAGAGAGCTTACGATTGATGAAACAGAGATATACTGTACAGTTCTATCAGCACTCAACTGGAGAGAAAAAAACGGCAGTATAATAATGATTACCGATAAGAAGGGCGAGGAGCTTTTCAGAAAAATCGGTATAACAGACATATGGGATGACATTGACAGCTCGCTGGAGGTTGACGGCGATGAAATTGACCCTATTATGTTCTGGGCAGGCGGTAAGCTTGTAGCCTTGCAGAAATTTACTGCCCCCTGCGTTATGATTGACACGGATTTTATTGTGTGGGACAGACTTGACTTCGGCGATGAGCTGATAGCGGCACACGAGGAGTATCTGAATCCTTCAATCTATCCCGATATTGACAGCTTTGATATGGAGGATTATACCTTTCCCGACGGGCTTGATTACACGGTAAATGCGCTTAATACCGCCTTTTTATATATGCCTGATGAGGATTTCAAACAGTATTATACATCTCAGGCTATAACCTTTATGAAAAGAGCAAAAAAGGGTGGGGATTATCTCACCTATATGGTTTTTGCGGAGCAGAGGTTGCTTCCTATGCTTGCAAAGAAATGCGGCATAGAATATAAAACCTTGCTGGATAAAGACGAATTGTTTATGCCTCAGAACAGCTATACTCATCTCTGGGGAGCAAAGCAGGCTATGAGAGACGATAAAACAGAAAAGGAAAGATTTATTACAAGCTGTAAGGAAAGAATAATAAAATCCTTTCCCGGATATTCGTATATCATCAGCAGAATAGAGGATTATTATAGCAAGAAATCTGACTGAATATGATAAAAAATTAGTTATAATGAATAATTTATCCCCTTGAAAACTAGCGAAAATATATTAAATTTAACAAAAAGGTTACAAAACGGTAACAAAATGGTTACAAATTGTTGCGATTTTGTAACCTTTTTGGTATAATAATTAAAGCGTATTGCGGAAAAGCCGTTGATTACGCAGAATATGACATCAAAAAATACAAGTATATATATTCATGACGGAAAAGAGCGGGCAAAGGGCTTGACAAGAGTCCTTTGCTCAAAGTATATCAAGAGGAAAAGCGAAGAGTCAATGAAATGTGCTTTAAAACACATGAAAAGGATCTGATACTTTATGAACAAATCTACAACACCATTTTATTATGAGGATGAGATAGAAGAAATCATCCTTCCTGATAACAGTGACAAAGATAAAACTGAAAATCAGACTGTTACAATTTCTTCGTCCACAGAAGACACAGAAAAGACTGAAGAAAATGAAACAAAGATTGTGACAGAAAAAGAGGATAAGGGAAACCCCGTATTTGAGGGTATAAGCAATTTCGGCGAGTATATGTGCAAGGTGCTATCAGCTTGTCTGAAGCTTCCTCTTATGCTGCTGACAATGCTGGCAAAATTTATCTGGACTCACACCAAGGTATTCCGTGAAACAATGGTGAGAATCGGAAAAGCTATAATATCAGCGGTTACTTCTCCCTTTGTAAAGACCTGGCGTGCCTTTAAGCGGACAAAAAGAAAGATTGACCAGGCAAAGGAAAACGGCGACAAGAGAACAGCTATAAAGCTCTATCTGCTTATAGTCAAAGACTCTCTTTTCGGTAAAAGAGGTCTTATCGTTACGCTTTTCAACTATGCCGTGCCGCTTATAGCGCTTGTTTTCGTTGTAAGCGTTGTGGGATATGCAACCAGCACTACCTATGCGATAAAGCTTTCTGTTAACGGAAAGTTCGTGGGATATATCGAAAACGAGCAGGTATTCATAGACGCAGAGCAGATGCTTCAGGATCGTATAACATATATGGGCGTAGAGAAAACTGTAGTAATGGAGCCACAGTATTCTCTTGAGATGCTGGGTGATCAGAGCTATGTCACAAAGTATCAGCTTGTAAACAAGATGCTGGAGTTATCCGATCAGCCTATTGAATATGCTTACGGTATGTACATAGGAAATAAGTTCTACGGAGCGCTTGTAGAGAAAGCACCTGTGGAGGCAAAGACAAACGAACTTCTGGAAAACTATCGTACCAATTCATCACCTGACGAAGAGGTGGCCTTTGAAAAGAAGATATCCTATGTTCCCGGACTTTATCTTTCAGATAGTATAGTAGACGCTCAGGACATCATAAAGCTTATCACCTCAAAAAAGGTAGAGGCGGCATATTACACGGTTGTTGACGGAGATTCTCATTATCTTATCTGTGAAAAGCTGGGCATAACTATGGAAGAGCTTGAAGCGCTCAATCCCGGTATTATGGATGAGGATTTCGTACTGCGTTCAGGTCAGAAGATACTAAAAAATCAGGAAGTGCCCTTCCTTTCAGTTTCGATTTCAAGAACCGAGGTATATGAGGTAGAGGTACCCTATGATACCGAATACACTACAGACGATCAGCATTATCAGGGCGTAAACACACCCCTGATAGCAGGCGAATACGGAATAAACGAGGTTACAGCCAAGGTTTATTATGTAAATGGTGAAGAGGTAAAGCGAGACATTATCTCCACAGTCAGAACAAAGGACCCTGTCACAGAGCTTATTTCTCAGGGTACATTACCTCCCCAGTCTTCACACTATTCCGATGAAGAAGTAAATATAAACACGAAATATATCTGGCCCGTAGATGGCGGCGAGCTTTCAGAGTGGGGCTGGTGGGACGGTGGATACGGCGGTCACCAGGGTGTTGATATCGTAGGTTATTACGGCAGTGATATCTATGCAGGTGCAAGTGGAGTTGTATCTTATGCCGGCTGGCATAACGGCGGCTTCGGATATCTTGTTGTTATTGATCATCCCGATGGATACAGCACATATTATGCTCACAACAGTGAAATATTTGTCTATGAGGGACAGTCGGTGGTTCAGGGACAGTGTATAGCTGCTCTTGGCGAATCAGGAAGAGCCTATGGCGCTCATTGCCATTTTGAGGTACGTGACAGCTACGGCAACCGACTCAACCCCAGATACTACCTTAATAGCTTGCCTGAGCTTTACGATCAGGGATATCTCCGTTATTGGTGGTAAGTGAATAACAAAAAATCTGACCTTGCAGTCGTTTTGGCTGCAAGGTTAAATTTTGCTTGTAATATAGCCTGAAATATGGTAAAATATATGTAGCTGTTTTGAAAAGGAGAATGTAAGATGGCAGAAGTTTTTATAAGTCACAGCAGCATAGATAAAGAAATTGCCGAAATGGTGTGTGAAGCGCTTGAAAGCAATGGCATAAAGTGCTGGATGGCACCTCGTGATATTGTTGGTGGTGCTGATTGGCAGCCGAGCATAACAGAAGCGATAAGCGAGTCAAGGGTTTTTATTGTAATATACAGCGAAAACTCGGCTAACTCTCCACAGGTGGCCAGAGAGCTTGCCCTCGCTGATGAAAGAAGCGACCATCCGAGAACTATTATTCCCTATAAAATTGATAACACAGGTCTTGTGGCAGGATTTAAATATTATCTTGTTTCCAGTCACTGGGTAAGTGCGGACAGAAGCAAAAATGATTTCAAGACGGATGTTCTGCTGGATTCGGTAAACAAGGCTCTAGGCAGAGAATCAACCACTAATGTCACCGTGAATAATGTGACGATAAATGCCGTGATACATAATGACAACAGAACGGCAGAGCCTGCAATAAAAGTTGTGGAGGTAACGCCACCACCTGCTCAGGTAGCGCCTGGTCCTATAAAGATTTCGACAAAGCCTCCCGTGAATAACCCCACGCCAGCACCTGCAAATGTAACAGCAGAAAAAAAGCCTGTCCCTGTTAAAGCTATAGCTATAGCAGGCGGAGCATTGCTTGCTGTGATACTTTTAATTGTTCTGATAATATCCCTTTCAGGTGGAAATAACGGAGCTGTATCGAGTATAACAGAAAACACAAGCTCATCTGTATCTCAGAGCGGCAACACTTCCGTTTCTGACGGTGTAGTGTATTATCCTGATATCAAGCCCTATGAAAACAACAAAGCAAAGGTGCTTGAAAACAGCTATGAAGAATCCTTTATGGTGCTCGGCAAGGAATATAATACAGGTATCGTGCTTAACGCCTATGCTGAATCCTACGTTATATTCAACTGTGACGGATACGATAAGGTGAAATTTACCGTTGCAAGAGTTGACAATACAGCAAAGGGCGAAAATGTTATCCGTGTATTTGCAGATGATAAGGAGCTTAATGCCGTAAAAACAGATCAGTTCTCTGCGCCTCAGACTGTGGAATATGATGTTTCAGGTAAGAGTCAGCTTCGCATAGCTGTTCTTCAGAGCAATGGGGTACGAGCTGATATAGCAGTAATGGATATCTGTTTTTATAAGGATGGCGAAGCAATCGAAGAGAACAGCAGTCAGGAAAGCGAATCTGCCGATTTAGTAGCAGTTCCTTCCGAAAAGAAGCCTTATGAAAACAATAATGCGGAAATACTTGATAATAGCTATGAAAAGAGTTATTTCGTTCTTGGCAAGGAATATAATACAGGTATAAAGCTGAATGCTTATGAGGCGTCCTACGTTATATTTGATAACAGCGACGGCTACGAAACTTTTTATCTGACAGCGGCAAAAACTGATAATAATGAAGGTAAAAAAGAAAATCTTATCAGAGTTTATGCTGACGACAAGGAGCTTCAGCCGATAAGCTTCGGACAGTTCTCTTCGCCTGTTTCTATAGAGTATGATATAAAGGGCGCCAAGCAGGTAAGAATAACCGTAGAGCAGAGCAATGTTTCCCGTGCGGATATTCTGCTTTATAATCTGTATTTCGGAAAGAATGGCAAAAAACCTGAAATAAAGGAAGAAGAAGTAAACGCACCTGATCTTGTGGCGGTGCCTTCCGATAAGAAGCCTTACGAAAAAAATAGAGTGGAGCTACTCGATAATAGCTTCGAAAAAAGTTATCTTATTCTCGGTAAGGAACACAACACCGGCATAATGCTTAATGCGAACGATGGTTCATATATTATATTTGATAACAGTGAGGGTTACGAAACGCTTTATCTGACGGCGGCAAAAACTGATAACACCTCAAGAGGCGATAATTATATCAGAGTATATGCTGACGATAAGGAGCTGGAAAGAATGAGCTTCGGACAGTTCTCCTCGCCGGTTTCTATGGAATATGATATAAAGGGTGCAAAGCAGATAAGAATTGCCGTAGAACAGAATCATTCTTCTCCTGCCATTATGTTGCTTTATGATATTTATTTTGCAAAGAACGGCAAAAAGCCTGAAATAAAGGAAGAAGAGGTAACTGCACCTGATCTTGCGGCGGTGCCTTCTGAAAAAACACCTTATGAACATTTCAAATCAGAGGTGTTTACAAACAGTCTTGATAAGAAATATTACGTTCTTGGCAAGGAATATAATACAGGTATAATGCTTGACGCAAACGAAGGCGGATATATTATATTCGATAACAGCGAGGGTTACGAAACACTATATCTGACAATATCCAAGATTGACGATACCGCTAAAGGGGAAAATCGTATTGTAATATATGCGGATGGTAAGGAGCTGGATTCGATAGAGCTTGTTCAGCCATCCATGCCTTTGGTAAAAGAGTATGATATAAAGGGTGTAAAGCAGATCAGAATAGCAGCCGACGTTAATCATTCATCTCCTGCAAAGATATTGCTTTATGATACGTATTTCAGTAAAAACGGTGCAAAGCCACAGTAATAAGATAAGGAAGGAACTTTTATTATGACAGCATTTACAAAAGCAAATATTCTGCTTCCGAAGCTTTCCGAAGCAGAAATGACCAAGTGGGCGGTAGTAGCCTGCGACCAGTACACAAGCGAGCCTCAGTACTGGGAAAAGACAGCTCAGATTGCAGGAGATAATCCTTCCTGCTTAAAGCTCATTCTCCCCGAGGTATATCTTGAAGAGCCTGACGCTGAAGCAAGAATAGAAGCTATCAACAACGAAATGGAAAAGTACCTTAATGAAGGACTTTTCAACGAATATAAGGACTGTCTTATACTCACAATAAGAACTCAGGCTGACGGCAAGAAGAGAACAGGACTTGTGGGTGCAATCGACCTTGAAATGTACGACTACAACAAGGGTAGCACCTCCCAGGTAAGAGCGACCGAGGCTACGGTAGCAAGCCGTATTCCTCCCCGTGTAAAGATTCGTCGTGACGCTTCTTTAGAGCTTCCCCACATTATGATACTTATCGATGATGTAAAAAAGACAGTCATCGAGCCTCTTGAGAATAATACAGATAAGCTTACTAAGCTCTATGATTTTGAGCTTATGCAGGGTGGCGGACACCTTGAAGGCTACCTTGTTGACGGAGATAATGCAAAGGCGGTTTTTGACGCTCTTGATAAGCTCTCTGATAAGGCTGATTTCAATAACAGATATGGACTTACAAATGAGGAAGTGCTGTTATATGCTATGGGCGACGGAAATCACTCTCTTGCTACTGCAAAGGCTTGCTACGAGGAAAAGAAGGCGGCAGGCTCACCTGATACCGTTCTTGCAAGATATGCGCTTGCAGAGGTGGTAAACCTTCACAGCCCTGCTCTCGAATTCGAAGCTATCCACAGAGTAATAACAGACGTTGATACAGATAAGCTGATGGCAGAAATGACCGAGGCGTTAGGTCTTGTAAAGGGTACTGACGGACAGACCTTTACCGTAGTTCTTAACGGAGAAGAAGCTGACTACACTATCACAAAGCAGGGTGCAAATCTTACTGTAGGCAGTCTTCAGAATTTCCTCGATAAGTTCCTTTCCGAAAACAAGGGCGTTATCGACTATATCCACGGCGACGACGTTGTAAAGACCCTTTGCGAAAAGGAAAACAGCATTGGCTTCTTACTGCCCTCCATGACAAAGGATGAGCTGTTCCCCACGGTTATAAAGGATGGAGCACTCCCCAGAAAGACCTTCTCTATGGGACACGCTCACGATAAGAGATTCTACTGCGAGGCAAGAAAAATCAAATGAGGTGTGCATACTCCCCTGGTTTCGCTGCACCTGAGATAGGTGATAACTCATATTTGCGAGTGCGGTGATGTAGAGGTAGTTATTGTTTGCTGATATTTTAAAAATAAAAATGCTTTTGGAGAGCCGTTTTTATCGGTGTTCCAAAAGCATTTTCTTGTTTTATCGGTCGTCGTTTACTGCGCACCCGTACAATTACAACGGCAATGTCTTTTCTGCGTGCGTTTTTGTTGCCTGACAGACTTTGCCTGTATGCTGAAACCCCATCTTCCTAAGAGGATGGGGTTGTTTGTTTATTAAGCGTGGGGTGTTACTGTAACTGCATTTGAGAAGGAAGTTCTTCCGTCAGCCGCAATAGCCTTGATAAGGTAGGTATATTCAAAATCATTTGTAAGGCTCTTTACTGTGGCAGATGTACCGCTGATTTCTGCAACAAGCGAGTAGTTGCCGTTGCTGTATCTGATAATCTGATAGTAGCTTGCGCCGCTTACAGCTGTCCAGCTTAATGTTGCCTCTTTATTGCCTGCAACAGCTGAAAGTGTGGGCTTTGCAAGCTCAGCTACAGGAGTAACATTTATTGCATTCGAGAAGGAGGTTCTTCCGTCAGCCGCAACAGCCTTGATAAGGTATGTATATTCAAAATCATTTGTAAGGCTTTTTACTGTGGCAGATGTACCACTGATTTCTGCAACAAGCGAGTAGTTGCCGTTGCTGTATCTGATAATCTGATAGTAGCTTGCGCCGCTTACAGCTGTCCAGCTTAGTG
>JAGAVH010000005.1 GCA_017942025.1 Ruminiclostridium sp. | reverse complement strand
GGGTTATTGTAGCCCCAATCCCCCTAACCCCCTTTCCCCTGAGGAAAGGGGGAAAATAGAGGGGCTCGCCGCCCCTGTGCCCTGCTTGGGGCTTCGCCCCAAACCCCGTTTATATCGATGTTTGTGGGCGGTCTTATCAAATCGTTTTAATTTACGATTGTAGGGGGCGACCTCCCGGACGCCCCGCCGCCGAAGGCGGAATTGGGAGCGGCAGCAGTATGAAATACTGCGGCGCCCTTTAGGGCAATGGCTCGCCGTCAAACTACAATTTGACATACAACCAATATGTGCCCCCTGCCGTTTTGCAAACCTTTATATTACATCAATTGTTTTAAAGGCAGGAACCGTCGGCGGTCACCGACCGCAAAGAAAAAGGCGTTCAATGAACGCCTTTTAATTATATTCACTTACATAAAATCGTACTTTACCACCATATCGGATACAGGAGGCTTTTCAACAGGCTTTATCAGATTTTCTGCACCAAGCACACCATATACAAGGTAATCCACCTCAAGAATCTCCTTATGTGTAAGCACCTTGTTGTTGCCGACTCTTGCTCTGTTGTCGTTATCTCTGATTTCTCCTACAAATATCTTTGCACTGCCGTTTCTTACATACTCGTAAAGAGTATCTGCAATGGTATCGGTTTCGTCCTTACACTTTGACGTATAATCGGTTATCTTTACAAAAGCCTCTTTAAAGCCGCCCACATATACCTCGGGCTCGTAGTTGTCGTACATACATGTACGGACTGTATCTGTGATAAAGGTCGCCCAGTTGAGATAATATCCCATAAGACCCTTGTTCTTTGCCGAATATTCTACATCTGAAGTAAAGCCTATGGATTTTACCCCGAGAGAATCACAGTAAAACATACCGTAGTCTGAGGGCTGATAGAAGAAGATTACATCGCAGTTTTCGCTGACAAGCTTGTTTACGCCTGCTTCTGTTTCCTCGTTTGTGTTGGCATATACTATTCTTACGTCGGTTTCATCTGCCTTATAAATTTCCTGCACGCCGAAAACGAATGCCGCCATAACAGCATAGCTCTGGTACATAATGTCGTCGCATACAATGCCTATTCTGTGTGAATTACTGTTATAAGCCGCTACTGTGCCGCCTATGAATGCAGGCTGGTACATCTTGGGCTGGAAGCAGGTGAGATTCGAAAGAGAGGCTGTTCCGCCGTAGCTTAAAACATATATATCCTTATCCTTCTTTGCTACGCTGTATGCGGCGTTTGCAAAGCCGTTTGACGCAGAAATTATTATATTACAGCCTTCGTTTTTAAGTGCCTTTACCGCGTCCTCAAAAGCTGAAACAGTGATATTGTCAACATAGCAGGTTTCTACCTCAAGGGCTGTTTCGAGGTCCTTTCTGCTTTTTTCAAACATATAGGTAAAATTATCGGCGGCAACAGGTCTGTCGTAGATATAGCCTACCTTTGCCTCGCCCTCAGTCTTTTCATAGGGGAGTGAAGAGTTTTCTCCGGATGGTGTGCCACCGTCACCTGAGCAGGCGCAAAGGGTGAAAATCATCGCTAAGGATATGGCGATAAGTCTTATGTATTTTTTAAATTTCATAGCTATCAGTCCTTTTCATTAAAAAACGGTTTTATTTTATGGCAAAATAAACGAATTTTGCCCGTACTTTTTCATTATGATTATAGTATAACACATTTTCACAGAAAATGCACCTGATTTTCAGAAAAAATGTTTTGCTTTTTTTTAAATTTGTGATATACTTATATAGTCGGGACTTTGCCTTATGCAAAATCCACAAACAAAATAAAAATTTTGTGTAAAACTAAGGTACACGAAATGTACAGAAAACATATAAACGAAAGGACGCACAAAAATGAAGAAGAAATTTTCCATTGCCGCTGTACTGCTTGCAGTTACAATGGCAATGACAGGATGCAGTGAGAGCATTCTTAATTCCGGTAAGGAAAGCGGAACTGAAAGTAAAGTCAACATATGGACCGCAAAGGACGAGGATATTGTAATTTATCCCACAGCAGACGGATTAAGCGCAGAGCAGAAGGAATATTATAACGTAACCTTTGCTGAGTTCTATAAGGAATACTCCTTTATCTGTGCCAATGCAGGTCTTAATGACACAAAGGACGACGCATCAGCCAAGCTGTACAGACAAAGTGTAGCTGAAATGCTTGCAAATGAAAAAATCATCCTCAAAAAGGCTGAAGAGCTTGGTCTTGCAGAGCTTTCCGCAGACGAAATGAAAACGGTTGAAGAAAACTACCAGAAAAACATCGACGGCTGGGTAAATACATTTTCTGCACAGGCGAAAAATGAGCTCGGTATAAAGGACAGCAGCTCCTCCTCCGACACATCGGGAAGTCTTTCTAAGGAGGATGAAGAAAAGATAAAGAATAAAGCCAAGGAATTATTCAGCGAATATATAAAGAACTTCGGTCTTACAGAGGACACCTTCCTTATGTGGGCTAAAAATTCCTTTATTGAAGAAAAGGTAATGGAATACAGCTATAAGGATATAAAGGTAACCGACGCCGAGGTTGACAAGTATATAAACGACCTTATTGCAGAGGCTGAAAAGACTTATAAAGAAGATGTTTCAAAGTACGAAAAGGCTACTCAGTACGGCACAGTATGGCTCCCCGAGGGCACAAGAAACGTAAAGCACGTATTTATCGGTATCAGCACCATTGACGCCGCTGAAATATCCGCCGCAAGAACTGAAAGCGGTGCAGATCAGGCAGAGGTTGACAAGCTCCGCGATGAAAAGCTCGCAGAGATAAAAGAAAAGGCTGAAGCGGCATATAAAAAGGCTACCGCCGAAAGCGATGACAAGGAAAAGAACTTTGACGCGGTATTAAAGGAATACAGTCACGATTACAACTCTGCTCTCACAGATCAGACCGTAACTATAATCAAGGGTACAAAGTCACTTACCGACGCACTTTACAATGCTATCTTCGATCTTGAAAAGCCCGGCGATATATCTGAGCTTATCGCTACAGATACAGGATATTATTTCTTCTACTACAAGGACGACGCAAAAATAACAGATGATAATATCGCCGCACAGAAGAAGAACGTATATGACGGTATGCTGAAGGAACGTCAGAACAAGCAGGCTGACGAAACTCTTACAAAGTGGCAGGAAGAAGTAAAGTACGAATATGATTATGAAAAGCTGAACTTTGAAAAGCCCAAGGAAGAGGATACAAGCTCTAAATAATTTATAGCCGCTACGCTATTTTTTTAGCCCCTATCCCCCCACCCCCCTTTCCCCTGATGGAAATATATTTCGGCAAAATAGGATTTTGCCGAAATGGTCGCAGTTCTGCGAACTGCTGGGGCTGGGAGCAGTCCGATAGGACTGCGTGACTTTATGAAAATGCAATTTTCATAAAGTTTAGGCTGCCGCCCCTGTACCCTGCTTGGGGCTACGCCCCAAACCCCTGTTTTTGATATTCTCGGATGCAAGATATCAAACACTTTTATATAAAACACAGCATAATCAATGTCAAAAGAAAGGTGGTATTATGGGTATTTGCAATATCTGTCCCAGGAAATGCGGTATAGACAGAGAAAAACAAAAGGGCTTCTGCGGTGTAGGGACGCTTAAAATAGCAAAAGCTTGTCTGCATTACGGCGAAGAGCCTCCGATTTCAGGTGGTAACGGCAGCGGAACGGTGTTCTTTTCAGGTTGCTCTTTAAAATGTGTGTTCTGTCAGAATATGCCGATAAGCCGCGACGGCTACGGCAAAGAAATTTCTGTAAACAGACTGGCGGAAATTTTTCTTACCCTTCAGGAAAAGGGTGCGGATAATATAAATCTTGTAACCCCCACTCACTATAGCGAAGAAATAACAACGGCGCTTAAAATGGTAAAGAATCAGCTTCACATCCCCGTTATCTATAACTGCGGAGGCTATGAAAGCGTTGATACTTTAAAGAAATATGACGGACTTATAGACGTATATCTGCCGGATTTCAAATATGCAGACAAGGAAATTGCAAGAGAATATTCAGCCGCAGAGAATTATCCCGATGTGGTTGTCCCTGCTTTAAAGGAGATGTACAGACAGGTCGGAGAAGTCAGATTTTCTGATAATGGACTTATCCAAAAGGGCGTTATTATAAGGCATATGGTACTCCCCTCCCACCGTCACGACAGTATAAAAATACTTGATATTATAAAGAAAAATCTGCCCGCAGACAAGATAAAAATAAGCCTTTTGCGACAATATACCCCCTGTGGGAAGGCTCTCGAAATCAAAAAAATAGCAAGAAAAGTCACCACCTTTGAATATAACAGCGTTGCTGATTATGCCGAAAAGCTGGGTTTTGACGGATATCTTCAGGAAAAGTCCAGCGCTTCCTTTGAGATGACTCCTGAGTGGGATTTAGAGGGTGTATGACAGGAAAATATATACATTATATAAAAAATGCACAGATATTGACGAAATATTTGTGCATTATTTTATTACAAAGTACCTTGCATTACAAGGTACAATGTGTTACAATAAATACACCGAAGAAAAAAAGGAGGCGATTTTTTGAACTCACAGCTTAAACGAGGAACTCTTGAGCTTTGCGTTCTGTCTATTCTGGCAAGAAGAGATTGCTACGGCTATGAGCTGGTAAATGCTATCTCAGAAAGTATGCATATAACCGAGGGTACGATATACCCACTTCTGAAACGACTGAAGGATGACGGGAATATAACATCCTATCTTGTTGAATCCACAGAAGGACCGCCAAGAAAATATTATAAAATAACAAATAACGGTCTTTTAAAAACAAAAGAGCTTGAAGGACAATGGATACAGTTCTACAGATCAATAAACAAAATACTCGGAATAACCGAGAAGGGGGAATAACAAATGTATTATACAAAGGCACAGTTTCTTGAAGTGCTTAAAGCAGAGCTTTTAAAAAGAGGCATTACAGATAACGAAATTTTAGAGGACTTTGAACAGCACTTCGAAATCGGACTTTCACAGGGACTTACAGAAGCGCAGGTATGCGAAAAGCTGGGCGCACCTGCTGAGATTGCAAATCAGTATGCACCCGAAGGATATACAGAAAGCACAGATACCAAGCAGAATACAAACCAGACTGAGAGCAACACAACATCTGCTCAGACACAGCAGAGTGCATTTGCTGAAAATAATTACAATTACAGCAATGCAAATCAGTCTGCACCGCAGAATAACGGTGACAATGCGGATGTGGCAAAAATGGTTGGGGTTATATGTCTTGATGTTCTTGTTCTTACCTGGGCGATACCCACACTCTTTTCACTTTTGATAAGCTACTGGGCAGTTATGATAAGCTTCTTTGTAACACCCGTTGTTATGATTATAGGCATTATATTCGGAAGCTATTTTTTCAGCGCGCCTATGATTGTTTCTATGCTGACTCCTGCCGCAGGCATTTTCGCAGCCCTCATACTTTTCGGTATTGCACTTATTATGTCAGCCTTCTGTGTAGATATCTGGAAGGGCTTCGGAAAACTGATGCAGGCTATAGCAAGACTTCACTATGAGGCCTTTACCGGCAAGAAGGCAACATTTTAAGAAAGGGGAAATATAAGATGAGAAAAGTACTTGTAATAATCGGTGTATTATTTATTCTGACAGGTATTGTCGGCGGCGCTGTCACAATCGGTTCAAACGGCGCTTTTGCGATGAGCTATGAGGAAATAAGAGAGCTTTATAAGGATGAGCTGAAGGACGAGCATAAGGAATTCACGGGCGTGCTTACAAGCACAAAAATAAACGCAACCTCCGCAGAGGTAAAGATAGAATATTCCGTTACCGACAAGATAACAGTTGACTATAAGTCAAGTCATCCAAATATGATGTGTAGTATCAATTTCAATGAAAAAACGGGTGAGCTGAAGATTGAAGAAACCTCACGTCACGCATTCTTCTTTATGTTCTGGATCAATATCTCAAAAAGCGAGATTACTGTAACGCTTCCCGACGTATATAAAAACGATGGTATAGAGCTTGTGGACGTTTATCTGACATCGGGCGATTTAAAGGGTGATTTACCCAAGTGTGAAAATCTCAAGCTTAACTTTACCAGTGGCAAGGCTGATAATATAACCATCGACTGCGAAAAGGCTGATATGCACTTTACATCAGGCAATCTTTCCATTACAAACAGAGGCGATGAAATGAACAGAGTAAACTTCTCCGCTACCAGCGGTGATGCAAAGCTCTACAACTTCTGTGCCGAGGAAAGCCTTTTCGAAATGACCTCAGGCAATCTTTACGTAGACGGTGCTACGGGTGATATCTCCGTTGACAAGACTTCAGGTGATACTACTATCAAGTATGCGGATTTTGACGGCGACATCTATATCGAGTCTACCAGCGGTGACAGCACCATAATGCTCCCCGGTGATTTCGGTTTTGATTTAGAGCTTGACCGCACCAGCGGACGCTGTGAGGTACAGCTTCCTATAGAAGACAGCGACAAGATTACAAGAATAACCTTTGACGATGATACAAAAACTCATTTAGGTACTGAATCAGGCAATGAGATAAAGATAGATATAACCAGCGGTGATGTTCTTATCTGCCCTGTAAAATAATTATACATATTTCGTCACAATCACTAAAAATATATGTTATTTTGTTACATATTTGTTAAATTTACATTCAAAAGGTAGACAAGCAACTGAAAATGTTGTATAATAACAAAGTGGAAACTTATTACTTTTTTGAAGAAAGGAATTTTACGATATGAACGAAATAAAGCTTGGAAAGCTCATTTCAAAGGGCGACAAGGTTGATGTATATAAGAGCGAGGACGGAAAGCTTGCAGTTAAGATATTTGATTCTGACTGTCCAAAGACTATGGTCTTCTATGAGGCTCTTATGATCTCCAAAATCGAGGAGACGGGACTGAACCTCCCTACGGTAAAGGAAATTGAGCTGATAGACGAAAAATGGGCTCTGGCTACAGAATTCATAAACGGCAAGACCTTAAAACAGCTTATGGATGAAGAGCCTGAAAACAGGGATGAATATCTTGATGATATGGTAGAAATTCAGCTTGATATTCATGACAATTCAATCCGCAGCGTTGCAAAGCTGAGAGACGCTCTCAAATCTGAGATTGACAGTCTTTCGGATATTGATTATATCAAGAAGTACGAGCTTCAGACAAGACTGGACAGCACGCCAAAGCACACAAAGCTCTGTCACGGAAACTTTGTACCTGAAAATATAATCGTAACTGATGAAGGTGTTGCTTATATCCTTGACTGGGTAGGCGCTACTATCGGTAACGCCAGCGCAGATGTTGCAAACACCTATCTTGAGCTTTCGCTCACCTCTACGGAAATGGCAGAAAAATATCTTGCCCTTTTCTGCGAAAAAACCGGAACATCAAAGAAGTATGTTCAGGAATGGTTACCTATTATGGCGGCGTCAAAGCTTGCCAAGGGTGTTACCGACAAAAAAGAACGTGAGCTGTTACTGACCTGGCTTGACGTTGTAGATTATTCATAATAGTATAATAAAAATATCGGGAGGGGTAACCCTCCCATATTCGGCGTTAAAGAAGTAAAGCAGAAAGGAGGGTGTATATGCATAAATTTTCCCGTAATATGATAAATGACTTTGAAAATAAAGCCGATCTTACAATGGCGCTGATATGCAGGATAATGATGCTTTTCTTCGGAGTCATTATTTTACTCAATGCTATAGGAGTATTCGTAATACAACCGATTATCTATCCTGCTCTTATCTGCTCCGCAATAATTATGTTTACCCCGACCGTTCTGTACAATTTTCTGCATCTCAACACTCTTGGAGTAAGATATTTTGTTCTTACCCTTATTGTATTGATGTCAGGAGTTCTTTACAGTATCCTCTCTTATCACGTTATAGCGATGCTGGTTTTCCCTGTTGTTATTTCCTGCCTTTACAGCGATACAAAGAGCGTTATTTTTACATCTGTACTGGGAGTCCCTGTAATTATCATTGCTCACTTTATAGCCTTTGCTCTTAAAATTGTCCCCGACGAGCCTCTTGTGACAATAAAAGGGATTGTGCTTTTTGGCATTATACCAAGACTTATAGAGTATGCAGGTTTTGTTGTTATTTGTTGCTTTACCGCAGCCAAGATACAAGAGCTGATAAACGGACTGGCTCATAAAAACGACGAGCTTTACAACGAGCAGGAATCCATTATAACCTCCCTGGCAGAGCTTATCGAGGCGCAATCCCAGGAAACGGGGCAGCACGTAAAACGAGTTTCGGAGTATACCAGAATACTATGCGAGGCTCTGGGGATGCCTGATGAAGAGGTATGGAAGGTAAGCACCGCCGCCGCTCTTCACGATGCCGGCAAAATGATAATAGATCAGAATATACTTAATAAACCAGGCAAGCTCACAGCTGAGGAATTTGATATTGTAAAACAGCACGTTGCCTACGGCAAGAAGCTACTGGAAAAGAATACGGGCGAGCTTATGAGAATCGCCGCCAATATAGCCTATCACCATCACGAAAAATACGACGGCAACGGATATATGGGTATCAAAGGCGAAAATATCGACCGATATGCAAGATGCGTATCCGTGGCGGATGTGTTTGACGCTCTTGTAAGCCGCAGACCTTATAAAGAGCCCTGGACTCCTGAAGCTGCATACGAGGAAATCGTATCCCAGAGTGGAAAACAATTCGATCCTGCCGTAGTGGAGGTGTTCAAAAACAATTTTGATAAATTCCGTGAGGTACTTCAGAAATATCCCGATAATAAATAATAACAGCTCCCACAGAAGCGGGAGCTGAATTTATATAAAGAGGACTGGTTATGAAAAGAGTAAATGAAGAAAATTATTATAAATTTAAGGAATATGCAAGGACTTGTAAACAAGGAAAGGTTTACCCGCTTTCTATTGCCGAAGGCAACCAGAAAGGTGATATTTACGTAAATTCCGAGAGTGAAAACAAGGCTGTGCTTTTCCGTCATTATTGCGGTTTCGCCTTTATTCAAGGGGAATACGACGATGCTTTTTTAGAGGAAATATATGATATATTGTCGGATAATGTAAACCGACAAAGGTTTATTTTGCTTACCAATGATAGCTATATTGCAGACATTTTCAAAGGAAAACAAGATATAACCATCGAGAAAAGATATTTTTATGAGTATGGCGGAGATTCGGTTCAGAAGATAGATCTTTCCGATAACTGTCAGCTGAAAATCATCGACAAGGAACTGCTCCATAATATAAAGGGCAGAATTACACCGTATTTTTCCTGGGATAATGATAAGGATTTTCTGACAAATGGCAGAGGTTACTGCCTTATCTGTGACGGAGAAATTACCGCCTGGGCATTTTCCGCCGCCATAAGCAACGAGGAAATTGATATAGGGGTAGAAGCCTCGGAAAAATTCAGAGGCAGAGGCTATGCTACCATAGTTTCAAAAGCAATGATAAATCACGTTATAGAACAAGGCAAAGCTCCCGTATGGGCATGCCATAGTGAGAATAAAGGCTCTTCAGCGCTTGCAGAAAAGCTGGGATTTATAAAAACCGGAGAAGGGTTTGTTATAAAGAGAGCGGAATAAAAACGTCTTACTGTAGATTAAATTCTGTGAAAAAATTTAAAAAGGGGCAAACTTTTCTGTTTTTTCTGCGACTATATAGGTGAAAGCTTTCAAACGAGGTGTTCTTATGAACAAAAATGAACTTACGGAATATGCTGATTACCTGCTGAAAACGGCAATGTACAAGGTGAATAATATCGAGGAAGCGCAGGAGCTTGTGCAGGAAACACTGATGGCGGCGCTGATTGCCATTCATCAGAATAAGCCTGTCGAAAATCTGAAAAACTGGCTTGTCACCGTTCTTAATCGTAAATATTACGATATGCTCCGAAAAAAGTACCGCAAAGGTACTGTGAGTATTGATATGATAGGTGAGATTCCCCTTCCGGATGAAATTACAGAGCAGATCGAACGGTCGGAGGACGCAGAAAATATCCGCCGTTGTCTTGCCAATCTGACGGGGCTTTATCGCCAGGTCATGGTAAGATACTATATGCACGGAGAAAGCGTAAAGCAGATTGCTACGGCTCTCGGTATCCCCGAAAACACCGTAAAATCCCGTCTTGACACAGGCAGAAAGCATATCAGAAAGGATTTCACTATGGAAAAATATACAAAGCAGAGTTACGAGCCGGAAACCTTGTGGGTATCAATATGCGGTCGTGAAGGACTTGACAATGAGCCTTTTTCTCTTGTAGGCGATAGAAAAATTGAAATGAATTTACTTATTCTTGCTTATGATAAGCCAATTACAATACCAGAGCTTGCAGGAGCTATCGGAATATCAACCACTTATATTGAGCCTATAGTCGAAAAGCTTGTAAGGGGAGAACTTATGAAGCGGGTAGGCGACAAGGTTTATACCGATTTTATTATTTTTGATGAAAAGGATAGAACTATCAACCTTCCTCTTGAAAAGGAACTTGCGAAAAAGTATTATAAAGACGTATGGGATATAATGAAGCAAGGATTTGATGAGCTTCATAATCAGGAATATTACAAAAAGCAAACGCCCTCCGCCGCCAGAAAGCTTGATAGCTTCTTTGCGGTAAGAACCGTACTGCATGGAATTAACAGTCTTACAGAAAATAAGGTAGGTAAATGGAGCTTCGAGGATTTTACCGACAGACCTAATGGCGGTAAATGGCATGCAATGGGAAGTCGATATCCTGCAGATTACAACTGGTCAGAAACATACTGGTATAAAAAGTATTATATTGATGGAGAATACAGTGTCGGGATTGATAATTATGAAGGAGTCAGAGAGGTCACCTTTTCTTCTTATGATACTATGCTTGGAATGGCATATCACGGCTGGGGTGATATCAGATACGTAAAACACTCTATGGATACAATGACTCTCACTAAGATGCTGTACGCTATTTATACAGGCAAGGAAGAGCTGCTTCCTGTAATAGATTCTCATTGCTTTGACAATATTGACGGTCTTACAGGACTCGGAATTCTGAAAAGAGATGAAAGCGGAAAGGTTATTGTTGACGTTCCCGTTATTAAAATGGACGACCGATGGGAATTATACAAGCTGTCGGATAAGTACCATAATGAAATCTATGCGCAATGCGGCAAGCAGTTTGAAGCACTTCTCGAAAACCCGGTAAAGCTTCCGTCACATCTTAAGTCAGTTCCGGAATGGCATAGATATATGCAGTGTCTGTCACATATTAAGATGATGATAATTATGAACGCCCACGAAAACCGACTGTTCTTACCTGACGTTGATTTTGAGAAAGACCCCGTACCTGCGGTATTTATGGCGATAAATGAATAACAAACTTTATATCATCAAAACCCACCGTATCCAAGTACGGTGGGTTGATTTGTCTGTAACAAGACGAAAATTCAGTCGGTTGTTTTGCCTATGATTTTTGATAATGGAATTATTTCGGGCGGGATTTTTCATACGTTCCCCCTTTTGACTTTGATATATGTATGCAGCTTTATTTTAATATAGCATATTTATTTTGTGGTGTCAATGTAACTTTCAGCCTTCGACTTCAGATAAAATTGAATCCGTCCGCTTTTCTGGTGAAGTACAATTTTATTTCGAAATGATTTTATATGCTTAAGTACATTGCATCACGTCTGTAAGGATAAATTTAAGTGACCTTTGTAGTTATATAGTGATGTCTGGGCTTCGCCCAAGTGATGTTATAGCTACCGCTATAGTGATGTATTGTTCCTTTGGAACAAAGTGAAGTTAAATATTCCGCATATCGTCCCGAAGGGACACTTCACTACGAAGTAACTTCACTTCCAAAGATACTTCACATTCCGCATAAGCGGAATACTTAGTTGAAAAAAGCCTATTGCATTTGCAATAGGCTTTTTTCTTGGCAGGGGTGGTAGGAATCGAACCCACGTCAAAGGTTTTGGAGACCCCTATTCTGCCATTGAACCACACCCCTGTGTTTATTATATTGTAATCTGAGAGTTCAGACGAATACACCATATAAATGGTGCACCATCAGGGACTCGAACCCCGGACCGACCGGTTATGAGCCGGTTGCTCTAACCAACTGAGCTAATGGTGCATTGGTGACCTGTGGGGGAATCGAACCCCCGTCGCCGGCGTGAGAGGCCGGAGTCTTAACCGCTTGACCAACAGGCCTTATAGAGCAGAAAAGAATAGGTCGAGCCTATTCTTTTCCGTCAATATTGGTACACCTTCAGGGACTCGAACCCAGGACCCACTGATTAAGAGTCAGTTGCTCTACCAACTGAGCTAAAGGTGCATAAATGTCGGCATCTTTCTATCTTCCCAGGCAGTTGCCCGCCAAGTATTTTCGACGTAAATGAGCTTAACTACTGTGTTCGGAATGGGAACAGGTGGGACCTCATCACAATCAACACCGACTTTTAAGGGATATTCCCTCAAAATTGAATAACGATTAACAAAGCTTTTCTTCTTTAGCATAAACAAAACATATTCTGTTAGGTTTAAGCCCTCGACCGATTAGTACTCGCTAGCTAAGTACATCACTGCACTTACACTTTGAGCCTATCAACCTCGTAGTCTACAAGGGGTCTTAACTCTTAAGAGTGGGATATCTTATCTTAAGGACGGCTTCACGCTTAGATGCTTTCAGCGTTTATCCGATCCGCACTTAGCTGCCCAGCTGTGCCACTGGCGTGACAACTGGTGCACCAGAGGTGCGTCCATCCCGGTC
>JAGAVH010000032.1 GCA_017942025.1 Ruminiclostridium sp. | reverse complement strand
CCTTCCCCCTTAGGGAAGGGGGAAATAGAGGGGCTCGCCGCCCCTGTGCCCTGCTTGGGGCTTCGCCCCAAACCCCGTTTATATCGATGTTTGTGGGCAGTCTTATCAAATCGTTTTAATTTACGATTGTAGGGGGCAACGTCCTCGACGCCCCGCATAAATTACCACATTTTTTGATGGTGCAACCCGTCAAATCCATCAATTGCCGAAGGCAATTGATTCCACAACATCGTGCGAAGCACGATACATCACTTGGCGTAGACATACATCACTCGGCAAAGCCGTACATCACTTCGTGCAAAGCACGATACATCACTCTGAAATTTGTCTTCGACAAATTTCAGCTATCGCTCCTTCTGCGCCGAGCTTGCCGCCGTCTATGATTCCTGCCTGCTTTACATTATTTCCGACCTCGTAAAGGGCTGTATTTGTGCCGCCGTGTCTGCACTGGGTTATTACCACTGATTCTATCCCTTTTTCCTTTGCCTTTTTCAGCTTTTCAATTACTCTGACGGGGATTCCGCCGGTGCCGTAGCCCTCTATTACAAAGCCACTTACTCTTTTTTCTACATAATAATCAATTACATTTTCATCAAAGGTGGGAGTAAGCTTTATAAGTGCCACTTTTTCTTTTATATCACTGTTGTACCTGTATTCGCCGATTTTAATTCTTCCGCTATCATTTATAAAAACCTTATCCTTATTTATCTCACCCAGTATTTCATTATAGGCGGAAAAGGCGTCAAAGCTTACAGAATCAGCCTTGTAACAGTCAAGCCCGTGATATATTTTTCCGTTAAAAACAACGCATATCGTTTTTAGTTCCTCACATAAGGCGGCGGTTATACTATCCTCAAAATTTTTACGAGCGTCACTTTCCTTTGCATAATAGGGGAGCTGTGAGCCTGTAAGAATAACCGGTATCGGCGTATTTTCCAGCATAACACAAAGCAAAGCCGCTGTATATGCCATGGTATCGGTACCGTGGGTTATTATCACTCCATCGTATTTTTTTATATTTTCATTTACAAAAGAGGATATTTTTCTTATATCCTCTATATCCATTTCGGTGCTGTCCTTGTCCATAAGCAGGGCAGGGGTTATATTTACAGCTTTTCCTTTTGTAAAGGTATTTATTATTTCCGCTGTGAATTTTTCATCGGTGGCAGGTGCAAGACCATTTTCGGTTTTTTTGCAGGCGAAGGTACCGCCCGTCTGTACCCAGAGCAGTTTTTTATTCATAGCTTTTTCCTTTCAAACTGTATATAGTAGTATTATATCACCCATACCACATTATATCAATACCTATGTTTTTCTGTCTGTATTTTCTACAAAATACGAGCTGTTTTTTTGGTTATTCTTTACCCTTTAAAAGTCCCTTGTTTCCTTGACACAACGCAGAAAATATGGTATTATAATCTTAATTATTCTTTATTAAAATCCGCAGGATTTTGTCGTTATTTGTTACAAAAGTAACGTGAATAATTTATAGAATTTGACAATAAAACTGCGTTTTTTACAGAAATCGGGGTGTACTATGAATTCATATACTTCTTTTAATGATATTTTCGAGGAAATGAAAAAAAGACTTACTCTTTCACCCACAGCGATGAAGCTGTGGATAGAGCCTCTTGTTCCTTTAAAGCTCAACAACAACATTGTACAGCTTTATGTTGAAAATGACTTTGCAAGAGAAATGGCATACAAGAACTTCAAGAATAAGATGGAGGAGGCTTTTGCCGACATCTTAGGCTTTGATGTAGAAGTGCAGATATTAAGCGAAAAGACCATATCTCCGGAACAGCTCAGCCGTTACGGACTGGAAAACGCCCATTCGGACGAAAGTACAGACGAGCTTCAGAAGGAGCTTCAGAAGGAGCTTGAGGATGACGATGTGGTAAAAAACAAGCTGACAAAGAGCGAAATGCAGAGCAACTATCAGCATACCTTTGATACCTTTATCGTAGGTGATACCAACAAGCTGGCATATTCTGCCTGCAAGTCGGTGGTTGATAAGCCCAATCCTATGTATAATCCTTTATACATATACAGCGAACCGGGACTTGGCAAAACTCACCTTTTATCAGCGGTAAGAGCAGAAATGCTTAAAAAGAATCCTGATATGCATATTATCTATACTACAGCAGATACCTTTACTGATGACTTTGTAAACGCCATCAGAAACAACAATACAGAGGTATTCAAGAAAAAGTATCACGACTGTGATATGCTGCTTATAGACGATATTCAGTTTATTGCAAACAAGGTAGAAACCCAGCAGGAATTATTCCATACCTTCAACTATTTAAGAGATAACGGAAAGCAGATCATCTTTACATCAGACCGTCCTCCCAAGGACTTAAACGGTGTAGAGGAAAGACTGATAAGCCGTTTTGAATGGGGACTTCTTGCGGATATAGCTCCACCTGAATATGAAACAAGAGTAGCTATCATCAAGCGTAAGGCAGAGCTTTACGGTATGAAGCTTGCTGACAATATCATAGAATTTTTAGCAGACAAGCTGAAAACCAACATAAGACTCTTAGAGGGAGCTATTACAAAGATAAACGCCCTTACGGTAGTTACCGGCGTTACTCCCACTCTTAACATTGCTCAGAATGTTGTCAAGGATATACAGTCCAGCCACGAGCCTATTCCCGTTACGGTTGAAAAAATCATCAACGAGGTAGCAAAGGCATACAGCGTAGCTCCTGCAGATATCAGAAGTCAGAAGCGCTCTTCTCAGATTTCCACCGCAAGACAGGTTTCTGTATATCTTGTATCCAAGATAACAGGACTTTCCTATTCACGTATAGGCGAGGAATTCGGCGGCAGAGATCATTCTACCATAGTTTATACTATAAATAAGGTAAAATCAGTTATCAAGAAGGATCCCTCCTTCAAGGGTACTATTGACGATATGATAAAAAATCTCAGCAATAACGGCTGATATTTATTCAACAGGTTTTTAGTTATCAACTGTTGAATGCGGTTAAAAAATGTTGAATGTTGAAATGTGTTTAAAGTGTTGAAAAGTTATAAACTCCTTTCAAAAATTTATCCCTTTGTTTTCAACATCTGAAATACAGAAAAAATCCCTTTCTTATCGGATATTTTCAGTTTTCCACAGTTTGAACCGCCCCCACCATATCCACCACAAAAATATATAATATTATATTATTATATTTCCTTCGGAAATTTTCTTACCTTTAAAATCCCATGTTAAAAATCAAGGCTCACATATAAAAAAAGGATGGTATAAAAAATGCTTAAATTTTCAGTACAGAAAAGTGATATATCAGAAATCATAGTAACTACAGCTAAGGCTGCCGCAACCAAGTCTGTTATAAATGCTCTGGAGGGTGTTTACTTCAGTCTGAGAGGAAACTATCTCACTATAACAGGCTATGACCTTGAAATAGGTATCAAGTCTGTAGTAGAGGTAAAGGGCGAGGGCGACGGCGATCTGGTACTTAATTCCAGACTTATCTGCGATATTATCAGAAAGATGCCCGGCGGCGAAATCAGCTTTACAGAAAAGGAAAACCGCAGAATCGAATTAAAGAGCGGCGATGTACAGTATTCTATTACAGGCATCAGTAGTGAGGAATATCCTCTTATCCCTGAGCTGACAAGAGGAGAAAGCTTTGAAATCCCCGAACCTACATTAAAGAGTATGGTAGGTCAGACTCTCTATGCGGTTGCAGTTATTGATACAAAGCCTGTTTTAATGGGCAGCAGCTTTGAAATAAAGGATAATGTGCTCAGCGTAGCGTCAGTTGACGGTATCAGAATTGCTGTAAGAAAAGAAGCTATACAGCACGAAGAATTTGATTTTGTAGTACCTGCAAAGACTCTTGCAGAAATTTTAAGACTTTTATCCGATGATGAAAAGAAGATAGCTACTATTTCAGTAGACAGAAACCAGTGTATTTTCAGCATTGATAAGTTTACTATCTTCTCACGTCTTTTAGAGGGCGAATTCTTTGATTATTCAAAAATAATCACTTCAAATCATGATATTGAAGCTATTATAAATGTAAGAGAGCTTACAGAATGTGTAGACAGAACATTACTGCTTATAAGCGACAAGTTCCGTTCTCCTGTTGATCTTACCTTTACAGACGGTAATCTTCGTGTATTCTGCGAAACAGCTCTTGGTAAGGTAGATCAGCAGATAAAGGTAGATTATACAGGAAATGATTTTTCTGTTTCATTTAACAGTAAGTACCTTATTGACGCTCTGCGCAATACTGAATGTGACAAGGTTAAGTTCTGCTTTGTTACAAATGGTATGCCTTCGCTGAAAATTTTACCTCTTGAGGGTAACAGCTTTGTATTTATCGTAAGCCCTGTCCGCCGTCGCTGATATGAATGGCAAAAGCAAAAAAAAGATATTTATATATATTGCCTTTATAGTCCTTACTGTTGCGGTACTTGGTATAGTGATATCCTTTAAGCTCAGCCGTAATATACTTATCGGCAGCTGGGAAAGTGAGGACAAGGCAAGAATATACAGATTTGATGAAAATACTCTTACCATAACCTTTGCCGACAGCAACGACAGTCAGCTTTACGGATATTCCGTTAAAGATAATAAGGAGCTTATTCTGAATAAGGGCGGTAAGAATTTTCATTATGAAATATTTGTAAGAGATAATAGTATAGCTATTTCTTCCGAAGAAGCCGACAGCCCGGAGATTTTACACAGAGTATATGAATAAGAATAATATTACTGATAGTTTAACAGAAAAGCAGGCAGAAGCCTTCAATAGTATAGTTTCATCTTCTGTGTCAGAGTCCGGTACAGATTCTTTAAGCGAGCCTTTAAAAAATAAGGACGAGGAATTTGATATTGCTGATTTTATTGTAAAGCACAGTACTCATTATAACGTAAAGAAAAGCAAAGCACCGAGAATTATAGCCATAGTTGTTGTGGCTGTTGTTATAATCGGTCTTTGTGTTATTGCGGCGCTGGCTTCATCAAACGGAAATAAGAATCCTATATTCGGCAAATGGGTATCAGAGCAGGGAATTGAAATGGAGATAATAGAGGACTATATCACCATTGACGGCTACAGCAGAAAGTATATCATACCCGAGGGCGAGGAAAATGTAATTGCTTTAAGTGTGAATGGTGAATATGTCAAAATGCTGTATAAGCTGGAAGACGGAAAGCTTCATCTGATAATTCCTTCTGCTGACGGAGAATTAGAAACTATTATATACAAAAGAAAGAGAGATTGACATTATGACAGAAGTTAAGGTAATGCCTCCTTTTATAAAATTAGAGCAGTTTTTAAAGTTCTGCGGAGCTTGTGAAACAGGAGGAGAAGCAAAGCTTGCAATTCAGAACGAATATGTTCTTGTAAACGGCGAAATATGTACAATGAGAGGCAAGAAAATAAAAGAAGGCGATATTGTAGAGCTGGATGAAGAGCTTTACAAGTGCGTATTTTAAATTAAAATGAAAATAAAAAAGCTATATGTAAAAAATTTCAGGAATATCAGAGAACAGGAATTTGAGTTTCATGAGGGTATGAATGTACTTTGCGGTAATAACGCCCAGGGTAAAACAAATCTTTGTGAGGCAATTTCACTTTGCATGGGCCCTTCCTTCAAGGGTAGCCGTCAGAGCTCTTATATTCCTTTTTCTTTGGATCAGACAAGAGAAAAGCTTTGTATAAAAATCTGGTTTACCACAGGTATTTCCGATAATGAAAATGTTATAGAGTTTTCTATAGCAAACGGCAAAAAGGAGATATTATACAATAATATCCCCATGAAAAGCGCTATGGAATTATACGGAGTGTTAAAATACGTGGTATTTATACCTGAACACCTGAATTTAATCAAGGGTAATCCCGAAATGAGAAGAGATTATCTTGACAGCGTGGCTATGATGCAGACTACAGCACATTTAAAAAAGCTGTCCAGGTATAACAAAGCGTTGAAAAATAAGAATAATATACTGGCAGGAATATATAACGACAGTGATCTGGATTATATAATCCCTCAGATAGAAAGCTGGAACGAGATACTAGGCGCCGAGGGGCTTAATGTCACCTACGGAAGACTGAAATATTTCAGTTCGCTTAAAAATATTGCAGGGGATTTATATAAGGAGATTTCAGGGGGAGAGGAGCTGACTCTCAGCTATTATTCCAGCGTATTTGAAAGGGATGATATGTCCCATACCGAGGTAGGCGGATTACTAGCTCAGTATCTCAGAAAGCTTTCTGAGGATCTGACAAAGGAAGTGAAGCTGAGGCATACGGTATCAGGCGTGCACAGAGATGATATGAATTTTTATATAAACGGTGCAGACGCCAGAGAATACGGCAGTCAGGGACAGCAGAGAAGTATTGCTCTTGTATTAAAGCTTGCAGAGGCTGAGATAATAAGACGGAGAGATGAAACTCCGATTATGATTCTTGATGATGTTTTAAGCGAGCTTGACAGCAACAGACAGCAGTTTGTACTTAACAATATTGTAAATTCTCAGGTATTTATTACTTGCTGTAATATAGATGATATAAAAAATCTTGATAACGGCAAGGTATGGAGAGTGGAAAAGGGCGAATTTACACTTATGTAAGGAGTTTTTGATGTATATTCATATAGGTGGAGATATAACATTACCTGCGGATAAAATAATAGGAATATTTGATATAGAAAAGACCTCCGTTAATAAGGAGGTCAATCTGTATTTAAAGAAGCTTCAGAAGCAGGGAAAAATATATTACGTTTCCTACGATATGCCGAAAAGCTTTGTGGTGACAAAGGATTATGTGTATATTACAAATGTGAGTGTGTTTACGCTTAAGCGGCGTGTCGCCGCTCCCGATTCCCGCCTTTTATAATTTTTTCTGTGATTTTAAAATTTGTTAACGGCGGGAGAAAAAATGACGTATAATATGCATATGTATTGACAAAAAATAAAATATGTAGTATAATGTACTACAGAGAGGAGTTGATATTATGGCATTTTCAATCAGACTGACAGAGCAGGAAAAAAAGCTGGCCGACAGCTATGCTCGTTTGCATTCAATGTCAATCGGTGAGGCATTTAAAAAGGCACTATTTGAAAAAATAGAAGAGGAATACGATATTTCGGTTTATGAAGAGGCATATAATGAATATCTGACTTCCGGTAAAGAGAGCAGACCTATTGAGGAATTATGGCAGGAGCTTGATATATGAAATATAAAGTTATGACTACTGCCAGATTTGATAAAGAGTTTAAAAAGCTTGACAAATATACTATGAAAATGATAAAGGCGTGGATAAATAAGAATCTTGTAGATTGCGAAAATCCCCGTGCACATGGTAAGGCTCTTACTGCAAATCGAAGCGGACAATGGCGTTACAGAATAGGAGATTACAGGCTTATCTGCAAAATAGAGGATAATGAGCTTATTATTCTTGCGTTATCTATAGGTCATAGAAAAGAAGTATATGAAAAATGAACGAGCGTCAGATTGACGCTCGTTTTGTGTTTAATTGTAGTTTATCGGGGAGATTGGTGTAATATAAATAACGGGGCGTCGAGGACGTCGCCCCCTACATTCCCCCTATAAATTTTTGTGGGCAAGGTATTACAAATCCCGTTTTCATCGGTATTTATGGCAATATTATCACAATATTATAAACCACGCCCGTAGGGGGCGACGTCCTCGACGCCCCGTTTTTATACATAAAACAAACCCATTAACAGAGCGATAAACCCCGATTTAAAATACAACCAATATGTGCCCCCTGCCGTTTTGCAAACCTTTATATTACACCAATATTTTTAAAGGCAGGAATCGTCGTCGGTCACCGACCGCAAAATTTCAATTTTGCAACCATAAATTCTGACACCTGCCGTTTTGCAAACCTTTATATTACACTGATATTTCAAAAGGCAGGAGCATGGATCAAACGCCACGCGTTTGGCCTGCAAGTCGGGCGGTTGAAAAGGCAATCTGCAGATTATATCCGCCGGTGTAGGCGGCGCAGTCTATTATTTCGCCTGCGAAATATAAACCGTCAACTAATTTTGATTGCATGGTTTTAGGATCGATTTCCTTTAATGAAATTCCGCCGTCTGTGATAATCGCTTCTTCAATAGGGCGGAGCGACTTTACGGTAAATGAAAGATATTTCAGATTTTCTATAAGCTTTTTTCTTTGCTCTCTGGTGATTACATTTACCTTTGTTTCTGCTGAAATTCCGCTACGGGTTAATATTTCGGGTATCAGCTTTTCGGGGAGGAGCTTTCTTAAAACATTTCCGATATTCTTGTTTTTTGCCTCTTCAAAATCCCTTAAAATTCTGGCGTCCAGCTTCTTTTCATCAAGAGCAGGTTTTAAGTCGATATATAATTTATAGCTTTCATTTTTTATAAAAGCCGAGGCTGATAAAACCAGCGGTCCGCTGACTCCGAAATGAGTAAAAAGCATTTCTCCAAGCTCCTGATACAGAGCTTTATTTTTTTCATTTTTTAATGTGAGGGTGACATTCTTTAAGGAAAGTCCCATCATAGGCTTTGTGTCCTCTTCGGTATTTATCGGTACCAAGGAGGGCTTTAATTCTGTGATAGAGTGTCCCAGCTCCTTTGCCATTCTATAGCCGTCACCGGTTGAGCCTGTGCCGGGGTAGCTTTTACCGCCTGTGCAGAGAATTACTTTTTCTGCCTTGTAGATATTCTTACCGCATTTAACACCTGTAACAAAGGGCTTATCCGATGAATTATCTGTGATAATTTTTTCTGCTCTTTCGTTTATAATTTTTACATCAAGCTTTTTAAGTCTGTTTTTTAATGCATTTACAATATCTGAGGCTTTATCCGATACGGGAAAAACTCTGTTTCCTCGTTCTGTCTTTAAAGGAACGCCGAGTGATTCGAAAAAATCCATAACGTCATATGCTGAAAACCCTGCCAGTGCGCTGTATAAAAATCTGCTGCCGGTAGGGATATTTTTCATTATATTTTCATTGTCGCTGTTATTGGTGACGTTGCATCTGCCTTTTCCTGTGATAAGGAGCTTTTTTCCGAGAATGTCGTTACGCTCTAAAATAAGAACCTTATCGCCGTATTCTGCGGCGGTTATTGCCGCCATCATACCTGCCGCACCGCCGCCGATGATAATTACATCAAAGTTCATATCAGATATCCTTTTTATATACGTCATGCTCCTCCCACAGGGATTCGAGCATAAGGAAGTTCTTTTCTATTCTTTCTTTATTTTTAGCGCCGAGAGCTACGATTATTGCATTTATAAGGCTTAAAGGAGCTACAAGAGAATCGGCAAAGGATGCCATATCGCTTCTTGCTATCAGAAGCTCATCTGCAAATTCTGCTAAAGGAGAGGTTATGCTGTCGGTTATTGCAACAACGTTTGCGCCTCTGCTTTTTGCATAGGAGGTAGCCTTGGCGGTACTCTGGGAATAACGGGGAAAGGATATTGAAATGAATACATCCTTTTCGTTTATTCTGAATATCTGCTGATATATACCGCTGGTGCCGACTGCCTGGACAAAATGCACGTTATCAAACATAAGCTGAAAGTTATAGTCAAGGAATCTTGCAAGAATGCTGCTGCTCATAGAACCTAAAATATAGATATTTTCAGCATTGCTTATTTTTTCTATTGCATTGTTGAAAGCTTTTTCGTCAATTTCTTCAAGGGTGTGGCGGATTCTGTCCATATCCTGACTGAGTATATTTTTAAGTACTCCGCCCTCTCCGATACGGTCGTTTGTGATGTTTATTCTCTGCACAGCGGTAAGGCGGTTTTTCATCATTGACTGGAGAGCCTTCTGAAGCTCGGGATATCCCTCAAAGCCCATTTCTATCGCAAATCTTACTACTGTGGATTCGCTGACGCCTACTGCGTTGCCAAGCTTTAAGGCTGTCATAAAGGCGGCTTTTTCGTAGCTTTCCAAAATGAAATTTCCGATAAGCTTCTGGCTTTTTGAAAAGCTCTGCATTTTATTTTCTATTTCTATCAGAATATCCTGCTGCATAATCTTTTTTTATCCTTTCACAAATGAAAAGTTATTTTCTATTATTTTACTACATATTATGGGATTTTGCAAGAGGAAGAGAGGAATATTTCAAATTTGCTATGCAAATTTGAAGTGATGTTTCGTGCCTTGCACGAAGTGATGTTTTGCCTATGGCAAAGTGATGTACGGCTACGCCGAGTGATGTATTTGCCTTACGGCAAATGTTAAGGTATCCGCCTGCGGCGGATGGATTTTAAAAGGCGTTTAAATCGGGGTCTGACGCTCCGCTGGGGTTATTGTAGCCCCCAACCCCCAGACCCCCTTCCCCCTTAGGGAAGGGGGAAAATAGAGGGGCTCGCCGCCCCTGCGACCTTGTTTGGGGCTACGCCCCAAACCCCGT
>JAGAVH010000031.1 GCA_017942025.1 Ruminiclostridium sp. | reverse complement strand
TTTTCCCCCTTTCCTCAGGGGAAAGGGGGTTAGGGGGATTGGGGCTACAATAACCCCAGCGGAGCGATAAACTACAATTTATCTTATAGTCAACGTGTGTCACCTGCCGTTTTGCCAACCTATATAGTACATCCGATATTTTTAAAGGCAGGAGTTGTCAGCGGTCACCGACCGCTAAACTACAATTTGACAACCATTTTTAATCCATCAATTGCCTTTGGCAATTGATACCACAACTTCGTGCGTAGCACGAAACACCACTCGGCGTAGTCGTACATCACTTTGCTGTAGGCAAAACATCACTTCGTGCAAAGCACGATACATCACTTTGAAATTTGTCCCCGACAAATTTCAATTTGTACTCTACCATTGGTTTATATCTCCCCATTCAACCAATGGTGGGTGTATTTTATTGTACTGATGATCTATACTGAAGATAAAGGAGGTACGTTATGGATCAGATGAAAATCGGTAGATTCATTGCACAGAGCAGAAAAAAAGTAAAATTAACACAAATACAGTTAGCAGAAAAACTCGGTATCACTGACAAAGCAATATCTAAATGGGAAACGGGTAAATCTATGCCCGATACGGCTGTTATGTTACAGCTATGTGATATTCTTGAAATCAGCGTAAATGAATTATTAAGTGGGGAGAAGATCAGTATGGAAAACACCAATCAGAAAAATGAACAGCTTTTGCTCGATATGTCAAAGGAATTAGAGAGAAAAAACAAGACAGTATGGACTTCAATGTGGGTGATTATGATAATAAGTATGACCGTCCTGTTTGCAGGTATCCTGATTGCCGCATTTCTGATACCCGAAGGGGTATGGCAGCTTGTTACAATTATAGGTATATGTATTGTGTTTCTTATTCCTTGCTTTTATGCACTAAAGCTAGAAGTAAGTGTAGGTGCTTATAAGTGTAAAAACTGCGGACACGAAATCGTTCCGACTTTCCGGCAGGCATTGATGGCGATGCACAGAGGAACCACACGCTACTTAAAGTGTCCTGAATGTAAGAAATGCACCTGGTGTAAAAAAGTATTGAAAAAATAATGTCTTGAAAAAATTTAAAATTTCCTATTGACAAATCATCAATAACAGTATATACTGTATATATAACACATAAACAGTATATACTGCTTTTAAACACAATCAGGAGAAAAATCATGATCTGTCCCTACTGCTCAAAGGAAATGAAAAAAGGCGTTATAACAGGCGATGGCAGAAGCAAGGTATTCTGGGAGCCTGAAAACGAAAAACTTGATATGCTGGATAAACTTATCGGAAAGGGTATGATTGACGCAAAATACTCCCTTTCAAAATTCAGAATAGAGGCTGACTATTGCGAAGGCTGTAAGAAAATGATCTTCAGTACGAATATATCAAACAGCATAATCAATTGATATGTAAAGTAATCAGGATAAAAATTCAAAAAACTAAAATAAAAAGATTACCCAAAACATATTGACAATATTTCCACATTGTGCTATAATCATAGTAAATTTAGGTAAATAAAATTTACCTTGTTGAATAATCATCCATAAGAAAGGAACGAAAAATGCTTAAAATCAGAAGTTTAGAGAAGAGCTACGGCGCTTTCAAGGTGCTTAAAGGGCTGAATATGACCGTCAACAAGGGCGACGTATATGGCTTTTTAGGCAAGAACGGTTGTGGCAAATCCACCACAATGAATATAGTATCAAACATAATCCCCAAAGGAACAGGAACGGTTACCTTCGGCAAGGAGGATATAAAGATAGGCTATCTGCCTGAAAGCCCTGCTATGTTCGATTATATGAACGGCTATGAATATCTCGAATACATCGCCGCTTGCTGCAAATACAAGGGTGACGTAAAAGCAAGAATAAACGAGGTACTTACTTTAACAGGTATGCTTGAGGGCGGCAAGAGAAGAATAAAGGGCTATTCAAGAGGTATGAATCAGCGTCTTGGTATAGCGGCTACTATTTTTGATAATCCCGATTTACTTATCCTTGACGAACCTACGTCAGCTCTCGATCCTCAGGGCAGAGCAGAGGTAATGAACATTATAACCGAGCTTGCAAAGACAGGTACTACTATTATATTATGTACCCACATTCTTTCCGACGTTGAAAGAGTGGCAAACAGAATCGGTATTGTCCGTGACGGCGTTATGGCGGTCGAGGGTGATATCGAGGAGGTAAGACAGTCCTTTGAGGAAAAGAGCAAGAAGATAATTCTCACAGCCTTTGGTGATAAGGAAAGAGCTGTAAAGGCGGTAGCCGATATTATAGGAACCACACCCGAATGCGATGAAAAAACGGGAGAAATAACAATACCCGTACTCCCCGAGGAGAATGGCGAGGAGAAGGCAAGGGAAGTGCTTGACGCTCTTTTGAGAGCAGGAGTAGTACCCGAGAGCTTTGCCTTAAGCCGTAAGACTCTCGAAGAAATTTATCTGGAAACAATAAGCTGACAGGAGGACGGAAGAATGTTTTTAGCAGGAATTAAAAAAGAGCTTAAGCTCTTTACAAGAGGCTTCAGACTCTGGGGCGTACTTCTCGCAGTAGTCGGTATTGCGCTGATGTACCCTGGTATGTATAAGCTGATAGAGGTTATGGCAGATATGCTTAAGATGATGAGTGCAGAGGCAGGCGTTTCTGCAGACGAGGCGGTAAGCTCTATCACCGAAATGCTTGACGCTATGGCGGCACTTTACGGCGGAAGTCTTTCCAACGTAGGCTTCTTTACAGGTATTATTTCCTTTACCGCAGAAGGCTTTCTTATTATGGCACTTTTACTTATGGCAACGGCAGGCGGCGAACAGAAAAAGCGCTCCGTAATCATGCCCAACTGTGCAGGTCTTACACCCGCAGGCTACGTAGTGCCCAAGTTCGTTATGTACCCCGCAATTATCGGTATACTCGGCTTTGTCGGAGTAATTTTAACTGCTCTTTTCTCACAGCTTATGTTCGGTGACGCTATCCCCTTTGAGAACATTGCCTTCAGCGGCGGCTGTGTAGCCTTCTATTTAGTATTTATGATTTCAGTCTACTTCCTTTTCGGTATTGCTACAGGCAAGCCCGGTATCGGTGTTGTGGTTATGTATTTCGGCTCTGCCTTACTTCCCACTCTGCTCAATGCCTTTGATATAAACAAGTACAATCCCTTCGCTCTTCAGGGTATGATAATGACTCCTGCGGCAGAGGCTGATATGCAGAACTTCTGGCTCAGCGCTACAGTAACGGTAACACTTACGGTTATTTGTTGTCTGCTCTCCCTTGTTATAACTTCAGTAAGAAGAATCGATAACTCGGAAGGAGAGGCAAACCTTTAATGGAAGATTTAATAGAATTTTTCGGAGAGCTTATACTTGAGGGCGCGCAGGAGCTTATAGATTCCAAAAGCACACCGCTACCCGTAAAGATAATAGCCTTTGTGATTCTTACAATCTTTTATTGCGGTCTGGCAATAATCTGCATTATCGGTGTAGTGAGCTGTGCGGAATGGTATCTCAAAATTCTGCTTGGTCTTGTGGCGGCAGGTGCATTATTCCTTGCAGGGAAGATGTACTGGAAGCTGCTCACAAGGAACAGCAGGCGCAGATAGAACATAGTATAATGAGCTTACAGATACGGAGGTTTACAGATGTTATTACGTGATTTTGCGTGGTGGCTGATGGAGGTTTTTGAATCAGAAAACTCATCTATCGGCAGTACCATACTGGCGGCGATTATTCTTACAGTAATATACGGCGGCATATTAACCATTTGTATAATAGGCTTTATCAATCACGAGGATTTCGTAGTAAGAATCCCCGTCTGTGTTATCGGCGCACTTATGCTCTTCTTTCTTATCAGGACGTATTATAAGCTCATCCGTTGGTGCAGAAAAAAATAAAATTTCTATATAAGATAAACAAAAGAGGTGATACAGATTGAAGATATTAAAGGTAATAATGGTAACTCTCGGCGAGCTGTTCGCAGGGGATGAAAGCGAGAGAATAACCACCGAAAATAAAAAGCTTGCAGTATTACAGACAGGCATATGCATATTTACAATTATCTTCTGTCTGGGTCTGATAGCTCTGTGGATAGTAGGACTTTACATTTCAAAGTACGTTATTATCAGAGTAATCCTTGGGCTTATCGGGTTTATTGCAATTTCAGTTATCACAAGAATGATTTCTCTTCTTTCGAGAAGCGTTCAGAAAAAATAGAATATGTGAACAATTTGTTGCAAACAATCGTCTGATGTCGCAGGATGTCAGGCGATTTTTGTTATATAAACATCATTTATATTATACAGAAAGTATAAAATAGTATGTGATATACAAAAAGTTTGAATATATTGTTATAAAATGATACAACCCATTTATCTTTTTATATAACTTTGTAGAATTTTACCATTGAAAGAAAAAAGCGAAAATACTATAATTAAATAGGCAAATAAAAATAGGCAAATAAAAAAATAATGAACAACGAGGAAACATTATGAACAAGAAAATTTCACTTTTACTTGCGGCGGCTGTAATGGTCGGAACACTTTCCGGATGTGTTGTAAAGCAGGGCGGCGGAACTGTAAATATGCCTGATAATCAGAGCAAGCCTCTTTTCCCCAGCGTATCTACAACATCAAAGAAGGAAGACTCTGCACCGGTTACAGTAAGACCTGCAACAACTACAACCACAAAGGCTCCCGAAACTACAACCACAACTACAACAACACCCGTAACAACACCCGAGCCTGAAAAAGCTCCATTAATCACAAAGTTACCCTACTATTACGCATACAACAGCGAGTATATGGCAGTCAAGCAGGGTAATGACCATTACCTTTACAACTTTGTTACAAACAAGCTGACAAAGCTTGACAAGAATTTCGGTACTGTTATCTTTGCCAAGGGCGATACAGTAGTAGCTGTAGACGGCAGCAAATACCAGATTTACAATGCCGCTAAGAATGAAATGCTTATTGAAGGCTCAGATTTTGTAGTAACATATGCAAGCCAGTATAACGACTCTGTACTTGTTACAAAGTTTGAGGAAAGCTTCAACGGCAATAAATTATACTTCGGCGTTATAAACAGCAAGTGCGAATGGGAGCATGAGCTGAAGTCCGACCTTGCTATATGCACTCAGGAGGATGTTAAAATAAACGACCTGAGAAATGCGGATTACCGTTTATGCGGCGACTCATTACTGGTGTACTCATATTCAAAGAATTTTGTATATTCTTTTGATAAGAACACCGTCGAACCCTTAACAGATAACATATCCATACTCTTACCCGATGACAGACTTATAACTTTATCCGACAATAAGATACAGTGCTTTGACGGCAATACCAGAAAAACATCTCCTGTTTATGAGAGCAAGAACAGAACTGCAATTCATGCCGAGCTTCAGCACTTCTACTTACTTGATGATAAGGAATATGTTACAATAGATAAGGAAACTCTCAAGTCTTCAAAATTCAATCTTAAAGATTATGATGTTTACAACGTTCACGGTGCAAACAAGGATGTAATAATCTTTACAGCATACAATCCTGACAAGGAGCTTTATACTATTGTAATGAACAACAAGGGCGAAATGGTAGTTGATCCTATGAAGATGAGTCTGGACATTTCCTCTTACAACGTTTACTTCAGCGGTGATAATATAATTATTTATCAGCACGGCGGCGCTTCGTACGTTATAGACAGCAAGAAGAAGGAAGTAACAAAGTGCGATAGTGAAACTTTTTCTATCATCGGTGTAATCGATACTGCTGAATGCTTTATCGCTTCTAAAATAACTGACGAGGGAAGAGGCTTCTACTTTGTAGACGCAAAGGATATAACCAAGTTCTATAATCCCTTAGAGGTCGGAGAGAACTGATATACTATAAATAATAGAGAAGAGCGGATTTTCCGCTCTTTTTTATTGTGCAACGAAAACCACCTGCTATGCAGGTGGTTCCAAAAGGCTATGCCTATGAGTAGAAAATAAAAACCTCCAATGGTATAATGAAAGAGGTCTGCCAACCAAAATCAAAAAAACCAAAGGAGGTTGTTCAAGTGAACA
>JAGAVH010000030.1 GCA_017942025.1 Ruminiclostridium sp. | reverse complement strand
GGGGGAAAATAGAGGGGCTCGCCGCCCCTGCGACCTTGTTTGGGGCTACGCCCCAAACCCCGTGTACTATGGAGATTGCGAACCTTTTATTATTTTGAATTGCCTCAAGATTTTATAGGGGGAGAATGTAGGGGGCGACCTCCCGGACGCCCCGCCGCCGAAGGCGGAATTGCCTGCGGGTGCAACCCGCCGTCAAATTTCAATTTGTCGGGGAGCTGTGGATTTTGCTGTTATCACCTCATCCGTCAAATGACATTAAAATGCCATTTGCCACCTTCTCCTCAAGGAGAAGGCTTTTGGATGCATCTCCTATATAAAAGCGGAAATTAAAGGCTTCTCCCTCGGGAGAAGCTGTCACCGAAGGTGACTGATGAGGGGTTGACACACAAATCAATCTCCCCGATAAACTACAAATTATCTATCTGTTTTTTTACAAAATTTCCCCACGAAATATGTCTCCTCAAAATACCTCTGAAATACTGATAATATAAGCAAAAAACGGGTAATTTTAATTGACTTTTTATTTCATTTGTGCTATAATTATATATAGTATTGTGGGAAAAGTTTTCTTTTCTTCACAAGGGCTGTTTTATTTTTGGGAAAATTCTTCCCGTAAGGAAAGGACACAGTAAAAATGGCTGAAATTTTGGAAAACGAACAGGAAGCTGTAGTAAATGAAGAGCCTGTAATTGACGGTGAAATCAAGGATATTGATAATAATACCCATGTAGATACAGAATACGGTGCTGAAGATATTCAGATACTTGAAGGTCTTGAGGCGGTAAGAAAAAGACCGGGTATGTATATCGGCTCTACCGGTGAAAGCGGTCTGCACCACCTTGTTTATGAAATTGTTGATAACTCTATAGACGAGGCTTTAGCAGGTCATTGTACAGAGATAAACGTAAGCATATTACCCGATAACGTAATTGAGGTTAAGGATAACGGTCGTGGTATTCCTACAGGTATTCATCCCACAGAAAAGATTTCTGCGGCAACTGTAGTATATACAATACTTCACGCAGGCGGTAAGTTCGGCGGCGGCGGATACAAGGTATCAGGTGGTCTGCACGGTGTTGGTGCGTCGGTAGTAAACGCTCTTTCCGAGTGGCTGGAGCTTACTGTACACGATGGTGAAAATATCCACTTCCAACGCTTCCACAACGGCGGTCACTATGACGAGCAGATGAAGGTAATCGGTAAGACTGACAAGACAGGTACACAGGTACGTTTCAGGCCTGATCCTGCTATTTTCCGTGTTATTGATTTCAAATATGAAATATTACTGGACAGACTGCGTGAGCAGGCGTTCTTAAACGGTGGTCTTAAAATCACACTAACAGACCTTCGTGATGAAAATGACATAAAGCACAAGGATATGTGCTATGAGGGCGGTATAGTAAGCTATGTTGAATGGCTTCAGAAGAAGAGAGGCGCAGAGGCGCTCCATCCTGATGTAGTATATATTGAGGGTATGTTGGAAGAGGTATCGGTTGAAATTGCATTCCAGTTCAACACAGATTTCAACAGTGAAACCTTCCGTTCCTTTGCAAATAACATTCATACCATTGACGGCGGTACTCACGAGGTTTCCTTCAAAAAGGCACTTAACAAGGTTATAAACGACTTTGTAAAGAGCTATAAGGAGCAGCAGGCGGCGCTCAATAAGAAGTCAAAGAAGAAGCAGGATGAGGCGAAGGAATTTACACCACTCAGCGGTGAGGCTATAAGAGAGGCTATCAATGCGGTAATCTCGGTTAAGGTTCCTGAATGTGAATTTGAGGGACAGACAAAGGGTAAGCTCGGTAATCCTGAGGTAGGCCCTGTTGTATATAAGATAACAACCGAAAAGCTGACCTATTATTTCGAAGAGCATCCCGAAACTATTGAAATAATCGCAAAGAAGTGTATCAACGCCCAGGCGGCAAGAGACGCGGCTAAAAAGGCTATGGAAGCCAAGAGAAAGTCGGTTTCTGACGGTGCGGGACTTCCCGGTAAGCTGGCTGACTGCTCTGATACAGACCCCACAAAGACAGAAATTTACATCGTAGAGGGTGACTCTGCGGGAGGTAGTGCAAAGCAGGGACGTGACAGACGTTTCCAGGCTATTCTTCCTCTCTGGGGTAAGATGCTGAACGTTGAAAAGGCAAGAGCTGACAAGGTATATGGCAATGATAAGCTGTCACCGGTAGTAAAGGCTCTTGGTACAGGCATAGGTGAGGATTTCGATATCACAAAGCTCAGATACAGCAGAGTTGTAATTATGGCCGATGCCGACGTCGACGGCTCACATATCAGAACACTGCTTTTAACCTTCTTCTTCCGCTTTATGAAGCCGCTTGTAGAACAGGGTCACGTGTATATTGCACAGCCTCCGCTGTTCAAGGTTTCAAGAGGTAAGAAGGTAAGATATGCTTTCAGCGATGAAGAACGTGACGCATATATAGCGGAGCTTGCAGGAGAAACAAACGCCAAGGTTGACGTACAGCGTTATAAAGGTCTTGGTGAGATGGACCCCGAACAGCTCTGGGAAACTACAATGGACCCTTCTGTAAGAACTATGATAAAGGTAGATATGGAGGACGCGGCAAGAGCGGACGAGATATTCTCCATTCTTATGGGAGACAAGGTAGAGCCAAGAAGAGAATTTATCGAGCAGAATGCACGATATGTTAAGGACCTTGATATTTAAAGGAATTCAGTTATGGAAAATGAATTTTTAAATGAAAGAGAAGAGATAGACGAAAAGGAGCTTCTGCAAAAGCGCAGAGAAGAGCAGATTGAAAGAGTAAAGAAACAGTATCAGACCGACGCCAAGGAAAAGGAAGAGGCTATGATACGTATGAAGGAGCAGGAGGAACTGGAAAAATCCCTCGGCGGTCTTTATTCTGCAAGAAAATTCTGTGGTGCAATATGTATCTTTATGTGGATATTTGCCGCATTTTCGATGCTGACAGGCACTATGGAAATGAAGCTGTTCTTACCTATGTGTCTTTATGCTCTTTGTGCCTTAGCGGCAGTCAATGCTCCTATCTTTATGAAAAAGAAGAAAATGCTTGACGGAATTATTGCAATTATAGCGGCAGTTATATGCTTCGGGGTTGCAACCTTAATTCTGACAATGGCTTAAAGAGGAATTGAAATGGAAGATAGATTGCTAAAAATATGCTACGATATGGAGCTTTCAGAAATAGAAGAGGGCTTCAGATTGTTTCAGAAAAAGTATCAGCTTAAAAGATCAATCCTTTTCACAATAGTTTACGGTATAGCTGTAATACTTGGTGTGGATATGGTTATAAGAAATCCGCAGAATTTCTACGGATATCTGCTTATAGGACTTGGTATAGGTCTTATCTTTATGCAGTGGTACAGACCTGTTGCTATAAGAAAAAAGCTTATCAATACACTAAGCTCAATGACTAAGGAAACCTATGAAACTGAGATTTTTCAGAACAGAATTCAGATTACTACAAAATTAGAAGAAACAGCTGTGGAAAATGAAGAAGCTGAAAAATCTGATGAAGAAGCTCAGACAGAGGAAAAAGTTGAAAATTCTGAGGGTGTAGAAAATGAAGAAACCGAAGAAAATGAAACTGAAGAGCAGTCCGAAGAGGTTGTATCAAATTTCTATTTTGGCTCTGACTTAATGGAAGCTATGGAAAATGATAAGATGTTTTTACTGTTTGTAAACAAGAGTCTTATATACATCTATCCTAAGAGATGTCTTACGGAGGATGAGCAGAACACGCTGAGAGAAATATTTACAGATAAAGCTATACTTTAATAAGGCTTAAAAAATGGACAGATATCAGAAAATATTTTACGACAGGCGGATAAGGACGGCTAAGCAATGCTACATAGCATATCTTGTGCTGGGAATAATTTTTATTATTTCGGGAGTAGCTTTTATTCTTCCTTGTGCTGTGATTTTTACAGATGACTTTGCAGGGCTTGCGGAAAAGCTGATCGTAAAAGGTGGGATGTATTTTGCCGTAGCTTTTATATGTCTGATTACGCTTGGAATATTCTTACTTCGGGTATCAAAAAACTGTAGAAGAAAATATAAGGCGCTATGTCAAAGTCAGCCCGAAGAATCCGAAGAAGCTGAAGAAGCCGATAGTCAGAATAAGAAAAAGCAAAAGCATTCTGTAAGAGATTTTAAAAGAAAAGCCCAGCCGAAAGAGAGCTGCAGGGAAAAATATAAACCGCGGAATAAAGAGGCTCAGGATAAGTTTGCAAGGCTGAAATATGCAAAAAGGATATGGCTTATAATCTGTATTTTTATATGGGTGATAAGCATTATACTGACCGTTTCACAGATACTTCATCCGAAATATTTCTTTCCGATAGCCGTTTATCCCTTGGGCATATCGTTTGCCTTTGATATTCCCGTATATCTTGAAAATGGTGTTAAAAGGGATCGACAAAGAGGTAAAATAGTAAATTCTTTTGGGCTGTCAGTAGCTGCTACGCTTGTTGCCTTGTGTATGGCTACAATATTTCTTGTATCAATAACATTGGCTTAAAAACAAATACAGCCTGTGTCTTCTGAAATGAGGACAAGGCTATACTCTGATAAAAAATAACCGAAAGGGAAAAGTAATGGAAACTAAAGACGTAAAGGAATTCAGCACCGAAGGTGAAAAGCTGATACAGGTTGACATTGAAAAGGAAATGAAGGAAAGCTTCATGCAGTATTCAATGGCGGTTATCGTATCCCGTGCATTACCTGATGTAAGGGATGGTTTAAAGCCTGTACACAGAAGAATAATCTATACAATGAACGAGTCCAACAATACCTACAGTAACCCCTACCGTAAGTGTGCCTACACAGTCGGTGAGGTTTTAGGTAAGTATCACCCTCATGGTGACGCATCAGTATATGACGCGCTGGTAAGACTTGCGCAGGACTTCTCATTAAGATATCCTCTTATAGACGGTCACGGAAACTTCGGTTCTATAGATGGCGACCCACCGGCTGCTTACCGTTATACAGAAGCGAGAATGGCGAAGATTGCAGGCGAGCTTTTAGGTGATATCAACAAGGATACAATAGACTGGGGCACAAACTACGATGATAAGTTAAAGGAGCCTACAGTTTTACCTGTAAAGATTCCCAACTTACTTGTAAACGGTGCTACCGGTATTGCAGTTGGTATGGCAACAAACATTCCTCCTCACAATATGAGAGAGGTATGCGACGCAATTACCGCAAGACTCAATAACCCTGAATGTGGTATTGATGAATTACTTAATATAATCAAGGGACCTGACTTCCCGACTGGCGGTATAATTATGGGCTACAGCGGTATCCGCAGTGCATATTATACAGGACGTGGCAAGATTACTCTGCGCAGCCGTGCGGAAATTGTTGAAGAGTGCAACCATACAAAGATTATCGTTACTGAAATTCCCTATATGGTAAACAAATCCCGTCTTCTTGAAAGCATAGGACAGCTTATGCGTGACAAGAGAATAGAGGGTATCTCTACACTCCGTGACGAAAGTGACAAGGACGGTATGAGAATCGTCTTTGAATTAAAGAGAGATGTCAATGCGCAGGTTGTACTGAATAAGCTTTATAGCTTCTCACAGCTTCAGGACACAGTCGGCGTAATCATGCTGGCTCTTGTAAACGGCGAGCCTAAAATACTTACACTTCCCCAGATTCTTGACAACTATATTTCTTTCCAGAAGGAAATAGTTACAAGAAGAACACGCTTTGAGCTTAACAAGGCGAGAAACAGAGCTCACATCCTACAGGGCTTTTTACTTGCTATTGACAATATTGACGAGGTTATTTCAATACTCCGTTCAAGTAAGTCAGTTCAGGAAGGTAAAGAGCGCTTGATGGAGCGTTTCAGGGAGGACGACTTATCCCAGCTTTTACTGCGTGCAATGGGCGAGCAGTACAAGGATGTAAAGTTTGAGCATGAGATAGGACTTTCTGAAGAGCAGGCGGAAGCTATTGTTCAGATGCGTCTTGGACAGCTGACAGGTCTTGAAAGAGACAAGGTAATTTCTGAGCTTGCTGAAATTATGAATAAGATAAACGATATGCTTGAAATTCTCAGCAGTGAAGAAAGAGTAAAGCAGATAATCGCTGAAGAAGTAGAAGCAGTAAAGAACAAGTACGGTGATGAGAGAAGAACCTCCATTGAGCCTGTAAGTGGCGAAGTGGATATTGAGGATCTTATTCCTGAAGAAGAAAGCGTTATCACCTATACTCATATGGGATATATCAAGCGTCAGCCTGTAGACATATATAATTTACAGAAGCGTGGCGGTAAGGGTGTATCAGGTATGAAGCAGAGAGAAGAGGACTTTGTACAGAATGTCTTTATCAGTTCTACTCACGATAACATACTGTTTATTACAAATTATGGAAATATGTACAAGCTGAAGTGCTATGAGATACCCGAGGGCTCAAAGCAGAGCAGAGGTACGAATATAGTAAATCTGTTACAGCTATCTGAAGGTGAGAAAATTGCGGCAATGATGAAGACATCAGACTTTGCAGAAAATAAGTTCTTCATCTGTGTAACAAAGCACGGCAAGATAAAGAGAACACCTCTTTATGATTTCAGAAATGTAAGAAAGAATGGTCTTCGTGCAATTACACTTGCCGAGGATGATGAGATAGCTGCGGCACATCTTACCGAGGGCGACAGCTCTGTAATTGTTGCGACGAGAAACGGTATGGCAATTCACTTTGCGGAAGAAAAGATAAGAAGCATGGGCAGACTTGCACAGGGTGTAAGAGCTATAAGACTTAAAGATGATGATTATGTAGTAGGTGCTGCCAAGGTATATGGCGAAGGTATGACTATTCTTACTGTAACTGACAAGGGACTTGGCAGAAGAGCAGGGGTAGAGCAGTACCGTATGCAGAATCGTGGCGGTAACGGTCTGAAAAATTACAAGGTAAGTGAAGAGAAGGGATACGTATGCGGAATCCGTTCATTACAGCAGGATGACGATGTAATTCTTATCAGCACAGACGGTGTAATCATCAGAATAAGAGCAAACGATCTTCGTGTTATGAACAGATATGCTATGGGTGTTCGTGTAATGAGACTTACAGACGATAACAGAGTAGTAACCTTTACAAGAACAGAGCATGACGAATCTGAAGAGATAACCGAAGTAGAACAGGCAAGTGAAGAGGATATTGCGGCATCCGAAGCGGAAGCACAGAATGAAGTAATAGTTGACGAGCCTGAGACTGAGGATGAAGAATAAAATTCAATAATTTTTACCCCACTGTAAGACGGTGGGGTGAAAGTTTGTAATATAACGTTCCACGTGGAACAAACGCATGGCGTTTGATCCAAGTTCCTGCCTTTTTACATCATTGTTGTATATGAAGAATTGTGAACGGCAGGGGAATGGAATGAAATCGAAATTTACAATTCCGATGAAATCAAAGTCAATGACTTTGATGAAATCATACCTGCGGTATGGTTGTGGTATCACATTATTTTCAAAATCAGAGATTTTAAAAAAGTGTGATGGATTTTGAATATTAGGAGTTATTGCCTATGTATAATCTTGAAAATTATGATGTTATAGTGGTCGGAGCAGGGCATGCAGGTTGCGAGGCGGCACTGGCGGCGGCACGACTTGGCTGCAGGACTGCGGTATTTACTTTAAGTCTTGACGCTATTGCAAATATGCCCTGTAACCCTTGTATAGGCGGCTCGGCAAAGGGACAACTGGTAAGAGAAATAGATTCCCTTGGCGGCGAGATGGGCAGAGCGGCAGACGCTACCTTTATACAGTCACGTATGCTGAATAAGGGCAAAGGCCCTGCTGTTCACAGTCTCAGAGTCCAGAGCGACAGAGTAAAGTATCATATGTATATGAAAAAGACTCTTGAAAATACCGAGAATCTTGACATCAAGCAGGCAGAGGTTACAGAAGTCTGTGTAGAAGAGGGAAAGATAACCGGTGTTATTACAAGACTCGGCGCTTTTTATGGTGCTAAATGCGTTATCATTACTACCGGTACCTATCTTGGCGGTAAAATTCATATAGGCGAGCTTAACTATCAGAGTGGTCCTGACAACGTATGCGCCGCTTTACAGCTTACCGACTGCCTAAAAAAGCTGGGACTAAATATAAGACGTTTCAAGACCGGTACGCCTGCAAGAGTTCACAGACGTTCCATTGACTTTTCAGTAATGGAAGAGCAATGCGGTGATGAGTTTATTACTCCCTTCTGCTTTGATAATACCTTTATTCTCGAAAATAAGGTAAAGTGCTACGTATCATATACCAATGAGGAAACCCACAAGATAATTCTGTCAAACCTCGACCGTTCTCCCTTATATGCAGGAAGAATTGAGGGTGTAGGTCCCCGTTATTGTCCGAGTATTGAGGATAAGATAGTAAGATTCTCGGACAAGCCCCGTCATCAGCTTTTCGTTGAGCCGATGGGACTGGATACTGATGAATATTATATCCAGGGTATGTCAAGCTCACTGCCTGAGGACGTTCAGCTTAAATTTATGCGTACTATAAAGGGACTTGAAAATGTAGAAATCATGCGCCCGGCATATGCTATAGAATATGATTGCTGTGATCCCTTGGAGCTTTATCCTACACTTGAATTCAAGAAGATTTCGGGACTTTTCGGAGCAGGACAGTTCAACTGTACCAGTGGTTATGAAGAAGCGGCGGCGCAGGGACTTATTGCAGGGCTTAATGCGGCTATGAAGATTCAGGAGAGGGAACAGTATATCCCCGACAGACAGACCTCCTTTATCGGTACGCTTATTGACGATCTGGTAACTAAGGGATGTGTTGAGCCTTATCGTATGATGACCAGCCGAAGCGAGTACAGACTGGTACTCCGTCAGGATAACGCCAACGAGAGATTACTTCCCATCGGTCACAAATACGGTCTTGTAAGCGATGAAAGATATGAGAGATTTTTAAAGCTTAAAGAAACTCTCGACGCAGAAACCGAGCGAATAAAGAAAGCAACTGTTCATCCATCTGAAGAGCTTAACAAAATGCTTACTGAAAAGGGTACATCCCCTATAAATCAGGGTGTGAAGTTCATAGAGCTTTTAAAAAGACCGCAGATAACCTATCGTGATTTAATGCCATTCGATAGTGGTTGTCCCGATTTATCCCACGAGATTATTGATAAGCTGGAAATCAATATCAAGTATGAGGGCTATATAAAGACTCAGACAGAAAAGATTGCACAGATGAAGAAGCTTGAAAACAAGAAGCTTCCCTCTGACGTGGACTATAAGACTGTTTCGGGTCTTCGACTTGAGGCCCAGGAAAAGCTCAACAAGCACAAACCTCTTAATATAGGTCAGGCAGGCAGAATATCCGGAGTAAATCCAGCGGATATTTCTGTACTTCTTATCTGGCTTGCAGGAAGGCAGGGCGGACAGAATGGATAAGATAAAATTCATTATAGACAGCTTTAAGGTATCCGGTATAGAGATAACTGAAGCTCAGGCAGAGAAGTATTTAAGGCTTTACGAGTTTTTGGTAGAGTACAATGAAAATGTGAATCTGACTGCCATTACAGAGTTTTCCGACGTTATAATAAAGCACTTTGTGGACAGCGTATTGCCCTTTACTATGATTGATGTAAAGGAAGGTTCTTCCTTTATAGATGTTGGGACAGGAGCAGGCTTTCCCTCAATTCCTCTTCTGATATACAGAGATGATTTGAAGGGAACATTATTAGAGGCTCTTAATAAAAGATGTGTATATCTTGAAAAGGCTTGCGAGCTGGTGGGAGTAAGAGCTACCATAGTTCACGGCAGGGCAGAGGACTACGCCAAGGAAAAGAGAGGACAGTTTGATATTGCGACTGCAAGAGCGGTAGCATCAATGCCTGTTTTATCTGAATACTGTATGCCTTATGTAAAAAAAGGCGGTATGTTTGTGGCGCTTAAATCCGTGAATGAAGAAATCACAGAATCTGAAAATGCAATCAAGGTGCTTGGCGGCAAGCTTACAAAGCAGACAGATTATAGTATAGCTAACGGCGACAACAGACGACTTTTTGTGATAGAAAAAATCTCTGATACTCCGACAAAATATCCGAGAAATCCCTCGATGATAAAGAAGAAGCCTTTATAAAAAAATCAGATAATGACGAAATACCCCGCTATCAGAAGGATAGTGGGGATTTTTTCTGTTTGAAAGGAGTAATAGTCTGTGCTATCATAAAATAAAGGAGTGATAGTATGACTATATTCAAAACAAAGGATAAAGCTGAAAAGTCGGTAATAGAGAATATAAAGCTTGACAATATCTATCCGAGCCCCAATCAGCCAAGGGTAATATTTGACGAATATGAGCTTATATGTCTTGCACAGAGTATAAAGGAAAACGGAATAATACAGCCAATAACGGTAAGAGAGGTAACAGAGGGCAGGTATGAGCTGATAGCAGGGGAGAGGAGAGTAAGAGCGTCGAAAATAGCTGGGCTTACCGAAATACCTGCTATTGTGACAGAGCATAGCGATGAGGAATCTGCGGTACTATCGGTTATAGAAAACATACAAAGATGTGACCTGAGCTTTTTTGAAGAAGCGGAAGCAATAAGAAAGCTTATTACCTATAAGAACATCACGCAGGAGCAGTTGGCACAGAAGCTTGGAAAAAGTCAGAGCACCATAGCTAATAAGCTAAGATTGCTGAAGCTTTCGCAGAGTATCAGAAATCTGATATCGGGTTATGGGCTGAACGAACGTCAGGCAAGGGCGATACTTAAATTGCCTGAAGACAAGAGGGAGAGCGCAGTTGAGGAGATACACAGACTTGGGCTTAACGTAAGTCAGACGGATAAATATATAGAGGTATTATTAAACCCGGAGCGCAGGAAGAAAAAGCCGACCTGGACCTTTACAGAAAAGAGACTATACATAAACAGTATTAACAAGACGCTTGACACTATGAAGAAATCGGGAGTACCCTTTGAGTCGGAAAAAAGCATAGATGACGGGATACTTACGTATATAATAAGAATACCGCAGGACTGAAATTTGCCTTCGGCAAATTTCAGAATGATATATTTGTCTTACGCCAAATATGATAAAAAAGCCTTCTCCCTACGGGAGAAGGTGTCACCGCAGGTGACGGATGAGGGGCGGTTAAATTTGCCGCAAGGCAAATATTTCACACTTGCGAAGCAAGTATTTCATATCTGCAAAGCAGATATTTCACTGTTATTATGCAAAGCATAATAACTATGTTCCACGTAGAACATTTAGTATATCAAATAGCAGATACAATATGTTGTGATTTATCAGAATTTAATTACAATCTGTTGTTTATCTGCTATTTTTATTTTATTTTTCGCAAAAACCCTTTATTTTTTATAGTATTTGTGTTATAATTGTATCTGTACTTTAATAAAAGAAAGGTCAGGTCATATTATGGGCACAATTATTGCAGTAGTAAATCAGAAAGGCGGTGTGGGTAAGACCACTACAGCCGTAAATATCTGTGCCGCTATCGGCGCAAAGGGCAAAAAAGTCCTTTTAGTTGACCTCGACCCTCAGGGAAATGCTACCTCAGGTTACGGTATCGCTAAGAAAAACCTGGAGATTACTACCTATGATGTGGTTATGGCTAATGTAAGACCTCAGGAGGCTGTTATAAAGACAGAATGTAAGAACGTAAGCATTATCCCTGCTACCGCAGAGCTTGCTGAGGCAGAAATGCACCTGCTTCAGGTGGAGCAGAGAAATCATCAGCTTAAAAAGGCTCTTTTGCAGATTAAAGATGACTACGATGTAATTATCATAGACTGTCTGCCCTCTTTAGGTGTGCTGGCAGTAAACGCCCTCGTGGCGGCTGATAAATTCATTGTTCCTATGCAGTGCGAACATTATAGCCTTGAAGGTCTCGCTCAGCTTCTGTCTACCGTTAAAAAGGTAAAGAAGGCGGCAAATAAGTCTCTTACACTTATGGGTATCGCTTTTACTATGATGGACAGACGTCTTATTCAGTCCAATGAAATTATGCTGGATATTAAGAAAAATTTTCCTCCCTCTTCTATCTTCAATACAATAATTCCACGAAATGTACGTATTTCAGAGGCTCCCAGCCACGGTATGCCTATCATGTACTATGATAAGAATTCCAAGGGTGCGGATGCCTATAACAGACTTGCGGCAGAAATTATCAAAAAGCTCGCAAATTAAATATAAGGAAAGGATAGGTTACTATGGCGAAAAAACTAGGAAAAAGCTTCGATAGTATCTTCGATGACAACAGCTTCGATGATGACGAAAATGTGTCAACCTTAAAGCTCACCGATATTGAGCCTAATAAGGATCAGCCGAGAAAAAGCTTTGATATAGAATCCTTAAAGACGTTAGCCGATTCTATAAGATTAAACGGCGTTATTCAGCCTCTGCTTGTCCGTTCATTACCCGACGGCACCTATCAGATAGTAGCAGGTGAAAGACGTTGGAGAGCCGCTAAAATGGCAGGACTCACCGAGGTCCCCGTTTTTGTAAAGGAGCTTACCGATCAGCAGACTCAGCAGATTGCACTCATCGAAAACCTTCAGAGAGAAAATCTCAATCCTATCGAAGAGGCTTTAGGATATAAGGAGCTTATCGAAAAGTATGATATGACTCACGAGGAGGTCGCAAAGGTTGTGGGTAAGGCAAGAGCCTCTATCAGCAACTCTTTAAGACTTTTAGAACTCCCCCGGGCTATCAGGGAGCTCGTTGAGGCAAAGGACCTTTCTACAGGTCACGCAAAGGTACTGCTCAGCGTAAAGGATAATAAAAATGTGGTTGACCTTGCTTTCAAGGCGGCTACTAAAGAGGTTTCCGTAAGAGAGCTTGAAAGAATGGTAAAGAACCTTGATAAGCCCGAAAAACAGGAAAAACCCAAGGACAGTTTTTACACCGAGGCAGAAATCAGCCTCTCCTCCGCTTTAGGTACTGCGGTAAGAGTTGTACCCGGCAAGAAAAAGAATGTGCTTGAAATCGACTTCTTCTCAAATGAGGAGCTAAGCAATATCATAAACAAACTGGCTAAAAATTAACTTTTATATATAAGGAAGGCAAAAGAAAATGATTGATATCAAATTTTTAAGAGAAAACCCCGATGTTGTAAAGGAAAACATCAAGAAGAAATTCCAGGATAATAAGCTCCCCCTCGTTGACGAGGTTATCGCTCTGGATAAGGAGCTTCGTTCCTATCAGTTAAAGGCTGACACTCTCCGTGGCGACAGAAACAGACTCTCCAAGGAAATCGGCGGACTTATGGCTAAGGGCCAGAAGGAAGAGGCTGAAAAGGTTAAGGCTCAGGTAAAGGCGTTCTCAGACGAACTGGCTGAATGCGAAGCTAAGGAAACAGAGCTCGGCGAAAAGGTTAAGCAGATAATGATGACTATCCCCAACATTATCGATCCTTCCGTTCCTATCGGTAAGGATGACAGCGAAAATGTTGAGATTGAAAAGTTTGGTGAGCCCTTCGTTCCCGAATTTGATATCCCTTACCACAGTGAAATTATGGAAAGCCTCGGCGGTCTTGATTTAGACAGTGCAAGAAAGGTTGCAGGTAACGGCTTCTACTATCTTATGGGCGATATCGCAAGACTCCATTCTGCAATTATCTCCTATGCCCGTGACTTTATGATTGAACGTGGCTTCACATACTGCATACCTCCCTTTATGATTCGTAGTAACGTTGTAACAGGCGTTATGTCCTTTGCAGAAATGGACGCTATGATGTACAAGATTGAGGGCGAGGATCTCTACCTCATCGGTACAAGTGAACACTCCATGATCGGTAAGTTCATCGATACTATAAATGAAGAAGAAAAGCTCCCCTATACTCTTACCAGCTACTCTCCCTGCTTCAGAAAGGAAAAGGGCGCTCATGGTATTGAGGAAAGAGGCGTTTACAGAATCCACCAGTTCGAAAAGCAGGAAATGATCGTTGTCTGCAAGCCCGAAGACAGCGCAGAATGGTTCCACAAGCTCTGGAAGAACACAGTTGACCTCTTCAGATCTATGGATATCCCCGTAAGAACTATCGAATGCTGCTCCGGTGACCTGGCTGATCTCAAGGTTAAGTCCTACGACGTAGAAGCCTGGTCTCCCAGACAGAAGAAGTATTTTGAGGTTGGTAGCTGCTCCAACCTGGGTGACGCTCAGGCAAGAAGACTCAAAATCCGTATCAAGAATAAGGAAAAGGGCAATTACTTTGCGCATACTCTCAACAATACTGTTGTTGCTCCTCCCAGAATGCTCATCGCATTCCTTGAAAACAACCTCTGCGAGGATGGAAGCATCCGTATCCCCGAAGTGCTTCGTAGCTATATGGGCGGTATTGATAAGATTACTAAGTAAATAAATGGAAATTGCCGTACAGTATAGCTCAAAACATACTGTACGGTTTTATTTTAGGAGAATAAAAGAAAGCTATGGAAAACTACAAGCATACTGAAACCTTTACGGTGGATTTTGCCGACTGCGACAAGAAATACGATTTACAGCCTGCAACCCTGATGGCGTGGGCGTTTGAGCTGGCAGGAAGTCATCTTGCAAGCCGTAATATAACAAGAGAACAGATGTGGGAGGATGGTCAGGTATTTCTGCTGACAAAGGTGTGCATCAGCTATGACAGAGTGCCCGTATATCACGATAAGGTAAAGTTTACCACCTGGGAAGGCGGTACAAAAGGCTCCCAGTTTATAAGAAGATATTCCGTCACCGACGAAAAAGGAAATTCCTTCTGTGACAGCGAAAGTATGTGGGTACTGGTAAATCCTCACACTCACAAGCTCTACCGTCCCGGCGAATATATTTACGGTCAGCTTTCTCTTGACGAGGAAACCGAAGCAAGGATAGAAAAGATAAAGATTGAGGGAGAGAAGTTTGTAAAGCAATATACCTTTGTATATAGCGATATCGATCCCAACGGTCACGTAAACAATGGTACTTATTTAAGATTGCTCAGCGATATTCTCCCCGAGGATTTAAGGGAAAGGCACTACAAGAAGCTGAATATAAATTTCGCCAGAGAATGTATGGAAGGCGACACTATTTCATTATATATGAAGAGGGAAGGCGACACCATTTATTTCTGCGGCAGACTAGCCGAAGGCAAAAACAACATCGAAATCATCGCCGACTTTGCGGCGGGTCATTGGTCTAAAGACCGTCGCAGTCCGTTGGACTGCTGCCGCTGACGGTTCCGCCTTTTTACATTTTGTATTTATCTGTAGATAGCAAAACGGCGGTTTTACGTATTGGTTGTATTTCAAATTGAAATTTGATGAGGAGATGTGACGGAATGAATCCCCCTGACGGCTATCGCCGCCATCCCCCTTTAGGCAAGGGGGACTTTGGTTGGTGTAGCGCCAAAAAGCCTCCCTTGCCTAAAGGGAGGTGGCAGTCCGTAAGGACTGACGGAGGGATTCTCTATACACCGAGCAATCTTTTTTGGGGCTACAATAACCCCAGCGGCGTAATTACCTGCGGGTGCAACCCGCCTTCGGCGGATGTATTTTAAAAGGTGCATTATAAAGCCTTCTCCCTTGGGAGAAGGTGTCACCGTAGGTGACGGATGAGGGGAAAATAATAAATTGAAATTTGCTTTGCAAATTTCAAAGTGATGTTTCGTGCTACGCACGAAGTTGTGGAATCAATTGCCTTTGGCAATTGATGGATTTTAAATTCCGCCTTCGGCGGCGGGGCGTCGAGGACGTCGCCCCCTACAATCGTAAATTAAAACGTTTTGATAAGACTGCC
>JAGAVH010000029.1 GCA_017942025.1 Ruminiclostridium sp. | reverse complement strand
TCGTAAAAATTATTCATTTGTTTTATATATTTATCTGCAATTATACCGAAAGGTAATAATTTTACATATGCATTTTCATAAAACAAATTGTAATTATCAATGTTTTTCGGGGCGTCGGGAATACGCCCGAAAGATTGTTCGCTGTAAGAAGACGGGGCGTCGAGGACGTCGCCCCCTACATTCCCGAATTCATAAGATTGCTCGTTATCGTCTATAATCTGCGATAATATATGCTCACGGTTTTCGGTGCATATTGTTATAAAATATACGCCTGAATTATTATAATCGAACCCTTTTAATCTTGTTGGTTTTCTTTTTGGAAAATCTTTTGTCATTCTCAATGCCCGATTATTCTTCCATAAAGCTCAGGTCTGCGGTCTCTGAACACGCCCCAGCTCTGACGGAATTCTCTGTTTGCATCGGTATCGATGACAGAGGTTATTATCATTTCATTGTCTCTGTCCGCCTGAGCCATTATTTCGCCTGTGGCATCGGTTATAAAGGATGAACCGTAGAAAGTAAGCGATGATTCCTGATACTGATTATCTTCGGAAGGAATAACCTCCTCTGTGCCTATGCGGTTTGCCGCTATCACGGGGATAAGATTTGATGCGGAATGTCCCTGCATCGCTCTTCTCCAGTGGGGCATAGAATCACATTCCAGTATAGGCTCGCTACCTATGGCTGTGGGATATAAAAGCATATCCGCACCCATAAGTGCCATACATCTTGCCGCTTCGGGAAACCATTGATCCCAGCAGATACCTACACCGATATTGCCGTATCTTGTTTTCCATACCTTAAAGCCGGTATCTCCGGGAGTAAAATAGAATTTCTCCTGATAGAAATGGTCGTCGGGGATATGGCTCTTGCGATATACTCCCATAAGACTGCCATCCGCATCTATCATAGCTATGGAATTAAAAAAGGTATTGCCGTACTTTTCATAGAAGCTGACGGGGATAACGGTACCCGTTTCCCTTGCCACCTGCATAAATTTCTTTACCGCAGGGTTATCCTCTGTGGTTTCGGCATAATAGTAAAATTCGTAATTTCTCTGCTGGCAGAAATAAGGCGTTTCGAAAAGCTCGGGGAGAAGTATTACCTTTGCACCCTCAGCCGCCGCCCGACGGACCATATATTCCGCCTTTGAAATATTTTCGTCACGCTCTTCTGCGCAACTCATCTGTATTGCCGCTACCTTGACCTTACTCATTTTACCCCTCTTTTCTTATTTTAAAATTCAGGAATCTGATGTGTGATACAATGTATATTGCCGCCGCCGATAAGAATATCCCTTGCATAAACGGATATGACTTCTTTTTCGGGGAATACCGATTTTACTATTTCTGCCGCTCTCTTGTCGGCGTCTTCATTCTCGCCGCCAAAGGCTGGCATAACTACCGTCTTATTGCCGATATAAAGATTTACGTAGCTTGCGGAAAGTCTTTCGGCTACGTCCCTTGTAGGCTCGCCGAAGCAATAATCAAGTCCCTCTACCTCGTCCTGCGTCATATAGACGGGCTTTGGCATAGGAAGTTTTATTACCTCTATTTTTTCACCTGTGGCGTCGGTACTGTTTTCAAGTACCTGAAGGCATTTTCTGCACATCTCATATTGCTTGTCAGCTTCATCCTCGCACCAGGATAAAAGCACCTTATGAGGTGCGGCAAATACGCAGATATTATCAACATGCTCGTTGGTTTCGTCACCTAAGATGCCGCCGGGCAGCCATATGACCTTTTCTGCACCAAGTCCCTCGCAGAGCCTATGCTCTATCTCTTCTCTTGACAAATCGGGATTTCTTCCCTTACTTAAAAGGCAAGCTTCAGTCGTAAGCACAGTACCAAGACCGTCAACGCTGATGCTTCCGCCCTCTAAAACAAAGTCGGAAAAATCATACATGTCGATATCATAAAGGTCGCAGAGCTTTTTTGCTATGGCGTTATCCTTATCCCAGGGGAAATATAGTCCGTCATAAAGTCCGCCCCAGGCATTGAAGTAAAAATCAACACCACGGATATTGCCCTTATCGTCTGTAACGAATTCGGGGCTTACGTCTCTTGCCCAGGCATCGTCGGAGGACATTTCCACCACCCTTATATAGTCGGGGAGAAGCCGTCTTGCATTGTCATATTGAGAATGACTTGCAAGCATAGTAACCTTTTCGCCTTTTGCAATAGCCTTTGCCACTTCGGCAAAGGCTTTTCTTGCTTTAACAGCGCCGTACTGCCAGGAATCGGCTCTCTCGGGGAATATCATAACGCATCCTCTGTGACTACTGAATTCCGCAGGCATACGGTATCCGTCTTTTTTAGGCGTACTGTCTTTTATTATTTTCATCTTATACTAACTTTGTACCAAGCTCGAAGGCCTTTTCGTTGATTTCAATAACCTTCTTGGGTACGCATTCTTCAACTGCCTTTTTCCAGGCCGCTTCATCAAAGCCCTTTAACACCTTTGATAAAACGCCCATAAGAACTACGTTTACAGCCTTTGCACTACCTGCCTCGTTAGCGGCGGAAAGTGCGTCTACTGCGATAAGATTAACACCCTTGTCGGCAATCTTTTCAAGTAATCCCTCGGGATACTGTGCCGCACCCGTGATAACGGGCATAGGGCTTATCTTCTGTGAGTTTGTGATAACTGTGCCGCCCTTTTTCAGAGAGGAGAGCCATCTTGCCGCTTCAAGCTGTTCAAAGGATACGATGATATCAGCCTGTCCCTTTTCGATAACGGGGCTGTACACCTTTTCACCGTACTTTATGTAGGTTACTACAGAACCGCCACGCTGGCTCATTCCGTGTACCTCGCTTACCTTTACGTCATAGCCTGCAGAGCCTAAAACGTTACCTAATATACGGCTGGCAAGCAGAGTACCCTGACCGCCAACGCCTACTATCATAATTGAATTTGTCATTGTGTTATCCCCCTTATTCCTCAATGGCACCGAACTTGCACATCTGGTTGCAAAGTCCGCAGCCTACGCAGAGTGTAGCGTCGATAGTTACACCGTTTTCGCCCCAGCATAATGCAGGACAGCCTATCTTCATACAAGCCTTGCAGTTCTTGCACTTGTCGGGGTTGATCTTAAAGGGAGCCTTATGCTTGACTGTCTTGAGAAGCGCACAAGGACGACGGGCGATAATTACCGAAGGCTCGTCCTTTGCAAGCTCTTCCTTGATTACGCTTTCGGTTTCGGCAAGATTGTTGGGATCAATTACTCTTACGCTATTGATACCAACTGCCTTTGCAAGCGCTTCGAGATTTACTGCCGCCGCAGGATCGCCGTAGATGTTCATTCCGTTTGCGGGGTTGTTCTGGTGTCCTGTCATACCTGTGATGCTGTTATCAAGGATGAGGACTGTAGAATTGCTTCTGTTATATGCGATATTGATAAGACCTGTAACACCGCTGTGGATAAAGGTACTGTCACCGATAACCGCTACAGACTTGCCCTCAAATTCGCCCTTTCTGCCCTTGTTGAAGCCGTGCAGACCGCTTACCGACGCACCCATACATACGGTAGTATCAATAGCTGAAAGAGGAGCGGCAGAGCCTAAGGTGTAGCATCCGATATCGCCGCTTACCATTACTCCGAGCTTCTTTAATATGTAGAATACGCCTCTGTGGGGACATCCTGCACAGAGTACGGGAGGACGAACAGGAATAGCCTCATCAAGAACTGTAAATTCGTCAGCCTCGTTTAAAATTACCTGCTTAATTTTGCTCTGGAAATATTCGCCCTGGAGTGTAAATAACTCCTTGCCCTTTACCTCTATACCGTTCTTGCGGCAATGAGTTTCGATAACGTCGTCAAGCTCCTCGATAACGTATAAGGTCTTTACTTTAGCGGCAAATTCCTTGATAAGCTTTACAGGCAGGGGATTTACCATACCAAGCTTTAAATAGCTTGCCTTGTCGCCCAGAGCTTCCTTAGCAAACTGATAGCAGATACCTGAAGTGATAACGCCTATTTCGTCGCTGTTCATCTCAACTGTGTTGATGCCTGAATTTTCAGCATATTCTGTGAGCTTTAAGGTTCTTTCTTCAACTACAACGTGCTTTTTGATTGCATTTGCAGGAACCATTACATACTTTGCAATATCCTTTTTATATTCGGGCAGAGCCTTTTCTACTCTGTCGCATTCTTCAACGGTAGACTGGGAATGGCTTACTCTTGTTGTAAGTCTTAAAATTACGGGAGTATCAAACTGCTCGGAAATCTCGTAGGCGAGCTTTGTATATTCCTTACATTCAGCGGAATCGGAAGGCTCTAACATAGGAACCTTTGCACCGATAGCGTAATGACGGGAATCCTGCTCGTTCTGGGAGCTGTGCATACCGGGATCGTCGGCAACCGCTAAAACGAAGCCGCCGTTTACACCTGTATAGGAGGCTGTGAATAAGGGGTCAGCCGCAACGTTCAGTCCTACGTGCTTCATAGCGCAGAAGCTTCTTGCACCTGCAATGCTTGCACCGATCGCTACTTCGCAGGCTACCTTTTCGTTGGGCGCCCATTCGCAGTACATTTCGTCAGCATTGTACTTGGACGCAAATTCGGTGATTTCGGTACTGGGTGTACCGGGATAGCTTGATACCACGGTAACGCCTGCCTCGTAGAGACCACGGGCTACCGCCTGGTTACCTAACATTAACTTTGACATAATTTAAAATTCCTTTCGGCAAAAATTTACATAGTTCTACATTATAGATGATATTATTATACACTATTTTCTTCTAAATGTAAACACCGAATTTTTATGTGGCAAAATACGGTCTGTACCAAGGCGTGTTTCCTTTCTTTTTCATCAAGGAGAAAAAAGCAGATTCAATCTATCGGCAGATTGACTCCGATTATTCCGCCGACCATTGAGCCGATAACACAGAACAACAGCTTTGCGACAAGCTGACCGTTATCGGTGTTCTGCAAAACCAGAGCGGCGATAAGAATTATAAGGAATAATATAAGTCCCTGTACAGCACCCCAGAAAAAGCCGTTTTTCCCCTTACTTCCGCCGACAATGATACCGCCTGCCAGCGCACCGCAACAAAGGGATATGTAACTGAGGATAACGGCGTTTTCTTCTGCAAGACCTGCCGCACACATACCAAGGGACATAAGCACAGTCATAAGAAATGTGATGATAAAGGCGGCAAGAGTACCCTTGATAAAGGGCTTCAGCTTTTTATATATCGGGCGTTTAGCTTTCTTTTTTATCATCTGCTACCGCCGTGAATTTGTACTCTCCTGCCGAAAGGGAGGTGATTTTTCCGCTTTTATCTATAGTAAGCTGATAGCCGCTGGACAGCACCGAGCCCTGCAGTCTTGTTTCTTCCTCGCCCTTTGAATTTGTCCCCTTTGTGAGAGTAAAGCTGTCCTTCTGCGCTGTGCTGTCTATTACGGCGACTATATAGTCGGCGGCTGTGACAAACGGCACATCTTCATTTTTATAGTCGAATACTATGCCGCCAAGGCTTACCTTACATTCTGTTCCGTCGGTGGATATCTCCATACCGCTTATGCTGTCGGGAGCGGTATAGGTTATCTTCCACACCCCGTCATTACGGCATATGTCAGCCTGAGCCTTTACGGTGCCGCAGGAAATTGTGCCTGACATTTCTATATCTCCCGAAAGGTCGGGAGATGTGATATTGATGCTTTCGCTGCAGCCGGTAAATAACAGCAATGCAGATACGCCGACAGCGGCGATTATTCTTTTTCCTTTCATAAAAAAGTTGTCCTTTCGTTATTACTAAAGGACAACTTATAAATATCAATAGAATATCTGTGAATATGCTTCGGGTATCTCTGAGGGGAGAATGCTCCTTGTACTGCGGATTATAGCCGCATGCTCCGCCGCTTTGCCGAAGATATATGCGCCTGCGGTCACAGTTTCGTTTATTTCTCCGCCAATGGCAAGGAGTCCTGCAATAGTACCTGCAAGAGTATCGCCGCTACCTGCCTTGGCAAGAGCGTCGTTGCCGCTCAGGTTTACAGCGGTAAAGCCGTCAGGCGCCGCATATACGGAATATGCGTCCTTCAGAAGAAGATGAACGTTATACATTCTGGCAAAGGTCTTTGCAGCCGCCAGCTTGTTTCTCTGGATATATCCCATATCACAGCCTGATAATCTTGAAAATTCCTTTAAATGAGGGGTAAGTATTACCATACCGTTGTTGTCCTTTATCTCATTTATATGCGGCGCAATGGAATTTAGACCATCGGCGTCGATAATTACGGGACAGCCGGCATATTTGATAAGTGACAGGGTTATCTTTGCGATATCCTCATTACAGTCCGTACCACAACCGATAAGCACGGCGGTGGCATTTTCTGCCGCTGAAAGAATATCGTTTATGTGCTCTGTTTCTATATTTGCCTTGTCGGTGAGTGGCAGATAGGTGCTTTCGTGCAGGGTTATGGAAACAGCGGAGGTTACCGACTTTACCGAGCACAAGGTAACATGTCCCGTACCTACACGAAGTGCCGCATTTGTCGAAAGCCACGCCGCACCCACATAGTTTTCACTGCCTGCAATATTGAGCAGTCTGCCATAATCGCCCTTATGGCTGATTCTTTTTCTTTTAGGGAGCTTTTCTATAAAGGAATCATCGGATATAACAGCCTCATATTCCTCATAAGCGCAGTCAGGGATGCCGATATCCGCAAGGTCAAGCTCGCCCGAATATTCACTGCAGGGACTATGCATATGTCCTGTCTTGTATGCGCCGAGAACAAGGGTATAATCAGCCTCGAACACGCATTTTGCCGCCTCGCCCGTGAGAGCGTTACAGCCTGATGGGATATCCGCTGATATTCTTATAGCGTCAGACTCATTTGAGGCTTTTATAATATTTGTAACAGGTCGGATAGAAATTCTACAGGGGTTTTCATCCTCTGTCACAGGCTCAATCTCTCCGTGAAAGCCTGTACCGAAGATGCAGTCTATTATAACATCTGCATTATATATATGCTCACGTATGATATCAAGACCATCAGCCACAGAAAACAGCTCACCGCTGATACTTGCCCTGCATCTGTCAAAGGCGTCACGGCAAAGCTCTGTAGAAGGCTCGGACAAGACTGCCACGTCCACCCTTGCGCCCATTCTGGAAAGCTCCTTTGCCGCTACATATCCATCGCCGCCGTTATTACCGCCGCCGCAGAGTATTATAGCTCTTGCTTCTTCGGGATAAGGGAGAAAGTCCATAGCATAACGGGCTATTGATTTGCCTGCGTTGTCCATAAGAGCGGCAAGCGAAATGCCGTTATTCTCACTGCCTGCCTCTGCTTTTTTCATCTGTTCGGGGGTTACTACATATTTCATCATAATTTTAACCTCGCTGTATATCAAAAGTCTGTATTACTTCCTTTTCCTTCTTCTGAAAACAGTTTTGATAGATTTCTTTTCTCTTACCTTTACCTTTTTCATATAGGGCGGATGGGGGAACATTACCGCTTCACCCGTTTCATCGTCTATGTGATGGATATCACGATAGTCGTTTGAATCAGAGGGGAGGTTCTTTTCTTCAAGTCCTCTTGCCACTCGTCTTTTTGCAAAGGAATATACCACCGCAAATAAGGGGATACCGATGATAAGTCCTGCAAAGCCGAAGATTCCCTGACCGACCAGCATACCGAAGATTACCCAGAAGCTTGAAAGTCCTGTAGAGTCGCCGATAATCTTGGGCGCTAAGATGTTGCCGTCAATCTGCTGGATGATTATCATAAGGATAAGGAACCACAGACACTGGATAGGGTCTGCAAGCAGCATCAGCAGTACGCAGGGTACAGCGCCGATAAAGGGACCAAAGAAAGGAATTATGCTTGTGATGCCCATAATTACACCTGCAAGTGTTGCATAGGGCATACCGAGAATGCTCATTATGATTATATAAAGTGCGCCGATTATAAAGCTGTCAATAAGCTTGCCTGTGATGAACTGACCGAAGGATTTGTGTATATCCCTTACGGTAGTTATTATGTTGTTTGCGTGCTTTGTCTTGAAGAAGCAGTAGACAATCTTTTTGCCCTGAGCGGCAAAAAGCTCCTTGCTGTTAAGGAAATACACCGCAATTACAACGCCGAGCAGGAGGTTTATCGTAACGTTTATCACGTTCATTACGTTGGAGCTTATCAGCTCCCATATATTTGTCATCTGGGGGAGCAGGTCGGTAGAAAGCCAGTTGTTGAGCATATCTGAAATTCCGCCTGTAAACTGCAGAACATACGCCTTTACATCGGGGTAGTTTTCAAGCAGTCCCGATACCCATTCTGTAACCTGCTTTACATAGTCAGGCATATTGTTTACAAGAGAGGTAATGGTTTCGATAAGCTGAGGGAGAAGTATCCATGTCATACCGCCCAGTAATACAAGGGCAAGTATCATGGTTACCACTACAGAAAGCACTCTTGCGACTCTTCTTACGGGAAAGGTCTTTTCAGGAGGCGTTTCTCCGGGATGCTTTTTTATAAAGCGTTCTCTCTTCTTGTCCTGAATAGTGTAGAACAATCTTCTGAAAACGGGTTTTTCGAAGTAGGTTGCCACAGGGGACAGGATATAAGCTATAATAAAGCCGTAAAGTACGGGCGTCAATATGCTTAAAAATGCACCTATCTTTTCAAGTATCGGCTCTATCTGGGAAAGTCCCAAGAAGAAAACTATAGCGGCGGCAATAACGCAGAATGCGGTAACGCCCCAGTACAGATATTTCTTATGCCAGCGGTATTTCATTTTCCTTTCAGCTCCTTTTATCGGTCAATGGAAAGCTCGTCTCTTGCTATTGTAAGCTCGTGATTGTATATTTTCTTCATCTGTGATACAGATATATAATCTCCCGTCATATATCCGTCGGGATTTATCAGATATTTTCCGCCCTGCGCCCCTGACCACAGCCACATACAGTTATCTCTGTAAAGTATGTCGGGATCGGGAGTAAAACAGCATTCTGTAAGTGCGGTCATCTTTGTATTGAGGGTGAGCGTGTCTGTGTTCAGCATACCCTGAAGATTTGCGCTGTCGCTGTTGTTGTAGATGTCACAGCCGATTATATCCACATAATCATCACCGGGGTACATTCTGCCCTTGGTGGCAGGACATATCCAGATAAGATTTGACAGCTCGTGAAGCTCTTCGAAGCGTATCTGCATCATTTTCCACAAGGTCTTGTAGGTTTCTTCATCTGTTTCCCACCAGTACATTGCGCTGTCTGTTACAGCCATAGGCTTGAACAGTACGGTTATATCCTCATTGTAAAGTGTTTTCAGCTGAGCGGCAATGCTGTCCATATCGCACAGCACAGTATAGCATTCTTCTGAGATACTGCCGTCGTCAAGAAGCATTTTAAGTTCCTCCTGCGACAGAGTGTAATATTTTTCGTTATCGGTCACAGCCTTTGTGACATCAAACTCACAGTCCCTTGCATAAAGAGTCGTTCTGCCGATGGGACTGTACCAGTACCAGCTGTACATTACCATACCGCCCTGCCTTGCCCATTCCTTTGCAAGCTCTGTATCGGTATTTTCGTTTGTGCCTGTAAGTAGTGACGCCCCTGCCTTTGTATAGTACATAAGGTCGCCGCAGCGGATAGCAGGATATCTGCCTGTGTTACGGTATATGACATCTATTTCGGCATTTGTGTTAGGGGTGACATACTGAGCGGTAAGAGTCTGCTTGCCGTAGATTGATTTAAGATAGCTCATAGTCTGCAGTCTGCCGTAATTTATCTCATCGCCTGCTATGGATGTGCCTGCGTTTTCGTATCTGTCGCTTTGTACCACGGCATTTCTGACCGAGATACTGTCTATATATACACTGCCGTTTACTGTCTGCAGAGTTATTTTATTTATTCCCTTTTCAAGATATACGGGAGCTACCTCGTAGCTTGTAAACAGTCTGCTCTGCTGTACCTTATAGGCTCCGTGCAGAGTGCCGTTCCACCTTTTATATTTTCCGTTTTCGCTGTCGATAAGCTTTGTGCCGCCGGTTATAAGAGTAACGGCACCGCCGTTTCCGCAGGCGGAAATGGAAATGTTATAATGCTGATTTGTCGGCACTTCTATTAAAAGGCTGACTGTCTGATAGGCGTTAAGTCTGATATATCCCTTTCCCGTATAGGGCGCGATATCGGTAAGAGGCTCAGTGTCCTCGGATATGAGCGATTCTGCCTCAGTCAGATGTGTAAAGGGTTTTTCTTCTGTCTTGTATTTTTCCTTCAGGCGCTCTGTGGTGATGTTTGCCGGAGGCGCCTCAGCTTCTTCACGACTGCTGCTGTCGGTAAAGGACGGAAGAAGCAGGCTGTTATCATTACCGCTTGCCGAGTAGTCAATCTCACTGCAGGCTGATGTAAACAGCATCACAGCAACAAGAGAAAAAATACCTGTTAATTTCTTAATATTCATTTATTTTAAGGGTACTCCTGATTTTCATACTATATATATTTAATTATATAAAAAATCGGGAGATAATTCAACATTTTTTTAAAAATAATCAAATAAAAATTGAAAAAATTATTGATTTATGCTAAAATTATATTGTAAATCCAAAAATCAGAAAGGAGCAACTATGGAAGAAAAAATCAACCTCTCTCCTATACACGACTTTCTTATAAAAAACAAGCAGGATTGCAAGGTAAGGTGTTATATGCCCGGTCACAAGGGCTACGAAAATCCTCTTGATATAACCGAGATAGAGGGTGCGGACAGCCTTTTCGAATCGGATCCCTTTGCCGACAACCGTGGGATAATCGGACAGAGCGAGCGCATAGCCTCCCGTGTTTACGGTACGGAGCAGACTCTCTATTCCTGCGGCGGCAGTACCCTTGCGATACAGACGATGCTTATGCTGGCAAAGCAGAAGGGAAAGGGAAGAGATCACGTTATAGCGGGCAGATACTCTCACCGTAGCTTTATAAATACCTGCATACTTCTGGGACTTACTCCCTCCTGGGTATATCCCAGGGAGTATATGAGCTGTGATATTTCCCCTGCCGAAATAGAAAGGAAAATAACCGAGCGCACTCTTGCCGTATTTATAAACTCCATCGACTATTACGGTGGTATGAGCGATATAAAGGCGATATCTGAGGTATGTAAAAGGCATAATATTCCGCTTCTTGTGGATAATGCCCACGGAGCTTATCTGAGATTTACCGAAACCGACAGACATCCCATAACCCTGGGCGCTGATATGTGTGCAGATTCTGCCCACAAGACTCTCCCCGTGCTGACGGGCGGCGCATACCTTCATATCGGTAATAAGAAATACTGCGAAAACGCCAAGGAAATTATGTCGCTTTTCGGCTCGTCCAGTCCCAGCTATCTTATTCTTGACAGCTTAGACCGCTTCAATGCCACAGTATGCGAAAACCCCGATCACATAAAGGACCTTGCAGTAAGGATAAAAGAGCTTAAAAATCATATCTCTGCCTCAGGCTATGTATTGTCGCAGAGTGACGATATGAGGATAGTATTCGACTGCTCCGCTATGTTCACAACGGGACAGCGCTTTGCCTACGAGCTTGACCAGTTCGGTATAGTATGCGAGTATGCGGATGAATATAAGTGTGTTCTGCTTCTTGGCTGGCACACCTGTGACCAGGATTTTGAAACTATGTATATGGTATTTTCCGAAGGCGTAATGGAGCGCACGGCGTTATTAAGATTGCCGAAGCCTCCCGTTATGATAAAGACCACCTCCGCCTCCTCACCCTCCGCCGCCTACGGCAGAATGAAGCAGAAGATAAACGTTGAAGAGGCGGAAGGCAAGATATGCGCAGGAGTTATCGCTCCCTGCCCTCCCGGAATTCCGCTTCTGATGCCGGGCGAAACCGTTACAAGAGAGGCGATAGACGTCCTTCTTGCCCACGGCATAGAAAAAATAGAAATTACGGTAGGACTCCGTAACATATTTTAATTAACCGAAAAAGGAAAGGTATATTACAATGGAAACAATGGAAACAAGAAAATTAGGAATGCTTCCTCCTCTTGGCTGGAACTCCTGGAATACGTTCACCTGGGAAATAAACGAGGAGCTTATCAAGCAGGCGGCTGACGCCTTTGTAGAAAACGGACTTAAGGATGCAGGCTACGAATATATCGTAATCGACGACTGCTGGAGCGAAAAGCAGAGAAACGAAAAGGGCGAGCTTGTACCCGATCATTATAAATTCCCTAACGGCATCAAGGCGGTAGCCGACTACGTACATAGCAAGGGACTTAAATTCGGCATCTACTCCTGTGCGGGTACTCACACCTGTGCAGGTCATCCGGGTAGCTTTGAGCATGAATTCCAGGATGCAGAAACCTTTGCAAGCTGGGGCGTTGACTATCTGAAGTACGACTACTGCTACAAGCCTGATTACATCCCCGGCGAGATACTTTATAAGAGAATGAGCACCGCTCTTCGTAACTGCGGCAGAGAGATACTTTTCTCCGCTTGTAACTGGGGTAATGATAATATCTACCGCTGGATAAGAGAATCAGGAGCGCATATGTTCCGTTCTACAGGCGATATCCAGGATAACTGGGAATGTATAAAAAGACTTGCCCTCTCCCAGATGGGTAATCAGTGCTACGGCGCTCCCTACTGCCACAATGACATTGATATGCTGGTAGTTGGTATGCACGGCGGCTCAAATAACGAATTTATCAACGGCGGCTCCCACGACCAGTTTGCAAATAAGGATGGCAAGGGTATCGGCGGCTGTACCGATACCGAGTACAAGACTCATTTCTCCTTATGGGCAATGATGAACAGCCCTCTTATGATTGGCTGTGACGTGCGCCGTATGACCGACAGAACAAAGGAAATACTTACAAACAAGGATGTGCTTGCATTAAATCAGGATATCGAGTGCCGCAGTCCCTACCGCATCAGCCAGTGGAACAACCCCGAAAACGTATTCTCCCTTGTAAAGCCTTTATCAAACGGTGACTTTGCTATAGGTATGTTCAATTTCAGCGATGTGAATGCAGAAATGTCACTCCAGCTGTGGGACATCGGTTTATCTGCGGCGGCAGGCAGAGGACTTCAGGTTTACGATTGCTGGGAGCATAAGGATGTAGGTACCTTTGGTGAAAGACTGGTACAGACAGTAGCGCCCCACGACTGCCTCGTATTCAGAGCAAAGGTAGTAAAGCTCTGATGTCAAATTACAGCACTTGCTATAAATGCGGCGCAAAGCTTGGCGGCGACGATATAGCAATCTACAGAAAGCTAGTCACAAGAAATGCAGATGAATTCTTATGTATCGACTGCCTTGCGGATTTTTACAAGACCACAAGGCAGGCGATAGAGGAAAGAATAGACTACTACCGCAAAAGCGGAGAATGTACCTTGTTCAGATAATATCAGGGCGGTGCGCTGGGGTTATTGTAGCCCCAATCCCCCTGCCCCCCTTTCCCCTGAGGAAATATATTTCGGCAAAAGTATTTGCCGAAATTGTCGCAGTTCTGCGAACTGCTGGGGCTGGGAGCAGTCCGATAGGACTGCGTGACTTTATGAAAATGCAATT
>JAGAVH010000004.1 GCA_017942025.1 Ruminiclostridium sp. | reverse complement strand
CTGTAACCGGGAGCATTGTTATACTCTGTTACTTTGTACTTACCTGTAGGCATATCTGATATTTCAAATTTGCCGTTTACAAGCATAAACTTTGCTTCTGCAGTCTGTGTGCCGATGTAGGTATATGCACCGTTGTTACCGCTAACCTTCAGGTAGTTACCATCAATATCAGTTACTGTGAAGTAAACAGACTTTTCAAGTTCTGTGATTTCTTCTGCAGTAGGATTTATGGGAGCTGTCCATTTCTTGATAATCTGTGCCGTACCTGTGTCTCTGTCATTCGTGAATGAAGCGGTAGCAGTTTCATCTTTCTTAACTTCGATTGTAACGCTCTGTGTAGCAGGACTGTAACCGGGAGCGTTGTTATACTCTGTTACTTTGTACTTACCTGTAGGCATATCTGATATTTCAAATTCGCCGTTTACAAGCATAAACTTTGCTTCTGTAGACTGTGTGCCGATGTAAGTATATGTGCCGTTGTTACCACTTACCTTCAGGTAGTTACCATCAACATCGGTTACTGTGAAGTAAACAGACTTTTCAAGTTCTGCGATTTCTTCTGCAGTAGGATTTACGGGAGCTGTCCAATGTTTGATAACCTGACCTACGCCGGTATCTCTGTCATTTGTGAACTCTGCCTTTGCAGTTTCATCTTTCTTAACTTCGATTGTAACTGACTGTGTTTTGGGACTGTAACCGGGAGCATTGTTATACTCTGTCACTTTGTACTTACCTGTAGGCATATCTGATATTTCAAATTTGCCGTTTACAAGCATAAACTTTGCTTCTGTAGACTGTGTGCCGATGTAAGTATATGTACCGTCGTTACCACTTATCTTCAGGTAGTTACCATCAACATCGGTTACTGTGAAGTAAACAGACTTTTCAAGTTCTGTGATTTCTTCTGCAGTAGGATTTACGGGAGCTGTCCAATGTTTGATAACCTGACCTACGCCGGTATCTCGTTCATTGATAAATGCAACAGTTCCTGTCTGATTTCTCTGTACTGTGAGAGTTGCCGACTGTGTTTTGGGACTATAGCCGGGAGCATTGTTATACTCTGTCACAGTATATTTACCTGTAGGAAGTTTGGAAATCACAAACTTACTGTTTTTAAGAGTGAATTTTGCAGAATCAGTTACAGATGCACCAACTGTTCCCGCATAAGTATATGAGCCGTTGCTTCCGCTTACCTTCAGGTATTCCTTCGTAACTACATCCTTAACCGTAAAGTAAACGTTCTTCTCAAGCTCTATAATCTCTGCAGAAGTAGGATTTACGGGAGCAGTCCACTCCTTTGTAATCTGTCCGTAGCCGTATTCATCTTCTTCAAACTGGTCTGTTCCGTTGTTTGATACAGGCACAACCTCGTCTGCTGTATCAAGAGTTACAGTATATGAGCCACCATCAATGAGATATCCTTCAGGAGCACTTGTTTCCTTAATAACATACTTTGTGCCGGATTCGGATGTAATAGGCAGATTATTACATACATAAATGCCGCTACCTGCAGGGGATTCAGAAATCACCGCATCTATGAGTGTTTTATCCGTATCAGACTTAAACGCTTTTGCTATATTTCCGTTTTCATCGTAAATCGCAAAGGTTGCACCGCTTACCTTTTCACCAGTCTTTTTATTTACCTTCTGAATCTTGATATGTCCAAAAGGTATATTTTCCATCGCTACATTTGTAAGCTGATTATCGCTAATTTCGATTATCTGACTTTCAGGAGTAATATAACCTGCAGTTGCACCGCTTGTAATCTCCGTTACCTTATATTTACCAACACGGAGGTCACCTATTGAGATAACGCCATTCACATCTGTAGTAAAGGTCTTGTCGTAGGTGTAGCTCTTGAAGGGAGAAGATACAAGCTCTACTCTGAACTTCCAACCTGACAGCTTACCATCAACGCTGTTCTTCTTTATTGTAAGATAGCCAGTCTGAGCCTTGTTGTAGAAAACCTTCTGTGCCGTTCCATCAGGTGTGATTTCAAACGTCACAGGATCAACTGTGAAGCTATATCCATCTGTACCGTTTACTTCTTCAATAGTGTACTGCTTTTTTGAAGGAAGATTATCAGCAGTCAGCTTGTAAGTGTCGGATAATTTAAGCTGTGTACCTGTTCCAACTCCTGTATATGAATACATACCGTTGCTACCGCTGAAATTAAGCAGTTTGTTATCTTCGTTACGAATAACGAAAGATATTTCGGAGAGCTGTTCATCTGTTACTGTTTCAGAGTTGCCTTCAACATTCAGAAATTCCTTTGTGATTTCTACTTTACCGGGTTTAAGTTTATTTTCAAATTCAATATCGGGAAGTTCGATAATTTCTTCTGTTGAGCCACTTATGAGGGTAAAAGTTTTTGGCTCATCGGTTGTGTAATCAGTACCATCGTAGTATTCTTCAACCTGGAAGGATAAACCCTGCATTGTACCGAAAGAAAGATGAATTTCGCCGTTTTCATCAAGCTTCATTACTGTTCCGCCTGATGCAACAAGGTTATTGTAGGTGTACTTACCATTTGTTCCAGTAACAGTCATATAATATCCTGCGGGCGGATTATAAGGTCCGATGCACTTCACACGAATTGAGATTTTCTCATATTCAGCCTTCAGCTCATCCTCTGTCAGATTTGTTTCATCGGAAAACTTCTTTCTGATAACAAGTACAGGAGCTTTTTTATTGGTAAACGTTCTTGTAACAGTTTCGTCTTTCTTAACTGTTGCGGAAAAATCGTTAGCTGTTATTTTATAGTCAGCGGCGGGAGTTCCGGCAACGACAGTTTCTGTGATTATATAACTGCCTGTAGGCATATTTATAATTTCAACAGAACTCTGAATTGCAAAGACAAACTTAATTTGAGTTGCATCCGCTACATTGCTTGTAAGTCCCGTATATTCCCATCTGCTGTTTGTACCATCGTATGTTGCAGTAACATACTTGCCGGTAGCAACATCTTTAACTGTGAAATATACATTACCGTTGAGTCCTGCCAACGTAGGCATATCAATGGTTTCATTTGTTATCCACTTTTTCTCGATTTTAAGAACACCTGTATCACGCTTGTTTTCAAAGCTTACCGATTTTGTCTGACCTGCAACAGTTGTGAAATCCTTGCTCTTTACAGTAGGAGTATAATCAGGTGCAGAGCTGTACTCAGTAAGAGTATAGGTATCAATCGGCATATTCTTTACAACAAACTTACCTGTAGTATCAGGCTTATAGTAGGTTGCAGACGTGCTTGTACCTGAATATGTGTAAGAGCCTGCACTACCTGTAGCCGTGATATACTTGCCGGAACTCTTATCCTTGATTGTAAAGGAAATATGCGAAAAGAGTTCTTCTTTTTCTGCGGCTGTAAGCTCGCTGTCATTATCAAAGGTTTTCTGAACAGATGCGTCAGCTCTGTCCTCTGTAATCAACTTTATGTAGGATTCGGTAGGATCTTCGATACCGGTAGCGATAGTCTGCTTTCTTTCATCAGAGTTGGAAACTCTCCATATAAGCATATTATCTTCGCCGGCACATACAGACTCTTCACCAAAACAAGTCTTTGCAGTAGCTATTTTATTACTTGTTGTGAAGGTGTATTTATTTCCGCTTTTTGTGACTGTTACACCGCTTAAAGAAAAATAGCTTGCAGAAACCCCTGTGTTCTTTGTGTCTGTGAGGGTAACGCTGTACTTTTTTGTAGTAGTGTTATACACCATCTTATAGGTAGTAGCTTTGTCCTCATCTTCGTTCGCAAAGCTTGGAATTTTATTATCATACTTCGCCATTTCCGTGAGGATGTAGTTGTAGCAATCCTCGGCAGGTCTACCCTTTAACTGGTCGTAAAAGACGGTTGGTGGTGTCCCTGCATCGTTTGTTTTAAGCGTTGACGAGCCTCTTGTAGTATCAGTACGGAGTCCCTGCTGAAATTCCCAAACAAGCACCTGTGTTGCAAAAGCGAAATCGTCCTCGTTATAGGTGTGATTTGAGAATTTAAAATAGCTTGCACTACTTATCGGCATCTTGGAACGCTTGTCGTTATAGCCGCAGAATATAGCATATTTGATAAGCCGTTGTGCTGTTCCCGGTAAGCGTTCCATATAGTTATCGGTTGATTCATCATAGCCTTTGTAATTCTTATTAGCGGTATAATCTACGCCCGCTTCGATACAGATTACCTGCTGTGTGTCGGAGCCATTCTTAATATAGAGCTTTGAGTGATTAGCCTGAACACGATAAGCAACATCCGTGCTTTTATCAGCGTTATACACAAGATAATTAAAGCTCTGCGTATCGTGAAAAAGCTTGTCATCGAACAGTCCGTCATCCGATCCCTGATACACGTCACCAATATACGTCTGTACAATCTGTCCGGCGGTAAATTCTGCCGCAAGAGCCTGTAAAGGCAATACCGATGCGGTAATGACTGCCGCAAGAAAACCTGCAAGCAGTCTTTTGAGTTTTGTTCTCATTGGATTTCTTTCCTTTCTTTATTTTATTTGTATATGTAAAAAAGCAGTCGTTTCCGACTGCTTTGGATTTTTGCCAACAGAAAGAAGAAAATCAGCTTTCTTCTTTTTCTATTCGCCATTCCTCCAGGCGTTCCCTTTCCTTTCTTAATTGCCTTCTGTCATACAGATGAACAAAAGCACAAAATAACAAGTCAAGTAAAATCAATATACCGCCTATAATGATAACTGCATCATCATTCATAAAATCCTCCTTTCATTTGCAAAAGAAAAAGAGCTTTGATTAAATCAAAACTCTTATCTGTGATATTTAATTTTACAGCTGAAAGTCCAAACCATTTTCTATTATTATGGATTTCAACTGTCTTATTTCTTCGTCTTTTGCCGAAATTTCAGTTTGCAATCTATGTATTTCGTTGGCTTGTTCCTTATTCATATCTTCTAATTTTATAATCATTTCGTTTTTCTCAAGCCAAAGCCTTTTAAAATCAGATAATTCTTCTATCGCTTTAGATAATTTATACTCGCTATCAGTAGTCAATAGCATCTCTCGCTGCTGTCTTAACTCTCTTTCTGTCTTGATTAAATTATATGTTTCATAAGAGGTTGACACAGCACGATTTACACCGTCTTTGATATCGGATTTTAATATCATTTCAAGATTTTTATGTTGATTGCTCAAGCTGTTTTCTGCACCGCCATTTACTCCTATCTGATTCGACAACGATAGCTCACCATCACTTACGCCTATTTTACAATCAGTCAGTTTAACAACATTGTCATTCAGTTTCCTGTTGTGTCGTCCGTTAGCTATACATACACCTATAATACCCAAAATACCTGCGGCAATCGTTGCTCCTGCACCTATAATAGCACTTGCAATTGGATCCATTTTTAATACCTCCGCACAAAAATAAAAAGTTATCGGAAATAATATCGGCGGTATCGCAAAATGCAACACATTAAGCAGATTCATTTCACACCTCCATTCTATCATACAAGCTATATATTGTCAAATAAAAAAGAGCTTTGATTATCTCAAAACTCTTTCATCGTTATTAAATTGTATAACCGCCCTTGTGCTTCCAACAAAGGCGGTTATAGGTTAAATTAGCAAAAGCAACTTTAGATAGCCGCATTTATCCTATCCGATAAACGCACGTTCTTAATTTACTGTTCAACTATAGACCTACCGCCATCTATGACATATATCGTATAATACTGCTTCGCTTCAAACTCTTCCTTTGTACAAGCGTATTTGGGATTATATTCATCCTTTTCAATATATATCGCAAAGGTGTCGCCGGGGTCCAAATGACGATATACCGTATCTATTGACAATCTTGTTTCAATACAATCCTCAAGCTGTCCCGGTAACATATCAGCATTTATCGTGTCGGGAGGTCCCCACGTTGTACCATCAAGACGTTCAAAGGCAGGCTTATACACAAGTCCGTATTCCTTTGTACCTATTTCGATGAGCCTCTGCTTCATACCTTCAATATCGTAGTTTTCGTATATTGGATTCATATACGCCTTTACGGGACTGAAATCAGATGCTTTGACATATTTGCCGTTTCGATGCGCTGTTTCAGGAGTATCTGCTACGATCTGATATACATCGTCGTTTATTTTTATCGCCTCGATAACGAAATTCCGCCAATCTGTTCCGCCTGCGTATTTTGTACATTCAACATCAGAATAAAACTTATTTGACTGTCCGTCGAGAGTTTTTGAATGTTGCGAGTACAGAGTTACAATTTCCTGCTTCGGCTGTTCTTGTGGCTTTTCCGTTTCGGGAGCAGGGGTTTCCTGCGGTTTAGGAGTAGTAGTCTGAACTGTAGTGGTTGTTATAATAACCTTGCTATCAGAAAGATAATCAGAGTGTATAAAATAGCCAGTATCGAGCTTGTAGTAACCCGTATTGGTTTTTGCTACAACTGTTACCTTGTCATTGACGTTGTACAGCTTGACTGTCTGTGAGCCAAGTACAGCTTTCTTACGGCTATAACAAGCAGTATTGACATACTTTGCACCACTCACCTTGCTCTCGTCCCATTCGGGAGCAGGGGTTGTGGTAACTGTAGTAGCAGGTGTTGTAACCTGTGCTTCAGTCTGAGGAGTAGTAGTCTGTACTGTTGTAGTCGTTTCAGGAGCAGGTGTTTCTGCTTCAGTCTGACTTGTAGTAGTCTGTTCTGTTTCAGGAACTGACTGTTCTGTTTCGGGTGCAGGGGTATCAGACGTTATCACGGACGTTTCAGTCTTTTTTTCTTCTTCTGCTGCTTCATTCTTCTGCTCTGTTTCAGGAACAGGAGTAGTAGTCGTTTCAGGAGAAGGTGTCTGAATATCTGTGTGGGTTGTAGTAACAGTATCGGAGGACAGATTATCACTGTTTACTCCGTTACTGCAAGCAGTCATTGTCGCAAGAATATATACTGCTGTTATTATGGAAGCTAATGTTTTGTTTCGGATTTTCTTTGTCATAATAATGCCCTCCTTCTTAATATAGTGCATTTCTCGTTAGGTTTAAATTCGGATATCTGTAGTAAGTTGCTTTTGATTATAAGCTACTCACCTTTTGTGCCTATATCTCTCTATCATAAGTATATCACAAAATAAGGTAGAATGCAATAAACAAGCCTTAAAAAGATTTACAAATATTACCAGTTGTTTTTGTGCAGTCTGTCAGATTTGTTACATTGTTACACAAGGGAGATTGCTTTTCTTTTTTCTGTCGGCTGAAGGTACGGACTAATGAATAGTATCAACTTGTAATTCTGTTTATTTACCACGCCTCGATTTGCCTTTCGTGAAATTGCACAAATTCATTTATGCAAGTTGCCAAAAATATAGCATATAAAACATTGATTTCTTCACGCAAATATGATAAAATTATTGGCAGAGGCTTAAATCACGAACAAAAGAGGGAGGTAGTTTCAATGAAGATTATCAAAAGCACATACAACTTACATTGTATCTCTCGACATGTTCTGTTAAAAATCAGGCTTTTAAAATCAATATGAGCGTATAAATAAAGCATTTTTCACAGAAAAGCGAGAGACCGAACAACGGAACTCTCGCTTCTTTTTTGTTATATACAGCAATTCCTGAAAAGATTGGAGGTGTTGATCGCAAAAAGGGTTAAAGTAAAAACCAAAGGCGACCGTCGAATTGATAAACCAACTCGTCGCTCGCCTTTCCAGGAATTTCTTACAATCGGTTTTGAACAGTCAGACAAGCTGATAGTGTTAGTCACCGCATTCGCCTGCATCGCAATGTGGGTAACTAACCCAACAACTGATACGCTGCTACCGATAATATTCATATTATCATCGAACCGTTAAACATTGTAAGAGTAAGGGGCAGTAGGCATTTCGCCTACTGCTTCTTATTCTGTATTATATACTGTTTCACATAAAATGTCAAGATTTTTTTGGTACGACACGATGTCGCACTTTACATATCACCGAAGAAATCATCTTTATACTTATAATCGAATTTCTGCTGTTCCCTGCTGTGCCTTACGATAATTTTGATTTGGTCAATGAGAGATAAGTTGATAAGACGTTGCTTGTTGATAAAAGCAACTGTTGCAAAAACGCCACCGCCAAAAACAACGATGCCAATTACAACGTGCCACATAAAGCCTGCAATCAAAGCAAGCACAAGTACAACAGCAACACCTATCAACAATTCGGGTATCTGTTCCTTACCGAACCCATCCCACAGCTCGTTCTTTATCTTCAGATCGAAAGGAATGTAGAGTTTTTTATTATCACTGTTCATTTTTTACCTCGCTAAAAATAATATAATATTAGGTCTTTTATACTGAACACGGACACTCCAAGAATCATAAAACCAAGAGCGTTTTTTATTTTAGGAATAATTTGCTCCTTTTGATCGGGATTAAAGGATATTTTCATGAAGCATATTATAACTCGAACAATAGTACCCGCAACAAGCAAACTCTGAATTGCAAGTGTAATTTGGTCGATTTGCGACATTATAAATCATCCTCCTTACTTTACAACTCTGTGAACCATATTTGCCATCATCGACATACTGTACGCTTTATGCATCATACCGCCGCCGGGACTTGCAGGAACAAGCCATTCTTGAAGCAGATTAGGTGTTTTCATCGCCATAACAAGTACAGCAATACCGCATATCATCATAAAAACATTACCGGATGTAACGTTCGTAAACAATATCGCTACGCCGACTTTCATCAAAACTATCTGAATAAGTATAGTAAGAAACGTCTTGGCATAAGACATAAAATAGTTTTTGAAAACGCCCTTATCGTTGTCAAGCAACCCCACACAACTCAACGGCATACCAATATTCAGAATTATCAACTGTATGCCAAGCGATAATGCTCTGACGGAAAGTATTACAAACATTATAAAACCTACCAATATGACTATAGCCGGCAATACATCTAAAGCCGGAATCGCTGTACTGAGTACATCGTGATTTAAGCTAATTTTTATAGGAACAATTATGCTATCCAAGGCTTCCTTCAGGACGCTTACAAATATATCGTAAATCGGTCTGAAGCCTATCGCCACAGCCATAGCTTTTACCAAATTTATCAGAAGCTGTATAGGCTCGTTATCCGGATCACCGTCAGTCCACAATACATATATCTCAAATCCCTTCTTCATAAACTTCAGTATTATCATTGATATACCAATGTTGTACATTACATCATACGCCGTTACAAAATATTCTCCCAGGAACTTGTCAGCCTCAAACGCAAAATTTGCAATTTGGTTGATAAGATTAAGAATAAAGGGCAACGCCATATTCAGCAAAGACGTAATCAAAGCCGATAATATAAAATACACTTGTCACGCACCTCCTTTACGGGAATACAAATTCCGTTCCCATTTCTCTTTGTACTCGTCTCATTTCTCCGATTTCTGCACCAAGCGCCCCTTGAACAATATTTGTCATTTTCTTTTGCAATTCAGATGTTACCGCATATACACGATCGGCAAATTTAACACCATCGTGTTTCTGCGGCATTTTCAGATAGAATTGCCCTGTTTTCGCCTGACACAAAAGAACGTCGTGAATAACAAAGCTATTATCTACACCTATATCCACAACTGCTTTTACCCAGCTTTTTGTTTCATCGTTTACCCTGGTACTACGTTTAACTACAAATTCGGGATTATCGGCTTCCATCAGATTAAAGAGATTGTTTCTATTACGCTCACCATTAAGCACATTGCGATATTCGTCAAGCACAGCCTTGTTGACAGCATTACGGAATTTGTCTGCATGAACGGGAACACTCACTTTAGAATGAATGTTCCCGTCGATGCCCTTGCTCTGTGGCATCTGTACCATAAGTTCGTTTCTGTCATTTCGCTGAACTATGCGGACATCTTTTATAATAATGGAATTATTGTAACAAATATCCGCCATCGCCTTTACGGGTCCACTTTCATCGACAAGATAAACCTTTGCTTTTATCGTCATTGAAGTTTCTCCTTATGAATAATAAGAAAGAATTGTGCCAATTGTAGGAACAGCTATGGTAGCTAAAATTCCGCAAACAAGTGCACTCTTAATTCTTTTATCCCACGGCTTTTTATCCTGCTCATCTGCAGCACCTCTGGCGATAAGAAAAATTAACACTAACAGTCCTGTTATAATTACAGCACTCACAGTAAGTATACCTGTAGCGTCACTGATAAGTTTCTTTGTACCTGTAACAAGAATACTTCCCTCAAGTCCGCCGCCTCCTTCACCTGCTTCACCGTCAGCAAATGCGGTTATGTTCATCATAAGCATCATAATCGCAAGCGATACCATAGCACTTATTCTTTTTAATGTTTTCATTGTTTAATCCTCCGTAAATAAATATGATTTTTTCTTTTTGGGTTTATCGCCCACAAAAAAATCAGACATTGTAACCTTTTCGGTTTCATTGTCTGATTCATTCCTGTATTCAAATATCTCGCTCCTTCTGAGCGATTGCTGTGGTTTCCAGGGTTGCCACATTTCGGGTGGCTTGTTGGCATCCCTGATTATTTTTCTTTGCTTTGTCACAAGCTCAATAAATTTCTTGTTGTGTTTCTTTTTTCCAAGTCCCATAATGCGATTAAACGACCATTTTGACAAGTCGGGCGAAATCATCATTGCCGGGAATTTACCTATTGTCATAATAAGTTGGTAAGGTCGGGCAATTCTACCAAGCTCATCTGCAGTAAGAAGGTCTCTACCTTCAAGCTGTGATGAATAACCGGACGAGGGATTGCTATATCTCTGTTTATTACCTGATGAAGAATATTTCAAGGTTGTATATTTACCCAGTTGGGAACTTATCATATCTCGTGTTTCCTTACCTGCGGCGGCAAGATATAACCATACAGAACAGTTTCCCATTACAATCTTTGCAACATTATCATCGTACTTGTTTTTTAGCTGAGCTTCATCCTGTAAAAATAAGTTAAAGCGTATTCCATAACCTCTGGCTACAGTCAGTTTAGAATCCATATCTTTAATTGGCGTAAAATTACCAAATTCGTCAAGGAAGAAATTCACTCTTTTCGGCAGACGATTTCCGTTTTCCTTTGCATAATCAACAAGCGTTTCATACTGCTGATTAACAAGCATTGTAACTATCGGATAGTACGCTGTTTTTTGGTCAGGCACTATATAAAACAAAGCCTGCTTTTTCTTTATAATTTCGAGATAATCAAACTCTGATGTGCTTGTGATTGATGCAATGTCACTTGTAGAAAACAAGCGAAGAGAAGTTAGAGCCGAAGTGTAGAAGCTTCCTCTTGTTCTTGAAGGTGCGACATCCGTAATCCCAAGCAGAGCCTTTGCAGGATGAGTATCAGGAAGCTTTGCAATATACGCTTCAAGCGGAGTCTTGTTCATCGAATCGGTTTTAACCATATTGGCAAGGAAATTATACACATTATACAGATTTTGATATTGCGGATTATCCTTATTGTCATACACTACAGCTAATACGCAAGCTCCGATAATTGCTTTTTCACCGTTTGTCCATATAGGCTCACCCTTATCATTTTTTGCGACAATGTTTTCTATAAGATCCCAGGTTGCTGTCTGAGCTTTGTTGATCTGATTGTCATTTACTGCATCTATAATAGGCTGTAACAGGTTCTTGCTCATAGATTTTTCGGGGTTTTGCAAATCTATAACCACAATTTCGTAACCGAGACTTTCAAGAACACGATGAGTATAATAATAAATTTCACCTTTAGGATCATTGACTACAATACCTTCACCTGCCATTGCGGTAAATATGATAGATTGTAAAACAACTGTCCTCGTTTTACCTGAACCTGTAGCACCAAAAATAAGAGAATGATAGTCCTCATCTATATAGTAGATAAGTTCTCCGTTTCTTGTGTTTTTGCGACCGATTACAAGTCCACCAGTTTCAGGTGCATTTCCGGACTTAGTAATAAGCTTACCTTTTTTGTAATCTTCGGCTTTCACCGACTTGTAATAATCCTTGCCATTAGAATTCAGATTCTTATAAAGATTACTTGATTCATCAAATTTCCATACAGCAAATTCTTTTTTCTTCTCTTTTTCAGTCATAAATCTTGCTGTACCATTCTGTCCCTCTCCCGCAGGAGCAGGAATAGAAATCTTCGGAGTAATTTCTATAACATTCGCTCTGTACTTATTTCCAAGCATCGAAACAATAAGAGCAGGAATTAAAATAAGTGCCCCACAAATCGGTACATAGAGCTGAAACTGTTTTGGATTATTTATAAGTCCATCTATGCAGGTCTGCACGTCGATAAACTTAAACTCTGCAACCTTATTAGCAAGAGCATAATCCGCCGCCCAAGACAAAGGAACTGCCGCAACTAAAGCTATAATTGAGAAAATTACAAATCCAACAATCTTTATTGCTGTGTTTTTTTTGATATAATCACATCCTTTTTTATAAGAGAGTGCGACACCGTGTCGCACTCTCTTGTTATTTCTTTAGAACGGATAATCGTCTTCTATAGCAAACGTTTCAGACGTCTCTTCAACGACAATAGATTTCTCCGCTGTGTTTTCAGCCGCCTTTTCAGCAGACCTCGTTTTATCGACTTCCTTAACAGCCGCCATCGCAGAAGCATACATATCCGCATCCTCGGAGCTTACAACAATAGCTATGCCCTTACTGTCGATGAAGCCTGACCACTTTACACCAAGAGCATTAAGAGCTTCACCAACCTTCTCGCCGTACTTTACATTCTGATTTCGATATACAGATATTTCGGTGTTGTTTTCCTTCAGTTCCTTATATGGTGTGTTACCTATAACCTGCTTCTGTGTACGATTGTACGCCGATACACCATACTTATTTATCGTTTCTCTTGCTTCATCATTGGCGGGATATATGTAATTCCACCAGTTGCCGTTATCATCCTGTCTTGACGGCATTGCAACGAACAATTTATTGTCACCGTTAAAGTTACCTTCACGAATTGTGATATTGTGTACCACAAACTCTTTGCCAAGCCACATATCGCCGTATGCTTTTGCCGATCCGTTTTCCTTTGCCGTGTGCAAATTAAAAAGAACAGGCTCATTGGATGTAGCCTGCTCTGTAGGTGTATATTCGCTTTTTAACTTATATGCTCTCAGCACCTCTGCCTTTATCTTTGCACTTAAATCTGCTGTAGCGGGATTTGCTACATCAACATATTCGCCCTGTGCGTTCTTTCTCTTCGGCATTTCAATGTACATTACACCTTTCTGCGGTGAATGCTTCAGCAGAACGTTATCCACTCTTATCAGCTCGTTTAAAACAACCTGACAACTCGCTTTTAAATTCGGTGATTTTTCCGAATTTATAATACGGATGCTTTCGATTCTTACATTCATTTTTGTTTTCCTCCTTAAAGGTTTTTATTTTACAGCACTATGCTGCTTCTGACTTCAGAGGTGCGACACGGTGTCGCACTTACATTTCCATATCTTCAGCTTCGGCTTCTGATGATGCCATACTATCCGCCCATTCAAAATTTCTTGAATTGACATACGATAACACCTCGTTTACCTTTTTATCAAGGGGGCTTTCCTCAATATCAGGATTATCTTCAGCTATACGCTCGTAAGCTCTGCGGATATATTCATTAGCCTTATCTTCCGTTGACATCATTTCTACCACCTCACCGTTTTCCTGTGCAAGTTTATTGATGCCGATACAAATGTTCTGATACACATTCTTGAACATTGATTTGATGTAATCAATAATCTGTGCTACAACTAATTCTATACGGAGCTTCTTCATCTGCGCCGATGAGAACGATAAGTCTGCATAAAGCTCTGCATTGACGCCCGCCTTCTGACCTAAACGGATTTCTTTCATCTGTTCAGATGTAAAGTCAGGGTTGGCATACAGTTTCACATCCTGTTTGTCCTGCAAGCCCAAACGAATTTCCTTTATCTGATTGGCGGTGTAGTTCTTTCCGTCGATGCAAAGGTATTCGATGATTGTCTTATCAGACACGCCTTTTTCAAGTGCCTTTCTCCATTCGTGCATCGCCCTGGGAGAAATGTACGGAGCAGCATACAGCTCATAGGAAACACCTTTAACCATACCTAAACGGATTTCTTTCATCTGTGCCGCAGAATAGCCTTTATTGACGTATTCCTCAACAGGTACACGCTGGCGGATGCCTTTGATGATCTGTTCCATCTGTGCATCCGGGATGCCGGCAAGTCTATCTGCACTTGCAAGCACTCTTTTTTGCTTTAAACTTGTCACTTTAAATTCCTCCTTTATATTCAAGTACGACACGGTGTCGCACTTTGCTTACTACATTTCTGCATCCTCATCTTCGATACCATCGTCAATAGAAGGATCTCTGCCTATGCCCATTGAATAAGCAAGCTCATTGACGAATTGAGCATAGCCTTCTTCAGCATTGTCATATTTGGAACAATGATTGGATGCACAGAAGATAAGTCCCTGAGCCGTTTCTTCGTATTCAGAAATGAATCGCTTGAGCATTTTTGTTTCTTTCTTCCAAGCATCACGTTCATCCTCATCTTTGGAGTGTTGCATAAGCTGATTTGCGTGTCCTATCTCATAATATGTTGAAAGAGCATAAGACAACTCGGAAATCATATCTCTTAAATTCCATTCAGCTGTGTATTTTTCAGAAAAAGGAGTACCGATTGTGTGATGTTCTCCACCAAGCTCACACATTATATCGTTGTATTCCTTTAACGCCGCTTTCATTGTCTCGTCATTTGATAGAAGTATAGCGTTGCTATTAAAATTAGCGACAACAGCACCTTGCCATTTACTGCCTACAAGTCCTTTGTGATTGATAGTGTTATGGCACTTTATCGAGCTTCCGCCTGCCTGTGCCCATTCCTCAAGGTTTTTATTGTAATCGTCATACAAGTAATCATTCTCTGTTATTATTCCACCCGGAACAGCATCCGCTTTATTCTGCCCGATTTTGGGAAACAAAATGTGTTCCTTGTCGATGAAGCTCATCCACTTGTCGAGCCACTTGTATTTTTCTTCCTGACAATAAGGCGGATAACCATCTATAGTAGATGTTATAATATACAGCTCAACTTCAGGATGTACTCTGTAAAACAGCTTTAAACCGGATATCGCTTTTTGGAACGGCTCAAGGTTTTCAAAAAAACCTTTTTCAAACATTCTTTCAAGATAATTTACCTCGTCGTGAAATCTTGCTACCGTACCATCCATATCAATAAAAAGTCTTTTTTTCATTTTACCCTCCTATAAAATTAAGGTACGACACGAGTTCGTACCTTTACATTTGTTCTTGTGAAAACTGTTCTTCGGTCTGCTGATTTAAAATGCTTTTCATACTGATGTTTTTTACCAGTATGCTTTTATCATCTTCTGCGCCATATCTCAATTTTATAATACCTGTATCAAAATTGAGAGTTACGCCTGCAAATCCGTGTTGTTCCATTAAAGCGAATTCTGTAGGTTCAATTCTGCGACAACCTTCACCGAAAATCGTAACATTACCTTTGTATTCGCTCTTCAGCTTTTCAACGATTCTGTCCGTACTGTAAATAGCTGTGTTATCGTAGCAGTATTCTTCATCGTGGATAACCACCGAGATTACATCAGGGTATGTCGGAAATTGCTTGACGTTTGCCTGAATTACTCTTTCTGTTCTTTGTTGACAACGAAGGTAAAAGTTACTTTTAGCGAGAAGCTCATTGTCAAAATAATGCCCACTATTAAACCCGCTGAAGTAATCAGATTTCGGAAAATAATTGTATTCCCAGGTTGCATACATACTATGCTGTGCCTTATTGTTTACCGCAAGTACGTTGCCGAGAATAACACCATCAGTATCTGTTACCTCTTCCACCTGTAGAATTTTGTAATCTCCGTTATGCAACGGACAATGACGTTCTGTCTTGATTTCATTGCCTCTGCCATTCAACATAAGAGATATTTCAGCACCGATCCTTGTCATCCTATAAAAATCATCTGCAGTTTCTCCGAGGGTTTTTCCTGTAGCAAAGTGTATATTACCTTCTGATGTACGAAGCACAACATCTGTGTATATACCTTCGCTTTCACCAAAGTCCGTATTGCACAACGCCTGTCTGAACTCAGGCACCTGAACGTTTGCATCATCAACGTCTGTTGATATTATGAAGTACTCATCAGGTAAAAGATTATTCTTTTCAAGATGAACGTGCAATTCTTCAAAAAGTTCATTGAAAGTCTTTCTTCCAATCATTTTTACTCGATGGTTTTCATCAGGCTCACTCCAAATTTCTGTGTCGATTGTTTTAATTTTCATAAAAATCATCTCCTTCTTCATCAGGAAAACATTCAAGGTAGTAGTCGCACTCGTCACAGCAGCATTCTATCCCTTCATGTTCTCCATTACCCAAACACCTTTCCCCTTTTGGCGATGGTGTTAGCTCCGTACCAGTTATGTCTATAATCTTTTCCATTACGCTTCGTGTCCTTTATCCTTTTTCTTTGCAATGAGGTCTTTAAGAGCTGAAGCAGATAAATCGTGACTGCCCACCGTATTCCCCTCTCCTTTCGGCAAGTGCGAATTTGAATCTTTCATCATCCTTGTTATTGCCGATACAAGAGAAAGCACCGTTCCGGCTGTATCTGTTTCAGTTTGTTTTTCTTCTTGTGTCCGTTTTTGCATCTCCTTTCTGATTTTCGCCATTGACTTTATAATCTGATTGCCGAGTCTATTATACAAGTCAGCGGTTGCTTTTCTGATTTTCTTGTCGATATTTCTTTTGCCTTCCTCCGTATCAGAGCTGTCAAACATCTGTGCGGCAAGTCTGTTGCCGAGATAGTATTCAGATATAAGAGATTTTACTTCAGGTAGTTTATCCGATATTTCTCTGATAAAAGCTCCTATACGGTCTTTGATTTCCTTTGGCATAAAAGCGTATGCAAGTCGCCCGGACTTCGGTAGGTCATTCAGAATATCGGTGTAAGTTTTCGCTAAATCCGATATAACTTCTTCGGGTATTTCGCTATCTGAAATTCCCTGCATTTCATTTATGAACTTGTTGATATTCGTCTTGACATCTGCAAAGGCTGTACTCGATCTGTCATAATAAAATGCAAGTTCGTTTTTAAAAGTATCGTGGATGAGCTTACGTCTTATGTCATCACTAACCCCCTTCTTAACAAAATTAACGGTAACGCCTTGTTGCTTATCCCAAAATACAAGATGTATGTGAGGTTGCCCCAACTTTTTATGAATAGCCGCTGTGTATTCAAATCTATCTGCAGGTATTCCGTACCCTCGCATTATCGTATCAAGATGATATCTCACGTAACGTTCCCAGTCCTCAAAGTTGTTAAGTTCCAGGTGTTTCGCTGTAAAATCCTTAAAAGAGATATACGCTTTATACATTGTCACGCCTTTTCGGGATAAATCATACACCTTTTTCTGTACATCCTCGGTTTTCATATCTGTGGAATATACTCCGTCGATTTTTCCAAATAAGCCATTTTGCATTGAAGCATCCTTTTTTAAAACGTGGTCACGCTCTGCAATGTATTTTATGTATGATTTATTTGCAGATGGAGTACCTCGTTCATTGGGATTTTTTATCCGCATTTTATATATAAGAGGTGCAGTCTGTGCCATTATTCATCGTAGTCCTTCGGCTTAACAGTTATCTTCTGCATATCTGACATCATCTGTTCTGCCTCTGCTTTATATTCATCATCCGACTTTTCTTTCTGCTTCATATATGCGGATGCTTGCTTACTTGCATTTGCTAACAATTCCTTAAAAGCAACTTCGTCAGCATATTCTTCTGATAATAACTGCAACGCAACATACATTGAAATAGCACTTGCTTTTGTACTCTTTGCTTGAATTTTTATAAGCCTTTCCATATCTTTTTGAGCTACTATCTGCATTTCTTCACGTATCATTTTACGGATAGTTTCAAATTCGCTGTTGTAACTTTCTATCGATAAGCCTTTTTCTACATACTCTCTGATTACATTTGCCAGGCTTCTGTGCGACTTTGCCGCAAGTGTTTTTATGGTGTTATAAGATGCTTCTGATAAATACACAGATAATTTATGAGATTTATCTTTATCCCTGGGTACGTATATCGTAGTTTTCTTCTTTTTTTCACTCATTCAAAATCCTCACTTTCAAATCTTTGATTTTCTTGATTACTCTGCGGAATTTTTAACTTCCTTTCAATTTGAAAGGAAGTACACCCGTTTTGGGTGCATAATTTTTTTTTGCACCTCTTGTTTTTGCGATAGCAAAAGGTTGTATCGGCGTCGGGTACACCCGACTATTCCTGCCCCTGTATAACAGGGGATTTTTTTGATTTGTAATTTGACTGACTTTTTTTAGATTTTGGTGTATGCACCAGCCAACAGAAAAAAGAAAGCAGGGTGCGTCCCCGTGTCGCACCTTGCTTATATTTCAGCTTCATCATAATCAGGAAACTTCTCTATTGCATTTATAAGTTCGATCATTTCTCGTTTATAAGATTCGTCCCAACTCGTTAATATATCTTTTTCCCAATCAGATAAATCCATCCGCCATTCAAGGCTCTCCGCTTTGTTACTCTCTTTACAAAAACAAGCCTGCATCTCGTCAATCCGAGATAGCAGTTTTTTCTCTTCGAGCGAAAAGGAATTGTCATATCCGCTTTCGCTGTCAATCAACTTCCATTTCAGTTCAAGCTCTCGCACAGCCTTATTAAAAGCTTCTTCGATTTTTTCCTCACTTATATGAAGCTTTGGCTCATACATATTCCCATCACCGTACCAATCAGTCACTCGTTCTGAACAAGGGGTTTTTTGCTCAATTTCGTATTTACCTATCACCTGTAGCTTTTCCATCAACGTTAATTCAAACATTAGACTTACCTCCATTCACCAGGTGCGACACAGTGTCGCACTTTTATTCTTCTCTCTCGTTTTCTGTAGCAAAATAACTCTGCAAAGCATCCTGTATTATCTGTTCAATTTCCGACTGACTTTTCCCCGAAAAATATTTTTTCATCAGATTTGCTTTTATAGTGTACGTGCGTTTCTTCTTTTCCTTTTCAGGTGTGTTAAGTATAACGGATATGCTACGCTGATCCAGATGTCCCTGGCTTTTCTTTGCTTTGCAAAGTGCATCCGCTTTTGACTTGTCAAGTTCTTTTTTATTCTGAACGAGCCAGTTCTCTACGATGCCTTGTTCCTGTTCATCGAGGAAAGATAATGCATAAGCTACATTCTTTTTAAGTTTGCCACCATCGAGCAATTTTAGAAAGTAAGGAGTGAGTTCAGCAAATCGCAAGTATCGGTACATATCCATTTGAGTTATGCCAAACTCTGAAGCAATATCTTTGCTTGTATCACCTGTTGAGTTTTGAACTTTGTATCCTTGATGCTTTCTTGCTTCATACAAAACCTTTATAGACTTTGCAAGCTCCGATACAGAAAACTTGTTGCGACGTTCCAGGTTGCTGATAACCATTATTTCATCGAGAAGCTCTGTGGGGGTATCTTCTCTTGCAATACGGCAAGGCAACGACTCCTTGCCGACACGCTTACCAGCTTCAAATCGTCTGTGACCTGCCACTATCTCATATTTACCATAGGTATCAGATATACATATCAGCAACGGCTCTAATACGCCGAACTTTTCAATGTTTTCGGCAAGCTCATCAATTTCATCGTCATTAACGTTGAAAGTATGATTATGATAAGGAATCAGAGAAGCTGTCCGGATCTGTCTGATGTCATAATCAAAATATTCACCTATTCTTTCAGAGATACTTTCGTATTCTTCATCGTCATCATCAGAATAACCGTAATAGTCGCTTTCATCCTCAATGCCGATATTTTCATCGTACTCCGGCGAAGTCCCGGTTGGTAACGTCGTCTGCTGCTTGTCTTTTTCGCTTTGCATATTTTTTGCAAGCTGTGATAATTTGTTGAAATCCATTTTACCCTCCTATAAAAATAAAGTACGACACGGTGTCGTACTTTAAAGCAATCAGAAAAGAAAAAAAGAGCTTTGAATAAATCAAAACTCTTTTCAAAGTATTCACTTAAAAATTGATATCTGTACTCCGAACGTAACCGCATCCGCATTTGATGGTTGTTCGTTCACCATTCGAGGTCGTAGTCATCATCAACACCTGCTTGCACATCGGACAGGTTGTTGTTATTTGCCCACTCCTCACCTTTTCCAATCGTGCTTGCTTCGCTAACAAAGCGGATTCTGATTTCTGTGCTGATATTTTTCTCACTTTTTGGATATCCATAAAGCACCTCCTTCATAAAATCAGCTTCTATTATTTTAAGTATATCATAACATTTTACTTACTGCAAGTATTTTTTATTTCACATTGTGGAAGCTCCCGGAGTTACACCGGGATAAACTACTGCTTCCATATAAGGTACGACACGGTGTCGTACCCTTTGCCGCAGAAAAGAAAAAAGAGCTTACATTTCTATATCCTCTTCCTCATTCAGCGGCGGCTGTACACTCTGTCCTTGAAGCGAGTAAATGTGTTCTATTGCTTTTAAAATTCTGTCGGTTTGCTGACTATTTGCTTCAACCCTTCTTCTAAACTCATCGAAATCAAGTTTTTCCAAAATTTCTAAATAAACGTGATACTGTGCCATATTATAATGTGCGTTGATAATTGCCGTTTCAATTCTATAGGGTTTATCAATACCAACAACATACATTTCACCTTTGCTTCGTTCGATATGCTCTGCACACTCCAAAGCAGAGGTAAATAACTCGTCGATTTTTGTTATAATATCTGCTTCAGGCATAAACATTGCTTTTGGTTTTTCCATTTCAGACCTCCTTAAAAACATCAGAGAGTACGACACGGTGTCGTACCCTCTTTTCATCTTACTGTTCTTCTATACTTGCTTCATCGAGTTCATCGCTGTTTTCGTCTGCAGATATAACCTCGTCATCAAGCATTATAAGTCTGTCAACCTCTTTAAGCCTTAACGACTTTTGTGTAAGCTCTTCTTCTCGTTCCCAGGTGCCACCTTCTTCAAGCATTTTTTCAGCAGTTTTTATTGCCGAATTTACTTTTTCAAGTTGTGCAACGGCTATATCATATTCTTTTTGCAAGCCTTTGGATATAAAGTTCTCTATCCTCATAATATTACCTACTGCATCAGGTCCGAGCGTGATTGAATAAGTTCGTTGATTATGCAATTTAAGATAATATTCGCCACCACCAAACGAATTAAAGCTTAACGATAGAAGGAATCCTTTATATTCACCTATACACGGCAAGTCTGTAATACCAACTGTGCGACACAGTTTTATGAGCATTTCGCCGGCTTCTTTTCTTTCGGTATAGAGCTGTCCTTTTAGCTTGATACCACAGAAATCTTCGCTTGCCGGATGACTATCAGCTAATTTTAAATCAGTTTTTGTATTGCTAACTAAAAGCTCTGCTCTTGTCCGTTCGTGCGGGTAATACTTTATAAGTCTATCTTCAAGCTCATAGCGTTCTGACAGATAAGCTGACTGTAAGCGTTTTAGCTTTGCCACCTCAACCTCAAGCTCCATTTTTTCTTTCACGAGAGGATTACCGGCACACAATGCCTTAACCTCGCTGTAATTCAGTACAGCATCATCCACGTCATCGCAAGTACGATTAGGAGATTTGCTTGTCATAATCTGCGATATACCCTTCTGCTTGTTTTCGATTATCTGATATAAATATGCGTCAAATGTACCTTCAGTAACATAGCGATAAACAAAAACCTTTTCATTCTGATTGCCCTGACGAATAATTCTACCTTCTCTCTGCTCCAGATCGGCAGGTCTCCAGGGACAGTCAAGATGATGAACGGCATATAACAAATCCTGTACATTAGTACCTGCTCCGCATTTTGCAGTAGAGCCTATAAGCACTCTGACATCACCTTGTCTGACTTTTGCAAATAGTTTTTGCTTCTTTTCATCAGTATTACAATCGTGAATAAATGCAATTTCTTCTGCAGGAACACCCTTTGCAACGAGCTTTTTCTTGACATCGTTATAGAGGTCTGTAAATTCCTCTTCAGGCGACAATCCGTAGGTATCATCATCTACTTTTTCAAGCTCAACAACCTTCTTTGTAGTGGTAGGTGTAGAAAAATCACAGAATATCATCTGTGTAAGTTTTTTATCAGCGGTACTCTGCCAAATTTCGTACACTTTAGCAACACATAAATTCACTTTAGAGCTTTCATCATCAGGAAGTAAAGGATTGATAAGTCGCTGATCAAGACCTATCATCCTACCGTCATTTGTGATCTTCAGCATATTGTCGTCGCTTGGATCAACAAGTCCATTGCGAATTGCTGTAGCTCTTTCAGCAAGTGTCTTTATGAGTTCCTTCTGCTCTTTTGTCGGCTCGGCGCAGACGTTTATAAACTCTGCTTCAGGCACATCGAGATTAAGGTCATCAGCAAGCTTTATATCAGCTACGCCCTTAAACATAGTCATCAATTCAGGAAGGTTTTTAAACCTTGAAAATCTTGTTTTAAGTCGATATCCAGTACCTTCAGGTGCAAGCTCCATTGCAGTAGTTATGTCAGCAAAATTAGCCGCCCAGGCGTCAAAATGCTCAAAACCAAGTCTTTCTAAAGCGTGTGGTTGCAAGTATTTTTGCATAGTGTACAGTTCCACCATCGAGTTTGATACGGGAGTTCCAGTTGCAAAAACAACGCCTTTACCACCAGTCAATTCATCAAGGTATTTACATTTAAAATACAAGTCGGTTGATTTCTGTGCTTCGGTTGTCGATAATCCGGCAACGTTGCTCATTTTACTATGAAAATACAGATTTTTAAACAGATGAGCCTCATCTACATACAGCCTGTCGATACCTAACTCTTCAAAAGTAACTACATCGTCCTGACGGGTATCAAGCAAGCGATTAAGTTTTTCCTGGAGATTCTTCTTTACTTTCTCCATCTGCTTAACGCTGTAAGATTGCTTTTCATCAGCATCAACACTACTTATTGCTGTCGTAATTTCCTCTATTTCTCGACGAATATAGTCAATCTGTCTTGCAGTTGACAACGGTATCTTTACGAGCTGTGAATGTCCGATGATGACCGCATCATAATCACCTGTGGCGATCTTACTGCAGAAGAGCTTTCTGTTTTTAAGCTGAAAGTCCTTTTCAGTTACCACAAGTATATTCGCTGTGGGATATAGTGCCATAAACTCGTTTGCAAATTGTCCGACTATATGTTTCGGTACACATATCATCGACTTATTGCATATTCCAAGATATTTCGACTCCATCGCAGAAGCGACCATCTCAAAGGTTTTACCCGCACCGACAACGTGGGCAAGCAAAGTATTTCCGCCGAATATTGTTCTTGATATTGCATTTCTTTGATGAGGATACAGTGAGTAATCCTTATTCACTCCGTGAAGGACAAGATTTGTTCCATCAAAGTCACGTACTCTATAGCTGTTAAACATCTCATTGTACTTATTAACCAGGTACTCTCTACGTTCAGCATCAGCGAATATCCATCTTTGGAACGTGTCTTTTATAAGCTCCTGTGCTGCCTGTGCTTTTTCAGTTTCTTTCGGATTTTTTACATATCTGACCTTTCCATCCTCGTCCTCTACTCTATCTCTTACTTCGACTGTCCTCATGTTCAAGGTTGCTTCAAGTATATCATAGGCATTCATTCGGGGTGTGCCGAATTTACTTTTCACAAGAGGATTAAAAGAATCATAGCTCTTGTGAGATATATTAAATTCACCCGTGTATGCTGTGTATGATATTTTTATATCTCTGTGATGAGAGTGGAAGGTTTCTTGCATAAATTGCTGATATATATCTGTATCTATCCAATTTACACCGAGCGACACAGAAATATCAGTTGCTGTAAGTGGCTTTGGCAATACTGCTTCAAGAGCCTTGTAGTTTCGCTCAAATTTCTTCTCACCCATAAGCAGTCGGATTTGTGCAAATGCCATTTTCTCACGAATATCGCCTGACAGATATTCGTCTGCGGTAACATATACGCCCTCTTCTTTCTGCTCAGGACTTAACGGCAATTCATATATTGCTTCAGCTTCGATACAATCTGCAATAACCTGTTCTTCAGAAAGTCCGCAAAGATTTGACATAAAAGGTATATCCACCTTTGCCTTTTCTGCTATAGATACGGCAAGTGCTTCAAGAGATGTATCGGTCTTGGTTATCTCTACTACAGGGTTTACCGTATTCTTATAGAAAATGTCCGCCTTGCCGATAAATTTATTTTCTGATTTATCGTATTTTTCAAGGGAACATAGCAGGAAATAACTACTATCCTTATCATATGCCATTGCATTGGAACGAGAATTGATATAGCCGAATTTCTTTGTAAATTCATCAAATAGCTTATGAAGGATTTTTCTTTCTTCTGCCAGCTGTTCTTCCGCATAACCATCAACTTGCATTTCGATGAGCTTTCTCACCTGAACATTAAGTCCGATAAGTCCCTTTATCCTATCCTCACTCTTTGTTACTCTTTGCATCAGAGAATTTTCACGGTAATATACCTTATCATTGATAATTGCAAAAGAGAAATTCTTGACGGTATCGTCTGCAGGGATAATTTCTACTTGAGATGTATCTGTTCCCTCTTCTGCGTTTATCTGTGCCGGGATATATTCATCGTTCATATTCATAAATGCATCGTGCAAGTGCGACACGAGGTCGTACCCTTGAGGTGCAACACAAGCAGTTGCATCAGCATTTCCGTACAAGCTGTATTCAACGCCTTGCTTCATTTCGCCCATTATCATTTGAGGATTTTCAGCAAAGTATCTGTTTACAGGCACTCCATCTGCTGTATGCCCGATTTCAAGCCAGTTGCAGTTTTCTTTGTTCACTACAACAATCTTGTCTCTTTTTTTGAGGATGATAATATCAGACGTTACCTCCGTATCGCCAAAGGCATTATTAGGTAATCTGATAGCACCGACAAGCTCTGCTCTTTCAGCAAGATACTGACGGAAACGGCTGTTGTTCTTATCAAGTGTACCCGACGTGGTGATAAATGCGATATAACCACCGGGACGGACTTTATCGAGAGATTTTGCAAAGAAATAATCGTGGATATTCAGATTAAGTCTGTTGTACCTACGGTCATTCAGCTTGAACTGTCCGAAGGGAACGTTACCGATAGCCAAATCAAAGAAGTTATCATTAAGAGCTTTTTTCTCATATCCCATAACAGATATATTGGCTGTCTGATACAACTGCTTTGCAATACCGCCTGTTATGCTGTCAAGCTCTACACCGTGTAAGTGGCTATTATTTCGCATAGCTTCAGGCATACAACCGAAGAAATTACCTGTACCCATCGCCGGCTCCAAGATGTTACCACCATCGAAGCCAAACCTTGCAAGTCCTTCATACATTGCTCCGATAACTGTGGGATTGGTATAAAAAGCTGTTAATGTGCTTGCAAGTGCAGATTCATACTCTTCAGGAGAAAGTAAAGAGGATAGTTCTTTGAACTCATTCGCCCAGGCATTGTTTCCTTCGTTGAATGCCGCAGATAACCCGCCAAAACCAACATACTTTGCAAGTACTCTTTGTTCTTCTTCTGTGGCTAATCTGTTTTCAGCTTCAAGTTTTTTCAGAAGTCTTATAGCTTCTACGTTATCTTTGAAGCGTGTCTTTGCACCGCCTGTAGAATAATTATCATCGGGCATTACATAGTCAATGAGGATAATATCGTCATTCTGCACAACAACATCATTGTGGCCAATGACATTCGTTTGTGCATTATGTAGATACGGCATAATTATAGACGTATGCTCACTTCGGAAAATGGGATAACGAGCTTCTTCAAGCATCGTTAAATCCTGGAGCTGTGTAGTGTCTTGATTTATTTCAGTTACTTTATACTTTCTGCCCTCAAGCACAAATTCTTTCCCGATGAACGATGTATAATCTTCTGAAGGTTGTGCATTTTCTTCTGAAGATACGACACGGTGTCGTATTTTTGACAGTTCCTCATCAGAAACGGCAGTCAGCTCGTCGAAATCAAGAGCTGTAAGTCCATTGTGGACTAAATCGGCAAGATTATCATACTGAACTGTACGTACAACTACATCATCTACAGCGGTAACTATGCGGTAATCAATAAGATTTATAGACGCCTGTATCTCGTGTACACCATCTTCAGTATTTGTATAGGCCACGTTCACATTAGATAAATCGGAATAATCAGCATCGTCATCAGACTGAAATTCGATATGACAGTAATCGTTAATCAGCTTCTGTGCTTCTGCAAGTAATTTTTCTTCTTTTTCAGCCGCAGAAAAGAAAAGAACGGGCTTATCATATCTATCAGACTTGATAGAGTTATAAATGATTTTTGCACATTCATTCCAACTTACTGTCTTTTTTTCAAAAGTCTGATGATTTATTCTTAAAGAAAAATCAGCACCCTTGCCACCGTATCCAGTGAAATAGAACTCACCGTCCATTGAGCCGCCATTGCCATACATACCCTTGATAAAAGAAGCCTGAGCTTTTTTGTCAACGTGAGTAGTAAAATAATCTTGAATTTGCTGTTTGCCATTGTCATAATGTCCGTGTTTACGGAAGTACATTTCAATATGGTCCGTATTGATATAGAGTTGTGCCGGTAACGGAACACTATCCGATGCAACAAACATATTCTCTTTGATAAGCAAATCATTAAGTCTTTCAGCAACAGTAACAGGATTATAGATATAGCCATTAAAACGCTGAATACTTTTATTCATCTGCCAGGCTTGTGCATAGTATTTCATAGTATTAGCTATATCTTCAAGCCATTCTCGGTCATTAAGTAATTTCTCTTCGATTCTCGGCAGACAGCTTGTAGTGTGTGTAACATCCACATTCTCAAGCTCAAAAGTCCATTCATCGCTGTTACGCTCTCTCCATATTTCCCATAACTGATAAGCAATACTTTTAACCTCATATTCTCTCGTGGAGTCGATAATTGCCTGCTCTGTGTATGTACCCTCTTCAAGCATTTTCTTGATTCGCAAAGCAACCTCTTGCCAATCAAGGAAACGGCTTCTGCCCATAACCGAGAATACAGTATCACCGGGTTTGATGGTTAAGCCTTCTTCGTTGAAATATGCCGACAACCTGCTACCCATACTTTCAAAGCCGATAGCAGTATCTTTAATTCCTCTATAAGAAGAAAGGAAATGTGATTTTACAAACTGTGTAAGATCTTCATCAGTCTTGTTAGTCTTTTTATAAAAGGCAACAATGGTTTGCAACGAGTTATCTTCGATATATGCTCCGCATCTGAGCAGATTATTGATATGTTCAGGATTTATTGCTTCAACCGGGACAGTATATTCTGCCGTAGGATAAGCTTCTGCATCGAAATCAAAGAATGATAGCTGTTCGTGATTTACTTCCTTTTCAGGTTCGATGTCGATATATTCCGCCTGACTTTCAATCTCTTCAAGACTGTAATATTCGTGACTATCTATGTACTCTGATACAAGTTCCGATACTAACCTCCAGGAGAACTTTGTTTCTGCAGTTCTTGATAGGTAAGCACCTTCCCACATCAAGAATCCATCATCTTCTGCTTTATAGCCGTATCTTTCTTCACCAACTAAAAGCTCAATGTAAGTATCTTTAATATAGGAAGATTTAATATAATCGGCTCTTTGGGTATCATCCTTGTGTTTAAGGAAAAAGCCTACAATGTCACTCTTTGTATTCTTCAGATGCTTTTCCGCAAGTAAAATACTCTTTATTCCCTCTTCAGATAAATCAGGAAGAGTATCAGGTGCGACATCGTGACGTACTTCTTCTTTTCTGTCGGCTGTAAAAGAAAACTGCTGTAAGTAAGGGAGCATAACATTCTGTGCATACTCGTTTCTTTCAAGGAAGGCGTTATATTCTTCTGCGCCAAGCATTCGCTTGTGTTCATTTATTACCTCGTCTTTTGTACACCATTCTATGTAATTGACGATGTGCTGATACAAGCCGCCTTCATCATCACCAATATCATATCTTCCTTTGAAACTAATATCTTTACCGTCAATACTGCAGGTAATTGTAAAATCGGTTTTGTGATACCATCCTGCCCGGAGTTCCTCGTTCTGCCTATCTTCCTGCTGCTGTCGATCAAGCTCGTCAAAGAGCTTGTCAGCCTGCTTGAATGACATTGTTAATTCTGTATAGTCATAGAATATAGGGTGTTCAGAGAAGCCTACTGTAACAGTTGGCTCACCCTCGATAATAGGCTCGATTTCAGGTAGCTTGTATTCGTGTAATACCGAATATTCCCACAACATATATCCCTTATCAGCCAGTTTGTAGTAATACTCATTATAGCTGTTATCGGGGATGCCTACAATCGCTTCATTGTCACGATACGTTACCGTCAAATCAAGCAATTCAGCCACCTTTAAAGCATCATCGCCCTTGAACTCATAAAAAGCTCCTTTACGATATGCTATAAAAGTTTTGCTATCGTTGTAAGCCTTAAAATCGGCAAGCAGTTTATGGATATCCGTTTCGCTGTCAGTAAAAAGTTCAGGTCTTTGCTCACATTTATGTACAAATGCCGCAAATCTTCTTTGTAGCCAATATCTTTCTGACGGAGAAGATATAAGCTTTGCAAGTTCTTCCGCACTATAATCTTCGCTTAACTTTCCCTCTGAAATGAAAGAAATTTCCTCATCAGCAAAGTTACTATGCTTATGAACATACATAAACTGCTCTGCGAATTTAACAAGTTCAGGTTCAGGTGCGACCTCGTGTCGCACTTCTTCTTTTTCTGCGGCTTCTTCTAAAATAGAAACAGCAGGAGCTTCCTCATCTGAGGTTACTTCTGCTGTTTCTCTCTTTTTATTCTCTTTTAAATCGGCTCTTTCGACTCCGAAATATCCATCAAAGTTTTCGATTTCTTCACGGCTTTCTACGAGATGTTCGGAGTTATCAGGATAAAGCATAAATACAGGACATCCGATATCCCACATTTCAAGAGCTTTTTCGGTTTCGTAGTACTCCATACCGTCCCAGTCGTAGCCGTAATTCTGTACAGTTATCCGTAAATCAGTTCCTGTATCGTTTCCTCTGCCATCTTCTGCAGAGTGTTCATTTTCGCCGCCCATTCCATCGGGTTGCTCATCTGCAGTTCCTCTGTTGCTCCGAAGCTCTCGGCGTTCTTCTGTATGAATAATTCCACCTGATTGTAACAAGCTTCGTCTATCTCCTTCAGATGACTCTCCAACGTTCCGTTCAGAGTCATTGTATTGAGAAGCACCCTGCGATTTTCCTTCAGATACTTGAGTCGCTGTGTTCCGTACTTCCCTATCTCCACTTCCTGAAGATCGTCCAGTACCGGTATCCAGGTCTGTGTTTTCTTGTCCAAGCGGTAAGTTACCTCCACGCCCTCTATTGTTTTCGTCATTCTCTCTTCGGTCATTGTAATATTCCTCCTTCTTGATTCTTTTAACTTCCTTTTCGATGCTTCTGAGTACCGTTTCTGCATTTGTACTTACGATTTCACCGGCACAAGCGAGAGCTTCGGCTGTATCAAAGTTCCACAGATCGCTAAAATCTGCATCATAGTCTATTCCGCATCTTTTTAATATAGTATAGAGTGTGCTTTCGGTTACAAGTTTTTCAAACTTGCTCATCATTGCAAATTCATCAAGCTCTGCCAAAGCTGAAGCGTTAAACGATTCAATTATATCAGCCTTATTGTCGTCGATATACTCCTTTGTCAGTGCCGTGACTATTTTTGTGAGAGCTTCTTCAAGGTCTATACCATCTACACTGTACTCTGTTTTAAGAACGTTATAGATTCTCGGCTCTTCATTTTCTGATACAGTCCAGTAATAAGGAGATTTCACCTTTTTGCCGTTATTCATCGGAACGGTATCAGTAACATCATAAACTGTACGTACTCTGCTATTCGCACCACCACCAAGAGTAACAAGTGTTATTCCTTCGGTCCTGTACTTTACAGTTCTGTTCATTGCTTTTTGCCAGGTAGGTATTTCCGCACAAGCCGTTGCATCAGGCTTTTGCAGTCCGATAAGTACGCTTTCCACAAAATTATACTTGTAGAAGCGTTCCACTATGCTTAGCGTGTCCTTCCAAAGCTCTGTTGAACTGCTCATTCGTTTCAGACGAGCCTTTAAAATATTCTGATACTTTTCCGATTTCAGCATCTTTGTTTCTCCTTATTTCGTATAATAACGCTTTTGCCTTGTATTGTCAAGAGGTTTACTCAAAATCTTCATCAACTTCAAAAGGCAAATCTTCATTGCTTGATTCTTTTTGGGGGGATTTCGGTGATTCATAGTATCCCGCACCCTCCGAGTACTCTCTTACCTCATCAGTATATTTGACAAAAAGCCAATCTATAAGTGGTCTTACTTCATCAATCGGCAAGCCATAGAGCTTATCCTTGATATCAGCATACTTTATCTTGATTTCGGTTGGTGCTTTTTTCTTTTTCTGCGGCTCTTCAAGGATGTCTGCTATATCATCAGTTGTAAGTACCTTATCTGCCGCCGCTTCTTTCAGCTCCGCTGAATTGGTTTCGTTCAGCTTAACCTTGTTTTCAGATATATATTCTTCAAGATTTCGCTGACTTTCCTTATCAAGAGAAGAAAGATTAACACCGGTTTTGATGTTTATTTCTTCTTTATCCACCCTATCGAGCAAGTCATCTTCAAGTCTGCCGAGTGCAAGATAACGTTGGACGCTTCTCTTACTTTCTGCATTTTCCTTTGATATTATCGCTGTAGCATTGCTATATCCAAGATCACGTAATGCTTCGTGCTTCATCACATAGGCTTTAGTTCTTTCCTTTACAGAAAGCTTCAATCTCTGACAAAGGTTTGTGTCAAGCATTATCAGCTTTGCTTCAGACTGTGATAGTTCTGTCTTAACTACAGCTTTTATTTCCGTGTAGCCGATTTCTCTGTGAGCCTGGACTCTGTTGTGTCCGGCAAGGATCAGATACCTGCCGTTATCCTTACGGGTTACAACTATCGGCTGTAACAAGCCGTTGTTCTGTATGCTTTCCTTTAGCTCTTCCATTCTTTCGCTTGAGTACATCTTAAAGGGTTGACCGTCAAAAGAATCAAGCATATCTACGGGGATGTTTGTAATAACATCCCCTTCAGCCACGCCAACAGAAAAAGAAGATAAGCCACCGAGCTTACTTTTTGCTTTCATTCCTGAAAAATCAAATGCCGCCATTTATATATCCTCCTATGACAAAAAATAAGATGCGACACGGTGCCGCACCTTATAAGAAATTATAATATTTTAAAACACTTATTAAAAACAGAACTGCTACAAACGTTGGCTGTAGCTTCAGTAATATAACCTCAAAATTCTCTCCGGGTTTTTCAAATTCCTTGCGTTCCATTTTCTTAATGGTATCAATTGCACCACATACGACTATTACAGATACAAAAGTGTCAAAGTACATCTGTCTGTCAAAAAAAGAAAATGCAAGGATAGCCGAAATCGGTATAACCAAACACAGAAAGATTAAAAAAAACAACTGCAATAAAGGACGTTTAGGCATTTTCACTACCTACTGCACTTGACTCTTCCCATTCTGCTATCAGTAACTGCTCTTTTAACTCAATTTGCTTTGCTATGTAACTTCCGAGCGTCCATATCAATGTGATGCAAAAAGGTATGCCGATTATAAGTGTTAGGATATACCACCATACGAACATCTGATAGGCAAAAAATACATAAAGTCCGCTTATCATTAAAAGTACATTAAGAACTATACCCCATATTGAAAAGATAATTTTTATTCGTCTTACTAACTCTTTCATTGTGAACTCCTTTGCTTCACCGGAATTTACATCATTGATACCGGAGGTAATCCAAACAGCACACCATTCTATCGGTATTACAATAATTCCACCAATAATTAAGGGAATTGTATTCGTAAATAAGCCAGCAATCATTATACAAGGCAGTACAACACTTGCCAGGCACAAAACAAAGTAAAGTATAACTATACTCACTATGTAAAATCGCTTGATAAATGTTTTCATATCACTCATCCCCCTGTTCATCTGCTGTTTTTATCAAGCCAATATATTTAAAGCTCATTCTTCCGGCTTTTGATGCCATCGTATTAGCATTATCATTGCCACAATATATACAACAAGCGCAAAGGAAACCCCTACAACAAACAAAAGGAAACGTAAAGTAGGTTCTACATACTCTTTTTCAACTTTATTCAAATCCGTTTTTATTCTCATCTGTGCATTGACAACAAGTTCTTCCTTTGTAAGATTGTTTGTATTTAATACTCTTCCTATCATCAAGTCGGAGTTATAAGAAACATAGCAATACTCAACAGCTTGAAAAACATAGGTTTCTCCCGATTGATAATCAAGCTTTTCGGATGAAGAAACAATAAACTCCGATTCAACCCCTGTATATGTTTCCTTCTCCGTAAACATATACTCAAATATCATCAGAGAATGGTCATCATCTCCTTTAATTACAGGATTACACCCTATACAAACATACTCCCTTGCATCTAAATATGTGTAGGTGACATTTAATTTTGCCAAATCCTTATATTCATTTTTCTTTGCATTAAGACACAAAAGAGCAATTAAAGAGGAAATGAAAATAATTATCAGAATGATTAAAGTACCTATAATTGTTTTAGATTTCATTATTCATCATCCCCCTGCTCAATGCCGTCAAGCTCCATTGCATTTTCAGACTGCAGTCTGCTTATAAGCTCTCTCGTAAACTCCGCATACTGCGATCCGAGTTTAGATCTATCAGATAACGCTTTCTGCTCTGCCGTACTATTGCTTGCCATTACGCTCTTGCTGATACGGGTATTAAAAACCTTGCTGTTGTACATCTGCAATAACGCTTCATCAACAGCCTTTGTCATATTAGTATTGTCGCACATTGTTTCAAGTACGCCGTAGAGCTGTAAATCAGGGTTAAGCTCTCTCGCAAGCTCAATAATCTCTTCAAACTGAACGATGCCGTTAAGAGCAAATTTTTGTGTCTGTACAGGTATAACTACACCATCCGAAGCAACAAGAGCATTGATAACCAGGATACCAAGTGAAGGTAAGCAGTCTATCAGTACGTAATCATACTTGTCAAAACATTTATGTGCAAGCACCTTTTTCAGCACGTTCTCTCTTCCTATGGCTGTAGCCATAAACATATCAGCCGTAGAAAGAGAAATATCTGAAGGAATATAGTCGATTCCGTCTGACTTGCTGTGCTTTATAACACCTTCTATATCCTCATCTGTGAGCTGTTTACTCATTTCTGCCTTAAGGATGTCGGTTATAACATACTGTCCATCTGAATATCCGAGATAGTCGGATAAATTACCCTGACCGTCAAAGTCGATACAAAGCACTTTGTAACCCTCTTTGACAAGATTTGCGGCAAGGTTGACAACTGTCGTTGTTTTTCCTACTCCGCCCTTCTGATTTGCGATTGCGATAACTTTCTTACTCATAGTAAACCTCTTTCTGCCTTTCGGCGTATAAAATATTTAAGCCTCTTTTTAACAAAAACACCGGGAAAGAAACGGCAGGCTTACTTTTCCGTTTCCGATGTAGCTATCATCGTCCCGATGTAATGTGGAGATTATCGGAGTTACACCGATATACACTACTATCTCCATATAAAAAGGTACGACACGAGGTCGCACCTTACATTTTATATTTCCATATCTTCATCTGATTCTGCTACTTCTTCTTTATGTGCTGTAGCAAAAATTTCAGCTGTTATTCCATCAATAACATCACTTTCAGCTTCTGTTATAGGTTCTCCGTCAGCGGCTTCGGTGAATTGTTCCATCCATTCCTCCCATCCAAGCTCTCCTTGAAACAAATTAAGCTGTTCCTTGTCATAATTCTGTGCGATTCTTATCAGTCTTTCTCTTGTTTCAGTATCAAGTCTGTTCATAATCTTCCTCCATTTCATCCTTGCATTCAGCAACGTTAGCTTTAGGTGTCGGCAAATTAACGCCCTGCATAAACTCGTCTAACTCTGCATCCGATATGCCTTCTTTCTCTACCCACTCATCATACATCCAACCGAAGCGAGTTTCGGTGTTATATATCCTACATAACTTTTGATAAATTTCAACAGAGAGAAAATCAAATCTTGCAAAGCTATGTTTTTTTAAATCCTGCTGTAAGTCATCAAACGGAACTTCGTCTGTCTTTATTTCACCATCGTAGGTAAAAGCATTCGTTGGTTTGTGCCGGCAATACAGTCTGTCTTTAAAAAGAAAATAATAATCTGTGCCTGCGTAAATGCCGTTGTGATTAAAGTCAACCTCACCGAGAAAAACCGCATTCTTTTTCAGATATTCGTATGTCATTTTTTTAAATCCTCCATTGTTATTCCGTTTTCTTTGCAATACTGTAATTTTGCTACGTATTGTCCGTAACTCATACCACAACGGATAGCCGAGCTTTCTATTTCAACTATTTTCTTTTCGCTGTCCGTCATCTTTCGGTATGATGTAGATTTCATATCAATCATAGCCAATGCTCCCACCTCCTTCTTATAAAAAAAGTACGACACGAGGTCGTACTTTACGTTCCATTATAGTCTACTCAATATCAAGCAGAAACCTTATCTGTTCAACGTTGCTGTGTGCATAACGCTTTTGTAACATATCTAAATCGCTGTGACCTAATGCTTTGGCTACAGCATATAAATTCTTGCCACTATTAACCCATAAACTCGCTCTTGTATGCCTGAAACTGTGTGGAGTGCGATACGGAATATTTATTCCTCTATCTTTGTAATACTCCTGCATTTCGACCATAAAAACATCATAGTGGCGGCGTTGCCAGTTCCGAGGATTACAACCTTTACCGGAACTGTTGACGATTACGCTATCATTTTGGTCCGGATTACAAGTTTTTTTGTAATTTGCAAGATAATCACAGAGTTCCGTGCTTGCAGGTATCCTCCGAATACTTGATATGTTTTTAGGGGCTGATATTATGGTTGTATATTTTCCATCCACTTTCTCTATAGCCGCCGCCTTGGTAATATTTATAACCTTGCTATGTAGTTCTATATCTGCCCAAGTAAGAGCAAGCAGTTCTCCTCTACGGATGCCTGTTTCGGCAAGCAACATTATTTCTATTCCGTAACGATGTGTAACGGCATAAGCTTTTATCATATCAAGTTCGCTTTGGGTATATACTTGCTTCTCATTAACTTCTGTTCTTTTTACTACCTTCAGGCGATAGCAAGGATTTTTACTGCAAAATTCATTATATAATGCTTCGTTATACATTTGGGTTAAACAGCTTTTAAATTTCTTGACTGTATCGCAACAATATTCCTCACAGGATTTATTCAGAAAATTTTGAAGTTCATAAGGCTTTATTTCATCTAATGTCCTACCTTTGAAAGCGGGAATCAGATGATTAACTACTGTATTCCGGTATGTAGCTTCATAAGTGTTGGATTTGACCGTGCCTTTAATAGTCTGTAACCACTTTAACGCCCATTCTTCAAAAAGTATTTTTGCCTTTTTCATTTATGCCTCCGTATAATTATGATGCTTTTATAATTATACCATATAAATAAGGCAATCTACAAAATTAAATTTTCTTGGGGTGGTAGAGGTCGCAGGTTCAAATCCTGTCACTCAGACCAGTGTTTTCCGCTCAACCATTAGGGTTGAGCGGTTTTTCTTTTTTGCCCTAAAAAACTGTGTGTTAATTTTTGTGTCATTTTGCCTTAAAAGGCGTGTTATAGCTTGTGTTAAACGAAACTTTTAAAATCTTATCGAAACACTCAAATTCCTGTCAACGGTGTTAAAAATTCGATACGAAAAATCAAATTTTCGCCTATTTAATGCGGGTTCCAGGGGCGTTGGGGTCATCGGTGCCGCCCGAACTGTCCGCCGAATTCGCTGTTTATGTAGCCGGTGAGCTTGCCGCCAAGCCAGTGGAATGCAAAGCGGCTGACTACAGAAAGAACAAGTCTGATGATCAGCCAGATTCATCATTGCTGGAATGACGATAGGAATCATTGGCTTACTGGTTCGCTCCAGTTTATATTGAACAAGCACGGTCAGTTTTCTGTGGGCGGTGTT
>JAGAVH010000028.1 GCA_017942025.1 Ruminiclostridium sp. | reverse complement strand
GAAGGTCTGCTGAAGCGAATAATCATCATTAAATGCACCGCGTGTAATCGTTGTAACGGTTTTAGTGCCCGGCTTTTGCACACCGCGCATTGTCATGCACATATGCTCCGCCTCAATCATAACCATAACCCCCTTGGGGTGCAGATACTTTTCTAAAGCATCTGCAATCTGGGCTGTCATATTCTCCTGAATCTGCGGACGTCTTGCAAAAACCTCAACCGTCCTGGCAAGCTTACTCAAACCCGCTACAGTTCCATCCGGAATATATGCTATGTGTACTTTTCCGTAAAACGGAAGAAGATGATGTTCGCATACCGAATAAAAGGTAATATCCTTTTCCAATACCATATTGTTGCAAGCTGCATGAAACTGTTTATTCAAATGAACGGAAGCATCCTCGTTAAGGCCACCGAAAATTTCTTCACACATACGTGCAATTCGCTCGGGAGTTTCTTGTAGACCCTCTCTGTCCACGTCTTCGCCTATGCCCTCCAGCAGTAGGCGAACGCCCTCTTTGATTTTTTCATGATCCATTTTTTGCCTCCTATGTCTATTGTAATGGATTTCTCCAACAATAAATTTCCAGATTTTCCTTTGAAATATTTGAGCCTCATTAAAACAGCAAAGCGGCTTGTATCCCACCCGCCGCCTTTTGAAAATATTTAATATTCAAAAACGGGAAGACTACCTTCTTTGGCAGCTTCCCGCTAATACTCTTTATGTGGGTATCCCTACGTTGGCATTATCCAAATCAGGTATCGGTCGAAGGTCACACCTTCCTCTCAGCCCGTAACACAAGCTCCCTACAAATTAACACACCATATTATATCACTATTCATAATATTTTTCAAGTATTTTTTATGAATTTATACCGATATGGTTGATTGTTTAGTAGAAAGGAAAAAGCAATATAAAAACCGTGCTGTCAGCCCGATAAAGCTCTTTTCCTATGCGTCCACCCGTCTGTATTCGGTGAAACAGTACGGCATTCCATCTTCTGTATCAGTAGCACCATTGCTATACTGTGTTTCGCTAACGGAAATGCACTGCCAGCCTGGGGTATCATCCAGATTCGGGAAATAGGCGTCTTTCTCGAAAGAGGCATCAAACCGGGTAACATAGGCAGCGTCACAGTATGGCAAGAGTTGTTTATAAACCGAAGCTCCTCCGACAACCACGATATCCTCATCGGGATGGGCTTTCTCATAGGCAATCAGTTCCTCAACAGAGCGAAGTACGACAGCTCCTTCGGGTTTAAGGTTAGGATTGGTAGAAAGAATTAGATTTATTCTGTCCTTTAACGGTCTTCCATTTGGAAAGGTTCTCAGTGTAACAGAACCGTACACTATTGTTTTTCCTTCGGTTAGTTTGCGAAAATGGGTGAGATCCTCTTTTACGCTTGCTAACAGTTTTTCACGGTAACCTATTCCCCATTCGCGATCCACCGCTACAATCAGCTTCATTCGCAAATACTTCTCCTTTTAATATGATTGTAACCGATTTCCAACGGTTAAAACTTAAAGTTGCTCTCAAAAAAATGAGATCTATCATATAATGGATTATATCATAAAAATGTGAACACATCAATCTTTTTCACTCAAAAAGAAGAATTTTAATAACCAGATAAAGCGATACCGTTTTGATCCCGCTTCTGTTTTATTTCATACGATATTTCATACAATGTCTGCCGCCTATTTCGTAATCCACCTTTCCAAGAACCTTGCCCGACTCAGAGAGATAATCCATATAACAACACACAGTAACAACTGAAATATTGACAACATTGTTGCAGAATCAAGCAAGCATATGCTTCGCCTGCTAACAAATTCAGCAAATATCAGCGGTATGCCAAAATCATCGCATTGCAATTTTTAGCACTCTCATTAATAGAGCGCCAATATTTACAATTATGACATTTTTCTATAACAATTATGAAACAATTTGGGTTTACAATATATCACGTGAAAGGAAGAGATTCGAAAGGCGCCTGAATCTCGAATAAAAATTATCCTTTCAACAAATACTATAAACACAAAATCTATAAGGAGGATTCTGTTATGTTTGAACTTACACCCTTTGCACACAACAACCATTTTCTCAACTCTTATGACCCGTTCAAGGCAATGGAGGAATTCGAGAAGAACTTCTTCGGACATCAGCTTCCTGCCTTCAAGACCGATATTCGCGAGACCGAGAACGCATACGTTCTTGACGCTGAGCTCCCCGGCTTCTCTAAAGAGGATATCCACGCCGAAGTCAGAAACGGTTACCTCACGATCCATGCTGAG
>JAGAVH010000027.1 GCA_017942025.1 Ruminiclostridium sp. | reverse complement strand
AGGCAATTGATTCCACAACTTCGTGCGTAGCACGAAACATCACTCCGACGGAGTCGGAACATCACACGGCGTAGACGTGCATCACTTCGTGCAAAGCACGAAACATCACTTTGAAATTTGTCTCCGACAAATTTCAATTTGACACACAAATCATCATACATACAAAAAAGCGTTCGGATTCCTGAACGCTTTTCTTTATTCTCGATTATTTATTATAAATCTTCAATGCTCTTTCAATGGTCATATCCAGCCACACAGGATTTGATAAGCGAGGGTCAAGTAATTCGCAAAGAGTTCTTTTCTGATTCTGCAACATCCTTGCTTCGAACTCGTGGTCGTTCTTCATTTTATCAGCAATAAATTTTGCAGCAACTTCCATTTCCTGAACGCTGTTTATTGACGTTATCATAGCCTGTCCTTTCTATGGCTTTAAGGTAACATATACTTTTCGCTGTATGATTTGAACTTGCTTGTAAATTCCTCGTTGCTGGCAGATTTCAGGTCGTTCAGATAACCGTGCATATCAAAGTTATTGTTATCGTGTACCTGAATCATACAAACTGCGATATTGGAGCAATGGTCAGCTACTCGCTCGTAGTTTGTGATAAGGTCTGTCAGCACAAAGCCCATCTCGATAGTGCATTTGCCTTTACGCAGACGCTTGATATGGCGGCTTCTGACCTCGGTACGGATGTGGTCAATAACCTCTTCAAGAGGTTCTACAGCCTTTGCCATTTCTACGTCGTCATGTTCAAAGGCCATCATAGCTGTATCAATTATTTCATTTATAGCATTGCCGAAGATACTTATTTCTTCTGTTGCCTTCTTGGAGAACTGAAGTCCCTTGTCATTCATTTCTTTGGCGCATTCCATAATGTTTACGGCGTGGTCGGAAATACGTTCAAAGTCGCCTATGCAATGGAGAAGCTTGTTTACAGTCTGGCTGTCGTTTACTGTGAGGTTTTTAGAACCGAGCTGTAACAGGTAGCTGCCCAGTTTGTCCTCGTAGCTGTCTATAACATCCTCGTTTTCGATGATTATTTCGGCATCTCTGTCATTATATCTTGAAAGCAATGAAATTGAGAGCTTTAAGGTGTCTCTTGAGCATTCTGCCATCTTTACCGCTACGGACTTACACTGCTCAAGCGCAACCGAAGGAGTAGCAAGAAGTCTTGTTTCAAGTGCGCTGAACTGATCCTCTGCCATTGCCGCCTCGTTCTTATCATCACGGATAGTAGCACAAGCCAGCTTTACGAGTAACTTATTGAAGGGGAGAAGAAGCGCTGTTGCGAATACGTTGAAGGCGGTATGCACTATAGCAACACCCGTTTCGGTAACTTTACCCTCAAGCATCGGGATATCAACAAGAGAGGTCACGGTATAGTAAACTATCATAAAGATTACCGTACCGATAACGTTAAAGTAAAGGTGAATTACTGCCGCACGCTTTGCGTTCTTATTAGCACCCACGGAGGAAAGCATAGCGGTTACGCAGGTACCTATATTCTGTCCCATCAGAATGGGAACTGCCATATTGAAGTTTATAGCGCCCGTTGACGCTACTGCCTGGAGAATACCGACAGAAGCGGAGGAGCTTTGAATAATAGCAGTAAGCACCGCACCTGCAAGTATGCCAAACAGAGGATTTGAGAAAAGTGTAAGTATGTTCTGGAAGTCGGGGTTTGTTTCAAGAGGCTTTACAGCCGCACTCATAAGATTCATACCTGTCATAAGAATAGCAAAGCCCACAAGGATAGTACCTATATCCTTTTTCTTTGCGGATTTGCACATCATAACCAGTATCATACCGATGATAGCAAGTATAGGAGTGAAGAAGGCAGGCTTGAAAAACTGCATGATACCTTCACCCTCAACGCCCGTAAGAGAGAGTATCCACGCTGTCATTGTAGTACCGATATTGGCACCCATAATAACGCCTACCGCCTGGGATAGCTTCATAATACCGGAGTTTACGAAGCCGACCACCATTACGGTGGTAGCGGAGGAGGACTGTATTACAGCCGTTACGAGCGCACCTAAAAGCACGCCCTTTATGGGATTCGAAGTGAGCTTTTCGAGTATTCTTTCAAGGCTTGAGCCTGACAGCTTTTCCAGTCCCTGTCCCATGGAGTTCATACCGAAAAGGAAGAGAGCAAGACCACCGACAAGCGTCAGAATACAAAGAATATCAAAATTCTGAAAGGTCTGTATTGACATTGTTATACCTCTTGTAAAATTTACGTTTTTGTTCTACTTTTCTCTTAACACATTCAGATAGCGGCAAAGCCGCCCTGCACCAACGAAGAGCTTTTTATATTTTAACGTGTCTTCGTTAACTGCGTCTTAACTTTTATTTCTTTACATAATTATAACCGAGCAAGCGATAAAAATTACCTGCCCGGTCATATGGGCTTTAATTAAAGCACGGCTAAAGTGAAGATCACAACGCCAAAGGAGAACTCTACAGGAATTCTGAGAGTAAGCTTTGCTTCAGCGGCTGTAAGCTCAGCGGCTGTGATGTGCTCCTGGGGTTTAAGGCTTAATTCCTTACCTGTGGAGTTTGAAATATTTACTGTATAAAGTCCGTTACTTAAATTTAAGAACTCGCTGATAACGTCCTTTGTATAAGCGTCATTTTCTGTAAGCTCCTCTTCGCTGTAGCGGGACGCAAATACGATTGCCGCTTCATCACCTGCGCTGATAGCCGTAAGAGCAGAGAAATCGCCGGCGATATTCTGCTTTACTACAGTATCGCTGCTCTTTAACTCTGCGTTTGCAAGAGGTGTGAAGTCGTCGCCTACAAAACGGATAAGATTCTTGAAAAGAATGTTGATATATTCAGAGCAGTACATAGCGTATTCGCCTTCGATATTGTAGAAAGCGGAAATAACGCTTGCTGTCTTTTCGTTGTTATCTGCTGTGAAGTCCTTGTCAGTAAGGTTGTTTTCCTTCTTATAGTCGGAAAGAACCTGCTCAAATTCTTCGTTTGTCAGACAGCCCATATCAACAAGAGCCTGACCTAGTAACAGACAGCCTGTTTTCTGAGAGCTTAAAAGCTCCTCAACCTGTGCCTCAGTAAGATATCCCATCTCTACTGCGATATCACCGATTCTCTTATCAACAGTCTGCTGCTTTCTGTGAACAGCGTCAACCTGCTTTGCTGTCATATAGCCTGCATTGATAGCGAGGACGCCGAGCTTTACTCTTGTGCTGTCCTTCTTCTCCATAGCAACCTTTAAGTTGTCAGCGGAGATAATTTTGTGGTTTAAAAGATAGCTTCCGAAAAATTGAGTAAACACTTTTTATGCCTCCTTGAAATAGTTATCAAGCAGCTTTCTGAGCTGTTCTTCGTCTACGGGCTTCTGAAGGAAATCAGATGCGCCGTACTTTATAGCCTCAGAGAGATTTCCCTCTGTACCGATTGATGTAGCCATAATTATCTTTGCATTGGGAGCTGAGGTCTTTATCATTCTTAAAGCCTCTACACCTGTCATTTCGGGCATTACGATATCCATAAAGGTGATATCGGGAGTAACCTCTACGAACTTTTCAACAGCCTCTCTGCCGTTTGTTGCTTCGTAAAGCTCTGTGATACCGTAATCGGATAAAAGTGCCTTCATCTTTTTTCTGATCATCATAGAGTCGTCACAGATAAGAACCTTTGCCTTTGAAATTTCTGTTGCCATGTCAATCATTCCTTTCGTGAGCGGATAAACCGTCCCCAATTTTTAAAAATTAATACGATAATATATATCTTAAAACACTAATAATAGTATATCATTTTACGGCAGAATTTGCAATAGAAAAATACTTTCATACTATACAAAATAACTGTCTGTTTTTTGACAAATCAACCAAAAACAAACTCATAGCTTAAAGCAAACCACTCTCTTACCCAGTATGTCGGGAGCAGAAAGAAAGCTGTATCGGAGCTTAAATTTCTGGTATCGTAGTCAAGGGATATTGCCTGAAGAGAGGCTCTGTACTGGTGAAAGCCGTCGGTGACAAGTATGACATTATTATCTTTTCCCATACTTTTAAGTATTTCCCCGGAAAACCTGAGATTTTCAAGGGTGCTTGTTGACTTGTCCTCTTTTATGACGCGGCTTTTGTCTATTCCCTTTTCCGTAAGCCAGTCATACATCGCCTGCGCTTCGCTCATATGCTCGTCGTCGCCCTTGCCGCCCGAAACTATGCATATAGTATCAGGATTCTGCGAAAGGTACTCATAGGCTTTTTCAAGTCTGCCGCGGAGCATAAGGCTCGGGCCGCTCTTCTTTACCTGACAGCCGAGAACTATCATAGTGCGATTATTATCCTTTTCGGGAGCATTATTCATAGAAAAAAGCATAAGTCCCGATAATACCAGCGCATATATACCAAGCACGGAATAAACCGCAAGTCCGCCCCTGTATATGTACCTCACCAATTTTTTCCCGTGATTTACGGCAACAGGCATAAGTAATCCCAGAGCTATTGTCACAAGCCCTATGGCATAGCCGAAATATGTGCCCGTATTTATGACCCTTACTACGGTAGCAGGTATAAAAAGCGAAATAAAGATAATTCCGCATATTACAAATATGATGGAGATTATCTTTATTGCTTTGCTACAATTTTTATAAAGCCGCATTACTTTGTTACAAGCTTCTTGAAGCGTTCCATAGCTTCTACGGTGTTTTCGAGAGTGTTGAAGGCTGTCAGTCTGAACCAGCCGTCACCGTTCTTACCAAAGCCCTCGCCGGGAGTACCTACTACTTCAGCCTCGTTTAAAAGCTTGTCAAAGAAGCTCCAGCTGTCCATATTATCAGGACACTTGAACCAGATATAGGGAGAGTTCTTGCCGCCTGTGTAGGTGATACCAAGCTCGTCGAAGGTATCAGCCATAATCTTTGCATTCTGCATATATAAAGCGATGGTCGCCTTTGTCTGCTTTAAGCCCTCTTCGGAGAATACAGCCTCAGCCGCACGCTGAACGGGGTAGCTTACGCCGTTGAACTTACTGCCCTGACGTCTGCACCATAACTGCATAAAGCTGATTTCGCCGCCGTCGGGAGTTTCAAGCATAAGCTCCTTGGGTACTACGGTATAACCGCATCTTGTACCTGTAAAGCCGGCAGTCTTTGAAAGTGAGCAGATTTCAACCGCACACTGTCTTGCACCCTCAATACAGAAGATACTGCGGGGAAGTGTTTCATCGGAGATGAATGCCTCATAAGCGGCGTCAAATACGATGATAGCCTTATTCTTTATAGCATAGTCAACCCACTCTTTAAGCTGTTCCTTTGTGTAAACCGAGCCTGTGGGGTTGTTGGGTGAGCAGAGGTAGATGAGTCCGCCCTTGATATTTTCGTCAGGCATAGCCGCAAAACCGTTTGCCTCGTTGGAGTTTACATAGTGTACCTTTTTGCCGCTCATAACGTTTGAGTCAACATATACGGGGTATGCAGGGTCTGTAACGATAACGTCATTGTCAGCGCTTAAAATATCACCGATATTGCCGCAGTCTGTCTTTGCGCCGTCGCTGATAAGAATTTCTTCTGCGTCAATTTCAACGCCGAAGCTCTTGTAATAGCCTGCTACCGCTTCTCTTAAGAATTCGTAGCCTCTGCCGCTGTCCTCATAGCCACGGAAGGTTTCCTTCACGCCCATTTCGTCAGCCGCCTTCTTCATAGCCTCCACTACAACGGGAGCTAAAGGCTGTGTAACATCACCGATACCCATTCTGATAACCTTGTTATCAGGGTGAGCCTCAATATATTCTCTTACTCTCTTACCGATTTCGATAAAAAGATAGCTTTTCTTGAGATTTAAAAAGCCTTCGTTCATCTTTGCCATAATTTATAATTCCTTTCGTTTTGTATTTTTATTCATACATTATTTATTATAGCCTTATTTTAACGGATTGTCAATAAATTTCTTGCTACACAGGCAGTTTTATCAGACAGTAACCCCACACCGAAAGGTGTGGGGTTACCGCAGACTGAAGACAAACTCACGCACCGCAAAAATGCTGGTAACTTGTAACGAATTTATGGACATACACGAAATAGTGATATAAAAGTTTTAGAGAGCCTTAAACGGCTCTCTAAAAGCATTTTTGCTTACTTCGTCATAATCCCCTCAACTATACCTTATGCGAACACTTTGTTGTGCATCGTCGTGATGCACTTTTGGTGTT
>JAGAVH010000026.1 GCA_017942025.1 Ruminiclostridium sp. | reverse complement strand
TTTAGTCTGTTCCATTCATCTCTGCGGCTTTCAGCGTCGGAAAATAATCTGTCATCTATTGTCTTTTCCTGCTGTTCGAGATTTTCACGAAGCCATTGAACAGATTTTCCACAGCACTTACCCAAATTTCTTTCTCGGAGTTCATTTCTTAATACGGGGGTAATGCCTAAATATTCACCTACATTTTCTGCGGTTTGCTTTGCACGCAATAAGTCGGAAGAGTACATCACAAATTTTCTGCCCTCTAATTCGCTTTTTAGCTTTTCGCCAATTCTTCTGGCTTGTTCAATGCCTAATTCGGATAATTCCCAATCCGTCCAAGATCCGACCATTCCATTAGTGTGATGAACCGATTGTGTATGTTGAATCGTGATAATGGTTTTCATACTTGCCTCCGCATTATAATTTTTATTCTATTATATCAAACCGCAAAAATTAAGTCAACCGCCGCAAGGCAGAAAGGAGTTAAATGATTAGAAATGTATACAGGAATACCGCCGTAGCAAGTACGGCTGAAAGCAGAGGTGTCTTTCGCAGGGCTGTGAGTGAGGCGAAAGGAAAAATCCCGGACTTTTGTCCGGGGCAAGCAGAGCGTGTGGCTGTCCGCCTCCACGCAATCAGAAAAGGAGGAAATAAAAAAATATCGGGCGGTAGCCCGTACCCACTATTTACAGAAGGAGTGATAAAATGAAAGAAAACAGAAAAAGGAGCGAAACTCTTACGATCCGCCTTACAAGGTCTGAAAAAGCAAGGCTTATAAGTAAGGCGAAAAGAGCAAAAATGTCTGTCACGGATTATCTTGTGGCGGTGTCGGAAAGGACAGAAATTCATCTTCCGCCCGACACAGTGCCTATCGTAACAGAGCTTAAACGCATAGGTAATAATCTCAATCAGATAGCGGCAAAGGTCAATTCCGGGGTGACTTATGTCGGAAATCTTGCAGAGGTAATCGAAAATCAGAACAGAGCTTACAGCCTGCTTTATGAATTTACAGAGAGGTGCAGATGGCGACAGTAACGTATATTCCCGAAAGAAAACAAAGCACAAGCGCCCTCAAAGGTCTTATAAATTACTGCCTTCAGGACAGTAAGGTGCATGATAAAATCACCGACAGACGACTTGTAAGCGGCGTCAACTGTAACGGTGAAAATGCCTTTGCAGAGTTTATGTCTACGAAAAATTCCTACGGGAAAAGAGACGGTATCTGCTTTTATCAATACGTGCAGTCCTTCTCACCAAAGGAAAATATAACTCCTGAAAAGGCTCACAGAATAGGCGTTCAGTTTGCTGAAAAGGCTTGGCAGGGTTATGAGGTGCTAGTGACGACCCACTCGGATGCAGGGCATATACATTCTCACTATGTTATAAATTCCGTCAGCTTTGAAAACGGCTACAAGCTGAGACAGGACACTAAAACCCTGATAAAGCTCCGTGCTTTAAGCGATGAGATATGTAAGAAAAACGGACTTAAAACTCTCACGGCTTACAAGGGTGGCGGAACGAAGGTATCAAATCGGGAATACAGGGCGGCAATCAAGGGCGAAAGCTGGAAGTTCAGACTGATGTCCTGCATTGATAAGGCGATGAATGTAAGCGGTAGCATAGAAGAATTTACAGCGAGAATGAAAGGCTTCGGTTATCAGATGACCTGGACAAATGAAAGAAAATATATTACCTTCATCTGTCCTGATGGTAAAAAATGCAGAGATAAAACTCTGCACAACGATAAATATTTAAAGGAGAATATTGAGTATGAATTGCAATTCAGAGAACAACATTACAAAAGAAGAAAGCGATATGCTGGAAATGCTGACAAAGAAGAACGCGGAAGGATTGTCAGATTTACGGACAGATACAATGCCGGTGATGGTTCCGATTCAGGAAAAGGACTGGGATACAATGGTGAATCTTCTTCAGGCGGCAGTAGATTTTCAGCCGCAGGTATTCGGGATTTTAGAACAGCTCGTGACCTCTCAGCAGCTGGAGGAAACGGTGAAAATAATATCTCAGGAGCAGGAAAAGAACTACGGAAACGTGGTGAAGGAACTGCTGGAGAAGCTCAGGTATCAGCAGACGGGAGTGGAAAATCTGCTCCTTCAGATGAAGGATGTACTGCAACAGGCTGGGAAGAATCAAGAAAAAATTATGAACGATTTCTTGGAGCAGGGCAGGGTATTGGAGAAGGAAATAAGCAAGGCGACAGCAAGAAAGAGCCTTCGCATATGGATAATCCGCCTGGCAATATCCGTAGCAGCGTCGGCGTCAGCGGCGTTGCTGTCAGCTCTGCTTTGCGTTCACTTGCTGGGATAATTCAGGAGGACGAGGATGAAGAGGAACGCAGAAAGAGGATAGAAGCCCAGCAGAACGGCGACACAATCGGTGCAGTTGTCGGTCTTGCGGTGGGGCTTATAACCTCCGTAGCACAGGGAGATTCTGAAGAGCTTCCCGATGAATTAAAGGACGAGCAAAACGAAATAAAACTGAAAATGTAGAAAGCTACAGGAAAGGAAAGCTATGAATCACAGAGATTATTATTCGATTTTTAAAAATGAACCGGATGTACTTACTATGCCTGATGTGATAAGACTGCTGAGAATCGGAAGAAATTCCGCTTACGCCCTTGTTAATGAAGGCAGGATAGGTAGCATAAGGCAGGGAAAGAAAATTCTTGTACCAAAGACCTGCCTTGTGGAATTTCTTTCTGACGAAGGAAATCATCATATCAGAAGACGAAGATAAGTAAAACGGAGTCTGTCCCCGAAGGGAATCTTTTATATAAAAAAAGTCCCTTCAGGGCTGGACTTATAAGAATTAGTGTGGTAGTATTGTGGTTGCCCGAAAATACCTTACGGTAACTACAAAGGAAAGGAGCGTAAAAATGAAAAGAATAACAGGACATATAACCGAGAGAAACAAGAAATGGTATGGCGTCATCAATCTGTATGATGTGAACGGAAAGCGACACGAGAAATGGCATAATCTCCATCTTGAATCAGGAAACAAAAATAAGCGTGAGGCACAGCACAGACTGAATGAGGTGCTCGAACAGTATAATACGGACGATATGTATATGTATGATAAGATGACGCACGCCCAGCGTGAGCGAAGCCGTATAGCACATATGCAGGTGGTGGATTATCTTCCTATGTGGCTGGAATCTCACAAGGTGAATATAAGCGAAAGTACATACAGAGGCTACAAGCTGATGATAGAATCCCGTATGATACCCTTCTTCCGTGAGTGCGGAGAGCTAAGGGTAAAGGACGTTACCGGGGATGAGATAAACGATTATTATATAAGCATCCGCAAGGATGGACTGAAAGGCTCCACCGCACAACGCCACCATGCGATGCTTCATCTTGCCTTCAAATCGGCGGTGAAACGTCAGATCATTCCGAACAATCCCGTAGAGCAGGCAGACCGCCCGAAGTCACAGCAGTACATCGGGAAGTATTATAATGCTACTGAAATCAAGGAGCTTCTTGAAAAGACAAAGGATGATCCACTGCATATAGTGATACTGCTTGCCGCCTATTACGGACTCAGAAGAAGCGAGGTGATCGGTCTTAAATGGTCGGCGGTGGACTTTGAAAATAAAACTGTAAGCATCAGTCACAAGATGGTTCAGAATAAAAACGGTGTTGTCGGAATGGATGTTATGAAGACAAAATCCTCCTACAGAACCCTGCCTCTGATACCCCAGGTAGAGGAAGCTTTACTTGCTGAAAAGAAAAAGCAGGAGGAAATGAAGAAGGTAATGCGCAGAGGATACTGTAAAAAATACACCGAATATATCTGTGTAGATGCTATTGGCGAAATAATAAAGCCCGATTATGTAAGCGATCACTTCAAGATTGCTCTGAGGGATAACAACCTGAAGCCCGTCCGCTTCCACGATCTGAGGCACAGCTGTGCATCGTTGCTGCTTGCAAACGGCGTGCCGATGAAAATGATTCAGGACTGGCTGGGACACAGCGATATGGGAACAACAGCAAACATATACAGCCACATCGACAGCGAAAGTAAAAAAGCAAGCGCAATGGCGATAGGGAAGGCACTAAGCGTGACAAAGGAATAAAAAAATGAGGGCTGACCGTAAGGTCAGCCCATGGTTTTAGATATTACTACTAGCCTTCTATTATTCCATCGTAATCGTCCTCGTCAGATTCGATTTCGCACGAACAATTTACACATCCCCAACAATAACCATCCCAATACATAATGCTATCGCAGTTAGGACAATCTTTGTAATATCTTTCGCTTGTATCTTCTTCTAATTCGCCAGAACAAAATGGACAACGACTATATTCAGATTCGTCGTATACTTTGTCGCAAAAAGGGCACATCTGCATAATAATTACCTCCTTGTTATTCTTGAAAATTTGATATAGTGCAAAGAAATTCTGATGATACAAAATAAGGGCTACTTTTGTCGCCTATTTTTTCTACAAGTACAGAATCACCGTCCGCTTCCAAAACTTTGAATTTTGTACCGATAGGAAATTCGACTCCTTCGTTACTAGTTCCAGGAGAAGTAACTGAATAGATATTTCCATTAACCTCAAAACATTTAGTTTTGGTTGCTTGATGTGCTTTGAAAGCTTTTATACATTTCTTTAAACCAATTTCGCTTACTTTGTAGACTGCAGCTCCCGCGGCTCCCGTTAGTAAAAGAAGTTCGATAGGACCGCCAACTTTTTTTGATGTACTTGTTATCCATTGGTATGCTCCGAGATTGCTCAACTATGAATCACCGTTCCTTTCTGTGGGCTTTTTGTTGTTTTATCACATTATATCACTTCGAACATAGAATTTCATTGCACATTTTGTGCGGATATTGTCAGTTGTCTAAATACTTATGTAATGCTTTTGCATACTTGTTTCCCATCTTCCATAGTGAATCAAACATGGATTCCCCGAATACATTCATTTGATGTTCATCAAGTAATGTTATTTGTTCATCCATAATACCTAACCAATATCGCAAACATAAAAAATAGTATGCATAATCAGAATTTTCTGTAGATTTAACGAGTTTTTGCATGTATGTAGTTAAGTAACCGTTATATTTTTCAAGATAACCCCTTTTTCTATTTAGAATTTTGCTTTGATTTATACTGGTTTTTACGATGCCAAAACAATCAGAAAATGAGGTGATTTTCTTATTTAAAAGAGGCTGCATTTCACCTTCAGAGATGGACAATAAAACGGTAGCATAATATAAATAGCCAAAACATGACAAGATATTTATAGCTGATAAATCAGCGCATAATTGTTTTTTTTCTGCTCTAATGAAGTGATTAATAGCAGTAATACACTCTTTTGAAGAAAAAACCCCAGATTGTATTTTTTCATGAGCTATCCAAACACCCGTGCTAAATTCTGTGTCTTCGAGTGATTTTTCATCTTCAACAATCGGAAATTGAATCTTCATAACATCTATAAACAAGGTTTCTAATTCGATTGTTTTTGCGAAATCTGCAAATGACAAATCATCTTCAAAATATAATTCTCCTTTTTCAAGGTAGGATAAATCTTTATATTTTATTTCATTAAACGAAAAACCAGTATTTTTTGAAATAAGCTGTATTATTTCATCGGTAGCATGTCTTGTCCCATTCTCTATTTTTTCAAGCAAACTATCAGAGATTCCTATTGCATCCGCAAAATCAAGATAGCTTTTTTTATTTGCATTTCTTATTGATTTAATATTTCTGCCTATTTGTTTGTCATTATATTCCATTACGATATTTCTTCCATTTCTTTTTTGTTTTTCATTATCGCATTTCCAACTTCTTGATTATCAAGCCAATTATATCACAAAAACCAAAAATCCGCAATGACTAAGATAAGTTAAAAGAGAAGAGCTGACTGCTGGTCAGCCCTGTGTTTTGTGGTTGGTTATGCTTGCGTAAATTGGAGTTTGTTATTCAAGATGCAACGTGTAGTACGATGCTTCGAACATTTCACTCCCGTCATATCTTGAATATTGTCCGTATTTGTCAAATTGAAAGCCACATTTTATTATAACGTTCCCCGATGCCTTGTTTGCGTTTGCGTGACGTGCGAAAAAATCGTGAGCACTTAGAACCTGATAAGCCCATTGAATCATTGCTTTAGCAGCCTCGGTTGCATATCCCTTGCCCCAAAACTTTCTGTTTAAGTTATAACCCAATTCATATGCTTTATATTCCGCCCTGTATGTTATAGAACCTGAACCTATTACCTTTCCTGTATCTTTTAAGGAAAAAGCAAATTCGTTTTTATCACCTAAAGTGCTTATCCATTCTTCTGTCTGATGAACATTTTCATGCAAAGGGTATGGCATATATCTATTCACAATAGGGTCACCAGCCCATTCAAATACATCTTTTGCATCATTTATAGTTAAAGACCTTAGTATCATTCTCTCTGTTTCAATTATCTTCACTGTCATTACCTCGCCACATTCTTATTTACCAAACTGATTATACCACAAAAAATAAAAAACCGCAATGACTAAGATAAGTTAAAAGAGAAGAACTGACCGTCGGTCAGCCCCTGTTACATTTTCTTCTGTTCGGTAGATTGGAATTTGTTTACTTCCTTGCAACAATGATGGGTTGGTAAAATCCTGTTTCTTCGGGAAACAACCAAATCGCTTCTTTGCAACCGTTGGTGGTAAAAAGTTTCGTTAATTCCTCTCGACGAGTCGCTCTGTATTCACATTCAAATTTATTGATTTTCAGGGTTTCCTCGTCATCAATAATATACTGTGTAAGTTTATAGCGGTCATCTTTCCAAAACCAAGTCTGAAATGACACTCGTTTACCTTTTTCAGTTTCGTGGATATATGGCGGAGAGTATGGCGGTTTGTTTTGAAGCAAAGCGTCATAATCTCGAATGCTTCCAACAAAAATTCCTTTTTCTTTGATTTGATTTGCAATGCTTTTTACAGCTCTGCCCAAATCTTCACTTGAAAGCATATGCGGTAAAGCGTTATCCATAGCAATCACAATATCGAATTGTTCTGAAAAAACATCCGATAATGCACAGAAGTCAGCATTTTCAAAGTGAATTTCTACATTGGCGTTTGACGCTCTTTCTTTCGCTTCGACTATTTCGCCGTTGCTTATATCAGATGCGGTAACGTTGTATCCGAGCGACGCAAGACCTATTGCTTGAGTACCTATCCCGCAGGCGCAATCAAGAATACTTGCGGTTTGACTAAAATCGAATTTTTGAAATATACCTTGCAATAATACGGCTTGTTCTTTCGTTGTAGCTTTCCAATCAAGGAATAACTTATCATAATGAGACGCCATATCGTCGTAAAATTTTTGTATTATACCCATTTCATTATCTCCGTCAAATTGCAATTTGTTACGTAAACTGAATCGTAACGCCTGCGGGATCTTTAGCAAAAAAGAACTGAATCTGCGGCATAGGGGATATCATTTCTGATACCTCGTATCCTTTCTCTATCAGCATTTCTCTCATTTTCACCACATCCTGCGTTTTGAAACCCATAGATAAAAATTGATTTCCGCTGTCTTCTGCGTCAGGTCTGTCAATGATTTCAACAGGCATACCGCCCTCACCATCGCTTAAAAATACGATATGTCGTCCTATTCCGTTTATTTCTTGTTGAATAGTAAGACCGATAATTTCCTGGTAAAATTTAATTGCTTCGTTAAAATTTTTTGTTTGGATGGTTACGTGCACCATTTTCATAGATTAAAACTCCTTTCAGTTCATATTTATAGTACTGATTATACCACAAAAAATATAAAACCGCAATCCTTTTGAGTTGCAATCCGTTGGCGTGGAAAAGAAAACTCGGTATTCAAAAAAGGCAATTGCTATGGTGATAGGGGAGGCAACGTAACGAGTAAAAGCATTCCTTATTAAGGAGCATTCAGTTCATACATTTATATCCCTTCATCCCCTTGAATATCCTGAACTGATGTGATATAATATCTGTAGAAGCCTAACAAATTCGGAAATTAGTTTATTTACGAATGGTTCAGAGTAGAATACAAATATGCTAATGCGTAAAGGATGAATGGAGTATGAGCAGAATAGTAAAATTAAAAGACAATCGTTTGATAAGAATTGTATCAGCAGAAAGCTCAGAAACAGCAATTACACCTGATGACGCTGAAATGGATGTAAGAGCAAGAGAGGCTGTGAAATCCGCCATAAACAGGGCTAAAACATGCAAGAAGCCTATTGCAAGATATGATAGAGAAAGCAAAAAGGCGTATATTGAAACTGCAGATGGAGAAAAGATATATGACACTATTAATGTCTTGGCATAAAAATCCCTCCTATGGTATTTCCATCATACCGTAGGAGGGCGTTTTATCTTATCGGTTCAGTGCACTGCTTCGGGAGTCACTGCATTTGAAGCTATCTGCGAAGCTTTGCTATCAGCTGCTCCTGAATAGCTTTAGGCGAAGCTGCGCCTTTGAGTGCCTTGTTTGCCTGACCCATGAAGAATCCAAACACCTTTTGGTCGCCGTTTCGGTACTGCTCGGCAGCTTTGGGGTTGCTTGCTATTATCTCATCAATAACCGCAGAAAGCAGCTCGGTGTCCTCCTTTATCCAGAGGTCCTGCTCATCTGCGATAGATTCAGGAGAGCTGCCACGTTGTGCCATTTCTCCTAATACCAGCTTTGCATTGTTCTGCGAAAGCTTGTCGGAATAGAGATATTCCACAAGCCTTGCGAAGTCCTTACCGCTGAATTTCAGCTCGTCAAGATCTATCTCACCGAGATTTACCCTTCGCATAAACTCGCCTACAAGGTAGCTTGCAACGTTTTTAGGACTTTTACAGCCGTCCACAGCCTCGTCATAAAAGTCGCTGACGCGTTTATCAGAAACGATTATCACAGCGTCGTTCTCGCTTATCCCGTATGCTGTGCGGTAACGCGCCATGCGCTGCTCAGGCATTTCGGGAAGCGTTGCGCGGATATCTGCAAGCTCCTCCTCGGTGAAGATTATCGGCGGAATGTCGGGATCGGGGAAATAACGATAATCGTGCGCGTCCTCCTTGGAACGCATGGCGAGTGTTTCCATTGCCGCTTCGTTGAAACGACGCGTTTCCTGAACGATCTCGCCGCCGTTGTCCAGTATCTCAGTCTGACGTGCTATCTCTACTTCGATCGCCTTAGCAATGGCTTTAAGAGAATTCAGATTTTTAAGCTCGGTGCGTGTACCGAGCTTTTCGCTGCCCTCGGGCGCAATGGAGATGTTCACATCACAGCGGATACTTCCCTGCTCCATCTTGCAATCGCATATACCTGCGTACAAAAGCAGCAGCTTTATCTTCTCGAAGAATGCAACAACTTCTTCAGCACTGTGAAAATCAGGTTCTGTTACTATCTCAATAAGCGGTATTCCGCAACGGTTGTAGTCTGCAAGGGATATTCTGCCCTCGTGGGTCAGCTTGCCTGCGTCCTCCTCAAGGTGGATACGGTTGATTCGGATAGTCTTATCTTCGTCGTTTACCTTGATATCAACATGACCGTCAAGACAGACGGGACGGGGCATCTGCGATATCTGATATGCCTTGGGCAGGTCGGGGTAAAAATAGTTCTTTCTGTCCCACTTTGTAAAACGGCTGATATCGCAGTTCATCACATAGCCTGCTTTAATGATGTACTCGACAGCGCGGCGGTTAAGCACAGGTAGCGTTCCCGGAAGTCCGCTGCATACCGGACAGCAGCGTGTGTTAGGCTCACCGCCGAATTCGGCCGAACAAGAGCAGAACACCTTTGATTTTGTAAGCAGCTCCGCGTGTATCTCGAGTCCCATTGTAGGATAATATCTCATAGCTGCACCTCCTTAAAGCTTTGGCAGAACGGGCATGAAATCACGCTCGAATGCGTCCGCAAGCTGAAGTATAGTCGCCTCGTCAAAGCGCTTTCCGACAAGCGACATACCGATAGGCATACCTGCCTTGTCATAGCCGCAGGTGGTGTTTATCGCCGGAAGTCCTGCGATATTTACTGTGACTGTGCAGATATCAGCAAGATACATCTTCACAGGGTCTTTCTCCTGCTCGCCTATCCTGTAAGCAACAGTCGGTGCGGTAGGTGTGAGTATCACATCTGCGACACTGTAAAGCTCGTTGTATTCCTTGATTATCTCCTGCTTTAAGGCAAGTGCTTTCTTGTAATATGCGTCATAATAGCCGCTGGAAAGAGCGTAGTTTCCGAGAAGTATACGGCGTTTTACCTCCTCGCCGAAGCCCTTGGTACGGCTGTCGCGGATAAGCTCTTCAAAGGTCGCACCCTCTCCCCTGTAACCGTATTTAATGCCGTCAAAGCGAGAAAGATTGGACGCCGCCTCGGCACAGGCGATGAGGTAGTACGCAGGTATCGCGTATTTCAGCGAGGGCATAGAGCATTCAACAAGCTTTGCGCCCTTTGCTTCAAGCGACTTTGCTGCTTCCAGTACAGCCTCACGCACCTCGTTGTCTATCTCGTCCGCAAAAAACTCCTTTGGCATAGCTATTGTCATGCCGTTTACAGGCTGACCCAGCTTTTCGGTGAAATCAGGAACTGTTACTCTTGCGCTGGTTGCGTCGCGCTCGTCATGGGAGCAGAGCGTGTTCAGCAGTATTGCACAGTCCTCAGCGCTGCTTGCTATAGGACCTATCTGGTCAAGCGAGCTTGCGAATGCTACTAGTCCGTATCGCGACACTCTGCCGTAGGTTGGTTTTATTCCCGTAACGCCGCAGAACGCCGCAGGCTGACGGATAGAGCCGCCTGTATCCGAGCCTAATGAGCAGGGTGCAAGCGAGGCTGCAACAGCGGCTGCGCTGCCTCCTGATGAGCCGCCCGGTACTCGCTCCAGGTCATGGGGATTGCGAGTTTTTGCAAATGCCGAGGTCTGGTTTGAGCCGCCCATGGCGAACTCGTCCATACTTGTCTTTCCAAGCAGCACATAGCCCTCACGCTTTAAATTCTCGATCACAGTCGCGTCATATGGCGGAACGAAATTCTCCAGCATTCTGCTCGCGCAGGTAGTCTTAACGCCGTCTGTGCAGATGTTATCCTTGACAGCTATCGGTATGCCTGTAAGTGCTGTAGCCTTGCCGCTGTCTATGACCTTCTGCGCCTCGGCAGCCATTTCAAATGCCTTTTCCTTTGTAACTGTGATGTAGGACTGAAGCCTTCCGTCAACAGCCTCGATGCGGCTGAAATACTCGCCGCAAAGCTCTGGGGCGCTTATCTGCTTTGTATCAAGCGCCTTTCTGAGATCGCATATTCTTGCTCTTCTGATATCCATACCGCGCCTCCTAATCCACTACCTTAGGAACAACGTAGCAGCCATCCACGCTTTTTGCGTTCTGCATAAGCTTTTCGTGAGAAAGCGAGGGCTTTGTGATGTCCTCGCGCACTTCTCCGAAAGAGATACTATTGCTGTCCTTGGTGTCATCGTAGCTGAGATCAAACTCCTTTATTCCGTCCATAAGCGAAACGATGTCTGTCATCTCTGAAGCGACTTTTTCAAGAGCCTCATCGTCATATTTGAGCTTGCTTAGCTCGCACAGGTGTTGTATTGTTTTCAGTTCCATAATAACTCCTCACATTATATATTGTTTCGAGGGACTATCACTCCCACTAGCAAACTGATAAAACACATTTCATTTTGTGTGGTATTTTAACCGCTTTTTTATGCCGTTCAGGTTGAGATTTTATTTATATTATATTATTTGTGATTTTTTATAAAACGGTATCACGCTTTAATTGCAACTTCACTCACAGGTATCTTGCACACAACCACCTCGCTCTTGACCTTGGCAGCAACACAGGTTCTCTGTAAAGGCATTATTGCCGTTATCTCCGCTTCAACGGTTTAAAATATTAACTTTCTATATATCATACTCACAAACAATATCACCCGGAAGTAATTTTGCTTTGCAAAAGAGTTCATTTATTGTTCTGTTAGTCTGTTGATAAATCTCACTTTCCGTTTCTGATTCCTCTTTATGAATATGTTTTAATAATTTCTTCGGCAATAACTTTTTTGGATACACAACGATCCATTGCCTGCTTTTCTATGTAGCGATGAGCCCCTTGCTCATCCATTTTAAGTTCGCTGATAAGCAGCCATTTTGCTCGGTTAACAATACGGATTTCTTCCATTTTTTCTTCAATGGACAGTGTTTTCTTTTCGGTCTTTCTGAGTTTTTCCCGTGCGCTTGAAAGCCAGCTGAGAGCAATTGTCATTGTCGGCTTTGAGGTTGGCTTTGGAAGCACAAACACACCG
>JAGAVH010000025.1 GCA_017942025.1 Ruminiclostridium sp. | reverse complement strand
TTATCGCTCTGTTAATAGGCTCCGTTTTCTATAAAGGAATCCCTCCGTCAGTCCTTACGGACTGCCACCTCCCTTTAGGCAAGGGAGGCTTTTTGGCGCTACACCAACCAAAGTCCCCCTTGCCTAAAGGGGGATAGCGGCGATAGCCGTCAGGGGGATTCATTCCGTCACATCTGCGCCGTCAGGCGCAACTTCACAAGCCGAAGGCTTGCTTCACTTCTTCACTTTTGCCGTAAGGCAAATACTTCACTTTAAATTTGCAGAGCAAATTTAACGATGGTACTTCGCCTGATTTGCAAAATACTCCTCGTAGCCTGTGAGCTTTATTGCACAGACACGTGCCACCGCATACGTCACTCTGCCGCTTTCTGTTTCACCGAATTTTTTGTAGAAGGTGTAGAAGGGATAACCTATATCAGTTCCGGTAGTATCATAGGACATAATATGGCGGGAAAGATACTCAATCTGAACGTAATCATAATCTTTTATATCATCGACAAAATTATTCTCTTCGATACATTTCTCGCAGGAATGTGCTAAAAATACGTAGCCTTTGGCTAAAAGCTCTTCCGCCTCTTTAAGCGAAACAGCACTGCTCATACCTATAATCCTGCGTAACTCGTTTGCAGGTAAATTATAATCATAGTATTCTACCGTACCCATATACATTTTATCTTCTGAAATATCATCATCACATCTAAAGGATATCCTGATATTATCACCATACATCGGATAAAGACCTGCCTCGAAATCATCCTTATCATAGAAAATGACAGTTACAGTATTGTTATCATACCAGCAATCCCTTTCTATAGCAATGTCGCTGAACTCTCTGCCGAAGATGGCAAAAAAATCTTTCTTCATCCATTCAACGTCCTTTATAAGCTCTTCGTCAGTTCTGTTCCAGTTTATAGAAAGCTCGCCGTTTTTTAGGCTTTTGTAGCCTACATAGTCGGAGCTACCGATATTGCTGTCATATATTGTAATAATTTCATAAATGTCCGAACTGATTATATAGCCGTAAAACTCTTCCGTTTCATCCTCCGAATAGAATCTGAGTAGAGGCTGGTCGTCAAAGCATTCCGAAGCCTGCTTATCACAACTCACACCTGCCTGTCCTGAAAACCTGTCTATAACGTCTTCGTATTTCTTAAACAGCTTTTCACCTCGGTCCCCCTTTATTCCGTCAAACTGTGCATCCTCGTAAACAGGATAATATTTTGTATCAGGATTTATATTATCCTTTATCATCCCCGATACAAATTCATCAGAATCGTAAATTTCTATATCATAGTAATTTATACCCAGGTTTGCTGTGTTTCCGTTCACCATATCCGCAACCTGATCTGCCGTGTATTCTAACAGCGGTATATCACCGTGAGGAAAGTCATTGCTTGTGGTAGTGCCGATACCACCCCTTGTAAATAAAACCGCACCCACACAAACTATACAAAGGCACGCTGCCACCGGTAATGCAAGCTGTATCCACCCAAAACGTTTTCTGATTTTTCTTTTTACCTTCTCATTTTCAGGGCTTGCTTCTTCTATATATTCATCCTTTGCCATATCAAGAGATACTAATATATCCTTTTCCTTCATAATGCTATACCCTCCTTTAAAAGATGGTTTTTAAATTCTTGTCTTGTTCTTGATAATATGGATTTTACCGTACCTTCGGGAGTGCCGTAATCCTCGGCTATTTCCTTTATACTGCTCATATACCAGTATCTGCGCATAAAGATTACCCTCGTTCTCAGGGGTAGCTTTGCAAGAAAGCCGTTGATAGCCTCTTTTATAGCCATATTTTCGCAATAATCGTCATTTCCGCTGACTATTTCAAGAGCTTCGTCGGAAATCTGCAAAAATTCTCCGCCACGCTTTTTGGCGTTATCATAAAGCGCACGGTTGAGAGCTATATTTCTTGTAATCCTGCCAAGAAAGGCGGAAAGTACGTCAGGCTTTTTCGGTGGCATATTGCTCCAGGCTCTGAGATAGGTGTCATTTACACACTCTTCGCTATCCTGCTCGTTATAAAGAATATGATATGCTATATAACGACAGAGCTTTCCGTACTTTTTATCGGTCTCGGAAATTGCAGTTTCATCACGGCTAAAATAAAGCCCGATTATTTTTTTGTCATCCATATTATCACCCCTTACTGTTTTGTGAAAGACTCTTTCACTCATAAAGACAAGAATTAAAAGGAAAAGGTTGCAGCGGTATGCCACCGTGGGCAATTCCGCCTTTAAATATGTTTGTGGTCGGCGTAACCTCGTTGACGGCGGTTTCACACGTTTGTTGTATTTCAAATTGAAATTTGTCGGGTTGCACCCGCGGGCAATTCCGCCTTTAAATATCGTTGATGTCTGCACAGCCTCGTAAACGGTGGGAGGTGCACGTTGGTTGTATTTCAAATTGTAGTTTTGCGGCGGGTCGTGAGGACACCTCATCCGTCAAATGACATTAAAATGTCATTTGCCACCTTCTCCTCAAGGAGAAGGCTTTATGGTGCATTGCCTCTATAATAGTGGAAATAAAAGGCTTCTCCTTGAGGAGAAGCTGTCACCGAAGGTGACTGATGAGGTGTTAACACGCAAATCAATCTCCTCGACAAACTACAATTTACCAACCACGCCTTTTCAAAATCCATCAATTGCCTTCGGCAATTGATACCGTAACTTCGTGCTACGCACGAAACATCACTTGGCGTAGCCATACATCACTCGGCAACGCCGTACATCACTTTTGCCGTAAGGCAAATACATCACTTTAAATTTGCAGAGCAAATTTAAAAGCCGCAGCACCTACGGTATCGTCTGTGCTACGGCATTTTTTCGATTTACTGATTATTCAGCGTCTTCAGCTGTTTCTTCTGCTTCGGGAGCTTCTTCTGCTTCTTCAGCAGGAGCTTCTTCCATTAAAGCACGGATAGAAAGGCTTACTCTGTTGTTTTCTTCGTTGATTTCGATAATCTTAGCCTTAACCTCATCGCCTACAGAAAGCACCTGAGCTACATTGTTGATACGCTCGTTGGATACCTGAGAAATGTGGATAAGACCGTCAACACCGGGAACGATCTGTGCAAATGCACCGAAGGGAGTAATGCTTACAACCTTAACGTCTGCAACATCATCAACAGCATACTGAGCTGTGAACTTTGTCCAGGGGTTGTCCTCTTCCTTCTTGCAGCCGAGAGATACTCTCTTCTTTTCAGGATCGAAGCTCTTTACGTAAACTTCAAGCTTATCGCCGATGCTTACAACTTCCTTGGGATGTCTGATTCTGTTCCATGTAAGCTCGGATGTGTGAACCATTCCGTCAACACCGCCGAGGTCAACGAATACGCCGTAGCTTTCGATTGACTTAACTTCGCCTGTGAACTTCTGACCTTCTTCGATTGTTTCCCAGAACTTAGCCTTTGCAGCATCGTTCTGTTCCTTCTTAGCCATACGGATAGAGCCAACAACTCTGCCTCTTGCTTCTGTAACTTCAATTACCTTGAAGGAAACTGTAGTCTTTACGAGTTCTTCAAGCTTGCCATCTCTGGGCACGCCTGTCTGTGATGCAGGGATGAATACTCTTACACCGCTTGAAACAACGATTACGCCGCCCTTAACAGCTGCTGTAACTTCGCCTTCGAGTGTTTCGCCTGCTTCCATAGCTGCAGAGAGCTTTTCAATACCGAGAACGCTGTCAACCTTCTTCTTGGAAAGATGTACTACGCCTTCTGCGTCGTTGATGGATATAACGATTGCTTCGATCTCATCGCCAACTGAAACAACATCAGAAGGAGCCACGTTGGGGTTCTGTGAAAGCTCTTCAGCAACGATGTAGCCGGAATGCTTTGTACCCAGATCCACAACAGCCTCGTTATTGTTTACTGCAACAACAACGGCCTTAACCCTGTTCCCTATATATACTTTTTTAAAGGTCTTGTCAACCTCCGCCATGAAGTCGAAGTCTTCATTGTTAAGAATTTCGCTCATAATTTTATGAACCTCCTTTATTATATAAGCAGGCGTCGATGCCCCTGCTGTTATACCGATAATACCGCCGTCGCTGACATGTCGTGTCACCTCGGCCTTATCAATATCACTGCCCTGCTCGATAAACAAAACCGGACAATGCTCCTTGCATATCTGCGCCAGCTTTGCCGTGTTGCTGGAGTGTCTGCCACCTACAACCACCATAAGCTGTGCCTCTTTTGCAAGGCTTTCTGCCTCCCTCTGTCTTTCAGAGGTTGCACTACATATTGTATCAAAAATTTCAATATTTGTATAGTATTTTTTTGCAATTTGTTTGCAAGATTGCCATTTTGACGAATTATAGGTAGTCTGTGCCACCATAATTAGTGCATTTTCACAAGATTTTTCAAGAAGCTCCAGTTCTTTTTGTAACTCCTGCTCATCCGCTATGACTATTACCCTGCTACCCTCACTGCAATGGCCTACAATACCCTTTACCTCAGGATGATTCTTATCACCTGCTATTATCACAACGCCCTTTGCCTTTGCTACAATACTATGTATCTTTGCCACAAAGGGACAGGTTGCGTCGATATAGGGGATATTTTTCTCTGTGAGATAATCGGTTACTGTCTTTTCCACGCCGTGACTTCTTATTATCAGAGTACCCTTTGACTTATCAAAAGTCTTATAGTCCTCCGTCACCTGAACACCGAGGGTTTCAAGTCTTTCTATCTCGCTGTTGTTGTGGATAAGCGGACCGTAGGTGTAGCAACCGCCCTGCTGTGTCGCAGTCTTTACCGCCGTATCAACGGCTCTTTTCACTCCGAAGCAGAAGCCTGCGCTTTTTGCAAGCCTGATGGTGTACATTATTCTTCAGCCTTTTCTTCCGCTTCTGCGGTTTTCTTTTCCTTAGGAACGTACTGTTTCGGTAACGGCTCGCCGTACTCTCCCATATCGTCCATAAGCATTTTTATATTATCCATAATGAGGTTTGAAACTCTTCTGAGCTCACCTCTGTCGTCGCCCTTGATTGCAATTTCTTCGGCGGGTATCATCTTGCCGATGGTTACCCATGCCTTTCTGCGAAAGCCCTTCTTACCGTACTTTATACATATGGGAAGTACGGGAGCATTCGCCTTGCCTGCGATTACCGCAATACCCGACTTTGCTCTTGCTATGTTGCCGTCCTTTGAGCGTGTGCCCTCGGGGAAAATAACAAAGGCTCTGCCGCTTTCCAGATCGCTTATCGCCTTATCTATCGCCGCATTGTCGCCTGCGCCTCTTTCAACGGGGAAAGCACCGCACTTACGGATAAGCCAGGCAAAGAACTTGTTCTTGAAAAGCTCTGACTTTGCCATAAAGGAGAACTTTGATTTTACTATTGCGGCTATCAGCGGCGGATCGCTGTATTCCTGATGATTGCAGGCTATGATATAACCGCCCTTGATTCCGTTTTTATGGGGAAGATTTTCCTTTCCGAAAACCTTGATTCTGTGCTTTATATGCATTGCAGGTGTTACAAAGCACGCTCTTGCAAACTCGTAGAACATCAGATTCCAGCCTTTTCTTTAATTATTTCCACGATAAGCTCGCAGGACTGCTCAAAATCAAGCTCGGTGGTGTCAGCGATCACTGCGTCATCAGCCGCTCTTAAAGGAGCTATTTCTCTGTTCATATCGTTATAATCTCTCTGGTTAAGGTCTGCCAGTACATCCTCGTACTTTACGTCCTTACCCTTTGCAATAAGCTCGTCATAACGGCGCTTTGCCCTTACCTCTGCATCTGCTGTGAGGTAAATTTTCACCTGCGCGTCAGGAAGAATGACCGTACCGATATCCCTGCCGTCCATAATTACGTTATTGGTTTTTGCAAAGCCTCTCTGTAAATCGAGTAAAAAGGCTCTTACCTCAGGTATTGCCGATACGTCGGACGCCGCCATACTGATTTCAGGGAGTCTTATATCCTCAGATACATCCTCGCCGTTTAAAAATACTCTCTGTGCGCCCTCTACAATCTTTATATCAAGCTTTATCTCAGGGAGCAGGGCAATTACCGCTTCGGCATCCCTTGTGGCTACGCCCTTTCTTACTGTGTATAAGCCTATACCACGATACATAGCGCCTGTATCCACGTATATGAAATCAATTTTCTTTGCCGCCTGTCTTGCGATAGAGCTTTTGCCAGCGCCTACAGGTCCGTCGATAGCTACTGCAATATTCATATCTGTTTCCTTTTAATCAAATAAAGTTTTATCCATTATATAAATATCATTATATCACGAATAAAATATAAATGCAATAAACAAAAATAAAAATTGTGTGAAATTTTCCGACAAATCATGTCACATCTGCTTTATCATATCCTTTATCACTTCGCCTGCAATTATAAGTCCTGCTACTGATGGCACAAAGGATATGCTGGCAGGTACCGGCTTGCCGTTTTCGGTTTCGCCGCAGGGAGCCTTCGGCTCTTCCTCGCTGTAAACCACCCTGAGGCTTTCGATACCTCTTTTTTTCAGCTCTCTTCTCATAACACGGGCAAGCGGACAAACCGAGGTCTTATAGATATCGGCAACTCTGAAGGCGGTTGCATCCAGCTTATTACCCGTACCCATACTGCTGATTACGGGTACGCCTGCCGCCTTGCTTTTTTCAATGATAAGCAGCTTTGCTGTAACGGTGTCTACCGCATCCACGACGTAATCATATCCGCAAAAATCAAACTCGTCAGCGGTTTCGGGCAGAAAAAAGCATTGCTTTGCGGTGACCCTTGCCTCAGGATTTATATCAAGGATTCTTTCCTTCATTACCTCTACCTTTGGTCTGCCCACAGTTGAAGTAAGAGCGATAATCTGACGGTTACGGTTGGAATCGCTGACCTCGTCCTTATCTATAAGCACAATATGACCTACTCCGGCTCTTGCCAGAGCCTCGGCAACATATCCGCCTACACCGCCGACGCCGAAAACGGCGACGGTTTTCTGTTTAAGGATATTCATTTTTTCCTCGCCTATAAGCATAGACGTTCTTTTATATAATTCGTTCATTTTTTCTCCTTTGAACGTGTGGCGTTCAATCCAAGATTCCTATATTTTTGAAATCAAAGATTTCAAAAATGGTCGCAGTCCTACGGACTGCTGCCTTTAAATATGTTTGCGGTAGGTGTAACCTCGTTAACGGCGGTTTCACACGTTGGTTGTATTTCAAATTGAAATTTGTCGCTCCGCTGGGGTGAGGTGTCACCCTAACCCCCAAAACCCCATCCCCACAAGGGGAAGGGGGAACACATGGGGGCTCGCCGCCCCTGTAGCAGTCTGAAAGACTGCGACGGTCTTTAGACCAATGACCTCTGCTTGGGGCTACGCCCCAAACCCCGTTTATATCGATGTTTGTGGGCAGTCTTATCAAAACGTTTTAATTTACGATTGTAGGGGGCGACC
>JAGAVH010000024.1 GCA_017942025.1 Ruminiclostridium sp. | reverse complement strand
CTCACGAGTGATTGTCATTAGGGACAACAGTTTCTGACTCTTCCGTGTGCGCTGTTACAAGCTCCTCACAAAACTCTTCAAAAGAATTTTTTTCGTTTACAGTCAAAAAAGAGAATTCTTGATATTTGCCGCCATCGCCTTTCCAATACAGATACAACCATGGCCCAGAGCCTCCTGTTTCAGATTCCTGATTTCTCTCCTTAACCTTTCCTCCATTTATGCAACTTAGAAATTCTTTCCATTCTTCCTCTGATAATTCTACCGAACCAGAAATGGTGATATGAGCCTCTGTAAGCGGCCAATCCTGACCCTCTCTTTTTTCATGATAAAATTTATATATTCCGTTTTCCTTATAAAGGCGATATCTTTGATAATCAGGTGGATATGTTGAGGAAGAATATGTATAAAAGAACTCGGTAATATCTTCTGCGGCAATATCTACTCCAACCACACGTTCTCTGTTTCCTGTCATAATAAAAAGAAAAACAACTACCGCAATTGCAACGGCACCGCATATACTTCCAATCACCAGGTATCTCCCCTTCCTTGTTTTTCCTCTTTTCGCATTTGTTTGGTGCATATTTCCTCCGTAGGCAGTTCCTTACTTATTGCCCTTACAACCGATTTAAAGGTACTTGCAGTACCGACTTTAATTATCAGAAAGTTCAGAAGGATTATTACAATAGGGATGAAAAGGGGAAAAATACTTCCGATGCCTGACGTGAAGAACAAAAGGAGAAGTAATACTTCTATTATAAGCAGAAAGGCACAGAAGCATATATTGAAGATCCGTACGGATTTTATCGGCTTTCCCGTCATCTGTAAGACGGCTTCGTCACCTTTTTCGGTGATAGTAACAGAAAGCTCTGGCACAAAGGAATTTTTGTAGGGCATATTCTGAAACGTAGGCTTCAGAAGTAAGCCGCTTTCTGTCTGTTCATATGAATAATCCCAATCGGTATGCTTCAGGATAGCTTCGGGGAGCTTTTTTGGATAATCGGGACAGGATTGTTTTTTAATACTGTGCTTTGCTGACGACCCAAAAATATGCTTCATATTCTTTCCTTTCTCAGAAAATTTTTTCCTTATCACGTCAGCTGTGTCTTGCCATTATCTATTATACATCCAGCTTGTCGGTACTAAAAACGTATAAGGAGCTGTAGCTATGGCAAATATAAGCGCAAGCCTGAATTTCAAGGATTTTTCCTGCTTTCTGAACGTTACGTGATAGTTCAGCAGGTAAATTGCACCCGCTGATATGAGTAATGCCGGTATAGTCATATAAAGCTCATCTCCGCTGACGCTCACATCAAATAAAAAGGTCATTATAAACATAAACGCCGATCCGATAATATCGGCAAGCAAGCCAAAGCCGAAAACTATAAATATATGCCTTATATAAAATCTCATTTTACCGGATATCTTTAATGCTATCATGCTGATTATCAGTACTATACTGTCAATGATGAAATTACCCGGTAAAACGATAAGCCATGCCTGCGGAATCATTAAAATTACCCACAGCGGAAATATCACGTTGTATAATTTAGTACCGTTTTTCTTGTCGTTCATGGTATGTTTTCCTCATCCCCCAATCTTCCTCATCATAATATCAGGATGGCTTGCATATTTCAGGAGATTATGCTTTGAAATAATACCCTCCTTATACATATTAAGCAGATATGCGTCCATTGTAATCATACCACTATCGCCTGAAGAGGTTATAACGGTATCAATCTGATGAGTCTTTGCCTCTCTTATCATATTTCTGATAGCGTTATTGCACTTCATAATTTCAAAGGCGGGGCGGAGCAGACCGTCTTCACAAGGAATAAGCTGCTGGGAGATTATGCAGGAAAGAAGCTGGGACAGCTGAATTCTTATCTGCTGCTGCTGGCTGGGAGGGAAGATATCTATAATTCTGTCAACAGTATTTTCTGCACCGAGGGAGTGAAGCGTAGAGATTACAAGATGTCCCGTTTCGGTAGCGGTAAGTGCGGTACTGATAGTTTCATAGTCACGCATTTCGCCCAGCAGAATTACATCAGGTGACTGACGGAGGCTTGCACGCAGAGCGGTGATATAGTTATCCGTATCGCTGTTTATCTCTCGCTGGCTGATAAGGGATTTCTTATTCTTATGCAGATATTCGATAGGGTCCTCAAGAGTAATGATATGACCGTTTCTGTTTTTATTTATCTCGTCTATGATGCAGGCGAGAGTGGTGGACTTACCGCCGCCTGCAGGACCTGTTACAAGGATAAGTCCCTTTGTACTGCCTGCACATTCCTTTATTATATCCTCGGGGATATTGAGCGAGCTGTAATCGGGGATGTCAAAGGATACTACTCTTATAACTGCCGCTAAAGTACCACGTTGCTTGTAAGCGTTGATACGAAAACGGCTCAGTCCCTTTATAGATACTGAAAAGTCATCATCGCCGGTTTCCATATAACGAGTCATATCCCTTTCGGCTAGTCTGTATATTTCCTTTACCAGATCCTCTGCATTCTGGGGCATCAGCTTTTCCTCGTCAATAGGATTTATGATTCCGTGCTCCTTGCAGGAAACGGGAATACCCGATATTATGTAGATATCCGAGGCGTTGTTCTTTACTGCGGTTTCAAGAATTTTAATAAGTTCCATAATTTATTCCTTTCATGACAGAGGAAGAGTATTTCCGTCCCATATGGGCAAGGATTCCTCGTTTATATAACTGTTTTTATTTATCGTCTGATAGCCTGTTATCGTAAGCTTTCCGCCCTTCAGCTCTGCGGTACAGAGAATACTGCTGTTCTTGTCTATATCCTGTTTTAAGGTGAAGCTGTAGCTTTCTCCGCCGATAGCCTTTGCCTCAAAGCCTATCTCCTTTGCATATTCTCCTATATCGAATATATTGTCATCCTCTATAGCGTCGTAAAGCTCCGCTAATTTTTCGGTGACTATCACGTCTGCGGCATAATACGCCTTGTGGGAGTCGGCGTTCTTCTGTGCGCTTTTTAAATCCTGCCTTACCGTAAATAACGTAAACAGTAAGAATACCGTAATTGCCAGCACCACAAAGATTATGATAAGCGTCGAGCTACCGATACCGGTAAAGCCCTTTTCTTTTTGTCTGTCAGCCATTATCATTCCTCCTTGCGCAGGTGATGGTGATATAGCTTCTGTCCTTGTCAACAATCTCTATATCAAGATAGCTCAGGTTATATTCGCCCTGTCTTTCGCTGATATTTGCTGAAAGACTGCCGTTTCTCGTTTCCTCTGATATAACGCTCTCTATCTCCTCTAAGGTCATTCCACTTTTGTAGCTTTCTGCAATATATGCGGAAAGACTTTTTGCCTCGCTTAAATTAACGCTGTAGGAAAGCTCTGTATCCGCTACAGACAGTACTTTAAGTGAAATTGCGGAACAGATGGCAAATACCGCAATAACTATACAAAGCTCTATCAGAAATATTCCCGATTTGCTCTTTCTGTTATTGTTCATATCACACCGTCCTTTCTGCGTTGCTTCTTAAAAAGTAACACTGGGAGGTCATTTTCTGATTGCAGGTTATACTGAAGCTTACTATATTATCCTCAATGCTGATGCTGAAATTTTCGCAGGGGAGCAGTATCTCTCCGTCGTCGGCAGAAAAGGGAAAATGCGAATCGGCAAACAGTTCACAAAGCATACCATCGTTCTGATAGATATAGGTCACATATTCGCTGTCCTCTATCGTTTCATAAAGACACAGAACGCTTTTTCCTTCATATTCTGCAACGCTCATTGAGTCTGCCTTGTCATAACTGCGCAGATTCTTCATTATGAAGGAGACCGCCGTACTGTTATCAAATCTGTCGTTTATTTTTTCGGAGGAGCTTTTGTACACTCTCGCAAAGGCAAGAGTGACCAGCAGAAGACAGCAGACGAACAGCATGAATACCACCATTACGAAAATGGCGTCCAGCTTGCTTTTCTTGTTCTTTTTTACAGCTGAACCGTTGTTCATAGCCTTTCCTCCTATTTTGATATTACCTTTATTTCGGGCATTATATTTGAGGATATTGCGCTGTAATGTATTATACAATGCTCGGTATCGGTGTAAAGGTGGTAATTCTCTATAAGATAATCTATGCTTTCAGGAAAAAAGCCTTCATTCGCATAGCATTCCATAGCCGCCCTTCTTACACCTGTTTCTATTATTTCCGCATTTTCTGCTTTTCTTGAAGACTGCACTGAGCTTATGGCGGTTATTGTTACCGCAAAAACAACCACCAGGATAACAAGCGCAATGCATAGGGTTTTAAGAACAGAAGCGGATTTGTTTTCTCTTCTCAGTTTCATATTCTGCTCCTTAGTTTATAACCGCCATAATGCCAAGTAAGGGGAGCATTACCGAAAGCAGAATAAAGCCGACTGTTACCGCCATTATGATTATCATAGTAGGCTCAAAACGGGAAACGGTGGTATTTATAACCGCTTCGACCTTCGCCTCGGTCTTTTCCGCTACACTTTTCATAACCTTGTCAAGCGTACCTGTGGAAAAGCCTATATTTATCATCTTCGCATAAAGAGGCGGGAATAACTTTGTCTTTACTATAGCCTCTGAAAAGGGAACACCCGATTCCATTTCCTGACGGCACTTTGTTATTCTCTGACGGATAGCCTGATTTTCTATGAACTTTTCGCTCATCTCCATAGCCGAATCTATATCCATACCGCTGGAAAGAGTCATGGAAAGAGAGCTTGCAAATCTTGCACAGTAAAGGGACTTTGCTATCTTTGTGTGAGAAGCAAGAGTATTTACGAATTTTTTCACAGGTGGCACGAGACTGTAAAGAAGCACGCCGAATATGATAAGCAGGGCAAGTCCTGCAAGTATGTAGACTGCGTAGTTGCTTATTGCTCTTCCTATGGTTATTACCGCAGAAGCCGTATCTGACATTGTAAGCCCCATCTGGGCAAATACATCCGAGAATATAGGAAGAACATATACTGCCATCAGTATAACCACCGCAAATACCGTGATAAGAAGAACAGAAGGATAGATTACCGCACTTTTTACCGACGAAGAAATTTCGTCAAGCTGACTGTAGTACGCCGCCATAGATTCCAGCACGGTGTCCAGCTTACCCGTTTTTTCGCCTACCGATATCATCTCAAGAAAATAGGAGGGGAATACCTTTGTAGCCTCAAAGGCGCTGTAGACTGTACCGCCCTTTTCAATATTCTCTATCATTTCTGTGAGTATTCTTTTCTTCAGCTTATCTGTTTCATCCTCACATATTATGAACATACCGTCAGTTATTGGTATGCCTGCCTTTATGATGGTAGCAAGCTCAGAGCAGATTACAGAAATGCTCATGTTTGATAATTGCTTTTTATTTTTCACTTTTTGTCCCTCCTGTTAGTACTGGTATATAGCATTGTAGTTTTTATTGTTACTGATATAGTCTATAAGATTGCGGTAATCTGCGTCATCTCTTGCACTTGCCGCAAAGGTGGGATCCATCCTGTTCCACTTATAGCCGTCAAAGCTGATTATTCCGTCAATCCAGCCGCTTCCCTTTACATAAACGCTGATCCAGGCATGGTATATATCGCCTGCATAGCCTACAACCACCTTTGTGGGTAGCTTCTGACTGCGTAGCATTGCCGCCATAAGTGAGGCGTAGTCAAAGCATATGCCACTTTTACTGCTTAGCGTTCTGTCGGGATAGGGAATATATCCGTTGGCGGCGTTTTCCGCTGTTGAAACATATTTTATATTATCCGTTACGTATTCGTATATTGCTTCTATCTTCTCAAGCTCTGACATACCTGCGGTAAGTGTTGACGCAAGCTTTACACATTCGGAATTTCTGTCGTAGGTGCAGAACTGTGTGGGAGTTAAGAATACGGAAAATTCGTCGCTTATGCTGACGGAAAATTCTTCTTTATAAACCACTGCGCCCTTGTTGGCGGAGGTCTGCTTCAGTATGCTTACCTTATAAGTACCGCTACCCTCGGTGAGCGGAATAACATCATAGCTTCCGTTGTTTTTGAGGGAGAAGGTGTACTTTGAAGCGCCTGAATCAACCGCTGTTACTGTTATCTTGAAGTTTCCGTCCATAGCCTCCTTCAGCTTTACCATAATATAACCCTTTGAGCTGTTTGATGCGTCTATAAGTGCGTAATCGTTCTGATATACCGTCTTTCCGTCAGCGGTCGGTGTTATTATATACGGCTCATCGGGAGTAACAGGCTTCGGTGGAAGCGTAGTTTCAGGTTTTTTCGTTGTGGTTGTGGTTTCGGGCGGTGTTGTTGCCGTTGTAGTAGTATCGGGTGGAATGGTAGCAGAAGTGGTAGTGTCAGGCGGAGTAGTCTGAGGTGTTGTAGTGATAGGTGAAGTAGTTGTATCAGATGGGGTTGCAGGCGGTGTGGTGGTTTCGGGTGGTGGAGTGTGAGAGCTGTTTTCCTCATCTGAATATGTGTCGCTTGTCATTGGCGGTGTTCCGCTTTGTGAACTGTCAGACACCGTAACCGACACTTCGGGTACTGACGAAGGCGTACCTGTATTATCACATCCGCATAGTAATACGGAAATAAGAACAGAAGTCGCCGTTAAAAGCGACAGTATTCTGTTTTTACTTTTGTCCCTTTTCAAGACACGACGACCTCCTTTTCTGATTTTTATTTATATATAATTAAAGTATATCATAAAATGCCGGTTTTGTCTATTGTTTTTTCGGTGTATGGTTACAGATTTATTGCAGTTTGATTACAAAATGGTTACAATTCTTTCCTTGATATTGACAAGGCAATATATGGATGGTATCATATGAATATAGTATATAAGAAAAGGGGAAAAGCAATGAGTAAAACCTGCCCTTCCTGTAACAGAGAAATAGACAGCAATATAACCTTCTGCAATTTCTGCGGAGCCTTTGCAGGAGATGCGACTGCAGATGGAGAAAATGCAAAGGTACTGTCCGGAAAGAATATAATAATTGGCGCAGCAGCCTTTTTGTTTATTGTTGCCGCTTTGCTTCTTGTTTTTGTCTTTGATATATTCGGACTCAGTAAAAAAGAGGAAAACCTTATCGGCAGAGGAAACAGCCTTTTTGCCGAGGGACTTACTCCTGTAGCGGTAAGCGGAAAATGGGGATATGCCGACAAAAACGGTGAAATAGTCATAGCACCCACCTATGAGGTAGCTCTGCCCTTTGCAGATAAGGTAAACGGGCTTGCTCTTGTGGCGGTGAATGTCAAGAATGGTATGATGTTTGGCGACGACTATGCCGATTGCATCTATTACGGATTTATCAACGAAAAGAGCGAAATGAAAATAGCCGCCGGATATGCCGAAGCCGAGAGCTTTACCGCCTCCGGCTATGCACGTATCTCTGGTTATAATTTTATAAACGGTGCAGGCAGAGAGCTGCTTAAAAAGGACTACAATCGTGAATATGTGTCGGATTACACAGACAGTGGTTATGCCTACGTAATCTATGACACCACGAACATCAGGAACGAAGAGGGCGTAAATATCCCTATATCCACATCAAAAGCATATCAGTATCAGAATGATTATTATATAATAGATAAAAGCGGAAAGGAACTGCACCGTTTTTCCGACTTTACGGATGACGGCATTTCCGACGTTTTTGACGAGTATTTCGTATATTTCAGATATGCCGAGGGACACGATAAGGAGCTTATCTCCCCAAAAGAATTTGCCCTTGCCGACTACGAAAGCGGCAAGCCCGTAACAGAGTTTTACGACAGGATTTTTAAAAGCAACGATTTTTATATTATGTGTAGCTTTGACGAAGAGAGCTTTCTTTATAAGGCGGAAATATATGATAAGGATTTAAATAAATTAAACGACAGCTATTATACCGATAACCTTTTCAAGGTCTATGACAGCGGTCTTGTGCTTTATAAAAAGTCAGGCGAAAGATTTGAAAGAGTGCTTTTAAACGATAGCCTTCAGGAAGTATGCTGTGAAAACGCCGATGTGACTATAATCAGCGGCTTTGATAAAAGCGGTATTGCCTGCATAAAAGAAAAAGACGGATATGCAGGATATAATGCAGAGGGTAAGGTGTTTGAAAGCAAATTCCCCTTTGGAAAGATGAACTGCGGTCTTGCTCCTTTTTTAAATGATGACGGTAAAATAGGCTTTATAAATATAAAGGGCGAAACCGTACTGGGAGCTGAATATATAGCAGTATCCGAGTTTTCTGCCGACGGCTATGCTACAGTCTTCTGTAACGGTAACTACAGAATAATTGATACAAGCGGCAAAACGATTATCGACGGGCTTCAGTATCCTATAAATCTTATACACGGAAACGGACTTGACCTTAAATGGTATGGAAATACCGACTTTGCCGATAATGTAAGGCTGATGTTTGATGATGATACCATTTCTGTGGCGGCAGGTCTTTTCGGCGGTAAGAGAGTTGATGTATTCGGCAGAAATGCGGATTATCGTCTTTACGATAAAAGCGGCAAGCTGATATCGGGTAAGGACAGCATAATAACCGACTATGACAGCGGCAGGCGTGGTGGCTATCTTGAGTCGGTGTATGTAGAGGGCAATGGGGAATATTCCTATGATTTTTACGGCTACAGACTTATAGGAAAAGACGGAAGGGTGATAAAGGAAGAGGATGGAAATCTTTCTCTCGGCACACCTGATGATTACGGAGTTGTCTTATTTGACGTGCATATGAGTACTGACCCGACTTTGCGTCAGGCTACTCCTGTCTTCAACAAGCCCTTTACCTTTATGTCTGTTTCAGGTATAGGCGGTAAGGCTGATGACGGTTATTACCTGTCCATAGGCATAGCGCATTGTAGCTGGGTGTACGACAAGGAACTAAAGAAAATATGCGTATTCCCCTGCAATATGGAAGCAGAAATCGACAGAGGCAAGGTGCTTTTCTATCGTGATGTTGGTTACAGCTTTGACTGGATAACCGAGGATGTGCTTAATCCCGCAAGAAGCTATTACGTTTATGATTATTATAACGGCAGAAGAGTGTTAAGGCTTGACGATACCCCCTCGGGTACTACCTCAGAGCTTGAAGTCACCCTTACCGAAAACGGCTTTATCTTCTGCAAATATACCAAAATGGCAGATAAGGAAAATATACTTTTTAGTCAGGACGGAAAGCAGATAGCCACAAACTGCGAAGTCATAGCGGATAATTACAAGGAAATGGTGCTTTTAAAAGACCTTTCAGATGAGAAATATTACTTTGTTGACCGTTTCGGAAACAGAAGCGAAAAATACGGATATGCTTCAGGCTTCGGCACAGACGGATATGCCACAGTCAGAAAGTCAGACGGAAAATATTACTGTATCGATACCTGTTATAACGATATCTTCAGCTCGGATAAGCAGTTTAAGGGCTTTTGCAACGGATTTTCAGCTTATTATGACGAGCAGTCAGGCTTTATAGGCTATATGGATATGAGCGGCAAAACAGCAATAGAGCCGAGGTTTCACGCCGCTTCGGATTTTTCCTATGACGGCTACGCCATAGCAGGCGATGATTACGGCAGACTCTATATAGTTGATAAAAAGGGTAATACGGTCATTGCTACAGACGGGTTTGAAGGACTGGACTCTGCAAGATATATAAACGACAGAGAGCTGGATATCCATTCGAGATATTCCTTTGAAAACGGCTATAAATATTATCTTGGACTTGACTTTGACGAGGAAAAGAAAAAGCTGTTCGGTTACGGACTCTGCGATGTCGGCGACAGCTTTGCCGATGATAATATGAGTTATTTAGCGGATATGTACGGCAATCTGATATATGGCCCCTTTGAGGCTATCGGACATCTTATGCTTATGCCTGACGGCACTCCCTGCTTCAACGTAAGGACCGGCTTTGCGACTATCCGATTTATGGGTATAGACGGAAAATACCTTCCTATAGACTCAAATTTACTCGGAGAAGTTGAAATGACCGAAAAGGGTAATATCCTGATAAATACACGGGATGGCTATAAAATACTCGACAAGGAATACAATGTTATCGGCGGACCGTATAAAACAGCAATGTATCTGTACGGTTATATCGTTGTGACCGACGAAAACGGAAAAACGCATACTCTTGATGATAATCTTCAGGAGGTTTATAATCCCGAAGAACTGGGTTCATGGTATCCCTTTGGACACGACCTTCTTATAGATATTGATACGGAAAACTCAGAAATAGTATCGATAAGGGTAAAAAGCATAAGCAAAAACGAGATAGTTTTAGAAAAATACAACTGCTGTGCAGAATTTGTGGCAGTAGATAAAACCGCATATTTTGCTATATCGGAAAACGGAAGCTGTACACTTTACAGCTACAGCGAAAGGGATGGTCTTAAAACACTTATCCGGGATGTTTTTGCAGGCGAAAGCCATGCGGTGTTAGGCGAGCCGCAATTTCTGAAAAAACTTAACCGCGATAAGGTGGACGGACGTTATATCTACGGCGAATTAAATGCAATCCGACACGGCGGAGAAGCTTTTTACGGGCTTTTCATTTATGATGCAAAAACGGGCGAATACATTATAGAGCCCGGATGGCAGATAACAATGTCGGTAAAATATTGTGATAATACATACTGGTATGTTGTAAGCTATGCAGATCATCAGGAGAAAGTAATGGACAGCAGCGGAAATCTGTTTGAGCCGGGACGTGACCCCGAAGAGGTTGTACCCGACTACCTCGGTTATACTATTGCGTCCGGAAACGAAAAAGAAAACAAGATGGGTCACGATTTCTATTATTATAAAACACCCGACGGAAGAGAAATAGCAAACAACTTCTATACACGCAGTCCTTTCAGAAAGGACGGATATACCAGGGTAACAATGTGGTATGATGTCACAGACAATACAAAATCGGTCATCATTGATATGTACGGAAACGTAATCTATTAAAAAGGAGTAACAAAATGAGCAAGACCTGTCCCTCTTGCAAAAGAGAGGTGGACGAAAGTCTGACCTTCTGTAATTTCTGTGGTGCCTTTGCAGGAAATCCACCTGTTAAAGAAGCTACGGAAAAGGTGATAACACCAAAGAATATAATAGCTGTAGCATTGGCGCTTTTGTTGCTGGTAGGTATTATGCTTGCTGTGTTTGTTTTCGATATATTCGGATTGAAGCCGGAAGCTGAAGAAGAGCTTATCGGAAGAGGAAAGCCTCTCTTTTCGATGGGGCTTACTCCCGTTGCCTTAAACGGAAAATGGGGATATGCCGATAAAAACGGCAAAATGGTCATATCTCCTGCCTACGGGATAGCTCTGCCCTTTGCGGATAAGGTAAACGGACTTGCTCTTGTTTCTGACAGCACAGAAGGTAATGTGCCTCTTTTCGGTTATATAAACGAAAAGGGAGAATATAAGATTTCGCCCACTATTACAGACGCCGAGAGCTTTTCGCCTTCAGGCTATGCAAGGGTTTATGAAAGCAACTTTATAGATGGTGCAGGCAGAATGCTTCTTGGTAAGGAATACAGCTTTGTTTCCGATTTTACCGAAAGCGGCTACGCTCTCGCCATAGAGTACGGCTTTGATAAAACAGAAAACAGATACTACCGCAAGGACGGATATTATCAGAGCAACTATTACATAGTGGATAAGAGCGGTAGGGAGCTTTACAGCTTTTCCGACAAAAAGGGCACAGGCGTAGCCGAGGTATATGATGAGCATTTTGTACTTTTCAGATACAAGAGTGATCGGGAATATGAAATGCTGTCAGAAAAAGAATTTGCCCTTGCAAGCTATAAAACAGGAGCCAAAATAACGGGCTATTACGACAGAATATATAAGAGCAACGGCTTTTATATTCTCTGCAGATATGATGAGGAGAGTTATCTTTATAAGGCGGATATCTATGATAACGAGCTTAATATGGTAAAGGACGGCTATTATACAGACAGTAGCTTCGTAGCATATGACAGCGGTTTTGTTCTTTATAAAAAAGAGGGAACACGCTTTGTGAGAACTCTTATCACCGACAGCTTTGACGAAATCTGCGCTGAAAGTGCAGACGTCAGAATTATAAGCGGCTTTGACAAAAGCGGAATCGCCTGTGTAAAGGAGGATAACAGATACGTCGGCTATAGCGCCGAAGGGAAGGTGTTCCAGTCGGAATACCCCTTCGGTAAGATGAACTGCGGACTTGCTCCTTTTTTATCACGGGACGGCAGAATAGGCTATATAAATGTAAAGGGCGAAACTGTACTCGGTGCAGATTATACCGCAGTATCCGAGTTTTCTGCCGACGGCTATGCCACGGTATTTTCAGACGGTAGCTATAAGATAATTGATACCACGGGAAAGGTTGTAATAGACAAGCTTTTTGACACTCTTAACAGTGTTTATAAAAACGGACTTGGATTAAGCTGGTACGGCAACAACAGCTTTGACAGAGGTATAAAGCTTATGTTTAACGGCGGCTTATTTACAGGCGCCTCGTCAGACTTTTCGGATAACAAAAACAACGCCTTTGGCAGAGAAAAGGAGTACCGCCTTTATAATAAGAACGGTGAGCTGTTAAGTGATGAAAAGGATATAATAGCTTCGTGCAGTATTGACGGATACGGCGGCGTACTGGCGGCACAGCTTGAAAAAAATAAAAAGGAATACGAGTATAAGCTGATTTATAACAGCGGTAAAACGGACGCCTTTGATAAAGCGCCTCTGCCTGCGGCGGATGAAAACGGAATAATCTGTTCCGGGTTGCTCAGAGAAACAAGCGAATCCGTGTATCTGTACGGCTTTGCAAAGAAAAACGGTGTTGATGAAATAGATGTGCATAATCTTCTGAAATCGGATAAGGACTATTATCTGATAGTATGGGAAGATTACTATGCCGAGCTGCTGGACAAAAATATGCGTGTGCTTGCTGTAGTACCCTACAGCAGATATGCGGATATAACGGGCGGAAAGCTTATTTTTAACACCATGTCACAGACAACAGAAAAGTGGGTAAATGCTGAAAGTGAAGAAATGGATATGGCGTTTCCTACTGATAATATCTACGACTATTATACAGGAAGAAGAGTGCTTCGTAATAGTGCAGGTATCAGCATTACAGAAAACGGCTTTATCGAGGGTTACAGCGGCGAATTTTACAGCCCCGACGGACGACTTTTATACCGCAATAACGATACAACGGGAAGACTGACTATTGTGGATGACAGCTATCCCGATGTGCTGTTATTCAAAAATGGTATGGATGATACCTATATGTTTATCGACCGTTTCGGTAACAGAAGCGAAAAGTATGAGTTTGCATCAGGCTTTGGTGCGGATGGCTATGCAACCGTCAGAAAGTCTGACGGAAAATATTACTGCATCGACACTTATTATAACGAGGTTTTTAGCTCAGATAACCAGTTTATGGGCTTTAACAACGGGCTTGCGGCATTTTACGATGAAAAATCAGGCTTTATCGGATATATGGATATAAGCGGTAATGTTGTAATAGAGCCTGAATACCACGCTGTATCGGATTTTTCCTATGACGGCTATGCTGTAGCAAGGGACGAATCGGGAAACGCTTTTATAATCGACGTAAATGGTGATATCCTTATAAATACAGACGGTTTTGAGGGGAGCGAGTCGGTAAAATATATAAATGATAATGAGCTGGGATTGTACTCAAGATACAGCTACGAAAACGGGTATAAATATTATCTTACTCTTGACTGGGAAACTGAAAAGAATAAGCTCTTCCGTTACGGTCTTACAGGCATCAGCGGAAAGGGCGACGCCGACGGTACCTTCAGCCTTGTTGATGTTTACGGCAATGTGGTTTTCGGCCCCTATTATATGATGACGGGAAATATTGAAAAGCTCCCCGACGGTACGCCATGCTTTATGGAAAACGGTGTTATAACAGGTCTTGACGGAAAGCCCGTAGAATATCTTAAAGATTATCGTTACACCTATATCATTGATGAAAAGCGGATATATGCCGATGGCATGGTTCTTACGGAAAAAGGAGAGCCTCTGCCGCTGACGGAGCAGGGATATGAGTGTATAAATACTGATTTTTACGGTTATTTACTGCTTGAATATAAAGGAGATAATGAGGATGTGCAGGAGTATATCTGCATTGATAAGGATAATAACCCTGCCGCAATAGACGACTACTACAATGTGGTAGGAAACGACCTTATCGCATACTGGTCTGACGGCTACTATTTAGGAGGTACACGGATACTGCAGAGTATAAGTACGGGCGAGGTGCTTTTACAACTCGAAAATCCGGGATACGGCAATTCTTACTGGCAGATAGCCGGCGGCAAAGAGATGAGTGTTATTGTAGTATGTGAAGACGAGATATACACCATTTACAGCTACAGCAAGGAAAAGGGACTGGAGCTTATTATGGAGGATGTAGCTCAGCTTTTCCCTGAAAGAGATAAATATGTTTTTCACCTGGAAAAGGAACGTCTGATAGAAGAAGCCAAGCTGATATATTTCGGTATTGACCGCAGACTCCCTGATGACCGCATATCCAACGGTAACTATGGTATGCTGGTCTGCAACATTGAAAAAGGAACTGTGGATTTTGTAGAAAACTTCTATCCCACAGGTGAGGAGATGAAATACGGCAGGATTTTCTGGAGAGGAGAAAAAATAAGCATTGCTAACGGAAGATACACCTGCGTTCTGGATGACAACTATAAGGAGCATAAATTTAATTCTGTTATGGAGATGTCCTTTTATTCAGATGAGTATATAAACGGATTTAAGATAGGTTCAGATGTAGGTACCGGGCTTCCGTATTATAAAAGAGAGGACGGTAAGGTAATAGACGGATATCGTGTGTGCAGTCCATTCTTTTCTGACGGTTTTGCAATAGTAAATAAGAAGAAATCAAGCTATGACTACATCATCGACAGAAGCGGAAATATAATATATTAAATTAAAGACCACCGACTATGCCGGTGGTCTCAGACTGAAGACAAACTCACGCACCGCAAAAATGCGGAGAATTTATACTGGACTTGTAGCCAACAAGAAATAGCGATACGAAAGTTTTGGAGAGCCTTAAACGGCTCTCTAAAAGCATTTTTGCTTACTTCGTCATAATCCCCTCAACTATACCTTATGCGAACACTTTGTTGTGCATCGTCGTGATGCACTTTTGGTGTTCGCTTTACGGCGTCCTTGCCGTATGTATG
>JAGAVH010000023.1 GCA_017942025.1 Ruminiclostridium sp. | reverse complement strand
GTTTGGGGCTACGCCCCAGCTGTCCAACGGACAGCGGCGCCCTTCAGGGCAATGAAACGTCCCGTTTATATCGATGTTTGTGGGCAGTCTTATCAAAACGTTTTAATTTACGATTGTAGGGGGCGACCTCCTGGACGCCCCGCCGCCGTAGGCGGAATTGGGAGCGGCAGCAGTATGAAATACTGCGGCACCCTTCAGGGTATGTCCCCTGACGCCCCGACGCCGCAGGCGGAATTTAAAATCCATCAATTGCCCTAAAGTAAGTAGTTATTGCCTATGGCAATAACTGCGGCAGTTGACAAAATCTATAATTTTGTCAACATATGATTCCCATAACTTCGTGCAAAGCACGAAACATCGCTCGGCGTAGCCGTACATCACTTTGCCACAGGCAAAACATCACTTCGTGCAAGGCACGAAACATCACTTTGAAATTTGTCTCGACAAATTTCAATTCATCTGCTCTGCCCACTTTGCAAGCTCTGCTTTATCTATGCCGCCGTTCAGAAGCTTGCCTGTAATAAGCTCTGCACCCTTACAGCTGTCTGAAAGCATTTCTGCGGTTTTACCGAAACCGCTACCGCCTGACGTGGCGAAGAGGACTATCTTCTTTCCCGTAAAATCATAGCCTTCAAGAAAGGTATTTATAATAGTCGGGGCAATATACCACCAGATAGGAAAGCCGAGGAAAATCACGTCGTACTGCTCCATATTGCTTAGCTTTTCTGCAATTTCGGGGCGGGAGGAAAGATCCTTCATCTCTACGCTGCTACGGGAGGTCTTATCCATCCAGTTAAGGTCAGCCTTTGTGTAGGGTACGGCCGGTTTTATCTCAAAAATATCCGCCTTTGCCGCTTCACAAAGTATCTTTGCTACCCCTTCGGTTACTCCGCTTGCTGAAAAATATGCTACTAACTTCTTGCTCATAATAAATCTCCTTAATCAGTCAAAATTTTTAAATAGAGATACGTGATCCTTTAAATCCGTAAAGCCGTTTTTGATATAAAAATCATATGCAGGTACCGTTCTTTCCGTCTGTAAAAAGACGTGAGTCGCACCCTTTGTTTTTGCATAGTCAGAAACCAGATTTAAAAATTCTGTCCCGATTCCTTTTCCTTGTCTTGAAGTCTTTATACAAAATTCAAAGATGTAATATTCAGTACCTGTGCACCAATGGATGATACTGCCCAGCGACAAGCCGATAAGTTCATCTCCGTCATACAATCCGATAGATAAGGAATTTCTGTTTCCTATAAGGTCGGTAATGTAATTATGTAACTGCTTTTCGTCGCTCCAGTCATCATTCCACGGCTCACTCATAAAGATTTCTGCAAACAGCGTTTTTATTTCCTCTGTGTTATCACAGCTTAATTCCTTTATTTCAGGCATTCTATTTCCTTTCATATCTTAACCATAACGTGTCATTATCCATCACTTCAGAGCTTATCAGCCTGAATCCGCTGATATTTCCATCCATAAATAACGGCTTATCATCTTTATCTGCTACTATGGGAGCTACCACAAGGCTTAATTCATCCACCACCCCTGCACGAAGGAAAGCACCGTTTATGATACTTCCACCTTCAAGCAGGATTTTCTTTATACCAAAAAGATTACAGAGCTTTTTAAGGGCTGTATCGATATCTATTTCTTCCTTACCTGCAAAGATATAGGACACGCCTATGCTTCTGTAATAGCCGAGCATCTGAACGGGCGTTTTTTCAGTCAGAACTTCGATAATATGGCAATCATCATAACCGGGATCCTCATCGTGGATTCTGCTATCCGTCCAGCCTACCTTACCGACAGTATCAAAGGATACCGCATAGTAATCGTGCTTTTGTGCAATATAATCCTCATAGGGTATATCGCAATTTGCAAAGGGCGTAAGGTCAGGCTTAAAGCCGCCTGTAAAGCTACTTTCCATCGTTACTCTTCCGCAGGCGAAGGCGTCCCCTTTAAGTCTGCGGTTTATTTCGTAATATACCTCGCTTGCCTTTATACCGATTTCGCCGTAGAGAAAATCTCCCGTAACCCTGCCGTCAATACTCTGCACCATATGACAGATTATTTCGGGGCGGTTTTGACTTCTTTTAAAATCAGACATTTTACACCTCTGCTTTATCTCACGTCATAATAAAACTCATCTGCCGCTTCTCTGTCCTTACCTGAAAAGATTCGTTTTGTAAGACTGCGGTTTTTTATAAGATACCAGTCACCGAATTCGTCGAACTTTCGGCTTGAAGTGAGGATATAGGAACGTTTAAGAGTGCCGTATTTCTGTCCCCTTTTGTCCCCGAGCTTTTTAAGTCTTACGGCAAAGTCCATATCTTCTAAACTTACAAGAGTTTCGTCAAAGCCGCCTATGGCGTCAAAATCCCTTTTATAAAGCCAGAACATAGCGCCGCTTAAATATCCGCCGTTCTTCATCATAATAGGAATAAGATTCATTGTCACGTAGGCGGAGGAAAAGGCAATACCTACAGACATTCTGTCAAATTTAGGATTAGTGCCACCACCAACGTAATTGCCGCTATCCAGCAGAAATTTTATCTCACGAAGCGAATACTTTGTCATAAGGCTATCCGCATCTATGGTAACTATGATTTCGCCCTTTGCCTCTCTGACGCCTGCATTACGGATTGCCGCAATGCATTTTTCTTCATTTATTACTACCTTTGCACCATAGTGCTTTGCTATTGCTACCGTCTTATCCGTACATCTGTTGGCAACTACGATTATTTCGGTCTTTGCATCACCTACGTATTTTGCCGCACTTTTAACTGCCTGCAGGCATTTGCCTATATATTTTTCTTCGTTGTGGGCAGGGATAATAACGCTGAAGGTATATTCACTCATTTTGCACGCTCCTGTCGTATGTTTATATTAAAATTATATCACGCAAAAGATATGTTTTCAAGCGTTTTGATATTATTAAAAGCTATCCGATAAAAACGGATAGCTTTATATTTATACATCTTCATCAAAGAAATCGGAATCTATGCGCTTTACTTCGTACGTTGCAACAGTAGAAACCCCTAAATTATAATCAATCATAAGTTTGGCAAGCTGTTTTCCATCCACAAGAACAATTTTACTATGTAGCTGTTTTGCGGCAAATTCAATAGCTTCTTTGCTGAAATGGGCAGTGGTTATAAATATTCCCTTGGTCGCACCTTGTCCAGCCAGCGCACCTAAAAATTTCTGCACTTCAGGTCTTCCTACTACACCGTCAGATTTCCACTGCTTCGCTTGAATATATATAGAGTCAAATCCGAACTTATCAGCACTTACAATTCCGTCAATGCCCTCGTCGCCTGATTTTTTGGTGACAACATCTTCATTCTCTTCTATATCACCGTACCCCATTTTTATTAACAGTTTTACAACAAGTCGTTCAAATTCATAGGGTGATATTTTAAATATTTCAGACATAAGCTCGTCGATAAGTTCGTCATTCATCTTGCGAAGTGCCGATTCCATCTGCTCCTGCGGACTTTCTGTCTGGGTATGTGTCAATTCTTCGTTGGCAACATCCTTATTAACCGATTTCCCCTGAAACTCTCTAAAAGAGTCAAATTGCCACAAATATTCAAGATTAACTTTTTCTGCACCATTTTGCAAAGCCTTACGCCCTTCATCCGTCAGACAAAAATGAGCTTTCTTGGGACTTTCGAGCAATCCGGCTTTTTTCAGATATGATTTAGCCCAGCCCACACGATTTACCAATTTATTTTGTCCACTGGAAATGGTTTCGCTTCTATCTGCAACCGAAAGTTTAAATTCATTTGCGCAGAATTCTGCAAGCTCTTTTAAAGTATGAATGTTTCCGTCACCTAAGCAACGGATTATTGAAGGCATAAATTCATCATATTTTGGAACTGCCATTTTATCACCCCTTTATAAATATTATATCACTCTCTCCTGATAAATGCAAGACAAAGCTATTGACTTATTCCCTCCTCTATGCTATACTGAAATCACCGTGAATACGGAAAAAACAAAAGGAGAGTAATTGTTTGAAATTTACATTTAGAAAGGCAATAGTAGCGTAAACGGGTAGGTTTGCGAATACTATGACTTAACCACACAAACCTCCCGTATTGCAGATAAGCTATTTCAGGAGGAAAAAACAATGAACAAAAACTATATTATCCGTTTAGAAACAGAAAAGGACTACCGCACAGTAGAAGAACTCACCAGAGAGGCATTCTGGAACTATTACGTTCCCGGCTGTACCGAGCACTATCTTACCCACACCATGAGAAGCCGCAAGGATTTCATCAAGGAGCTTGGCTACGTAATCGAGGTTGACGGTAAGGTTATCGGTAACGTTATGTACACAAAGGGCAAGCTCACCGATGAAAACGGCGAGGAAAAGGAGGTCATCTCCTTCGGACCTTTATGCGTACACCCCGACTATCAGCGTATGGGCTACGGCAAGGCACTTCTTCACTACACCTTTGACAAGGCTATCAAAATGGGTTACGATACCATAATAATTTTCGGTAATCCCGTAAATTATGTGGCAAGAGGCTTCAAGAGCTGTCACAAGTACAACGTGACCTTAGAGGGCGGAGTATGTCCTATGGCGATGATGTTAAAAGAGCTTATACCTGACTCTTTTGACAAGAGCAGAAAGTGGACCTACAAGGGTAGCGACTTTGACGCAGTATGCGATGATAAGCAGGCGGTAGAGGAATTCGACAAGACCTTTTCACCAAAGGAAAAGGGCTGGAAGCCGACTCAGGAGGAATTCTACATCCATTGCCACAGCGCAATAACCTGGTAAGTAAAACAAGAAGCCGATGGGGAAACCCATCGGCTTTGTTTTTTTGTCTGTAAACTGCGACTAAATATGAAATCGTTCTGATTTTTATACATTGTTACCAAAAAGCATATTTACAAATGTCAATTTTTGTGATATAATTATTATGCTGGATACTTAAATTATGATAGGAGTATTATACTTTTTTGTTGCAAAGAATAGTTATGGTAAAACCATACCCACTAGCTGACTTTGCAACAAAGTTTAATTTAAGTGTCCAGCAACCTTAAACAGCAGAGGGTATGATTTTCGTGCGTAGTCCTTTGCGGACTACGCATTTTTATTATATGTTTTCTGACGGACATACAGGTGTCCGTGTAATTTTATAAAATAGAAACAAAAATAAAATTACAAAGGAAGTAAGGCAATGGGTAACACAAAACAATACAGATTGCTTGAAATATTTTTCCGTGCTCTTCGCGGTGAAAATATTTCGATAAAAAAGCTGGCTTATGAATACGAAGTATCAACCAAAAGCATCAGACGCAGTATCGCCGATTTAAAGGCTTTTCTTGCCGATAATCGCGAGCTTGTAGGCAACACTGAGCTTGAATATTCCTACAAGGATAAATGCTACCGACTTTATATGGGAGAATTTCTCAGCAGCAAGGAGCTGTTTGCTCTGGTCGAGGTAATGATAGGCGCCCGTGCTTTTTCCAAAGAGGAGCTTTTGCTTCTGGTGGATAAATTCAAGCGCTTTACCACAGGAAGTGACAGAATAAAGCTGTCTGAGCTTATCCGCAAGGAGATGTACCACTATCCCGAAATAAAGCACGACTGTGAAAATATCCAGGACAGATTATGGCAGATAGTAAACTGCATAAGTGAAAACGCCGAAATCTCCATAGAATATTATCGTATGGACAGGAAATGGGTTACGCACCGTCTGCGCCCCGCATCAGTGATGTTTGCCGATTATTATTTCTATATGATAGCATACAAGTGTGAAGAAGGTACGGACAAGCCCTATTACTTCCGTATCGACAGAATAAAGGATATAACCGAGCACAGAAAGAAAACAGAAACAGAAAACATACCCGAATTTGACGAAGGTCTGCTTCGCAAACGCAGTTTGTTTATGATGCCCGGCAAGCTCCGCAAGATACGGTTTGAATTTTCGGGACCATCGGTGCAGGCTGTTCTTGACAAGCTACCAACCGCAAGAATTATTGAGCGCCACGGCAACAACAGATATCTGATAGAAGCCGAAACCTACGGTGACGGTATCAGGATGTGGCTGTTGAGCCAGGGCTCGTGGGTAAAGGTCGTTGCCCCCGAGGAGTTCGTGGAAGAGATGAAGGCGGAGATAGAGAAGATGAGGAATAGATATTCAATATAGAAAGAGGAAATCTAAATGAGCGAAAAAAATGCGCAGGAAATATTATCTACAGAACTTATGCTGACAGAACTGGCAGTGTCTGATGAAGAGGAAGAAGCCTTTGACTTTGAAGAACTGGAAAGCAAACTGGATGCAGAGCTTGAATCACAGCTTGGAGAGCTGGGCGACATAAAGGAAGAATATAATAAAATCGGCAGTCCGGACGCTCTGGGAGAGACCATCAAAAACGTTGTATGGGAGCAGTTTATAAATCAGATCGGTGTAAATGCCGGTGAAGACTTTATAAAGGATAATCACGGACTTAATCTTGATTTAAGCAACGACGCCCATATTCAGACTGCAGACAACTTTGCCAAAGGAAAAATAGCAACACATAATCATATAAGCAAGGATAAACTGGAGCAGAATTACGACAGATACAAAAACACCTCGCATAAAGAATTCCGCGAGAAGTATGTAAATCCCGGGATGGACGCAACTCTGAAAAGAGCAGGAGAACTGAACAAACAAGGTGTAGATACTGTTACTGACATATATACCGGAAGAAAAATTCCCACCAAAACAACTCTTGACAACGGTAAAAATAATCCGAAGGCTGCTCAGAGAGAACATGTCAAGTCATCAGCAGAGCTGTACAAAAATGCATCTTTGCAGATGGCCAACAACAACGAAGAGCTGGCTGGCATAATAAATAATCCTGAAAATCTGCAGGGCTACACCACAGCAGAGAGAAACAACAGGAAAAGCGATAACTCAGCCAACGAAATGAGCGACGCTGACAAGAACAAGCACTGGGAAAAAGCAAACAAAAAAGCAGAGGAGTACATCAAGAAAAAAGAAAAAGAAGGAGAAGACCGCTTGAAGCAGGAAGGGCGTAAAACCCAGAAGGAAGAAGCCTTCCGTATTGGCGGAAAAGCACTCCGTGCAGTAGTTATGCAGCTTATAGCTGAGTTGATGAAGGAAATAATCAGCAAGCTGGTTGAGTGGTTCAAAGAAAAGAAAAAACAAATTAAAACTCTTGGCGAAAAAATAAAAGAAGCTGTTATATCCTTCATATCCAAGCTGAAAACTCACGTGATAAATGCAGGAAAAACCATCACAACAACAATAGCTACAGCTATTATCGGACCTGTTGTAGGATTGCTGAAAAAAGTATGGACTATACTGAAGCAGGGTGTAAAATCGCTGAAAGAGGCTATAAATTTCCTCAGAAATCCTGCAAACAAGAATATGCCCTTCAGCATAAAGATACTGGAAGTCGGTAAAATTGTCACTGTCGGTCTTACCGGAATCGGTGCGCTTGTTTTAGGTGAGCTTATCGAAAAGGGACTTATGGCATTACCCGGAGTTGGTGCAATATTTGCCTTTGAAATTCCTATACTGGGAAGTCTTGCAAGTTTACTTGGACTTTTCCTTGGCGGAGTAGTAGCCGGAATCATCGGTGCAATCGCAATCAATATGATTCAGAAAAAAATTGAAGAACAGCAAAAGCAGCAACAGGTTATAGCTCAGATAGAAAAAGGAAATCAGATTTTAGCTACGCAAAAAAAGCTCCAGCAGGCAAGCGAAGAAAAACTCAGGTACATCAAAGAAAAAGAGGACAATGTTATAAGCGAAAGACACAAGGCGGCCACCAACACAATCCACGAATCCGTACAGAATATTATGGATAACTGTAAAGCCGATGAATCTATCTCAACCATACAGGATGAAATATCATCTGAACTTGACAAATTATTAGGAGAAATGTAATGAATAAAATATTGATTGTTCTTGGCGTCGGACTTATTGCCGGTGCTGTATCATATGTGATATGGGAACAAATGCAAAAAGAAAAACAAGCAACCCAGGACTCAATTCACAACAATGAAAATACCGATACAACACCTGAAAACATAGTGATAACGGATATCAGCGATGCAGAAGCCGACGCTTCTGCCACAAGAAATTCTGTGGCTTCAGAAATCAACGACCGTCATAACGAGGCTGCTCAGATTATGAAGGATGCTGTAGATATCATCTGTAAAAGAAGCGAAATATCCGAAGATGAAACTAAAGAACTGGAACAGATATCTGACCAACTTGATAATCTGCTGGAGGACGAATAAATAATGGAACAACAAATCATAAATACGCACGATTTCGAAGCCTCAAAGACTGAAATAAAAAAATTCTCCGAACAAGCAACTACTAATCTGAAACTGGAAGCTTTTGATGCAAAAAAGAAGACGAAAACATGGCTTAAAGATGTCTTGCTTTATGGAGATGCCAGAACATCGCATAATATAACCGGAGAAGAACTTAATAAACTGACCAGCCAGATAGAAGGGCACCTGATAAATTTCAATAATACACAGATCCAGCTAATCCGGGAATTCGGTCAGGTTTATACCGCCCTGGAAGCTCTGGATAAGGATTACATTCAAGCAATACTTATCTCCATCAAAGCTACCGAGGAAACCAGCAAACGGATTGAAGCAACCCAGAATCAGATTAAAATAATAGTAGATGATCAGAAAAAGACTCTGGCAGTTCTGAAAAAATTCAAGGAAAAGCTCGATGAAATAAATCACATCAAAGATATTGATAAATTGTGGGACGATGTCCAGAAATGGAACACCAAGCTCACGTCTGTTTCCGACGCTATCTCGGCAATTACATTGATAAGCAACGAAAACACAAAAGTGACAAATGAGTTAAAAACATCACTTGAAAACACTAATAGCAACATTACACAGCTTTCTGAAAATCTGGACAAACAGATAACACAGACTGAAAACATAATGTCCGATATTGAAAGCAACTCAGAAAAAATAAACGAGCTTAAAGCTCAGGACGAAAATATCAAAGAACTTATTCAGCAGAATAAAGAGCTTTCAGAACGCTCCATTTCTGAAATATATGAAACGTTAAAGGAAATCGATGTATTAAGCAACGCTATAAACGAACACAGTCAGAAGCTGGATGAACTTGCTGAGCTTGCAGAATATATACATAAGCTTTCTGACAACGTGCACCTGACTGATATAGACGAGCTGTGGGATTTCAGCCATAACCAATCAAATCATATAAATGAACTCAGAACAGATAACGAAGATATCAGACAGCTTATCCAACAAAACAAAGAGCTGGCCGAAACATCTCTTGAAAACACTAATAGCAACATTGCACAGCTTTCTGAAAATCTGGACAAACAGATAACACAGACTGAAAACATAATGTCCGATATTGAAAGCAACTCAGAAAAAATAGATAAGCTTAAAGCTCAGGACGAAAATATCAAAGAACTTATTCAGCAGAATAAAGAGCTTTCAGAACGCTCCATTGCTGAAATATATGAAACGTTAAAGGAAATCGATGTATTAAACAACGCTATAAACGAACACAGTCAGAAGCTGGATGAACTTGCTGAGCTTGCAGAATATATGCATAAGCTTTCTGACAACGTGCACCTGACTGATATAGACGAGCTGTGGGATTTCAGCCATAACCAATCAAATCAGATAAATGAACTCAGAACAGATAACGAAGATATCAGACAGCTTATCCAACAAAACAAAGAGCTGGCCGAAACATCTCTTGTCAGAACCGATGAAAAAGCTGACTCTATATTACAGCAGCTGAATAAGAAAATAAAATATGCATACCTGATTGCAGGTGGCGCAATGACTCTCGCCATAGCAGAGCTTGTTATTATACTACTGAGGTAATGGGATGGACAAATATAAGAATTCGCTTATAAACAGCGCTTCAAAACTGGATGCAATTACAGATTCGTGTGGCGAAATAACCAAGCTTGCCACAACGATAACAGAAGATAACAGCAAAGAAGCTACTATCGCTCTGCTCAAAAAAATTTCCGAAGTGATAGATAATAAGCACTACACAACAGAAATAAAGCGCGTCGCTCAATATGTAAACACAAATCTGATTGAATACTATGGCTACAGTACTTTACAGAACTTATGCAAAAAAGATACAGAATCAGAGGAAGATAAAAGAACATTGCCTGAACTTCTTAATGAACTTAATGCACTTGTAGGTCTTGAAAACGTCAAGAATAAGGTAAGCGATCTTATCGCCTACCAGAAGGTTCAGAAGCTTCGCAGAGAGAACAACCTGAACAGTAAGAAAAACACTCTTCATCTGGCTTTTACAGGAAATCCCGGTACCGGCAAAACTACAGTCGCTCGTATAGTAGGATACATCTATAAGCAGATAGGCCTGCTTTCCAAAGGACATTTTACCGAAGTGTCAAGAACAGACCTAATTGCCGGATATCAAGGTCAGACTGCTCTAAAAGTAAAAAAGGTGATTGAAAAAGCTAAGGGCGGAGTGTTATTTATCGATGAAGCATACAGTATCACAGAAAACGACCACAGCGACTCCTACGGAAGAGAATGTCTTACTGAGCTTACCAAAGCGCTGGAAGATTATCGGGAAGATTTAGTTGTAATTGTCGCAGGATATACAGAGCCTATGAAAAAATTCTTTGAATCAAACCCAGGCTTGAAATCACGATTCAATACATTCATTGAATTTCCCGACTATGCCGCCGAAGAGCTTGAACAAATTCTTGTTTCAATATGTAAAAACAACGACTACGCCCTTGACGAGAAATTGCTTTGCAAAATCCGCAAGCATCTGAGCAAGTGTGTTTCAGATAAGGATGACAATTTTTCCAACGGTCGTCTGTCCAGAAATCTTTATGACAACCTGGTTATGAATCACGCCAGAAGAGTTGCAAAAATTGAAAATCCAACTAAGGAAGACTTGAGTCTGATAAAAGAAGAGGATTTTTGTATCGTCGAAACGGAAACAATCGATGACAAATCAAAGGAATCAGAAAGAGAAGGTAAATAGATGATTGAATATTACAGCCTGTACACCTCCTCCTTCCCCGACTATCCCCTATCCTTTGAGGATTTCTGCTCTATGACCGATATAGAAAATTCCGCTACAGTTATAGAGGAAAAGGACGGCGAAAGGCTCGCAGGCTTTGCAATAATCGGAAAGAGCAATATTCCGGTTATTGCCGTAGATAAGGCGTACAGGAACAAGGGCATCGGCTCTGTGCTTTTAGAAAGAGCGGAGGAGATATTACGTAAAAGAGGCGTAAAGGAAATTTCTCTTGCCCGTGGCACAAACAGTATTTTTCAGGGTGTGCCTATGGATAATGGTAATGAGGATGCGTCAGAGTTTTTCAGGAAACGAGGCTATAAGGAAAGTCATATAACCTACAATATGGATATAGACACAGCGGATTTTGAATATGCCCATCTTAATATCCCGAAGCCAAGTAATATCGAATATCGCTTTGCCGAAGAATCCGACAAGGAAGAGCTATTAAAGGCGGTAGAGCTGGTTGTTCCCGACTGGGTTGATATGTACAGAGAATGTGATGACGAAATACTCCTTGCCATCTGCGACGGCAGAATAGCAGGCTTTGAAATGCTCAACGAATATGGCGGAGTTTTCACTAAAAACGCAGAAAAGCACGGCTGTATCGGCTGTGTGGGTACTGTGCCGGAATTCAGGAAAAGAGGTATAGGACTTGATATGACCGCAAGGTCGGTACAGATATTAAAGGACAGAGGCTGTGACAAGGTACAGCTACTTTATCTGGTGCTTGACAAGTGGTACGGGAAATTAGGCTTCTACATCACCAGCACACAATGGATGGGAGATAAAAGAATATAAATTAAAGTGACAATTCATATTAATGGGCGACCGCAGGTCGCCCCTACATTTAACCCGCATTATTATGCGAAATTCTGTAGGGGAGAACTGCGGTCGCCCACTTTTTATAATCTCTTATTTATTCACTGAAATCAGACGCAATATACTTTGGTGCGTTGTCAGTGGAATAAAGCCAGCTTGTCATTCTGCCGCCCTTTATAAAATAATCCAGTTCTCTTTCTATAAAGCTATCGGGACAGGAATTTACTATTATCAGCTTTACCTTCATTTTTTCAGGTATAATAGCCTTGATATACACGCACGCCTGATCCCCTACCCTGACATCGTTTCTGAGCTCTGCAAGGCCTGCCAGATTCGGCGCAAGCTCAACAAATATGCCGTAATCCTCTATTGAGCGGACTATGCCTGAAACGGTTTCGCCCACAGAAAATCTGTCTGCATTTTCTTCCCAGGTGCCGAGCAATTCTTTATGGGTAAGGCATATTTTCCCGTTATCTCTGCCTCTTACTATTGCTAAAATATCCTGACCTATGTAAAAGCGGTCAGAGGGATGTGTTATCCTGGATACCGATATAGAATCTATCGGTATCATAGAAGGGATTCCACAGCCTATATCCACAAAACAACCAAACTGCTCCATATGGGTTACTCTTGCAGGTATGATATCACCGTTTTTCAAAGCTGAAATATAGTTTTCCATAGCGGACAGCTGTACTTGTTTTCTTGACAGGACTGCTACAGGCTCACTTCCGCTTTTGTCGATACTGCTTACATAAAAGCAGACCGGCTTACTGACTCGTGATATGAGTGCAATATCCCGTGTACTGCCGTCATCTATGCCGATAGCTCCCTCACATCTTGGTATTATACCCTTTGCACAGGGGATATCCACAAAAAGGTCGTGATCCTTATCACACATAACGCAGGGGGCTTCAAGAATGATTTGTTCTCGCATTGCAGTTTCCAGATTATGCAGAGCGGACAGATAATGTTTATTCTGTCGCTGTCCTATAAGCCTGCCCTCCGGTAAATATTCCGTCATTTGACTACCATTCCTTCCTCGGTGCTGCCGATTAGTTTTTACTAATATCTATGAAGTTTATCCCGTTTATATACATAGAATTTTTCTGCCATCTTTTATAAAAATAGTAAAAGTTATGTGAAAACTCGCTGTTTACTGTTGATTTTAGCCTTTATATCTGTTAAAATAAAATTATATATACAAGGCGAACCGATAAATAATTTTTACATACAGGAGAGATTATGGAAACTTTGACAAAAAGACTCGTGTGTCTTGGCGTAGTTGCCGCTATAGGCATTACAGGAGCTATAGGCTACAAGGCGTTTCTCGACAATGAGGACAGTCTGCCCGTACTCGCACCCTTAAAGCCTCAGACAAGCACCGTAGAGGATAGCGCAGTACCCTTATCCCAGGACATCAGCTTTTCACATAACGAAACCTTTTACTCCGAAAATATCATGGTAGAAATGAAGGCGGCTGAAAAGGGTGCTGTCATATACTATACCACAGACGGTTCCGTACCCACAGCAAAGTCCAAGAAATATACCGAGCCTATTCTTGTGAAGGCAGGAAGCAGTGTAAACGCAACCACCATAAAGGCTATCACAGTGAGCGAAGAAAAGACCTCGGACGTTGTCACAAAGAGCTATGTCACAGGTGCAGAGGTTTACGAGCGCTTTGACGACAGCACCTATGTATTTGTACTTTCGGCTGATCCTTACGATTTATACGACTATGAAAACGGAATCTGCGTAGAAGGTAAAATAAGAGATGAATGGCTCGAAAAAGAATATGACGGCAAAAGCGAGATAAAGCCCACCGATCCTGCAAACTGGAATCAGGATGGTATGGCAGGCGAAAGACCTATGTACGTAGAGGTCTACGACAGCAAGGGCAACACTCTGCTTCAGCAAGCGGCGGGTGCAAGAGTAGCAGGTGCATATTCACGTGCTACACCGCAGAAATCCTTTAAGCTGATTGCCCGTACCATGTACACTCCCGAGGATGGTATGTTCAAATTCAATTTCTTTAATGACGCTACCGACGCCGACGGAATGTTACTTACAAAGTACGATAGAATTACTCTCAGAAACGGCGCAAACGACAGGGAATTTGCAGGCGTCAGAGACGAGCTTTCAGCAGATTTAGCAAAGCAGTCAGGCTATCTTGACGTACAGGCAACCCAGCCTGCGGCGGTATTCTTAAACGGCAAATACTATGGCTTTGCATGGCTTCACCAGAACTTCTGCAAGGGCTATTTAGAAACCCGTTACGGCGGCAACAAGGATAACTTCCAGATTGTCGGCAAGGCCGAGGGCGACATCGACGAAGAAAACTCTCCCGGTGCGGCAGAAGACTACAACAAGATGTTAGCGCTTGCCGAAGAGGGACTTACAGACGATAAGAAGTTTGAAGAGCTTTGTTCTATGATAGATATAGATAACTATATGCGCTATCTTGCAATACAGCTCTTTATAGATAACCGTGACTGGCCAGGCAACAACTACAAGGCGTGGCGCTACGTAGCAAGCGAGGGCGAAGAGGTAACAAGCGAATATCTTGACGGTAAATGGCGTTATCTCTTATTCGACGCGGAATTTGCCTGGGGACTTTATTCCGACGGCTTCAGAAATGCAACCCTCACAAAGATTATAAACGGAACACATCCCGCAGGCGGCTCAGTGCTTGTAAAATCTCTTATGGAAAGACCTGATATGAGAGAAAAGCTTGCAAATAATATCTGCGACCTCATCTGTGGCGCTTTTACTCACGAAAACATTATAGCTACCCTTGACAGACTGCTTGAAGAAAGCGACAAGGAACAGTTCTATGCTCTTGACAACAAGATAACCAGCGAATGGGCAAACCGCGGCACCTTTGAAAACAGCCGTAAGGAAATAAGACAGTTTGCTCAGCTCAGAGCCAATGTTATAACCAACGATTTAGTAAAGGTATGCGGTATTGAAAAGACCACCTACAAAATAAATCTTGTTGGCGCACCCGGTCTTAAAACTATGCTCAACACTCAGTCCTGCCTTAATGCAGACAGCGTATGGGGCAACTACTATACCGCCTTTTCAGTACCCGTGACCGCCTACAGCTACAGCGGATATGAATTTGATTACTGGGAAGTAAACGGCGAAAAGATAGAAAGCAAGGAGCTTATTATCACAAGTGAAATGGCAAAGGACGGAGAAGTGAATGTAAGAGCGCATTCAAAAAAGACCGTAGCCGGCGCTCCTCTTTACATAAGCGAAATCTATACATCAGGCGACGCAGACTGGATAGAGTTATACAACCCCAACGATACAGCGGTTTCTACAAAGGATATGTATTTATCCGACGACGAAGCTATTCTCAACAAGTGGAAGATACCCACAGTAAGCATACAGCCCAATTCTGTTCTTACAGTAGTATGCAAGAACAACAAGGATTCGTCATCCCTGCTTAAAGTACAGGCAAACTTCAATCTCAAATCAGGAGAGATAGTTACCCTGTCCGACAGTTCAGGCATGATTTTAGGCAGAGCGGCTGTTATTGACTGCGAGGAGGAAAAGTCCCAGATAAGACAGCCTGACGGAAGCTATAAGGAAGGCTATGCCACAATGGACAGCCATAAGGAGTAATATGCTGAATAAAATCACAAACGATAATTTCGACAGCTTTTACGATATTCTGACTGACAGCTTTCCGAAAAACGAGCTACGCCCCAAAAGAAATATGCAAAGGACAGCAAAGAACGAAAAGTACATTCTTCTGTCATATGACAGGGACGATAAAATAATCGGTGGCACAGCAATATGGCTTCTTTCTGATTTTGTGTTTATAGAATATCTTGTAGTAGATAAGGCTTTCAGAAACTGCGGTACCGGTGCAGAAATATTAAAGGAACTTAAAGCTTTTTATAATCTTCCTCTTGTTCTTGAGGCGGAACCGCCCGAAACCGATATGGCGAAAAGAAGGATAGGCTTTTATCAGAGAAACGGATTTTTCTTAAACGACTACCCTTATGAACAGCCAGCCTACTCAGAAAAGCAGGCAGCTGTACCTCTGGTGATAATGACATCGGAAGGTTTTATAAACCCTGAAAGGTTTACTGATATTAAAAGAACCATATATAAAGAGGTTTACAACAAGGATATATAATGAAATAAGCCGTCGGATGATTCCGACGGCTTTTCAGAGGTATTATGATAAGAAAACTAGAAGTAAAGGGCAGAACAATAGAATACGAGCTGACGCGGAAAAAGGTCAAGAATATAAATATGAGAATCGGCGCTGAAAGTGTCGTAAAGGTTTCTGCAAGCAGTCGTGCCACTATAGAAATGATAGAAAAAGCGCTCATAAAAAATGCCGATTACATTTTTAAAGCACAGGAAAAAATCAAAAAGGCAAAGGAGAAGGAGCCTGCTCCCTTGCAATATACGGACAAGGAAACCTTGGTCATATTCGGGGAAAAATACATTCTCAGAATATTACCGGGAAGTAATAGGGTATTCTGCGACAGTCAGTGGCTTATGGTCTTTGCTAAGGACGTAAACGACAGAGAGCTTATAGAAAGGCTCTGCGAAAAATATCTGAGGAATTTGGTGACAGAAAAAATCACAGAATGGATGAAGGAGATTTTTCCGCTGTTTGCAGATTACAATATAGCCTATCCCGAAATGGGTTTCAGAAAAATGAAATCAAGATGGGGAAGCTGTCATTCGAATAAAGGAAAGGTGTTCTTTAATACAGAGCTTGTGCATAAAAGCGAAGCGTTCTGCCGCTATGTGATAGTGCATGAGCTGTCCCATTTTGTACATCCCAATCATTCCGCCGCATTTTACAGGCTGGTGGAGGAGATTATGCCTGACTATAAATTGAAATCCGCGGAGCAGATTTCAAAGTGATGTTTCGTGCTTTGCACGAAGTGATGCACGGCTACGCCGTGTGATGTACCGACTCCGTCGGAGTGATGTTTCGTGCTACGCACGAAGTTGTGGAATCAATTGCCTTTGGCAATTGATGGATTTGAAAAGCGTTTAAATTGAAATTTGACGACGGGTTGCACCATCAAAAATGCGGTAATTTATGCGGGGCGTCGAGGACGTCGCCCCCTACAACCGTAAATTAAAACGTTTTGATAAGACTGCGCACAAACATCGATATAAACGGGACGTTTCATTGTCCTGAAGGGCGACGCTGTCCGTTGGACAGCTGGGGCGTAGCCCCAAACAAGGTCGCAGGGGCGGTAGCCCCCGATTTTTCCCCCTTCCCCTTGAGGGGAAGGGGGTTAGGGGGTTAGGGTGACACCACACCCCAGCGGAGCGCCAAATTTACAATTCATTTCGTAAAAAATAAAAGCCGCTTCTCACGAAGCGGCTTCGATAATTTTAACTTATTTATCTGTCAAGGATGAGCTTTGTAAGGTCAACGGGGTTTACGATAACGCCGTCCTTATATACTCTCATGTTGCCTGAAGCGATTTCGTCAATGAGGATAACTTCGTCATTGTTGTAACCGAATTCGAACTTGATATCCCATAAATCAAGACCGATGGACTTTAAGTCGTCAGCAACGATCTTTGTGATCTTGAGTGTCTGTTCCTTCATGCTCTCGAACATTTCAGGTGACATTACACCGAGAGCTGCAAGACCTTCGCTTGTTACCAGGGGATCGCCCTTTGCGTCGTTCTTGAAGGTGCATTCTACGTAGCCGCCCTCTAAAACTGTACCATCAGCGATATATTCACCGTATCTGCGGATGAAGCTGCCTGTAGCAACTAAACGGCAGATAACTTCAAGACCGTGACCGAATACCTTGCCGGGTAATACTTCCATAGTGGCATTGTCAACGTCAGCGCTTACGTAGTGTGTTTTGATGCCGGCCTTCTTTAAAAGCTCAAAGTAGTAGATAGAGGTCTTGAGGTTTTCCTTGCCGATACCATCGATTGTAAGACCTACTGTGTTTTCGCCGGGATCAAAAACGCCGTCCTTGCCTGTGCAGTCATCCTTGAACTTGAGCATCACGTTGCCGTTGTCAAGGCTGTAAACGTCCTTTGTTTTGCCTGTATAAATCTTTTCCATAGGGGTTGTCCTTTCTTTATTATGAATTTATTTTCCTATAAAATTTTAATACAAATCACCCTTGTTGTCAAGGGTTTTTTTATAAGTTTTTCAGGTGTATAAAAAATTTTTCTCTATGTTATACAGTATGTGGTAAAATTCAATAAAAAAGTCTTTTATCACCTGTGCAGTACAGCTTTTTTCAGGATATTACTTACAGGATATGCGGCAGTTATGCACAGAATATCCTTTACCATATAAGGAAGTGATGCCGTCAGAAAGGCGGTCGGAAAATCCGTTCCCATAACAAGCATAAACTGAACTATTCCGCATAGGTGACATATCAGAAGCCCCGTTATTCCAAGTGCGATAGCCGTGACATGACGGTATCTGCCGCTCTTCTCAGCTAATCCGAAGCCGCCGCATAAAAGACAAAGCGGTATAAAGCCGATTATAAAACCGCCCGTTGCTCCGAAAAGCACCGCAAAGCCGCCCCGCATCCCTGCAAAAACGGGAACGCCCACCATACCGATAAGAATATATACCGTAACCGATACTGTCCCCATAAGACTACCTGCAAAATATCCGCAAAGAGCTACAGCAAAGCATTGCAGGGATATCGGTATCATTGAGGGCATCGGTATGGCTATAAGTGATAGCAGAGCCGTTACCGCTGTCAGCATGGCGCAGGTAACAATTTTCTGTGTTCTGCCGTTCATCAGAAGAATACACCTGTAACAAATATTTCAATGCCGATGAGGATTAAGATTATACCACCTGCAATTTCTGCCTTACCTGCAAATCTTGTTCCGAATTTCTTACCGATAATAACGCCAACAAGACAAATTATAAAGGTCACTATCATAATAAGACAGACTGCGATAAGCGCCTGAAGAAATTCATATTCCGCTATTGTAAAGCCTACAGAAAGAGCGTCTATCGAGGTTGCCAGCGCCTGAACCAAAAGAAGCAGAAAGGTGAGCTGCTGCTTTTCGTCATCTCCGTTCTTGTGACTTATGGCGTCTATCAGCATCTTGCAACCGATAAAGCACAAAAGTACAAGTGCGATGTAGGGTATAATCTTTTCAAAGCTCTCAAAATACTGTAGGATAGTATGTACACATACCCAGCCTATCATAGGCATCAGTCCTTGGAAAAACGCGAATATTCCGGCAACACTCAGCATTTTGCGTTTTATCATATCGGGCTCATTAAGACCGTTTGCAAGAGATACCGAAAAGGCATCCATGGCAAGTCCTGCGCCAAGCAGAATGTTGGTTACAAAAAACATAAGTGTAAGCTCCATAGCTTTTACCTTCCTTTTTTCAGATTCGGATACTAATCTATATTACCTTTGTCCGCATAAAATAACCCGATTATTTCATATATACAATCGGGTTAAATGTTTCGCTTATAGCATATGCAGTTTTTTTGTTGCATAGGCGTTAAGGGACATATCGGCAATATTACCTGCCAGATATTCATAATACGCCTGACAGCCTATCATAGCCGCATTATCACCGCAAAGGGAAAGCTCAGGTACATAAAACTTCATACCGTTTTCTTCTGCCTTTGCCGCTATCTTGCCTCTTAAAGCCGAGTTTGCCGCTACGCCACCTGCAAGGGCTGTTTTCTTATATCCTAAATCCTTTGCCGCTGTGATAAATTTATCGGATAATATATCCGTAATAGTTTCCTGAAAGCAGGCGGCTACGCTGTTCATATCCACCTCTTCGCCCTTCTGCCTTGAATTGTTGATAAGATTCATAACGGCAGTCTTCAGTCCCGAAAAGCTGAAATCATATTCGTTCTTTGTGGCAGGCTTCGGAAGCTTGTATTTTGTGCTGTCGCCAAGCTTTGCCGCCTTATCTATATGCACTCCGCCGGGATAAGGAAAGCCCATAGCTCTTGCCGCCTTGTCAAAGGCTTCGCCTGCCGCATCATCGGTAGTCTTGCCTACAGTTTCAAGCTCGGTGTAGCTGTTCACCTTTACGATGTGACTGTGCCCACCTGACGCTACAAGGCATAAGTAGGGAGGCTCTAATGTGGGATGTGTTATATAGTTTGCCGCTATATGTCCTTTTATGTGATGTACCGCAATCAGCGGCTTGCCAAGTGTAAGTGCAAGCCCTTTGGCAAAGTTTACGCCCACAAGAAGCGCGCCTATAAGGCCCGGTGCGTTGGTGACCGCCACTGCGTCAATATCAGAAAGGGTTATACCTGCTTTTTCGATAGCCTCTGCCACAACGCCCGTGATATTCTCACAATGACGGCGGGAGGCTATTTCGGGAACTACTCCTCCGTATAGCTTGTGCTCGTCTATCTGGGTTGCGATTACCGATGAAAGAACGGTCTTGCCGTTTTCCACCACCGCCGCCGCAGTTTCATCGCAGGAGCTTTCTATTGCTAAAATCTTCATTTTTTATTCTTCCTCTTCCGGTTCTTCGGGGACGTAGTAATAGTCCCGATCCTCATCATATATACCGAAGCCTAAATCAAAAAGCTTTTTTGTATCTGCATATCTGTTCGGGATATAATTATCAAAAGTAAGGGTAATTATCTTTTTTCTATCCATCTCAGCAAGACCGATAAAGCAGAAGCCTGCCTCGTCGGTATAACCGTTTTTCAGTCCGTACACATTGTAAGGGATAGTGGTATCCTCTAAAAGCTGATTACCGTTATTCCAGCTCAGCCAGTTACCATACTCGTCATATACCAGAGGAGAAGGCTCCTTTGTGATGTTGCATATAGTTTCGCTTTCTGCTGACGCAATGGCAATCTTCAGCATATCCCTTGGAGTGGTATAATGATCGTCGTTATGATATCCGTCGGGTACTATAAAGTTTGAGTTTTCAGCGCCCAGATATTTTGCATAATCGTTTAAAAGCACACCGAAATAGTCCGCCGCTTCTCTGTCGGTGAGATGATCGCCGTATATCTTTCTTGCCACGTTTACCGCAATAACGTAAGCGGCGTCATTACCCGAAGGGGCAAGCATAGCTGTCAGTATGCCGTTTCTGTCGATATAGGTACCCTCATAAAGCCACGCCATACTTGAATCAGGCTCTACAAGACCTATTTCACTGCCCACATAATAGATATACTCGGGTGCGGTATAATTTATCGCTGTAAGAGCGGTGAGAAGCTTCGTAAGGCTTGCAGGATATACCCTTTCATCTGCATTCTTTTCGTAGATTATTTCACCCTTTGTAAGGTCATAGCATATAGCTGCCTGACACTTTACAAAAGAGTCATCGGGAATGAATTCTTCTACCGGCGGCACAGTAGTCTGCGGTGCCGTGGTAGTAGTAGTCGTCGTTGTAGTCTGAACCTCCGAGCTGTTATTCATATCGCTCATGGTAAGGTCAACCCTACCGCAGGCGGATAAAAGCAGAAAGGCTGATAAGGCTACGGAGAAAAAGACGTATTTAAGAGAGAATCTTCTCATTCTTCCTCCGCTGATGTGTTCTGCTCAGGCATTTTCACCTTGGTTTCGCTTCTTACCTTACGGGGCAGAGCCTGAAGTGTAAGACCTATCATCTTATCATTGGGTGTAAAGAGCACCATAGTTTTGCCGTGAGTCTTGTGCTTTGCTATGATGTAGTAGATGCCGATGCCTGTGTTATCTGTAGCTACAACAGTAGCCTGGGCGTCTTCGCCCTGAGAGCCGTCATATTCGCCGAACTCTTCTACAGTGTTGAACTTTATTGTGATAAGACGGTTTCTCTTTCTCTTACCCGTAATCTTATCAAAGTCAAAATCCTCATTTGTGAGTATGTATTCGTACTCGTAATTCATACCTGTAAGCAGCCATACGAGACCGAAAAGTATTCCTACCGCTAAAAAGAGCAGTATTGAAAAACCTGTAGCCAGAGCAAAAAACATAGAAACAGAGGAAAGTATAAGTCCGCCAAGCGCAAGTCCTATTCTCTTTGCCCAGTCAGCACCTGAGACCTCTCTTCTTATAAGCTGTTCGCCAAAAATATCCACGATAATATGTTCCTTTCTTGTAATAAATAATTATCCAGTATATTTTACCATAAAACAAGCACAATTTCAAGCGGAAATATTTATATAAGGCATTTTTCAGAATCCTTTCACAGAATTTAACCTATGGTTTACATTTGTGACGTTTTGTGATATATTAAAATTACTGAATTTGTTAATTTATATGTGTCATATGACTATTCCCAATTGTATTATATATGAAAGACGAAAAAAGGAGGATGGTAATTATGAGCTCTGATTTACCTTCCGAAAGCTTCAAGGTCTTGTACGAACGCCATTTCGATATGGTATACCGCTTCTGTTATATGTATCTGAAAAATGAAGCGGATACCGAGAACGCCAACAAAATTCCGGATGAGTTGAACGGGAAAAATCAATATCCCCCGATTTATAATCGGGGGATATGTATATTTTGTCACATTTCAGAAAAAATAAATAGTAAAATTTCATATTTACAAAACGCCCGATTTGTGATAAAATAAAAAGGCAGACAATATGCGTAACAAAGAGCGTATGCTCAAAAATATAATCTACCGAAAGGAAGAAATTACTATGAACAAGTATGCAGGCACACAGACCGAAAAGAATCTTTTAGCCGCTTTTGCAGGCGAATCCCAGGCAAGAAACAAGTACACCTACTTTGCATCCAAGGCAAAGAAGGAAGGCTTTGAGCAGATCGCTGCTCTGTTCCTGGCTACCGCTGACAACGAAAAGGAACACGCCAAGCTGTGGTTCAAGGAGCTGGACGGCCTGGGCGACACCGCTCAGAATCTGGCTTCTGCCGCTGCCGGCGAAAACTATGAATGGACAGATATGTATGCAACTTTTGCAAAGTAAGCAAAAGAAGAAGGCTTTGACAGAATCGCATACCTCTTTGAAGCAGTAGGCAGAATCGAAAAGGAACACGAAAACCGTTATCGCAAGCTCCTCG
>JAGAVH010000022.1 GCA_017942025.1 Ruminiclostridium sp. | reverse complement strand
ATTACACGGGGTTTGGGGCGAAGCCCCAAGCAGGGCACAGGGGCGGCGAGCCCCCATGTATTCCCCCTTCCCCTTGAGGGGAAGGGGGTTAGGGGGTTAGGGTGACACCACACCCGAGCGGAGCGTCAAATTTCAATTTGACATACAACCAATATGTGAAACCGCCGTTTCGCTTTTTTGTATAGATGCCTGATATAAAAAGGCGGTTTTGCCCACGGGTGCAACCCGTTACTGCATCTTTTCGATAGAAAGCATAATCTTTTCCATCTTTTCCTGTGCCTTTGCAAGCTTTGCACGTTCGTTTTCAATCTGCTGTGCAGGTGCCTTTGCAAGGAATCCGGGATTGTTCAGCTTACCTGATAAGAAGTCGATATCCTTCTGTGCAGCCTTGCGTTCCTTTTCAAGACGTGCAAGCTCCTTTTCCTTATCAACAAGCTCGCCCATAGGCATAAAGATTCTTGCGTTTGCGGTAACGATAGTAACCATATCGTCAGTACCCTCAGCTGTAGCTGTAACAGTAAGCTCGCCTGCGCCTGCAAGTCTTTCGAAGAATGCCTTTGCGGATGCGAAAAGCTCCTCTTCTGCAGTTTCTACTATCATAGTAACCTTCTTTGAAGGGGGAACATTAAGCTCGTTTCTCTGTACTCTTATAGCACGGATAGCGTCAACTACCTTTGCGAAGTCGGTCTTTTCAGCTTCAAAGTTCAGCTTTTCGTCATATACGGGCCAGCTTGAAATCATAATGCTGTCTACGTTGTTACCCTCGTTTTCTACAGGCATTGACTGCCAGATTTCTTCTGTGATGAAGGGCATAAAGGGATGTAAGAGTTTTAAGATACCCTGCATTACGTAAACCAGTACGTTCTGTGCCGCCAGCGCAGTTTCGCCGCCCTGAGCGATTCTGGGCTTTGTAAGCTCGATGTACCAGTCACAGTAAACATCCCAGATGAAGTCGTAAAGATTCTGTACCGCAATACCAAGCTCATAGCTGTCGAGGTTTGAGGTTACGTTCTTGATAAGATCGTTATAAAGGCTTAAAATCCACTTGTCTTCAATAGCCAGATTTTCGGGGAGCTTTGCTCCTGTCATATCCTCAGGCAGATTCATAAGGATGTATCTTGTAGCGTTCCAGAGCTTGTTTGCGAAGTTTCTGGAGTTTGTAACCTTTGTCTTTGTCCAGCGCATATCGTTACCGGGAGCATTACCTGTAACAAGAGTCAGACGGAGTGCGTCTGCACCGAATTCGTCGATGATTTCAAGAGGATCTACCCCATTGCCGAGAGATTTACTCATCTTTCTGCCAAGCTCATCTCTTACAAGACCGTGAATAAGAACGTCTGTAAAGGGCTTCTGCTTTGTATGTTCAAGACCGCTGAATATCATTCTTGCAACCCAGAAGGGGATGATATCATAGCCTGTTACAAGTGTGTTTGTGGGGTAGAAATATTCTAAATCTTCTGTCTTTTCGGGCCAGCCGAGAGTGGAGAAGGGCCAGAGTGCAGAGGAGAACCAGGTGTCGAGAGTATCTTCATCCTGCTTCATTACGCCGCCACACTTGGGGCATACGCTGATGCCGTCAAGAGTGATTTCGGTATGACCACATTCTTTGTTCTGGCAGTAGTAAGCAGGGATTCTGTGTCCCCACCAGAGCTGTCTGGAAATGCACCAGTCACGGATGTTTTCCATCCAGTAGAGGTAGCCGTTTTCAAAGCGCTTGGGAACGTAGCGAAGCTCACCGCTCTTTACTACGTCGATAGCGGGCTGTGCAAGCTCCTTCATAGCAACGAACCACTGATAGCTTGCCATAGGCTCTACGGTAGTGCCGCAACGCTGACAGCAACCAACGTTGTGCTTGTGAGGTTCAACCTTTACTAAAAGTCCCTGAGCCTCTAAATCGGCAACCATAGCCTTTCTTGCCTCGTATCTGTCCATACCTGCATACTTGCCACCGATACCTTCCTTGATGGTAGCGTCGTCGTTCATCATATGGATAATGGGCAGATCGTGTCTCTTGCCTACTTCAAAGTCGTTAGGGTCGTGAGCAGGTGTAATCTTTACAACGCCTGTACCGAATTCTCTGTCAACGTATTCGTCAGCAACAACGGGAATTTCTCTGTCTGTGAGAGGGAGCTTTACCATCTTGCCTACGATATCCTTGTATCTGTCGTCCTCGGGGTGTACTGCTATAGCGCTGTCACCGAGTAAGGTTTCGGGACGGGTTGTAGCGATCTCTACACTGCCGCTTCCGTCAGCAAGGGGATAGTTGATGTGCCAGAAGAAGCCGTCCTGCTCTTCGTACTCACATTCGATATCGGAAATAGAGGTCTTACAGTTGGGGCACCAGTTGATTATTCTTTCGCCGTGGTAGATAAGTCCCTTGTTGTATAAGTCGATAAATACCTTCTGTACTGCCTTTGAGCAACCGTCGTCAAGAGTAAAGCGCTCTCTGTCCCAGTCGCAGGAGGAACCTAACTTCTTGAGCTGCTCTACGATACGTCCGCCGTAAACTCTCTTCCATTCCCAGGCACGCTCTAAAAATCCGTCTCTGCCGATGTCATCCTTTGTGATGCCCTCTTCCTTCATAGCGTTAACAATCTTTGCTTCTGTAGCGATAGAGGCGTGGTCTGTACCGGGAAGCCAGAGTGTGCAGTAGCCCTGCATTCTCTTGTAACGGATAAGAATATCCTGAAGAGTATTGTCAAGGGCGTGTCCCATATGGAGCTGACCTGTGATATTTGGTGGGGGGATAACGATAGTAAAGGGTTTCTTTTTCTTGTCGATTACCGCATGGAAGTATTTCTTTTCCTCCCATTCGTGATAGAGTCTATCCTCAAAATCCTTGGGAGAATAGGTTTTTGCCAGTTCTTTCTTCATTTTTATATATGTCCTTTCTTTATTTAACCTTTTTATATCCGCTACTTTTCGACTCGCTCGTAAAGTGCCTCGTCGGGATCGACGATAACGGAATAATTATTTGTGAATATCACCATACCCGGCTTTGCGCCTGAGGGCTTTTTGACAAATCTTACTTTAGTATAGTCCACAGGGACTCGGGTGCTGTTCTGCGCCTTTGAACAGTATGCCGCCAGCGAAGCCGCCTGTAGTATGGAATCGTCCGATACCTCACCGTCCTTCGCCCTTATGATAACGTGTGAGCCTGCAATATCCTTGGTATGAAGCCACATATCGTCAGGGGAAGAGGTCTTTGTCAGCTTGTCGTTCTGCAGATTATTTCTGCCTATATATACGTCATAGCCGTCGTCGGTTACAAAATGCATAGGTGGTTTAGGCTTTACGGACGCCTTTTTGCCGCCTTTTTCGTGAATATATCCGCCTTGTGCCAGCTCCTGCTTTATTTCGCTTATTTCGGCGTTTGATACCGCTCTTGCAGCGGCGTCAAATACGCTGTCGATATAGATAAGCTCCTTCTCACCGTCGGAAATAAGCTTTGTCAGCATTTTTTCCGCTTTTTCAAGCCTTTTGTATTCTGTATAGAATTTCTGGGCGTTCTGGGAAGGGGAGAGCCTTTCGTCAAGCTCTATAGTCACAGTTTCGCCTGTATAGTAATTTTCAGCGGTAAGGGATTTCTGTCCCTTTTCCATTTTATATATGTTTGCGCTTATGATATCCGCATTGACTCGGAAAACCTCCCTTTCGCCGCAGGCTGAAAGCTCAGTTTTCTGTATTTCAAGCTTTCTTGAAATTCTTTCGTAGGTGTTGGCAAGCATTTTAAGTAAATCACGGGAGCGTTGCTTCATTCTCTCGTTGTCCGCCTTACTTCCGAAGAAGGTATCAAGAAGCTTATTTGCACTTTCCGATTCTACTGTCACCATAGCAGGACCGTACTGTTCAATCGGCATAAAGCAGAAGTCTTTGTATGCCCCGTAGGTGTCCCTCAGGATTGTAAAGCCGCCGCCCTTTTCGATGTAACCTCTTGCCTTCTTTATAAAGAAAAGCAGTCGGTCGTAGTTATCGTCAGTCATATCCTCCACCGCAAAATCGGTATCACGGCAGGAATAATATGCACATTCTCTTGTAAACACGGGCGATACGCCTTCAAGAGCCGTTGTCAGATGCTTTGAAAGTCTTTTTCCCACGCCCTGCTTTACAGCATTTATAAGCTCCTCGTCTGTGCAGGTGAGAAAATTTACCCTGCTTTCATCTCTGGGAGGTGCCTCATAGGGAATATTCGGCAGTATGCGTCTTACCGACGATATATCGTCGGTTATTCTCTTTATACTGTCAATAACACGCATAGTGCCGTCCTTTTCGGTCATCAGCATTATGTTGCTGTGTCTGCCCATAATTTCAGCAGTGAGGCGGTTTGTAACCATATCTCCGATTTCGTTCATACAAAGAAAATCGAAGCTTATGATTCTTTCAAGCCCGTCCTGAATTATATCAAGAAGCTTACCGCCACCAAGATGCTTTCTGAGTAACATACAGAACATAGGAGGCGATGATGGGTTGTCCGCACTTCTCTCGGTGAGGTTTACTCTTGCCGACATAGAATTTGCACTTATAAGTAATTTGTGATGCTTTCCTGCCGCACGAAGGGAAATTATAATTTCTTCCCTGGAGGGCTGGTATATCTTATCCACTCTTCCGCCTATAAGCTCGGCGGCTATAAGTTCGTTTTTTACCGCATGTAAAAATGCACCGTCCAGCGACATAAAAGCACCACCTTTCTTTTTATATTTCTAATTGCTTTATACGTAGCTGCAAGGGTCCTTGCTGTTTTCGGCAACGAATATTTCTGCCTTGTGGAATTTTCTTGATAATATACCGCTTAGATAATTGCAAAGTATATTTTCTGTATGGAAATGACCTGCGTCGATAAGGCAGAAATTATTATTTTCTGCGTCTATCCATAAATCGTGCTTTACATCTCCCGAAATAAGAGCCTGACAGCCCCAGTCTATAGCTCTTTGCACATTGCCGCCGCCTGCACCTGCGCCTGAGCAGATAGCAACCTTACTGATGGGACTGTCTGTATCTATGTAGCGTACTACTGTGCAGTCAAAGGCTTTTTTACAGCATTCCGCCAGTGCCTTGGGAGTCGTACAGATAGGCAGGTCGATTATCTTTCCGTAGCCTGTACCGTCGGGATATTTAGGCTCCAGGACTACGCCTGAGTTTTCAAAGTTAAGTAGCTCCAGCATTATATCTGTAACGCCGTTTTTTGTCATATCTGCGTTTGTGTGCATGCAGATGGCGTTCATTTTGTGTTTTATAAGATTATAAACGGGAGTGTCCGCTTCAACTCTCTTTAAGGGGTTGAAAATAACGGGATGATGGGAGATTATAAGGTTTGCCTTTCTCTTTGCCGCCTCTTCAATCACCTTGTTTGTGATATCAAGACAAAGACAGATTGCCTTTACGTTTGCATCCATACTGCCCACTATAAGTCCGCAGTTATCAAAGCTGTCGCAGACGTTAAAGGGTGCGTATTCGTTTAAAAATTCATAAACGCTTTTAACCTTCATAATTACACCTCGTTTATTACTTTTTCTATTTCTTTTGCAGTAGCAAAAAGAACAGAATATCTGTCGGGTGCTGAATTCTTACAGTTTTCAGCCGCTTTTAAAAGTATGCTTTTCTGCTTTTCGAGATACTTTTTATCCTTACAAAGTCCCGTATAGGAAAAGACGTCGGATACCTCTTCGGATTTTCCTGTGTACTGTGCCTTTATTATCACATACAGCTTGTCGCCCTCTTCGGCAGTCCTTTCCGCAGTTATACGAAAGCCGTTTTTATAAAGCTCTCTGCGTAGTATCTCCGCCTTTGTCATCGGCTGAAGAATAAAGCTGATATCGGGCTTTAAAAAACTGCACTCGCTAACGATTCTTGCGATAAGCTCTCCGCCCATACCTGCAACGATAACGTTATCCGCATAATCGATATTGCGCAGTCCATCCGACTTTACAAGCCTTATGGGACAGTCAGAACCGATATATTTTTCTATCGTTTCCTTTGCGGCAACAAGAGGACCGTCGTTTATATCCGAGGCAATGATATTTTTTACTCCCTTCTGATAAAGGTAGCAGGGGAGCAGAGCGTGATCTGTCCCCACGTCGCATACCGAGCCGCTCGTATCTACAAGCTCTGCCGCCGCAAGAAGTCTTGGCGACAGCTTAACCGTCATCATATCAGTTACCGATAGCCTTGTTGAGCTTAGCTACCATTTCGTCGGCGTCAACGCCGTGTACCATGCACGCCTGCTCTACGCTTTCGCCTCTTGCAGAGGGACAACCGAGGCAGTGCATACCCATTTCAAGAAAATAGGGAGCTGTCTGCTCAGCGCATTCGTCTAAAATATCTCCGATTATTGTATCCTTTGTGATTATCATGATAATTTTCCTTTCCGTAATGGTGTTTTTTCGTTCTGCATATAAATATACATTGTTTATTATACACCAAATCAAAAAAAATTACAATAGCAAAGTGAGGTAAAAACTATAGGCGGCGGCGAAAAAAATAGATATAAATTAAACCTCATCGCCCGACAAATTTGTACATACTGCGAATTTTAAGAATTCTTCAGATTTCTATTGAAATTATCTTTTTCATATGTTAAAATAATATAGTATATAAACACTTGAACAAAGAACATATTGCCTGCAAAAAGGCATAAAGAAAGGAAATATTTTTATGAGTAAGGTAGTAAAGTTCGGCGGAAGCTCACTTGCTGACGCCAATCAGTTCCGTAAGGTGGCAGACATTATAAGAGCGGATAAGGAAAGACGTTTTGTAGTACCCAGCGCACCCGGAAAGAGATTCCCCGATGACATCAAGGTAACAGATATGCTCTATGCCTGCTATGAAGCTGTTGCAGAAGAGGGTAAGAACGCACATAATCAGTTTGCTCCTATTGCAGAGCGTTTCAACGGTATCATCAGCGATTTAGGACTTACCCTTTCCCTTGACAGAGAATATGAAGAAATCATCGAAAACTTCAGAAAAAAAGCAGGCAGAGAATATGCGGCAAGCCGCGGCGAGTACTTAAACGGTATCATCCTGGCAAACTATCTCGGCTTCCAGTTCGTTGATGCGGCAAAGGTTATCTTCTTCCGTCCCGACGGCAAGTTTGACGACACACTTACAGATACCTGTCTTGCATCCGTTCTCCACGGAATGGAAAACGCAGTAATCCCCGGATTCTACGGAGCTAACCCCGACGGTACAGTACGCACCTTCTCAAGAGGCGGCAGTGACGTTACAGGCTCAATCGTAGCAAAGGCTATCGGTGCTGAGATATACGAAAACTGGACAGACGTACCCGGTGTAGCGGTAGCCGATCCCAGAATAGTAAACAACCCCAAGTTCATCAAGGTTATTACATACAGAGAGCTCCGTGAGCTTTCATACATGGGCTTCTCAGTTCTTCATCAGGACGCAATCTTCCCTGTAAGAAGCGCTAATATTCCCATAAACATCAGAAATACAAACGATCCTTCTGCTGACGGTACAATGATTGTTCCCGGCAGCGATGAAAAGGCTGAAAGCATTATAACAGGTATCGCAGGCAAGAAGCACTTCTCCGTTATCTCCATTGAAAAGGATGAAATGAACAGCGAGGTTGGCTTCTTACGCAGAATACTTACTGTTATGGAAGCAAACAACATAAGCTTTGAGCACATCCCTACAGGTATCGATACAATGAGCATCGTTGTTGACGGTGCAGACGTTGACAAGTGCCCCGATATCGTTGAAAAGATATGCGAGGTTACATCTCCCAACCATATCGAAATCGAAAACAACCTTGCTCTTATCGCAGTAGTTGGTCGCGGTATGAAGGCTAAGAAGGGTACTGCTACAAGACTCTTTGCCGCACTCTCCCACGCAGATATCAACATCAAGATGATTGACCAGGGTAGTAGTGAGCTTAATATCATCATTGGTATCCACGAGGCTGATTTTGAAAAGGCTATCGGCGTAATTTATGATATGTTCATTTTAAGTGAGGCTGAATAATCCTCTTTACTGAAACTATAAAACAATAAACGAAAGGGTGTTTGATATGACATACGAATCTCTTACAAAGGGCGGACTTGTTAAAATGCTCAAGGCTCAGACCTATAAAAAGCATATTGTAAAGAATATCGAAATAATAGGTCAGAGAAAGCTGGTTATTTTGGATGATGTAAACGGTGGAAACGCAGAGATACTCAAAAAAGCGTTGGCACAGCTCAAAAAGAAGGGCGTAAGAGTACCTGAAATTGCTTTCTTTGCCACAAACGACGAGCGTGATCTCATAAAGGATGACGACCGCATTCGTAGTATCACAGAGCTTCAGGGTAAGGCAAAGGCATACTATGTGCTGGTTGCTTCTTCCTTTGACGAGCTTGAGGTAAAGCTCAAGGGACGCGAGGGTAAGATAGGCAGTGCAAAGCTTCTTGCCCAGAGACTTGAACAGTACGGTTATACAAACCGTGATTTCTGCCTTATGAACGAGCCTGCAGGACTTCTCGGTACATATATGAAGATGAAGAACTCCATGTACAAGGTATCTGAAAAATCTGAGCAGAAGAAGCTTGGCAAGCTTGTGAAGAGCACCGAAGCACAGATGAACGCCTACAAGAACAAGTTTGCAGGACAGCGTTGCTTTATTTTAGGCTATAAGAAAGGCGTTGTACTTGAAGAGCTCAATGTCATGCTTGAAGAAAGATGTATCGCATATAACGGAATATGCACATATTTCTCAAAGACACCTCTTCGTCCCTCTCAGTATCTGCTTACAAGCAATGAGCATTATCAGGGCAACGGCAAGTATATCGACCAGCTCGAATGCTTTGTAGCGAGTGATGCAAAGGTGTTTGAGGATAAGTTCGCAAAGCGCCCCACATATATAAATATGATGGGTGACGGAATCATATCTCAGCTTCCTTCTTTTGCTTCTACCCAGTCAAGTGAGGCTCTGCGCCGTATAGACGATCTTTACGCCGCATTACAGCTTGCTATCTATCAGGGCTTTACAGAGATATATCTCTACTGCTTTGACGGACTTTATGACGCACAGCTTACTCCCTATGACGAGGCGCTTTTAAAGGAGGACGGTCAGTATGACTATCCCGAGCAGGCACAGACACTGCTGAAGAATATAAAGACCTATGCCGCATCGGCAGGTATCTCTATCTACGATATGAGCAACGTGCTCAGTCTTGATATGTTCGAAAAGAAGAGCTTTGCGGATATCGATTTTACAACAACAAAGGTTTTATCAAAGATTTAAGAAATCAAAACAATCCGGAGGGAGTCAGAAAAAATGAGCTTAGCGGATAAGTATTTTATAGAAAATTGCCGTGACATCATCGAAAACGGCGTATGGGATACCGATATGCAGGTAAGACCTCGCTGGGAGGATGGAACTCCTGCTCATACAGTCAAGAAATTCTGTATTGTCAACCGTTATGATTTACAGAAGGAATTTCCGATAATGACTCTCAGAAGGATATATTATCGCTCCTGTATAGAGGAAATCCTGTGGATTTATCAGAAAAAGAGCAACCGCGTAGGCGAGCTTTCTACAAGGATATGGGATGCATGGGCGGATGAAAACGGCACTATAGGTAAGGCTTACGGCTATCAGCTGGGACAGAAGAGTATCTATCCCGATGGTGAATTCGATCAGGTTGACAGAATTCTTCATGATCTTAAACATAACAGAGCAAGCCGCAGAATGATGACCAATATGTATAATCATAAGGATTTGCACGAAATGGGACTTGCTCCCTGCGCCTACAGTATGACCTTCAACGTGAGCGGCAATAAGCTTAATGCGATACTTAACCAGCGCAGTCAGGACATGCTGACCGCAAACAACTGGAATGTGTGCCAGTATGCGGCACTTCTCATAATGTTTGCCAAGGCCTCGGGACTGGAGGCAGGCGAGCTTGTACACGTGATTGCCGACGCTCACATCTATGACAGACATATAGACGCCGTAAAGCGTATTATAGAAAAAGAGCCTTATCCTGCACCGAAAATGCAGGTGGAGGACATAACAGACTTCTACAAATTCACAAAGGAGAGCTTTACTCTTCTTGACTATAAGTATCACGATTTTAACGAAAAAATCGAGGTTGCTATCTGATTTTACAATATGACCGCCCCTGAAAGCAAAACAGGGGCTTGTCGCATTTTATATAAAGGAGGTATGCAGTTGACATATATTGTTCTTGATATGGAGTGGAGCCAGCCCGTCTGCAAGGAGAAAACGCTGACAAGAGGCGGCAAAACTCTGCCGGTTGAGATAATACAGATAGGCGCCGTTATGGTAAAGGACGGAAAGATAGTAGATGAAATCTTTTCAGAATATGTAAAGCCTATCTATTACACTATTATAAAAAGCCGCATAAAGAAACTGACCGGTATAAATGAGAAGGAACTTAAAAAGGCTGATACCTTCGGAAATGTGCTCAGACGACTGAGAAACTGGATAGATAAATACGGCGGTGATACAATCTGTACCTGGGGCTGTGACGATGTATCCAATCTCAGGGCACAGTGTGAGTTTTTCGGCTTCGGCAAGGAGTGGATACCGCCCTGGTTCAATCTTCAGCCGCTTGTTACAAGACAGCTTCAGCTCCAGAGAGCACAGATAAGCCTTTCTACTGCGGTGGAGCTTATGGGCATAAATGAAGAGCTGTCATATCACAGCGCAATAAACGACGCATATTATACTGCGCTTATCCTTCTTGGTGTAAATAACATCGAGGAGGGCATCAAATGGCAGAAGAAGGTGGATTATGCCCACGCCAATCCCTATAAGCAGCTTTGTGTGACTGTTTACGGAAAAAGAAAATATACAAGGACAGTAAGCGCATTGAGGTCGCCTGAGCTCAGGAGATATGTATGCCCTCTGTGCGGCAGACCGTCAACCTTAAAGGATAAGCTTGTCAATATAAAGCCCTGCTCATACCTTGCGGTGATGAAGTGCGCAAAGCATACCCTCGCTGTAAACATACTGTTCAGCAAGGACGAAGAGGGCAGATATGAGTGGGTAAAGAAAATCACCTTTACCGATTCTTCTACAGAAAAGCTGTACCAGGACAGAATAAGAAAGAAAAGTGCAAGAGCAAACTGATAACGAAAGGTAGTACACAATGAAGAAATTTAAAGCAGCGTCTGTTTTCAGCAGTAATATGGTGCTTCAGAGAGATAAGAATATAGCGGTTTTTGGCTATGGAGAAAACGGTAAAATCGTAACTGTAAACTTTTGTGGGTTTACAAAAACAACAAAGGTAAAGTACGGAAAATGGATGACAACCCTTCCTGCTATGAAGGCGGGCGGTCCTTACGAAATGACTGTATCCTGTGAGGGAGAAATCTATCGTTTTGATAATGTAATGATAGGCGAGGTATGGCTTGCAGGCGGTCAGAGCAATATGGAATTCGAACTGCAGAACTGCACAGGCGGAGCTGATTATCTGAAAAACGACAAGGGCGTTAATGTCCGCTTCTACTACACACAGAAAAAATGCATGACCGATGAGGATTTCATCGAATGCGAAGAAAAAATGGTGTGGAAGGAATTTGATGAGGAAAGCGCAAAGTGCTGGAGTGCGGTGGGCTATTTCTTCGCAAAGGAATTATCCGAAAAGCTGGGTGTTACCGTTGGTATAATCGGCTGTAACTGGGGTGGCACAAGTGCAAGTCACTGGATGAGCAGAACAGCTATCTCCGATGACATCGACACCAGAATATATATGGACGAATATGACAGAGCGATAGCAGGAAAAAGCGATGAACAGCTGATGGACGAGTATCGTGAGTATGAAGAATACAGTGCGGAGTGGAACAGAAAATCCGCTGAATACTACAGCACAACCGAAAATCCTACCTGGAGCGGATGTCTTGAATACTGTGGCGAATCAAAGTACCCCGGTCCTTTGTGTCCTGCAAATCCATTTCATCCTACAGCGCTTTATGAAAGTATGATAAAGAGAGTATGCCCCTATACCTTAAAGGGCTTTATATACTATCAGGGAGAATCCGATGACCACAGACCTGATATGTACTACAAGCTGTTCAGAAACCTTATCGGTAACTGGAGAAGCGAGTGGGGCGACAACTCTCTGCCCTTTATCTTCGCACAGCTCCCTATGCACAGATACGAGGCTGACGCAGACAGAAAGCACTGGTGCATTCTCCGTGAGGCGCAGATGAAGGTGTATGAAACAGTAAAAAATACAGGTGTTGCGGTTATCATCGATTGCGGCGAATTCAACGAAATTCATCCCAAGGATAAGCTTCCTGTAGGACACCGTATGTATCTGCAGGCTATGAAGCATTTTTATGGCGAGGATAGTACCGACGCCTTCGGACCTCTTTTCGATTATGCAACCGAAAAGGACGATGAAATGACAATCAGCTTTAAGTATGCCGATAACGGTTTTACTGTAAAGGGTGACAGAATATCAGGCTTTGAAGTGGCAGGCGAGGATAAGATGTATTATGAGGCGGATGCTGTTATAAATGCCGACAATACAATAACAGTAAAGTGCGAAAAGGTAAAAGAGCCTGTATATGCCAGATATCTGTGGACAAACTATAGCGAGGTAGTGCTTTTCGGAGCAAACGGAATACCCGTAGCACCCTTCAGAACAAGCACACAGGATAAGTGATTTTAAACAAAGAAGGATAGATTATGGAGCTTAAAAGAAGCTGTGGAGTGCTGATGCATATAACATCACTCCCTAATAACGAAGGAATAGGAACAATGGGTAAGCCCTCCTATGAGTTTATTGACTGGCTTAAATCGGCAGGTCAGAGCTACTGGCAGGTGCTTCCGATTCACCCTACGGGTTATGGCGATTCTCCCTATCAGTCCCCCTCCTCTTTTGCAGGAAATCCCCTGCTTATAGATTTGTGGGAGCTTAAAAATATGGGATTGCTTTCTGCCGAGGATATCAAGGGCAGAGAGTATGGCGAGGACCCTTGCCTTGTTGACTATGAAAAGGTAATATCAATAAAGAATGAGCTTTTGCATAAGGCGTTTTTCTCCTTTAAGGAGGACGTGGCTTATCTTTCCTTTGTACAGGAAAATGCCTGGTGGCTTGAGGATTACGCCCTTTTTATGTCTATAAAGGAAAAGAATGAGCTTCGCTCTTGGCTTAACTGGGACAAGGAAATCAGAAAGAGAAATCCTGAGGTTTTAAAGAAATTCAGAGAGGAAAATTCCGACTCTATCAAATTTCACCGCTTTGTGCAGTATATTTTCTTCTATCAGTGGAAGAGGCTCAAGGATTATGCTAATAAAAAGGGCATTTCCATAATAGGAGATATCCCCATTTATGCGGCTATGGACAGCGCAGACGTATGGGCACAGCCTAAGCTCTTTACAATGGATACGGAGCTTAATCCTACACTTGTTGCAGGAGTACCGCCGGATTATTTTTCCGCTACGGGACAGCTGTGGGGCAACCCTCTTTATAACTGGAAAAACATGGAGGCGGACGGCTTTAACTGGTGGATAAGCAGAATAGACCATGCTATGAAGCTTTTTGATATTGTACGTATCGACCATTTCAGAGCCTTTGATACCTATTATGCTATCCCTGCCGACGCAAAAACGGCGGAATTCGGTGACTGGAAAAACGGTCCCGGTATGAAGCTGTTTAATGCAGTCAAAGAGGCGCTTGGCGATGTGAATATTATCGCTGAGGACCTGGGAGATATTTTCGACAGCGTTAAAAAGCTTCTTTCCGACAGCGGATATCCGGGTATGAGAGTATTGCAGTTCGGCTTTAACAACGAGCATAATGACAACTCGCACCTTGCACATAATTATCCTGTGAATTCTGTGGCATATACAGGTACTCACGACAACGATACAATTATGGGTTGGCTGAGAAGTGCCGATAAAAAGGCGGCAAAGATGGCAACCGAATATATCGGTGCCTCGGTTTTTGAGAAAAAGCATATCAGCTTTATAAAATCGGTATATCAGAGTCCCTCTGCCCTTGCCGTGATACCTATGCAGGATGTCCTGGGACTGGGCACAGAGGCGAGAATGAATATACCCTCAACTCTTGGCGGCAACTGGTGCTGGAGAATGAGAAAGCCCGGTACAGCAAAGGCGGCAAAGCTTCTTAAAAGACTGGCAGAGGCATATTTACGATAAAATAAACGACAGCAGGATGACAAATGGGAATAGATGATATTTTTAAAAAGCTTGCTGAGGGCAGAGCTCCTGCCCCTGCAGGTGCAGTCGAATATATAATAGTAGGACTGGGAAACCCCGGTACACAGTATGAAAACACCCGTCATAATGCAGGCTTTATGACTATAGACACTCTTGCAGAGGATTTAAAGACCGATGTAAAGAAGATAAAGTTCAAATCGCTTGTGGGTGATTGTACTATAGGCGGAAAGCATTGCCTTCTGATGAAGCCATCCACATTTATGAACAACAGTGGTGAGGCGGTAGTCGAGGCACTCAATTTCTATAAGCTGACTACCGAGAATATGATAGTCATATATGATGACATATCTCTTGATGTGGGCAGAATGAGAATAAGACAAAAGGGCAGTGACGGCGGTCATAACGGTATAAAGAGCATCATATACCTTACAGGGAGCGATAAATTCCCCCGTGTAAAGGTAGGCGTGGGAGCAAAGCCCCATCCGGATTTTCCTTTGGCAGACTGGGTTTTATCGCCCTTTAAGAAAGAGGATGGCGAGGCGCTTGAAGGCTGTCTGAAAAACGCCGCGGCTTCTGTAAAGCTTATAGTTGAAAATAAGATAAACGAAGCGATGAACAAGTACAATTCTTAAACCGAAAGAGCAGGCACAAAATGGAAATATTTAAAAATATGGCTGATAGCCTTAGTCAGTACAGGCGGTCGGTAAAACATATTTTGAGTGAAGAACCCGTCCCCATGTTGGTGACGGGGCTTTCGCACATACATAAGGCACATTTTCTGGCGGCGATGATGCAGGATGAAGCGGTAAAGAACAGGCTTCCGATTCTGTGCATAGTTGAGAGCGAGGCGACGGCTGTCCGTATGTGCGATGATATAAATACCCTTTGCGGAAAAAGGACAGCATATCAGTTCCCTGCGGCGGATATGATACTGACCGACACCGAAGCGCAGTCGTCAGAATATTCTCACCGCAGAATAGAAACTCTGTTGGCGGCATTAAGTGGCAGAGCAGGTGTGATAGTTGCCTCCTCCGAGGCGTCGTTACAGCTTACAATACCGAGGGACGTGCTGGCAGAGCATACCTTTGTTATAGAACCGGGAGCGGAGCTAGATACGGCAGAGCTTTCAAAAAAGCTGATATCGGCAGGCTATTCAAGATGTGAGCTTATCGAGGGAAAGGGACAGTTTTCCATACGTGGCTCGCTTGTGGATATCTATCCCACAGGCGGCGAATACCCCATAAGAGCTGAGCTGTGGGGAGATGAAGTCGATACCGTTTCTGCCTTTGATATAGAAACTCAGCGAAGAACGGACTCTATCGACCGTGCCGAAATAACGCCTTGTTTTGAAACCGTCTTTGACAGTAACGAGGAGCTTATTGCAAAAATATCTGCCCTGCTTTTAAAGGCAGAAAAGGCAAAGAAAAAGAATGAAGAGCTTATAAAAAGACTCCGCCGTGATATGGCAAGACTGAAGGACGGTGTAGGAGCAGGTAATCTCTACAGATATTTCCCTCTCTGCTATGAAAGGGCAGGGAGCGTCTTCGACTATGCAAAAACGCTGGTGGTGTGCGAGGGCTTTGCCTCAATGGATACGGCAAAGGGAGTATCAGACTCTCACAACGAGGATTTAAAGCTTCTGACAGAAAGCGGATTTATCTGCAAGGGGCTTGACAGATATCTTTTTACAAAAGCCGAATATAAGGAGCTTGTAGCAAATAGTACACGACTTTATATGGATACCTTTGTAAGAGGCGGCGGACTGGAGCTTTCTGATATACAGAATGTGGACTGCGTTCAGCTTTCTCCCTGGAGCGGAGAATACAAGGTGCTTTGCGAAGAGCTGAGAGATTATATAGACCGCGGCTATTCCTGCATAGTATATGCGGGTACGGAAAAAGCGGCAAAGATTCTTGCGGGCGATTTGCGCGAAAGCGGATACCCTGCGGATTTTTCGCAGAATGCAAAAAAGCTTTATGCGAAGAAAATATATGTGCTGGCAGGTACTATCTCGGCAGGCTTTGAATATAAGGATGAGAAGATAGCGGCAATAACAAGAAGTCAGGGAGCTGTTACCAGAACTCCCTTAAAGCAGAGAAAATTCAAAAAGGGACAGCAGATAAGAAGTCTTGGCGACATCTCTCTGGGTGACCTTATAGTGCATGCCTCCCACGGCATAGGCGTTTTTGACGGTGTTCAGAAAATGACCGCCGACGGTGTGCAGAAGGATTATATAAAGCTGAAATATGCAGGAACAGACGTGCTTTATATTCCCGTTACCCACCTTGATATGATATCCAGATATATCGGTACGGGCGACGCAGGCACGGTAAAGCTGAACAAGCTCCATACAGACACCTGGAAAAAGGCAAAGGCAAAGGCAAAGACAGCTGCTAAGGAAATGGCAACGGAGCTTATAGAGCTTTACTCCAAGAGAATGAAAGCCAAGGGCTTTGCTTTCTCTCCTGACGGCGAACAACAGCACGTCTTTGACGACCATTTCAATTATATTGAAACCGACGACCAGCTCAGATGTATAGAAGAGATAAAGCACGATATGATGCGTACAGCTCCGATGGAAAGATTGCTTTGCGGAGATGTGGGCTTCGGAAAAACAGAAGTGGCACTGCGTGCCGCCTTCAAATGCTTCCTTGACGGAAAGCAGTGCGCTATACTTGTGCCTACTACCGTTCTTGCGTGGCAACACTATCAGACGGTGCTAAAGCGTATGGAAGGCTTCAATGTAAAGGTGCAGCTTTTATCCCGTTTCCGCAGTCCCAAGGAGCAGAAGCAGATATTAAAACAGCTTGAAGAGGGCGATATTGATATCATTATCGGTACTCACAGACTTGTTCAGGATGATGTTAAATTCTTTGATTTAGGTCTTGCGATAATCGATGAGGAACAGCGCTTTGGTGTAAACCATAAGGAAAAATTCAAGGAGAACTATAACGGCATAGACATTCTGACCTTATCTGCAACCCCTATCCCCAGAACACTCAATATGGCAATGACAGGTATCAGGGATATGAGTGTTATCGAAACTCCACCGGGTGACAGACAGCCTATCACCACCTATGTTATTGAGCACGACAAGGGCGTTATTGCTCAGGCGATAAATAAGGAGCTTCGCCGTAACGGTCAGGTGTATTATCTGCATAGCAGAGTGGAGAGCATCTATTCCTGTGCGGCGTCTCTGCAGGAAATGATACCCGAAGCAAGAATTGGCGTAGCACACGGAAAAATGGGCGAGGAAGAACTGCTGGAGGTATGGCGCAAGCTGATAGATAACGAAATTGATATCCTTGTGTGCACTACTATTATAGAAACGGGCGTTGATGTTCCCAACTGCAATACCCTTATTATTGAAAATGCCGATAATATGGGACTTGCCCAGCTTCATCAGTTGAGAGGCAGAGTCGGCAGAACCAACCGCAGAGCCTATGCGTATTTCACCTTCAAAAGAGGAAAGATGCTGACCGAAATTGCTACAAAGCGACTGGATGCTATAAGAGAATTTACAAGATTCGGCTCAGGCTTCAGAATTGCTATGAAGGATTTAGAGATAAGAGGAGCAGGCTCGGTACTGGGACAGAGCCAGTCAGGACACCTTGCTACAGTCGGCTACGATATGTATGTAAAGCTGCTTACCGAGGCGGTTATGGAACAGCAGGGCAAAGCGCCTGAAATCCGTCCCGAATGTCTTGTCGATATAAAGATAGACGCATTTATCCCTGAAAGCTATATCCCGAGTCCCGGACAGAGAATAGACTGTTACAGAAAAATTGCTCTTATCGAAACCGACGAGGACGCAACCGATGTACTGGATGAGCTTATAGACCGTTACGGCGATGTACCGAGAGCGGTGGTGGGACTTGTCAAGGTTGCAAAGTACCGTCATATGGCGCAGGATATGCATATCACCGAAATCATACAAAGCGGTGACTGTATGCTTTTCTATCCCGAAGAAGTGAACGAAAAAAGTATGGAAAGAATCTCTCTTGTGTCGGAAAAATTCGGTAAGAGTATGACGCTGAATCTTACAGGAAAAGCAAATTTCAGGGTGAAAATGGATAAGAAAGCTACTCCGCTGGATGTAATGAAGGATGTTCTCACCGCGATGAAGGGAAAGGATGAATAAAATGAGTAAAAAAAGTACAACAAAAAAGAAAATAATTACTGCCCTTTGTGTGGCCGGCGGCATCATCCTTCTGATAGCTTCGTTTTTCCTACGTGATTTATTACTCCGTGCAGGGGTTGTAGAATATGACAACAGGGAAATATTGCAGGTGAAGAACAAGTATTCCGCTTCTCTTGACGCTATTGTGAAGGAAGGCAAGGAATCCGACTTCGTGATAAATTCAAAGCACGGCGGACTTTTTCAGAAATCGGTGATAACCGCTGACGAAAAAGGAAATCCCGTATATGAAAAGCTGAAGGATAATATAGATGTGCTTTGCCATTCTTACTGCTATACTATTATAAGTGAAAAGGGCATGGTGACTCTGACCTTCAACGAGTCGGGTACGAAAAAGCTTATATACAGCACCGAAGAACCCACAAAGAAGTCTGAAAAGGATATCCTTTCTGATCTGAAGGATAACTGGTATTATTACGAAGAGGTGCAGGAATGAGCAACGTAATACTTATAGGTATGCCCGGAGCAGGGAAAAGCACTATCGGGGTGCTTCTTGCAAAGTCGATGGGTTATGATTTTGTTGATACCGACCTTATAATACAGAGTCAGCAGAAAAGAAAGCTACAGGAAATTATCGACGGTGACGGTCTTGAACACTTTCTGAAATGCGAAGAGCAGGCGCTTTTATCGGTGGGCTGCGATTCGACAGTTATAGCCACAGGCGGCTCGGCGGTATTCTGTAAAGAGGGAATGGAGCATCTTAAAAATAACGGCGTCTGCATTTATCTCAGAGTAAGTGAGCAGGAGCTTATCCGCAGACTGCGTAATATAAAGACAAGAGGGATAGCCTGCAGAAAGGGCGAAACCGTAGCGGAAATAATAGAAGAGAGAAAAGCATATTATGAAAAATATGCCGATATTACCATCGACTGTGAAAAGTCTGCGGCAGAGCAGATAGTGGAAAAGATAATTGAATATATCGGTAATTGAATAATTGAGCGGATATATCCCGGGATGTATCCGCTTTTTATTTATAGGATGAACAAATCGGGAAGTGAGATAAATTGAAATTTGTCGGCGTGCCGCCGCTCCCAGTTCCGCCTTTAAATATGTTTGTGGTCGGCGAAGCCTCGTGAACGGCGGTTTCACGTATTGGATGCATCTCAAAGCCTTCTCCCTCGGGAGAAGGTGTCACAGCAGGTGACGGATGAGGGGGAAAATAATAAATTGTAGTTTTGCAGCGTGTCGCCGCTGACAACTCCTGCCTTTAGAAATATCGGTTGTACTATATAGGTTGGCAAAACGGCAGGGGGACACACGTTGACTATAAGATAAATTGTAGTTTATCGCTCCGCTCGGGTTATTGTAGCCCCTATCCCCCTAACCCCCTT
>JAGAVH010000021.1 GCA_017942025.1 Ruminiclostridium sp. | reverse complement strand
CGGAGCTGCAGAAGAGCAGAAGAAACTACATATACAATTCCGCATTTCTGTACGGCTCGGACGGATGGGTGCTTGATACAAACTGCGCTGTGGATAAAACCAGGCTGTATAACTGTCATCCTACAGTAAAGCTCAATCAGACGGGACTTTCTGCGGCGGCGTATAACGGCGTATCTTCTACGGCTCTGCCGATAAAGGACAAGTCGGAAATGAAGTCGGGAGAGCTTTGGAACTTCAGTTGTAAATACTATGCCGAGGATATAAGCACCATAGACCAGCCGATTCTCTTTCAGATTCAGGGCATAGCAGAAGGAGCTACGGCACTTTCGGTAATTGCACAGCGTTCTGTGGCGGCAGACGGTATAACCGCAGGAGAATGGCAGGAAATGAGCTTCAGTTTTACACCTGCACAGAATTATTCAGCCTGTATGGTAAACTGCTTCCTGATTCAGAACGGCGTACTGTGGTTTGCAGATTTCAAGCTTGAAAAGAACAATAAATCCACAGAATGGATTCCTGCTTATGAGGATGCAGGACTTATGGCAGAACGTGTAGCAACGCTTGAAGCGGCACTTCTATCGTTGGGAGGTGAAGTATAATGGCACTTAATTTCGGCGAATGGGTGGTAAAGGTCGCAGTAAACGGAGTAAAGGCAGGCTCATTCGGGAAAGAATGGGCGGCTTTGCAGCTTGCCGACTATTATACCCGTGGGAAAATAACGGAGGCTGACCTGATAGCCTTCGATGATGAAATGACCGCCTACGAAGAGGCGGTGAAAGGAGAAAACAATGAAATTACAGACAATACTTGATGTGGTGGCTGCTACGATAGGTGCCGCTTTAGGCTTTTTATTCGGAGAGGTGACAGGACTTTTCTGGGCGCTTATAGCCTTTATGGCGTTAGATTACACTACGGGAATCATTAACGCAGTTGTAAGCAAAAAGCTGTCCAGTGCCGTAGGGTTCAAGGGGCTTGCGAAAAAATTTGTGATACTTATTTTCGTTGCAGTAGGGCATATAATCGACACTTACATACTGGGTGGCACTCCTGCAATTATGTCAGCGGTAATGCTGTTCTATCTTGCAAATGAGGGAATATCAATAATCGAAAATGCGGCAAGATTAGGACTTCCCGTACCAAAAAAGTTGGTTGAAATTATGGAACAGTTAAAGGAAAAGAGCGAGGAGGAAGAATAATGAACGGACTTGTAAAGGAAATAAAGAATCATGTGCTGAAGAGTGGTGCGGAATACTGTACGGCAGATTACGGCACAAGAGAACCCGACTATGCGACCCATCACGGTATAGATTTTATCAACGCCAACGGCGGAGCCTGTGAGGTTACTGCTATAGCAGACGGTGAGGTTGTATATGTGCAGAATGGTGTAAGAGGATATAACGAGGTCTATTCGGCAGGCAATTTTGTAAAGCTCAGACACGAAAACGGCTACTTTTCACGCTATCTGCACCTTGCCATCGATTCTATCAGAGTAAAGGTAGGCGATAAGGTAAAGACGGGCCAGGTTCTTGGTATGGAAGGCGGTACGGGCTACTGCATTCCTGCCGAGGCGGTGCATCTGCATTTTGACGTCAATGACGGCAGAAGCTATGTTGATCCTCTTCCTTATCTCACAGGAGAAAAGACCTTCGACAGAGTAATTCCTACTTCGGTAAAGGTCGGTGACAAGGTAAGAGTAAAGGAAGGCGAGCTGTTTTCCAACGGCGTGACACCCTATCCTGAGGTATATGAGCAGACCTATGAAGTGCTGCGGCTGAGCCTTAACTGTAAAGAGGCACTTATCGGCATTGACGGAGCTTACACCGGATGGATGTATTTAAGCTCTTTGGAGCTTGCTGAGACCTCATCCGCAGAGGAAACACAGCCCGAGGATAACGTACCCGATACAGCGAACAAGGAAGCTGACAGCGACAAGATAAAGTCGGGCGATATCGTAAGAATTTCCCGCAAGGCTGAACGTTGGGAAAACGGCGTAACTATCCCCATGTGGGTGTATGATAACGAGTACTACGTCAGCGAGAACGTAAACGGCAGAGTCGTAGTCGGAGAGTATGAGGACGGGGAGTTCCTTGTCACCGGGGCGATAGGGGAAGAGTATCTGGAGAAGTGCTGATTTAGTTGGACAATTAGTACGCCATTTGTTTTGTTTTTGATGATTTTAGGTGACGTAAAAGCCAATTTTAAGCCGAAAATCAGGTTTTTTAACGGACTTTGACTCCGTCACCCGTGGGTTCAAATCCCGCCATCCCAGCCAGAAAAATCATCCCGACCTTCCTTCAAGGTCGGGGTGCATTTTTATGTTTTGGGAACGGGATTTGAACCCACCAGGGTTAGGTGCGACAGCGCCGTCAAATCCCGCCATCCCAGCCAGAAAAGATTCCGCATTTGTCTTCGACAAGTGCGGAATCTTTTCAATGAAATTTGCCCTTACGGGCAAGTGAAATAGCTTTGCTATGAAATATTTGCTTCGCAAACGTGAAATATTCGCTAAAGCGAATATGGGGAAATTTTATTTCACATTTTACGGAGCGCTAGCGGAGTAAGATATTTCACAATTCACAAGGTGAATTATTTCACATTCGGCGTAAGCCGAATATTTCACTTGATATACTATTGTTTTTATGATATAATTAACTCATCGATAAATAAGAATTTTGCGGAGGTAATATTATGGACAATAAATGCAGTAAATGTGGGGGAGAATTGATAACGGGTCGCTTGATGACAGGCGCTCATTTTGTTGGTTTTACTCCATTAGCTGATGAAAAAAAGTTTAAGCCACGTTATGTCGGATTAATTTGCGATACGTGCGTTCAATGCGGAAGTGTAGAAAATATCCGTGTAGAAAAAGTTGATAAACTGAAATAAATTCCAATTTGGTACAATATAAGAGTAGCAACCCAATGCAAAAAAGCATTGCAAAACTACTCTTATTTTTATACAATAAGAAGGAAAGGTCCGGCGCAATTCCGATTGGATTAACACATCCGTTCGACAAACTGTCG
>JAGAVH010000020.1 GCA_017942025.1 Ruminiclostridium sp. | reverse complement strand
TAACACGGAGGTCCTTGCGGATGACAGCTTCTTCAGAGGGCTGTGTGACGATGCTTATAAGCATTGTATTTTTGATATGCAAAAGGGTATGGGTGTGTCCTCCGCCTTTGATATAATGCCGACAAGCCGAATAAACCGCATCCTTGGGGCAAAGTGGAGTGGTGAGCATTTTTCCACCCGTGTGTGGGGTAATACGAATGCTCTTGCAGACGGTCTGCAAAATGATTTGCTTGTCGGTATTATGTCGGGTAAGTCTGAAAAGAAGATGGCAGAGGATATAATGAACCGCTGTGCCGTGGGGGCCTTTGAAGCACGCCGACTTGTAAGGACGGAAGCCTGCTATATAGCAAATCAGGCGGAGCTGGACGGCTACAGGCAGACGGGAATAGAAAGCTATGAGTTTTCTGCGGTGCTGGATAATCGTACCTCAAAGCTATGTGACAACGTAGATGGTCTTGACGGAAAGATTTTTAAGATATCTGAAGCTGTTCCGGGTAAGAACTTACCGCCTATGCACCCCTTCTGCCGTTCTACCACGTTACCGATACTGCCCTCAGAGGAAGAGCTTGACCGTGAGATAGCGGGGTTATCTGATGAGATAGGGACGGACGTGGATTTTGAGGAGTGGAAGAAAGGACTGCAACCTGTCGGTGATAAGCAACTCAGATATTTTAAATATGCTGATAAGGGTGGCAGTGAAGATACTTATACAAATAAAGCAAAAGCGTTTGAAATGTTCAGCGATAACGATCTGAAAGCGGGCGATCCGACAATTGAGGAGATAGTAGAGGAACTCTCAAATTCTTCGATAGGCAGAGAAACGTTAGAGATGCTTTCTATATTGCCTGAAAGTATAGTCCTTACTCACGGCGTAGAGCCAGAACTTAGAGGCACTGAGGACTATGGGCATATTTGTATTTATGTTAATAATTGCCGCAATATACAGTGGGTTGCAAGAACGGTAATTCACGAGTTTACCCATTATCGATATGGTATAGGTGAAAGCCAATGGTCTGAATGTGTATGTATTGCGCAGGAGTTGAAGCACGCAAGAAACAGGGATTACTTGACAATAGCTGAAAAAAGAGCTATAATTAAAGCAGTAAAATCCGATGGCGATTATAAGAAATGGAATTGGAGAAAGGGAGGTCGTATAAATGGAAGAACTAAGAAACATTGACAGACTTCGTAAAGGCGAAAAAATTTTATGTTATACTTGCAAAAAACATTATTACGATGTATCCTCACCAAACAGAGAGTTTTCAAATTATTTTCACTGTGAGGATCCTGATTGCAAAGGATATATCCATATACAGAAAGCTATTGATGTAGAATAAGTAATTAACCGCCCACGTAAGTGTGCGGTTTTTCTATACCCAAAAGGAGAAACCCTATGAAATGTCCCTACAACACAAAATCCGAAACTACAATACAGAGCTTCAATCAGAAGTATAACGATGAAGGCAACCCGAACAACAGCAAATCTGTAACACAGACCGTTTACGAGCTTATGGACTGCGAAAAGGATAACTGCGGTGCATGGCAGAACGGAAAATGCTGTTATGCAAAATAAAAGTGCAATCAATTTCACAACTCAATAAATCAACCGTCTTATATCAAGGCGGTTTTTTTATACACAAAATCCAAAACATATCTGAACGCTGTGGGCATAAGAACGTAGCGGGCAGGGAAAGGAACATTTATGAAAAAGTTACTTAAAATCAGTCTTCAGCATTTTGCAGAAGAAACACAGAACACAGACGGTGCGGGCAATATGAACGCAGACGGAGGTAATGCTGTACCCACCTTTGACGAGGTCCTTAAAAACAAGGACTATCAGTCGGAATTTGATAAGCGCATAGCAAAGGCGCTTGAAACCGCAAAAGAAAAGTGGGAAAAAGAGGCAGAAGAAAAGCTGTCTGAAGCAAAGAAGCTGGAAAAGATGAACGCCGAGCAGAAGGCACAGTACGAAAGAGAAAAGCAGGATAAGGCTCTGTCAGAGCGTGAGGCGGCAGTAACAAAGCGTGAGCTTACCGCTACCGCAAAGGAGACACTTTCTGAAAAGGGACTTCCTACAGAGCTTGCATCGGTGCTTGACTATTCAAGCGCTGAAAACTGCAACAAGAGTATCGAAACAGTAGCCAAGGCCTTTGAAACGGCAGTAACGAAGGCGGTAGCCGATAAATTAAGAGGTGTACCCCAGAAAACAGGTCAGCCCGGCAAGGTTTCGGGCAATTACACAGATAACAGAAATCTGATTTAAGAAAGGAAAATGAAAAATGGCAAGAACACAGGCTTTAAACATTACGTTAGCAGGCTCAACCGACAAGGAACAGCTTGCTGAAATTTACGGTGCAGTCATTGACAATATCAATCTTAACGCTGTGTCTACTGCACTTAAGAACAAGAATCTTTCGGGAGATCCTGAAGCAGGTAGCGTCGAAGTAAAGCGCTTTACAAACTCTGAAGCAAAGGAATACGGCACAGCAAGAAGCGGCGGCAAGGGTGACGGACTTAAGGCAAAGCCCATTACGGTAAACCTCAATACTCATAAGGAAATCGTTGAAGAAATCGAGGAATTTGACGCCAAAAAGTACGGTATACCCGGTATGCTTGCAAAGCGTGCGGCAAACCACTCTGATACTATGATCCGTGACCTTGATACTGCCTTCTTCGTAACGGCGGTAGCGGCAGGTACAGAGTTTACTCCCACAAAGACAAAGATAGTACAGCAGCTTGAAGAGCTGGTAACAGCTATCGAAGAGACAAAGAACGAGTACGTTAACGGTGTCGACAGAGAGGATATTGCCGTTACCGTATCACCTTCAATGGCTTCTGACATCAGAAACGAGCTTGACGAACTCCCCAACGGTATGACCTATACAAACGGCATTGTGGGTAAGCTTCACGGCTTTGACGTGTACGTGTCGGGCAGACTGCCCAGCGGCGTCAAGTGTGTGGCTATGCGTTACGATTCTATCGCCCAGCCCTGCATGGTATCCAAGTATGATCCCGAAAAAATAAATCTCAGCAAGGCAACTGCAGTAGAGCTTTTCTACGATTACGGCACAAAGGCTGTAACGGAAGACCTTATCAAGTATATCGGCAAGCCTACTGATACTACAAGTACTACAAGTACTACAGGTCAGGCAGATACCGGCTCTGGTAACGGCGAATAAGATCGGGCGGTGACTATATGACAGCACTTGAAAGGCTTAAATGCGACCTTGAAAAGACCGATGGTACAGAGGATAGCAAGCTGGAGCTTTATTTAGAGAATGCAAAGGACACTATCCTTGATTATATCGGCAGGGACGTACTACCTGACAGACTTATTTCTGCTCAGGTAGAGCTTGCAAAGATAGCTTACAATAAGCAGGGAGCAGAGGGAGAAAAGGCAAGAAGTGAGGGCGGTATCTCCCGTTCCTTCATCGAGGACTTACCTGCCGACATAAAGAGCAGGCTCAAAAACTATCCCCGAAAGGTCGGTGTGATATATGCGACTGATGAAGAGTGACGAAAAGGAGCTTATCCATTTAAGACCTGTGGAAAGGGAAAGCGGTTATATCGGTACGGTAACGGAACTTTCAGAAGTCGGAACGTTGAGAGGTATGGTAAATCCCGTTACTGACAAGCTCTCTGCTGAGCTTTACGGCACCCGTGTCCTCGGTATGGTATCAGTTACCCTGTTAAGCGGCAACCCCGTCAGAAACGGTGATATTCTTCGTTTTTCGGGGACGGATTATAAAGTGCTGTCTATTGCTCACTATCAGTCCCACGACATAATAACTGTAACTGCAGAAAGGGTGAATACAGATGGAGCTTAAAGTAGAGGGACTTTCATCCCTTATGGCAAAGCTTTCATATCTTAGAGGTAACGCAAATGAAACCGTAGGAGCAGGACTTTCAAAGGGTGTGCAGAAGATAAAATCTGACGCTAAACGCTTTTGTCCAGCTGATACGGGTAGACTGCGAAACAGCATTACTACAGAAAAGCTGTCCGAAACCGCCTATGCGGTGGGTACAAACGTAGAATATGCTCCCTTTGTGGAGTATGGTACGGGACAGCGAGGCAATCCCGAAGTGGCTCACACTACCTCGGTTATAGGTACCTATCCCCATCCCTTTTTACTGCCTGCTGTCGTTGCGAATGAAAGCTATGTGATAAAATCCTGTCAGCTGGAGCTTTTAAAGGCGATAAAAGGAGCAATGAACAGAAAATGACAGATATTTTACCCTTTATAAGTGGGAAGCTTTCTGCAGTTGCAAGGGTAGAACTGCAGTTTCCCGATGCAAAAACAACGTTACCCGTTATCACTATAACAGAAGCGGCAAATATAAGCTCTGTGGTGCTCGATAACACCGACAGACTGTCTGATATAACGATACAGCTTGATATATTCGGCGGCGGAAAAACGCCGGCAGACACTATGGAGCTTGCCGTATCTGCCGATAAGATAATGGCGGTAATGGGAATGAGAAGAATATCTGCAAATCTCATCTGTGAAGCAGGCGGTAAATGGCGTAAGACAATGCGCTACCGTGGGCTTGTGGATGAGATAAGCGGATACGTTTATAATTAACAGAAAGGAAAAGGAATATGGAATTACTTTCAAAAGGTACTTACCTTGCTTACAGCGAAGCTGAAGAAGGCACGTATAAGAAGCTGTACGGCCTTCGCTCTACTCCCGATATGGGCGGCGATCCCGAAAAGGTAGAGGTTACAAATCTTAATGACAGTATGCGCCGTTACGTAAGAGGTATCAAGGACCCCGGCGATTTAGAGTTTGGTTTTTACTATAATTCTGCCGAAGAAAATCCTAACGCAACCGAAAACGAGGTTTCAACCTCCTACGCTACACTCCGTGCTTTAGATACCGCAGGTACTTCAGTATGGTACATACTTGTATATCCCGATGGTACAGGCTTTAAGTGGAAGGGCTCTGTATCTGTAAAGAGAAGTGCCGCCGAAGTAAACGGAGTGCTTGCCTTTACTCTTCGTACCATGTGCGAAACAGAGCTTACGGACTATACTGCGGCACAGACTACACAGACAACAGGTACCGAAGAACAGACAACAGGTACTGAGGAACAGACAACGGGCGCTTGACATAGCAGAGCTTTCTATGGTATGATATAGAAAATACTATAGGAGGATGGATATATGTTTCTGAAGAAGATTTTCGGCGGAGTGCTGATGGCTGTTGGCGGACTTGCGGCAGTTTTCTTTCTTATAGCGAATGCTGTGACGGAGAATGGCAATACTGCGCTTTATATAACAATCATAGCAGTTGGTATTCTGATGTTTATAGCAGGCTTATGGATAAGACTCCGTGCCGGAAAGAGTAAAAAGGCGGAGAAGACAGCGGCGCCGAAAAAGAAATACAAATGTCACGGCATAGCATTACACGGAATGCCCCAGGGCGAATGCGAATGTGACGTTGCAGTAACCTCCGACAGCGTTATATTTACCGTACACAGAAAGGATTCCGTGCTGTACGGCGAAAAGATAACCTCGGCATTGCTTAAATCCAATTCCGAGCTGGTGGGCGCATCGGCAGGGAACGTCATAGCAGGTGCGGCTCTTTTCGGAGCTCTCGGTGCTATTGTTGCCTCACGTCCCAAATCTATGACGGAATATATAATCATAATAAACTACGTCAGCGGTGGCGAATCAAAATCTATAGCCATAGCGGTTGATAAAACACAGAAATACACAGCGGAAAACCTTGTATTTCACATCAATAAGCATATGGTGAAGGGTTCAAGCCACGTTCTGTAAAACATAACAAACACAAGCACTCTGCAAAGGCGGGGTGCTTTTTTGTACCCGAAAACAGAAAGGATTATAAATTTATGAATTTACCTTACACGATTTTAAAGATAAAGGATAAGGAATACCGCCTGAAGATCACAGCGGCAAACGCTATAGAGCTTGAAAAAAAGCTCGGAAAATCCCTTGTGGATGGTATGACCGACTTTGACAAGGTGGGTACTCTTACAGCTTATCTTTCAGCCTCCTTAAAGGCTTATGAAAATATAGATGGCGATGTGACAGAGCTGTATGACGACTACATAAACGAGGGCGGCAGTATGTCCCAGCTGTCTGACGTGCTTGTCGAGGTGCTTATAGTTTCGGGTTTTTTACAGCGTCCTCAGATAGATGCTCTGAGGGCGCAGATGGAGCTCATGACCGAAAGACTTACAAAAATGCAGGAGAAATAATAAACGCTCTCTATACTCCTGCAATAAGCTACGGAATACGCCCTGCCGAATACTACGATATGTCCCTTGCGGAAATAACGAAGTATATAGCGGCAAAAAGGGAATGTATCATAAACGAAAAGAAAAACGCTGACCGTATGGCTTGCTTTATAGCCTATAAAACCGCAGAGCTTATGGCGGTCGGTGTGAATAATCCCAAAGCCTTCCCCGATAACGTGGGTAAGGCTTTTCCCTTTATATTCGGGGAGGATACGGCCGTCACGGGCGGCATTCCCATAGAGGACTGGCAAAGAAGCAAGGAGCAGATGCAGGAATATCAGAAAATACAGAAAGGAGTGCGGTAAATGACAGTAGAAGAGCTTAACGTCATAGTAAGAGCCAATGCCAATCAGTTCAATCAGCAGATGGCAGGGGTACAGAAAAGGCTCGGACAGTTCGGAAAGGATGCCGAAAGTTCAAGCGGTACGGCTTTATCCGCTTTCAAAAGCCTTGCCTCAGGCATTGCGGCACTCGGTATAGGTAAGATACTTAAAGACAGCATAATGTCTGCAGGGGAGCTGGAGCAGAATTTAGGCGGTAGCGAGGCGGTATTCAAAAAATACGCCGCTACAATGCAGAATACAGCAAAGACGGCGGCAAGTGCAATGGGACTTTCCCAGGCAGAATATTTAGCTACGGCAAATAAAATGGGTGCGCTTTTTCAGGGCTCAGGCTTTGGTATCGGAAAATCCGCCGAAATGACGATGTCTGCAATGCAGAGGGCGGCGGATGTAGCGTCTATTATGGGTGTTGATATTTCCTCCGCTATGGAGGCGGTAACCGGTGCGGCAAAGGGCAACTTCACAATGATGGATAATCTCGGTGTCGCTATCAATGATACCACCTTGCAGATATATGCACAGGAAAAGGGCCTTGGCAAGCTTGAAACCACACAGCAGAAGGTAAACGCCGCTATGCAGATGTTCCTTGACAAGACCGAGTATGCAGACGGTAATTATGCAAAGGAAAACGAAACGCTGATAGGCTCTCTTACCACCTTAAAGGCGGAGCTTTCAAACCTTGCGGCTGAGGCAGGCACAGCAATGCTACCTCTTGCGACTTCTGTAATCCCCATAATATCGGGTGCTGTGGAAACGGCAAAGCCGATTATAAACTACCTCGCAAGCGGTATCGGTGCTTTAGGCGACGTGGTAGAGGACGTTACCGCAAAGTTTGAAGCGGCAACGCCGGCGCAGAAAACTCTTTTAAAAATCGCTCTTGGTATGGCGGTGGCAATACCTGCCGTGACTGTTGCTACAAAGCTTATGACAGCGGCAAAGGCAGGATATGCGACTGTGCTTAATTTCCTTATACCGAAACAGCTTACCTTCGGCTCTGCCTTGAAAGCAAGTCTCGGATGGATAGGACTTATAGCAGGGGCTATTTCAATTCTCGGGATACTTTCAAATAAATCAGCGGTAACTACCGAGGATAACACCGAGGCTCTCAAAAAGGAAGATGAGGAGCTTATCACCACAAAGGAAAACTCCGACAAGGCGGCAGAGGGTATAGATAATCTTACCGATGCGGTAAAGAAAAGTACCGCAGGCTTTGACGAGCTTAATAAACTCGGTGGAAACAACTCTCTTGCAGCAGGGATAGTATCAGAGGACGATTTATCCAATATCGAGGATTATTCTGAAGAGGTAAGCGACCTTATTGATAAGGCTTCTAAAGATATGAAGCTTTCCTTTGATTTCGATATGGACAGCCTTGTAGATGGCGGAAAAAAGGCAATTCAGGAAACTATCGCTATCGGTGGTGACATACTCGGAGCTATATTCGGCAATCCCGATGAGCAGTATAAATCCCTAAAAAATCTGACTGGCAGGATAGAACAGCTTTTCGGCCCTGAATTTACTGCCTACTGGCAGGGCGTGGGCGAGGATATAAGCAAGGCTTTTTCGGGCGATGAAAAGGAACGTTATGAGGCTATGAAACGTCTTGACGGCCGTGTGCGTGATATTTTCGGTGATGAATGGTCGGATTTCTGGTATAATGTCGGGCTTAAATGGAATGAAGGCTGGACAACCGCAGGCGACGGATTTAATGACCTTATAAATGGAGATGTTTCAGGCGGATTAAAGAAGCTTAATTCTCTCTTTGAAACCTTTTTTGGCGATACCGGAAAAGCCTGGTCTGATTACTGGTTTAATATAGGAAAAGGTTGGATGACCACGTTTCAGGGAATTGGCGCTTCTATTTATGAGGCTACATTAGGCGGCGATCAGATAGACGAAATTGAAGTCCGCAACAGAACACAGGATGCTATCCAGCGTACAAGACTGGGAGCAAATGAGTATATGCGGCAGGGGTATTCGGCAAGCGAAGCGCTTGAAAAGGCTAAGGCAGATCACCTTAAAACCTCCGAACAACTCTGGGCGTGGGAGAAGTGGGGGAATTACAACGAGAATGAAGCCTATGAAAACATAAAAAATTCGGGGCAGATAAGCTTCACCCCATCGCAGTATTATTCCTGGGAGAACCAGAAGAAGCTCCGTGGATATGCTTCAGGCGGTTTCCCTGATTACGGCTCGTTGTTTGTTGCTAACGAAGGCGGTCCTGAGCTTGTCGGAACTCTTGGAGGCAGAACGGCGGTAGTAAATAATGCGCAGATAGAAACGGCGCTGTATAACGCTGTTTTTTCTGCTTTTTCCGATGCAGGAAGGACTTCTTCGGGCGGTGATATTCATATTACTCTCGAAGCGGATGGAGAGGTGCTTGCTGAAGTGGTAGCCCGTCAGAATGAGATAAACAGTAAGCGTTTTAACGGAAGGTGATATTATGCAGAATTTAATATACATCGGTGGTGTGCTTATGCCATCTCCCCGCACTTATGCGGTAACTGTATCCGATCTTGACAGCGCTGATAGTGGCAGAGGCGAAACGGGAATAATGTACCGCAACCGAATCAGGGCAAACGTCTATAAGATTCAGGCAACCTTTCGTGTAACCCGGGCGGAACTTAATAACATTGTTGACGCCATAAAGGAGGCGTCCTTTTCTGTACGGTTTTCCGATCCGTATACGCAAAGCCTCAAAACCTGTACGATGTATGCCGGTGATCGCCACAGTACGATGCTGCTGAACAGCGACAATGCAAACGAAACCCTATGGGATTTCTCCGTTAATTTCATTGAGATGTAGGAGGTGGTATTCTGCTTAACGTATCAGAAATTTACAAATCGGCAATAAAGACTATGACACGTACTGACAGAATGACCGGTACGATACGGCTTTCCAATGGAACGATAATAGCCATTACCGATGAGCTTATAGTGAATAATTCGGTAACACTCCGTGAACAGCTTGTCAGGGGTGACGTGTTTCAGATAGGTACCTTCTACACAAATGAGCTGGATATAGCTATTTTCGATGAAGATGTAAGCAGAAGCTATGCTAATGCGGTGATAACGCCGTTTTATGAGTTGCTTCTGCCTGACGGAGCCTGGGAACAGGTGAAGCTCGGCAAATTCACGGTTGATAACAGCGCCTCCGTAAGAAAAGGTGAAATCCGCAGACTTAAAGCCTTTGACGATAGTATAAGATTTGACGTGGATATATCCGGATATCTTGCAATATATTCCGCTAAAAATACCGTAGCAGGGCATATCAGGAATATATGCTCCTACGTGGGAGTAGCTCTTGCTACTGCCGATTTATCCGCTTTTCCTAATAGTGACGTCGAAACAGATATCAGTAAAAGCTCTTCGGTGCAGACCTGTCGTGATGTAATTGAGTATTGCTCTGCTCTTATGGGGTGTTCAGCCCGTATAACAAGGGATAGCAGACTGGAGATATTACAGCTGGTAGCAAAGATATCCGATGATAATGAGTATATCTTTGACGCTGTAATAGGCGGTGACGAAAGACGTGGTACGGATTTTTTTGACCTTCGTGCTCTTATAAAATACGTTAATACCACCATAAACGGTAGTGCTATAAGCTATACTACGGGGTACACGTTGTCTTCGGATGAACTTGGCCGAAATGCCATAGTGACTGTAGATACAAATCCGCTTCTTGAAAATCTCGACGCTACTGACGAGGAGAAGAAGGAGATATTTATAAATTCTACAGCTTCCTTTAAAAATGTACTAAGGCAGGCGGAATTTTCCTTTATCGGAAACTCTGCTATAGAATGCTTTGATACTATAGCTATATCGGGTGGACAAATAGACCTTAACAGAACGCTTGCTGTGTTCCCGACTAAATCCGTTTGGAAATACCGTAGTGGCCATAGCATAAGCTGTGCATCAGCAGAGCTTACCGATGAAAGTACTCTTATATCAGAAGCGGTAATGCTTGCAGATGAAACGGAGCCGATAAAAACACCATCAGCGGTCAGAACAAAAACGGATAAGAGAATCGACGGCATACAGAAGGATAAAAAAGTAGATATAGGCATTATCCTTACGGAAAAGGCAATGCAGTCTGTCTGTCATAACTATACCGAAATCGGGTATATATCAGGCAACTCCGTTGGCTACGGTGATACACTCAGTGCCATTATCTGCAATGGTGTACTGATAAACAGCTCTCAGAACAGGGATTATCAGAACGGCTCGAAATACAAGTATCTTTCATTCCCGAAGGGCCATAGCTTCAATGCAACGGGCGTAAGTACAAAAATAGAATCCGTAACTGATATCGTTGTAGATGTGGCGGTTGAGAATGTTTACGAAACCTATAAAAATCTCAGAAGTCAGATAACCGTTACGGATGCCGGGAACGGTGGGAGAGCCAATTTTACGCTTACCCGTTTTAGCGTCAATAACGGTGAGGATTATGCAGTTTTCCCTTATTGGGACAGAATAAGTCCACCCTCTGAGGATTATCCTTATGGCTCAGTGCAAATATACTTTGATACCCTTGTTTGTGAAGATGGAGTGTGGGAAAGACAATATACGCAATTCGGCGCATACCTGTACGTGTCTTTCGCCTCCGAAGCGGAATACAATGCCGCAATCGGTCTTACAAGTGAGCCTCTGGAGCGGGCAAAGCTTCAGGATTTTCAGTACCTTGTACCCGAAAGTCAGATAATTGTTGATAAGGAGCTGTCTGAAGGTAGCGACAACGTGATAGCAAATTCGACCGTTGCAAAGGCGCTTTCCTTAAAGGCTGAAAAGTCAGAAGTGCAATCAATTTCACAGGCGGTAGAAGGCAAAGCAGAACAGTCGGAGGTTACGGCCTTATCGGAGGACTATAACGCATCAAAAACCGACTTTGATACCCGTATAAGAAAGCTTGCTACTGCATCAGCAAATCACGGTATCATCCTCAACGAACACGCAGATGAGCTTTTGCTGAAAGCTGATAAAACAGAAGTAACAGCACTTCAGAGTGATGTGACGGAGCTGCAGAAGAGCAGAAGAAACTACATATACAATTCCGCATTTCTGTACGGCTCGGACGGATGGGTGCTTGATACAAACTGCGCTGTGGATAAAACCAGGCTGTATAACTGTCATCCTACAGTAAAGCTC
>JAGAVH010000019.1 GCA_017942025.1 Ruminiclostridium sp. | reverse complement strand
GTTGGTGCAAGAGAGGTTGGCTATATGTTCGGTCAATACAAGAGACTCCGTAATGAATTTACAGGTGTTCTTACAGGTAAGGGTGTTTCCTATGGTGGCTCTCTCATCCGTCCGGAGGCAACAGGCTATGGTGCGGTTTACTACACTGTAAATATGCTTGACTACTTTAAGGATACGATTAAGGGCAAGACCTTTGCAATCTCCGGCTTCGGTAACGTTGCATGGGGTACAGTTAAGAAGGTAAACGAGCTGGGTGGTAAGGTTGTTACAATCTCCGGTCCTGACGGTTACGTTTACGATCCCGATGGTATCAGCACAGACGAAAAGGTTGATTACTTACTCGAAATGCGTGCTTCTTGCCGTAACAAGGTTAAGGATTATGCAGACAAGTTCGGCGTAGAATTCTTCCCCGGCGAAAAGCCCTGGGGTGTTAAGGCTGACATCCTTATGCCTTGCGCTACACAGAACGAAGTTGGCATGGCAGAAGCTGAAAAGATGGTTGCTAACGGTCTTAAGTACTATGTTGAGGTTGCTAACATGCCTACAACAAACGAAGCTGTTGCATACTTAAAGGCTAACGGCGTTATCGTTGCTCCTTCCAAGGCAGTTAACGCTGGTGGTGTTGCCGTATCAGGTCTTGAAATGTCACAGAACTCTATGCGTTACAGTTGGGAAGCTGAAGAAGTTGACGCTAAGCTCAAGATGATCATGAAGAACATCTTTGCTTCTTCTGTAAAGGCTGCCAACGAATACGGTCTTGGCGATGACCTCGTAGCAGGTGCTAACATCGCAGGCTTTATCAAGGTTGCTGAAGCTATGAAGGCTCAGGGCTGCGTATAATAGCATAACTTAATAAAAAACGAGCGGAGGCATTGCCTCCGCTTTTTGTATATCTAATTAACCTCATCATCCGACGGCGTATTATTCCTTATCTGCTGAGGTATAACGCTGACCTCATTCGGTGCTTGTGTTGTAAACTCCGTACCCTTGCAATGCTTACATTCGGTAGCCTGCAGGGGAGAGGAGGTATGACATTTCACACAGAATTTAAGAGCGGTATTTTTCAGATTTTCCTCCTCTGCCGCTTTTGACATTCCTATAGCCATCAGAGTTTTATCGTTTATTGCCCTTATGCCGAAGAATATTGCAGGCAAAGCCACGGAAATCGGCAGTAATAACAGCAGTAATAAAACTATACTACCCGAATCAAAGCCAAGTCCTGCATTATGATCCCTCATTGCACCTAGCAGTATGACAAAGAAGAAATAAAGATAGATCACCGTCAACGGTACGTCTGCAATGGTAAGTGATTTTATAGCTCTTCTTCTCGCAGGAGCAGGATCGTTCTTGTAAGCAATACAGGAAAAAATAAGCAACAGAATTGATATAGTAAGAGAAATCATAAATCCACCTCTATAAGCCTTTTTTATATTTTACCATTTTACTGACAGATAGTCAAGACAAAAGCAGTCGGAATACTCCGACTGCTTTAAATATTATTTCAGCAAATCAGCAAACTGTTCTATAAGCTTATCGGAAACTATTCCACCTGCCACACCGTTGGGATGACCACCGTAGAGAGGAGTTGCAGGATCTGATTCGTCGCATAAAAGCCCTGCAAAATCAAAGAATTCTATTCCTTTTTCCTCTGCAAGTGCCGGAATAATTGTGTTGAGCTCAGTTCTTGTGTTTTCGTTTTTGCCGCTGTAGCCCTGTGGTGGAGAGTTGAAGAGGATTACGTTACAACCAGCCTCTTTAAGTTCGTCAATCAGAACCTCAAGAAATACCTTGATTTCTTCGGCAGTGTTCTTTTTGCCGTTATATTCTCCCGAGCCTATATCGTTTGTGCCAAAGGCGATAAGTACCGTTTCATACTTCTTTGCTCTTTCAAGCCAGTTGCCGCACTTAGAAGCGTCGCTTGCTCTTGCCCAGCCGAGACCTGCGTTATAGAAGCTAACGTCATCTCCAATTTTCTGTGCAAGCTGTGCCGCCCAGAACTCGTACTTCATAAATTCCGTCTGACAGCCCTGGGTTATGGAGTCACCAATAGCGCACACCGTATGCTTTACATCACGCTTTGCACCGATTATCTGGGGCAGGGGAATGTTATCACAGTAGCTGAAGCTCTTACCATCGGTTGAAGAAGTGGTAGAGGTCAGCGAAGACATTGCAATACAGGGAATATCCGTGCCGTTTATTGTCCACTCCCATACAAGATAATGTCCTTCAGGAATATCCATTTCTACAGGGTCACTCCAATAAGCTTCGTCGGGAGCTACTTCCTTGCTGTCCTTACCGCCGAAGGTCACAGGGGTGCGGTTTGTGATTTCGTCATCTGGACCTGTGCCTCCGTCAGCGATAACAGCGTTGCTTATTGTGTAATTGCCGCCGGGTTTTCCTACATACGCTTTAGTGCCTCTTGAATATGTGGAATCAACTGTGTTTGAAAAATAGAAGCAATATTCGAGCTTGCCGTATTCTTCAACGGGGAAATATGCTCTGTAGGTGATATTTTCCGCTGACTGTACGATAAAATTGTTACCTGTTGCAATAAAAGTATTGGACAGATATTCATCTGTAACGTGCTGAGGTTTGTTTTCTTCGGGCTTTTCAGTTTCTGGTGCAGAGCTTTCTGTAGTAGCTTCCGAGGAAGTTTCCTGTTTGCTTTCTTCAGTCTGCTCTGTGACACTGCTTTCATTTGAAGATGCACTACTGCTTGTTGTCGTATCCTGACAGCCTGCAGTAAACATAACAGCCATCGCTGAAAATACAGCGATAATCGATCTGAATTTTCTGCTCATAAAAAATTTCCCTTTCGGTTTTTATTTAATTATATAAAATCCGTACTTCTTTTTCTATGGTTATATTATCTGTTGCAGCGAAAAATAAAAAAATATTCACTTTATAAGTAAAAAAGGCAGTCGGAAATCCGACTGCCTTCTATCTTACGTCTGGTTGTCTAAAAATGCCTGTATCTGTTTTTCTGTATATTTGACCTCCGCATAAAGCTCACTTGCCGATACTCTTTCGGCGTCTGCACCAAAGATGATAAGCTGTTCCAGTCTGTCGGAGGTAGCAACTCTTACTCTGTGCTTCTTACCGAGCATTCTGGTGGCTTTTTCAATATACATATCAGCGGTTTCCGCTTCCTTTGTATATACTGCGGTAATTCCTCCGTGACGCTCAACCTCGCCCTTGTTGCCCTTGACCTTATATGCGTCAAATACCACGATAACTTCACAGCGGTTATATCCCTGATAGTTACATAATATATTTATAAGCTCGCTTCTTGCAAGATCGAGATTCTGCTGTGCTATTTTGTTAAGTTCTTCCCAGGCAAAGATTATATTATATCCGTCAACCAGAAGATAAAGCGGCCCCTTCGGACGTTCCTTTGCCTTATACGGCTTGTCCTTCTTTTCGGGAAGTCTCCGCATAGCACTTCTTTCATCACGGTTTATCTTGCCGTAAGTACGCTCAAATATCTCCATAAGCTCCTTGTCGGAGGCCTGCTTTGCCTTGTACTGATTTACAGGTCTTGTCTGTGCTTCAGTATCCTCGCTTTTCTCGTTTTCCGCTATGGTGTGAGCATAAGACGGAACCTGCTCCCAGCTTACGTTAAAGCCTGCACCGTGAGAGCAGAATACCGAGTCTGCAGGATTATCAAGATCGCTTTCGGGATTATATCCGATTTCCTTTATAACGTTTTCGCTGTCGGTACACGGTCTGTAGCCGTCAGGTATGCAGATAAGTCTGCCCTTGCCGCCCGTATACGAGCTTATCACCGATTGATAGCCCCGTAGCTTTGATGCGGGTGCCGTACCCTTTATCAGCATTTCGTTTTCGCCTGCCGTTTCAGGCGAAGAGAATTCAGCATTTTTCATCTGCAGATCCGTCATAGCTCTTCCCACACAGTCTGAAGGTACGGTAAGAGTAAAGCTGTAATAAGGCTCCAGCAGTATGCTTTTAGCACTCATAAGTCCCTGCCTTACCGCTCTGTAGGTGGCCTGTCTGAAATCTCCGCCCTCGGTATGCTTAAGATGTGCTCTTCCCGAAACGAGAGTGATTTTCATATCTGTTATAGGCGAGCCGGTAAGCACGCCTAAATGCTTTTTCTCATTAAGATGAGTGAGAATCAGCCTCTGCCAGTTCTTGTCCAGCTTGTCCTCTCTGCATTCGCTGACAAACCTCAGTCCCAAGCCTTCCTCGGCCGGCTCAAGTAAAAGTCTTACCTCTGCATAGTGCCGCAACGGTTCGTAGTGTCCTATGCCATAAACTGCCGATTCTATCGTTTCCTTATAGGAAATGCTTCCTTCGGAAAATTCCACATCAAAGCCGAAGCGGTCGTGGATCACGCTTTTCAGTATTTCAAGCTGGATTTCTCCCATCAGCTGCAGGTGTATCTCCTTTAACTGCTCGTTCCATACAATGCGGAGGGTAGGGTCCTCTTGTTCAAGTTTTCTCAGTATATTTAATCCGTTATATACGTCTATGTGGGAGGGTAATATTATTCTGTAGTTGAATAATGGCTCCAGCAGGGGCAGGGGAGCGTCTGCTGATATGCCGAGTCCCTGGCCGCTGTAAGTGTCTGACAGTCCTGTGACTGCACATACCGTACCTGCAGGTGCTTCGTCAACCGTTCTGAATTTACCGCCTGAATATATTCTGATGCTGTTTATCTTTTCAAGGTTGTCACCCTTTTCAATTATACTCTTTACTTTAAGTGTGCCGCCCGTTACTTTTAAATGTGTAAGTCTGTTACCATGTTCGTCCTCGCTTATTTTATATACAGTAGCGGAGAATTCGTCGTTATATTTTGGCTGTAGGGTGTATTCTGAAAGAAGCTTTATAAATTCTTCTACGCCGTTAAGCTTCAGCGCAGAACCGAAAAAGCAGGGGAATATTTTTCTCTGCTTTATCTTATTCGAGATTATATCCGTACTTATTTCTCCTCTTTCGAGCAGCTCGTTCATAATTGCTTCGTCACATAAGGCGATAGCTTCGGCGGTATCTTCGTCTATTCCGTTTTTGATAACTCCTGAAAAATCAACGCAGGAATTATCAAGCCTTCTTACAAGCTCTGCCATAATGAGATTTTTCGATAATTCGGATATATCCATTTTATTTACAAATATAAAGGTAGGCACGCGATAGCTTTTTAGTAAATGCCAGAGAGTTTCGGTATGGTTCTGTACGCCGTCTGTACCGCTTATGATAAGCACGGCATAGTCCATTATCTGTAGGGCTCTTTCAGCCTCAGAAGAAAAATCGGTGTGTCCGGGAGTATCAAGCAGTGTTATTTCGGCGTCGTCTGTATTCATAACCGCCTGCTTTGAAAATATGGTTATGCCACGACTTTTTTCTAAGATGTGCGTATCAAGAAAAGCGTCGCCGTGATCAACTCTGCCAAGCTTTCTGATGTTTCCTGTAAGATACATCATAGCCTCTGTGAGGGTAGTCTTTCCTGCGTCAACATGAGCCATTATCCCTATTCCGAGTCTTTTCATACTGCTACCTCCTTTCGTTTATCTTTCTCTTATTTTACTATATAATAAGAATAATGTCAAATTATTCTGGTTGTACTTTTTATGGGACATAGGATGTGTTATAATAAGCCTGCAGATGAAGATTACATCTTCTTTGCAGTTCATTTCTCTTCATTCTGATTTTCAGAATGATTACCCTTTTTATCTTATTATCATATTTCTTTATTTTTCCGTATCCTTTAGGGATACGGGATTTTTTTGCCTTTTATATGCAAAATGTACAAGATTATAGATAGATTTACATACAAATGGGACAAATTTATTAAAAGCTATTGAAATAGTATAACAGTTTGTGGTATGATTATAAGAGATTATGGGTAATTATGCCCTGATACAAATTTTGCCGTAAAAGAGGTGAAATATATGCCGCATTCGGTTAAAAAACAATCCTACATTACTCTTGCTATTTCTGTGTTGTTTTCTGTCTTTGTAGTTATAGCACTTGTTTTTCTTAACGGAGTTGTGTCAAAACTTAATACAGAAACAGAAAGTCTTGCACACGATATGGTGCACGGTAATCACAAGGCGATAGATGCGATGATAAAAGCGGATGTATCTACTATAACCAATTACGCAGCCTGCAGTAGCAAGTATAAAAACAGAGTCCGTGTAGATCTTATGTCGGAACTGAAAAAACTGACTGAAGACAGCGGTATGCTCAATATTATTATAATAGATGAGCAGGGCGAATCTATATCTCATCGAAACGAAAAAATAAATGTCAGTCACAGAGAATATTTCAAAAAAGCTATGAATGGCGAGATAGTTATATCAGAATCCATTTACAGCGAGCCGGATCAGCGGATGGTAAATGTCATAGCCGCACCTATCTACGGAGATTATCAGAGAGTAATCGGCGTTGTTGCAGGTATGTGCAATTCTGATGTGTATAAGGATGTTCTTAATCTGAGCGTCAAAGGGCATGAAAATAATGCAGTCGGATATGTCATTGACAGTAATGGTAATGTACTTATGGAAGGTAATAATCTTTTCGGCGATTATGTACCTGTAAAGGATAATCTCTTCGAATCAGTATTCCTGAAAAACCTTACTGAACAGGAAATTACTTTGCTGAAGGATGAATTCAATAAAAAAGAATCTCATGGAATGGTGAGCGTTGATACCGACAATGGCAAGTATGTGTCTTATTATACAACTTTCAGCGTCGACGAAAATCTTCACTATTTCGTTATTTTCCCTGCAGATGTGGTATATGGTAAGCTTGATGAATATATAAGCAAAACGCTGATTCTTTTTCTTTTCTTTATCGGAGTGCTTGCTCTTATCGTGATAGCATATTTTGTATTTACTTACAATTCCTTCAAGGCGCTGAAAAAAGCAAACGAAGAAATCACAAAGGTTGCTTATGAGGATACTCTCACAGGCTACGGCACGTGGGGTAAATTTGAAAAGGATGCCCAGTATCTGCTTAGCCAGAGCTACAGAAAATATGCATTTGTAAGCTTTGATATTGATAAATTCAAGGCTATAAACGATATGTTCGGACACGAGGAAGGTAACAGAATTTTAAAACAGATTGCGGATGTTGTAAACAGAAATCTGAATAATCACGAAACCTTCTCCAGAATAAATTCCGATAATTTCTATCTGCTTCTTGTGTATAAAAGCGACGAGGATATGGCAGAAAGAATAAAGCGCATAATATATGCTCTTGAATATGAGATAACCAATTTCGCACCTGTTATATCCTTCGGTATATACAGAATAACCGATAACAAGCTTACAATACGCAAGATGGGCGATCTTGCCGATATAGCAAAGCGAACCGTAAAATACGGTGAGCGAAGCTCATACGCTTTTTATAACGAAGAAATGCTGAAAGAGATACGTGAGGAAAAGCACATTGAAAATGAGATGCAGAACGCTCTTGATTCTCACGAATTCTGTGTATACTTCCAGCCAAAGGTTTCTCTTGGAGAAACTCCCTATCTTATGGGTGCAGAGGCGCTTGTCCGTTGGATAAAAAACGATACAGTGGTATCCCCGGCAAAGTTTATACCATTATTTGAGAGAAACGGTTTTATTGTAAAGCTTGATTACTACGTAATGGAACAGGTCTGCTATATGATGAAAACCTGGGAATCACTTGGCTATAAGGATATTATGATATCGGTAAATATGTCAAGAGTTCATCTTGCCGATCCTGCATTCCCGGATACTCTCAAGAGCATCTGTGACGATTATGCTATACCAACATCGAGAATCGAAATTGAGATAACCGAAAGTGCGGCTTTTGAATCTCTTGAAGTTCTTACAAAGGTTTTTGATAAGCTGAAATCACTGGGCTTCCATATTTCTATAGACGATTTCGGTTCAGGCTATTCGTCACTCAATATGCTGAAGGACTTGCCTGCAGACGTGCTTAAAATAGACAGAGCATTCCTGACTGAATCCGTAAACAATAAGAGAGCAAATGATATTATAGCCTATGTTATCAAAATGGCTCGTTCTCTGGGTATGGAAACTATCTGCGAGGGTATAGAGAGTAATGAACAGGTAACCCTTCTGAAGAGGCTTGGCTGTGATATGGCACAGGGTTATTATTACGCCCGTCCGATGGCGCCTCACGGCTTCGAAGAAATATTAAAGAAAAAGCACGATACAATAAAGATAATTTAAGTATAAATGAGGAGAACTGATTAAATGGATTTTCCAAGCGAATCATTGCCGATACTTGCGGGCATTATCACAAACACAGGCAAGGCAATGGCTACAACAATGAAATATATTTATGCTGTATCTATGAAAGATTTTTACAACATAGGAATAAAGGATGTTTTCAGAGTGGCTCTGCTCGATCCTACAGATCCTACAAAGCTTGAAAATTTAGGTATAGATATAAACAAAAAGGAAATAAAAGAGATATTCGATTCGGCAGAATTTCAGAGAGTTCAGCATATGATATGCTATCATCTCGCAGTGAGAATTCCTTTCTATAAGAAGCAGATAGATAATTTATCAATCAAGGATAAACAACTGAAGGTGATTTTTGATTCAGCGGTGAATGAGGGTGCAGATAATTATGGCAGTCTGATAAATGAGAACTACGAAGAAAATATGAAGATGCTGAAGCAAAAGCAGTTTGCAGTACCACCTTTCTCGTCCGACTGGTTCAGAAGATACATCTACACCTATATGCCGAAGCTCGGCGAAATAAGCAATCGCAATCTGTATTTTCTCGGATGTGTAGAAGCAATGTTTCCGCTTTACTATTCGGCGATAACAGCTCAAATGAAAAAAGTTATTTTTCTTTTACAGAAGTAAGACAAATCCCCTTTTCCGCAATGCGGAAAAGGGGATTTGTGTGATTTTAGGAAATAGCTAAAGCACTTACATAGAAGACTGAGCCGCCTTCTCTTGTTTTAGGAACGATTTTTACAGTGTGCTTGCCGGTTTCATTGAATGATTTGATATGTGCACATTCAACGTAGTTGCCCCAACCGCCGGGGAAAGCAGCGTCGATAGTAGTTACAAGCTCGCCGTCAACGTAAATATCAGCTTTTGTTGCTGTGCTGTTTGTGAGTTTTCCGTAAAGAAGACCGATGCTCTTTGCTTCTACTTCAAAGGTGAGGCCTACATCATCGGGGTAAGGCTTTGCGGCTGCTAAAGCAATCCATGTTCCATCAAAGCCACCGAAGTAACCGTTTTTCTTTATGAAGCCGCTTACTGTGGGCTGTGAATTGATGGGAGTTAAAAGTGTACCGTTTTCAAAACCTGCCTGAGATGCCTTTACCGTAAAGTCACTTTCTGCACCTGTGATGCTGTCAAGGTCTGCGATTGCATCGCTGAGATATGCTGTAAGCATCTGTGATAATGCATTGTGTCCGGGAACATTGGGATGAATGTTATCGTCGGAAATTTCCTTCCATGCAATGTCACCCTTCTTTATAACAGAAAGAATAGCGTCGCCGTAGGAAATCATAGGAAGATCATATTTCTTTATGATATCGTAGTGATACTGCTGGAAGCTTGTGCCGTTTTCCTGAACAGTCGCTATTGTGATAACAGCAGGAGCTGTTTCATAATTCCAGATAGTTCTTAAAAGGCTGTCGTAGGATTCAATGTTGCGCTGTGTGTGTTCGGTTGTATCGTTGACCGAGAATTCAACGAATACAAGGTCAGGCTTCTTTGAAAGAAGATCGTTTGTAACTCTGTGTACGCCGATGTATGAGCCTGTAGCACCGATACCTGCGTTTACATAGTTTACCTTGGCGTTGGGATATGTGTCCTGAATCCAATCGGCTGTAAGCTTTGCATAGCAAAGATTGTTGCCTGCGCTTGTGCCCTGAGTAATAGAACCGCCGATAAAGCCTACTGTAACCTCTTCGCCTGCAGCAATCTTCTTTAAGAAGCCTGCAAGTCTTACTCTGTTACCTTCGTGGAGTACCGAGATTTCTTTCATTTCTTCGGTTATCAGTCCGCCTGCTTTATATGTTTCTACTGTGGGAGCATCTGAAGTGTTATCTTCTGTTGTTGTTTCAGGAGCAGAAGTCGCTGTATCAGATGTCTCGGGAGCAGAAGTCGCTGTATCAGATGTCTCGGGAGCAGAAGTCGCTGTATCAGATGTCTCGGGAGAAGAAGTTGTGGTGTCTGATGTTTCAGGTGCGGAAGCTTCTTCCTTGCTTTCAGCTTCGGATTCGTCTTTTGATTCTTCTTTGCTTTCGGTGCTGGATTCGGCTTTGGAGTCTTCTTTGCTTTCGGTAGAGCTTGTACCGGATGTAACAGCAGAAGAAGTGGTCTGATTGTTGCAGGCGGTAACACTCATTGTTACACATACTGCAAGAATAAGAGCAAATAATTTTTTCTTCATACAAATATGTCCTTTCCGTATTTTGATTAACACTTTAAGAAAATTCAGAGTTTACTTTAATTTTCTTGACTACAAGCTAAATATAACACTAAATTTACCTAATGTCAATAGAATATAAATTTTTTTAGCGAATTTTTAATTTGGAATTGAAAAAAACGATTACATATGTTACAATATATAGTGCATACAAATACTTTATCGAAAGGAAATTTTACTATGCTTAACAAAAAGCTTATAACCCCTTCAGATGTCTTTTCTTATATGGGAAGAATAGACTTTTCCGAAAAAGAACGTCCTTTATTTATCTACGCCGGCAGTATGGTGAGCGCAAGGTTTACCGGAACATCTGTAGGTATGATGATACAGCCTATGCTGATATATCCTGTTACATGGATCGGTGCGGTTGTTGATGGCATTCAGTACAAATTTGACCTCAACAAATCAGATGTACCTGTTTATATACCTATAGCAGACAATCTTCCTGAAGGGGAGCATACCATAACTATTTTCAAGCGTACAGCAGGATCGCATCATTACTTCCGTTTCTGCGGACTTATGGTTGATGAAAATGCTGAGGTAATGGCAAATGAGCATAAATATGATATGAAGCTTGAGATATACGGCGACAGCGTTTCCGCAGGAGAGGTGGTCGAAGCGGTATATTACGACGGACACTGCGATCCCTCCCATAATTCCTGTTATGATAACAGTTGGTTTTCCTATTCCTTATCACTTGCCAGAAAGCTTAATGCTGAAATACATTGCAACGCCCAGGGCGGCATTTCTATGGTTGATGGCGCAGGTTATTTCAACCCCGATTCCTATATCGGTATGGAAACTGTTTACAAGCAGATGTCCTATGTTCCCGAAATGGGGATAACAGAGTGGGATTTCAGTCGTTATACTCCCGACTATGTAATCATCGCACTCGGTCAGAATGATGCGCATCCTGCTCCTCAGCGTATTTATGAAAAGGACTACAGAGAATACTGGAAGACTACATATAAAAATATGGTAAATTCACTTATAGAAAAGTATGGTGATAAAACCAGATTCATCCTTATAACTACTGTTCTTATGCATGAAGCTACATGGGATGACGCTCTTGACGAAATAGCTGATGAACTTGACAATAAGAATGTGGTACGCTACAGATTTTTAAGAAACGCTGCAGCTACACCCGGACATCCTCGTATCACAGAGCAGGAAGAAATGGCAGGTGAGCTTGCCGCATTTATCCGAAATTGGAAATAAAGGCAGATAAATAGTATAAATTTAACAAAATATTGCGAAAAAATAATGCAAATATGATAAACTAATCACAAAACTATTGAATTTTTTTGAAGTTTATGGTACAATTAAGTTATAAAATTCACAAACTATAATCTTTAGGAGGAAATTGTGATGTCAATTAACATTCCAAAGGAATACGAGGTGCCTTTGTATCTGTTCCATCAGGGCAACAATGCACAGGCATATAAGTTTTTCGGATCACATACCGCTAACATTGGCGGTCAAGATGGCATAATTTTCAGAGTATGGGCACCCAGAGCCGTAGATGTATGTGTAGTAGGTGATTTCAACCACTGGAATCGTGAGCTTAACTATATGAATAAGATAAGCGACGGCGGTATATGGGAGCTTTTTATCCCCGGAATGAAGCAGTTCGATAACTACAAATACAGTATCAGAACAACCGGTGGTCAGATAAAGCTCAAAGCAGACCCCTATGGATATCATATGGAAACAAGACCTAATACAGCGTCTAAAATTTATGATATCAACTGCTATAAGTGGACAGATGACAAGTGGATGAAGGCAAAGGAAACAAAGGATGTTTATCGTTCTCCTATGAATATCTACGAGTTCCACCTCAATTCCTGGTTCAAGAAACAGGATGAAGATGAGCTGTTCAGCTATATGGAGCTTGCAGAAAAGCTCATTCCTTACGTAAAGAGTATGGGATATACCCATATCGAAATGATGCCCGTTGCGGAATTCCCCTTTGATGGTTCATGGGGTTATCAGCAGATTGGTTATTATGCACCCACATCAAGATTCGGTACACCTGCAGACTTTATGCAGTTCATCGATTACTGCCATAATCACGAAGTAGGCGTTATTCTTGACTGGGTACCTGCACATTTCCCTAAGGATGCGGCAGGACTTTACGAATTTGACGGTGAATGCTGTTACGAATACACCGATCCCAACAAGCGTGAGCATTACAATTGGGGCACAAGAGTATTTGACTGGGGTAAGCCCGAGGTACAGTCCTTCCTTATTTCTAATGCTAACTACTGGATTACAGAATATCACATAGACGGCCTGAGAGTAGACGCTGTTGCTTCTATGCTTTATCTTGACTATGACAGACAGGATGGCGCATGGACACCCAACAGATACGGTAGTAACGAAAATCTGGAGGCTGTAGAGTTCTTACAGAAGCTTAATGCAACCCTTTTCGAAAGACATAAGGGACTGCTTATGATAGCTGAAGAATCTACCGCATGGCCTATGGTTACAAAGCCTACAGATATCGGTGGTCTTGGCTTCAACTTCAAGTGGAATATGGGCTGGATGAATGATATGTTATCCTATATGTCCATGAATCCCGAATATCGCCAGTACAATCACGATAAGCTGACCTTCTCATTCTATTACGCATTCTCCGAGAACTTCATACTCCCTATTTCGCACGACGAGGTAGTGTACGGAAAATGCTCAATGCTTGATAAGATGAGTGGACCTCGTGACAAGAGATTTGATTCTCTTCGTACCTTCCTTTCATATATGACAGCACATCCCGGTAAAAAGCTTACCTTTATGGGACAGGAATTTGCACAGTATAAAGAATGGAATTACAAGACGGGTCTTGACTGGGATATTCTTCAGTTTGAGGAGCATAAGCGTTACAGCGAATTTGTTAAGGCACTCAATATTTTTTATAAGGATAATTCTCCTCTGTGGGAAATTGATTATGACTGGACAGGCTTCAGCTGGATTTCCAACGATGACTATAAAAACAGTATAATCGTATTCCGCAGAAAGGATTCAAAGGGTAACGAGATTATAGCAGTATGTAATTTCTTGCCTCAGGAGCAGGAGGTTTACAGCTTCGGCGTACCTTACTATGCAGACTATAAGGAAGTGTTCAGCACGGATGCTAAGGAATTTGGCGGTAGTGGTCTTGCAAACCGTACCTTTACTGCAAAGTGCGAAGGTATGCACGGCCTCGATTACTCTATCACTATGAAGATTCCTGCAATGTCAGCAATTTTCTTAAAACCTGAAAACATCCGCAATCCCGAGGATGATAAACCCAAGGCAAAGAAAACCGCTGCAAAGAAGGCAACTGCAGCTAAGTCTGCAACTGAAAAAAAGACTGTAGCAAAGAAAGAAGCAGCTCCTAAAAAAACGGAAGCAAAGAAGGAAACTGCATCTAAAGCAACAGCAAAGAAAACAACCTCAAAGAAATCATCGTCAGCAAAAACAGACGATAAGATAAAGAAATAAATTCACGGAGGAAAGCGAATTTTATGAAACATGTAAAAAAAGAATGCGTAGCTATGCTTCTTGCCGGTGGACAGGGAAGCAGACTTTATGCACTTACTAAGGATATGGCAAAGCCTGCCGTTCCTTTTGGCGGAAAGTACAGAATTATTGACTTCCCCCTTTCAAACTGTGTAAATTCAGGTATTGATACAGTCGGTGTACTTACACAGTATCAGCCTCTCGTATTAAACGAATACATAGGCAACGGTCATCCCTGGGGACTCGACAGAGTACACGGTGGTGTTCACGTTCTCCCTCCTTACGAATCCTCATCCGGTAAGTCCTGGTACACAGGTACAGCAAACGCAATCTATCAGAATATCAGCTTCATCGACAGATATAACCCTGAATATATAGCAGTATTATCAGGCGACCACATCTACAAGATGGACTACAATGCAATGCTTGACTTCCACAAGAAGAACAACGCAGATGCTACTATCGCTGTTCTCGAAGTTCCGTGGGAAGAAGCGTCACGTTTCGGTATTATGACAGCCGACGAAAACGGCGTTATCACAGAATTTGCCGAAAAACCCGCTGAGCCTAAGTCAAACCTTGCATCTATGGGTGTATATATCTTCTCCTGGCAGAACCTCAAGAAACACCTCATCGCCAACGAAAACGATGAAGGCGCAAGCAAGGACTTTGGTAAAAACATTATCCCTGCAATGCTGGGTGAAGGCAACAAGCTCGTTGCATACCACTTCGAAGGCTATTGGAAGGACGTAGGTACTATCGACAGCTTATGGGAAGCAAATATGGACCTCTTAGATCCTAATGTTCCCCTTGATTTACACGATCACAACTGGAGAATATTCTCCCGTAACCCCGTTATGCCTCCTCACTACGCAAGCGAAAAGGCTACTATCGAAAACTCCATGATTTCCGAAGGTTGTACAATCGACGGCTTCGTTGACTTCTCCGTACTCTTCGCAGGTGTAGTTATCGAAGAGGGTGCTGTAGTACGTGACAGTATCATAATGCCAAACACAACAATCAAAAAGGGTGCTGTGGTTGAATATGCCATCATCGGTGAGGATTGTGTAATCGGCGAGGGCGCACATATCGGTGAGAGACCCGAAGCTATTGAAGATAAAGATACCTGGGGCGTAGCAGTTCTCGGTCACAGTGTTACAGTAAGTGACAAGGCAGTGATCGGTCCTAAGGCTATGATCTCCGAAAATGTGTGAGCAGGAGGATAATGAAATATGGCTAATATGTCAAATGTACTTGGTCTGATCTTTGCTAATATGCATGAGCAGACTGTTCCCGATTTAACAAAAATCAGAGCGATGGCAAGTGTGCCCTTTGGTGCAAGATACAGACTCATCGACTTCCCCTTATCAAATATGGTAAATTCCGATATCGAAGAAGTCGGAGTTGTTACAAAGGATAACTATCAGTCCCTTATCGATCATATCGGTGCAGGTGATGAATGGGATCTTTCCCGTAAAACGGGCGGACTTCACTTACTGCCTCCCTACGGAAATTCTTATGGTATCTACAGAGGCAGACTTGAGGCGCTTGCTCACATCAAGCCCTTTATAAAGAACGCAAACTGTGAGTATATTCTTCTTTCCGATGCTGACGTTATTGCAAATATCGACTACCGTCCTATCGTAGACTTCCACAAGAACAGCGGTGCAGATATCACAGTAGTTTATGGTAAGGGTACATACAATGCTGAGCAGTGCGCTACAAAGACTATCCTTTCTGTAAATAAGAGCAATGAAATCTATGATGTTTTAGTTCGTCCTGAAATGAGCGGCGAATTCAATGTAAGCCTTAATATGTTCGTAGTAGGCAAGCAGTTCTTACTCGATCTTATTACAGACGCAGAAAGTCGTAACCTTTACAGCTTCGAGGTTGATGTACTTCAGCACAAGCTTCACGATATGAAGGTTATGGGTTACAAGTTTGATAAACCCTTCTTCCAGATTGATGGTATTTCGACATACATCAAGAGCAATATGGCTCTCGTAAACAAGAATTTAAGAGATGCTATATTTGACAGCGATTCTCCTATCTATACAAAGGTAAGAGATGATGCTCCCGCAAAGTATGGTATCGGTGCCGAGGTTAAGAACTCTCTTATCGCTGACGGTTGCGTAATCGAAGGTACAGTAGAAAACTGCGTACTTTTCAGAGGCGTTAAGGTAGGCAAGGGCGCTGTAATCAAGAACTGCATACTTATGCAGGATACAGTTGTAGGAGCTAAGGCTGAAATGAGCAACGTTATTACAGATAAGAATGTTGTAGTTTCTGAATATCGCACACTTTCAGGTACAGAAATATATCCCGTATTTGTAAATAAGGGTGCTACTGTATAAAGAATATCAAGACAAACATTTTGCCCCGTGAAGCTTCTTCACGGGGCATTTGCTGTCTGAGATAGTTTATTTGTTGATACAATCGATATACTGCGCTACCAGAAAATAATTTTCTATATCCATTCCGTCGAGTCCTCTGAAAGCGAAAAGATCGTCGTATATTTTCGCTACTTTTTCAATATCGTCGCCTTCAATCTGGAAAAAGCCGCTGATACGGTCTATTCCGACAATGATATCAGAATCCTTTTCTTTGTATATTGTAATTTGCGGTGATACTCCTTCAGGCAGCTTTTCCTTGTTGTGATTGCTGTGCATTATGTTATATTCGATAATATCTCTATATTTCTGAGAGCCAAGCTCTTCATAGGCATAGTTGCTTGTGAAATATTCGTCAACTTCTTTTCCTGTTTTTCTGTTAGGGAACAGAGTGCCACGGTTTTCTTCAAATGTCTTTTGCCATTTTTTAATCATTTCTGCTGTGGGCTTAGTTGTAAGCATAAAAGTCACCTCGTATGTTTTAATTATTATCGGCTATTGCCTGTTCAAACATCCTGTTTATGTTATCAAATATTTCCTCGTCAAGCTCTGACATCCTGAATTTATCAAGGCTTTCATAGTAAGCTTTAAGCTCATTTTCGGGTATTTCATCGCTGTATTTGTCCTGAAGCATGTCCAGTTTTTTATCCGCTTCTTCAGAATATTCTGCGGCGTTACCGGAATAAATTACCTTTGTGTGTGTATTCAGGATTTCTTCTGTTCTGAGTACGTATCTGACATTCGTATTTGTAATCTGTTCCTTGTGAGAAATTATCCCTGCGCTGTCATGAGGAACAATGGTGTCGTTATTTCCGTGCACTATCATTATCGGTACATCTGCTTTGTTTATTCCGTCAACTGCACTTATATCAGCCATATCTCCGAAAAGTAGTTTGTTATATATCCACATAAACGGATACTGTGTTACAGCAAATACATCTCCTACAAACTTACGCACAAAGAAGCATAACTCTTCATAAGGTGTATTATATCCCGAAAAGCTGGCAACAGCTTTTATATCGTGATTAAAATTCAGCACCGAGCATACCGCATAGCCACCCATACTGTGACCGAACAGCACCTTAGGAAGATTTTTCAGCCGTTCATCATTTTCACAGAAGGTGAGAGCGGCATCCAGGTCAATAAGCGACTGCGCAAGCCCCTTCTGATTTTCGCCACCGCTGGTAAAACAGCCTGAATGGTTATATGCCAGTACAGTCCAGCCCTTTTTGCAGAAATAATGGATAACATCCATAGTTTCTTCTTCATTGCTGTTAAGTCCGTGAACAGCAAATAACAATCCCTTGCCGCCGTTTCCGTAAACATTACCTTTAAGAGTGTTTTCTCCCGATTTAAAACTGATTTCGTATCTTGGTATCTCGTCCTTTATATTCTCATATCTTATATACGGTGTATATCGGGTAAGTTCCGATCTTGAAAACACCTCGCCGAAGTAGTGATTTATAATCAGCAAAGAAACCACCGAAAAGCATATTACAGTACATATAACTGATATAATAACTGTTCTGAGCAGCTTTTTTCTTTTTGTTTTCATCAATCGAATACTCCTGCTGAAAGATATCGTTCGCCTGTATCAGGCAGAAGAACTACGATATTCTTATCCTTGTTTTCTTCACGCTTTGCAAGCTCTATAGCTGCCCATAAAGCTGCACCGGATGATATGCCGCAGAGTACACCCTCTGTTCTTACTAACAGCTTTGCCGTTTTGTAAGCATTATCCGTACTTGCCTTTATTATTTCGTCACAGAGCGAAATATCCATATTTTGGGGGATAAAGCCTGCGCCTATACCCTGAATACCGTGTGCTCCCGCAGGCTTGCCTGATAATACGGCTGATGTGTCAGGCTCAACAGCTACCGCCTTTATATCGGACTTCTGTTCCTTCAGATACCTTGCATTACCCGAAAAAGTACCGCCTGTACCTACGCAGGCTACGAAAATATCTATATTTCCCTCGGTATCTGCCCATATTTCAGGAGCGGTGGTATCATAGTGCGCCTTTGGATTTGCAGGATTTTCAAATTGTCCCATTATTAAGGAGCCTTCGATTTCTTTGTTCAGCTCCTTTGCCTTTGCTATAGCACCGCTCATACCAAGCTTTCCTTCTGTAAGAACAAGCTCAGCTCCGTACGCCGCAAGAAGCATTCTCCTTTCAACGCTCATGGTTTCGGGCATTGTAAGAATCACTTTATATCCTTTAGCGGCGGCACAGCAGGCAAGCCCTATACCAGTATTACCACTCGTAGGCTCAATGATGGTTGCACCCTTCTTTAATAAGCCTTTATTTTCTGCATCCTCAATCATAGCCTTTCCAACTCTGTCCTTTACACTTCCTGCAGGATTCATAAATTCAAGCTTTGCTATGATATTCGATTTAAGTCCGAGCTTTTCCTTTATATTACATAGCTCTAAAAGGGGAGTAGAGCCGATAATCTCTGTTATTGATTTATTTATTTTCATATAATGTTCCTTTCTTAATAAACTATTTATATAATACACCTATAATATAAAAAAGTCAACATCCTGTAAAAATTAAGAAACGGTAAAGGATAAGTTATACTATTGACTTTTATATTTTGTTGTGGTAAAATGTAACACATATTGAATATTCTCTAAGATAAAGGGGAGTAGCCGGGGATTATTTCCCGTGTGGTATCGTCAGTACAGCCTAACGGCTCGGTATCACACCGAGCTTGATTTATAGCTTATGGCAAGACTTTTGTCGCATTTTTGTTGTGCGGCAGAGGTCTGTTTTTTTATGCCCACACAAAAAGAGAATAAAATAAGTCGAAAGGCAAATATTCTTTATTGGAGGCGTTTTTATGAACTACTACAGTAACAATGTTTCCGAGGTTCTGTCTGAGCTACAGACTGCGGAAAACGGACTCTCCTCTGCAAAGGCAGAGGAAAACATCGCTAAATACGGCGAAAACAAAATCAGTGAAGGAAAAAGAAAAGGTGTACTTCAGGTATTCTTAGAGCAGTTTATGGATCTGCTTGTAATTATTCTGATTATATCTGCGCTTATCTCCGTGTTTACAGGCGAGATTGCAAGTACTATTGTTATCATAAGCGTTATAATTATGAATGCAATACTTGGTACAGTTCAGCATTTCAAGGCTGAAAAATCCCTCGAAGCTTTAAAATCAATGTCCTCACCGACAGCGAAGGTACTTCGTGACGGTAACGTATATGCTCTTCCTGCCACAAGCATAACAATAGGCGATGTGGTAATGGTAGAGCAGGGTGATATCATCCCGGCTGACGGTAGAGTTATTTCTTCTTCCTCTCTCCAGGTGAACGAAAGCTCTCTGACTGGTGAAAGTAACAGCATCGATAAGGTTACTCAGGTGATTGACGGCGAGGATGTCGCACTGGGTGACAGAATAAATATGGTATATACAGGCTCTCTTGTTACCGGCGGCAGAGGTATGTTCGTTGTAACAGGTGTAGGTATGGATACAGAGCTTGGTAAGATTGCCGGTCTTATCAATACTGCCCAGAGAAAGAAAACACCTCTTCAGGTAAGCCTTGACAAATTCTCAAAACAGCTATCAATTATTATTCCTGCACTTTGTCTTATCGTAATGCTTTTATATGTTATCCGCGGTGTGGATATAATGGATTCTCTTATGTTTGCTGTAGCACTTGCAGTTGCGGCAATCCCTGAGGCGTTAAGCTCGATAGTTACCATTGCTCTTGCTATCGGTACAAGAAAGATGGCAGAGGAAAACGCAGTCATCAAGGATTTGAAGGCGGTAGAAGGACTTGGCTGTGTATCGGTCGTATGTAGTGATAAGACGGGTACCCTGACACAGAATAAGATGACAGTCCGTGCCATATATCAGAACGGTGAAATAACCGACGCTCCCACAGCCTTGTGCGGCAATATCACAAGACTCAGAAATGCAATGGCATTATGTAACGACGCTATCTACACAGACGGCAACGTTATGGGTGATCCTACAGAAACCGCTCTTTCTGAATATATGGGTAGCAATGATTATGAGTGGATAAGAAAAGAATATCCCCGTATTGCGGAAGTACCCTTTGATAGCGACAGAAAGCTTATGAGTACCTTCCACGAGATGAACGGCGTAAAGACAATGTTCACAAAGGGCGCTACAGATAATATTGCCAGAAAGCTCACAGGCATCTGCGAAAATGACGTGGTGAGAGATATCACGGAAGAGGATATAAAAAATATTCTCGAAGCTGCTGATACCTTCTCAAAGAAGGGTATGAGAGTTTTAGGCTTTGCGTACCGTGAGCTTGACGATAACGATCCCCTTGATATATCAGAAGAAGAAAACTTCATATTTATAGGTCTTGCGGCTATGACCGATCCGCCAAGACTTGAAAGTAAGGCGGCAGTTGCAGACTGCATAAGAGCAGGTATCAAGCCCGTTATGATTACAGGTGACCACAAGGTTACAGCCTGCGCTATTGCAAAGGAAATCGGTATTATGCACGAGGGTGATATAAGTCTTGATGGCACAGAACTCGAAAAGATGAGTGACGAAGAGCTTGATAAAGTACTTGAGGATGTATCGGTATATGCCCGTGTATCACCTAATCACAAAATCCGTATCGTAGACCGCTGGCAGAACAAGGGCAAGATAGTTGCCATGACAGGTGACGGTGTTAATGACGCTCCCGCTCTTAAAAAGGCTGACATTGGTGTTGCTATGGGTATAACAGGTACTCAGGTATCAAAGGACGCCGCTTCTATGATTCTGATGGATGATAACTTTGCTACTATCATCAAATCCGTTGCAAACGGCAGAGCCATCTATGCAAATATCAAAAATGCAATCAAATTCCTGCTTTCAGGTAACTTAGCAGGTATCTTTACAGTATTATATACTGCGATCCCCGGACTTCCCGCACCCTTTACTGCAGTTCAGCTTCTCTTTATAAATCTGCTGACCGACTCGCTTCCTGCAATTGCAATCAGTATGGAGGAATCGGATAAGTCACTTCTTAATGAAAAGCCCCGTGACTCCAAGGCATCCTTCCTGACAAAGAAGATGTCAACGGGGCTCCTTATAGGCGGTGTGCTTATTGCAATATCCACAATTATCGCATATTGCTTAGGTCTTTCAACACTTCCCACAGGTGACGGTGTAACAGCCTGCGCTATGGCATTCGTAACACTTTGCCTTGCCCGCCTGTTCCACGGCTTCAACTGCAGAGGTGACAAATCTATATTAGAGCTTGGACTTTTATCAAATAAGATGTCCTTGCTAGCCTTCTTCGCAGGACTTACGCTTCTTGTCTGTGCTGTATTCATCCCCGGACTGAATACTCTCTTCGGCACTCAGGTGCTGAATATCGTACAGTTCGGTATCTGCGCAGGACTCGCATTTATTCCTACCGCCCTGATTCAGCTTGGCAGAATTATAAAGAAAATGTTCGTTAAGATAAAGTAATAAATTTCACCATCCCGAATAATATAATCTAAAGGTTATATAAAGGGATGGTGTTTTTTGAAGAATTTTTTTAAAGGTGCAGTTATCGGTGGCTCTATGCTCCTTCCTGGACTCAGCGGTGGCACTATGGCAATTCTGCTGGGTGTTTATGAAAGACTTTTAAAGGCGGTAAGCGATATCACTAAAAGGCTTGACATAAAGAAAAACCTGTTGTTTCTGTGTGTGTTTTCACTTGGCGGAATAGCGGGTATCTTCTGCTTTTCTCATATTCTGTCCTATATTCTTTCTGCCTTCGGTTTCTTTCTGAGCTTTCTTTTCATAGGTCTTATAGCAGGTACGATTCCGCTTATTTTCAGAGAATCTGAAGCAAAAGAGGTAAAAGTCACCGATATACTTTTTGTTGCTATAGGTGTGACTGTTTCTTTGTCGATAAAGCTTGTTCCGAAAAATCTCCTTGATATATCGTCGGTATCATCTTTGCCCGATTTTCTGCTTCTCTTTATGGCAGGTCTTTTTATAGCTATAGCTCTTATCCTACCGGGAATATCCGTATCCTACACCCTTCTTATTCTTGGCATCTACGAAAGAGTACTGGAGTCTATTAAAACAGCGGATATTCTTTATCTGCTCCCAATAGGTGCAGGCGTTATAGCCGGAATACTCCTTTTTACAAGGATGCTGGATTACCTGATGACTAAATTCAAAAGAGCTACTTATATGATAATCGGGGGCTTTGTTATTTCCTGCATTCCGAACGTTTTCCCCGGACTTCCAAAGGGCGCTGACCTGCTTATAGCACTCCCTTTACTGATAAGCGGATTTTTCACCGTGTGTATCATTACAAGAAGAAAAGCACAGTTTGACAGCAAAGAGAATCCGTGATATAATAGCACTATACTAAAAAAAGGGAAGTGCCATAGTGACTGATAAACAGATTCTGCTGTCAGATTTAGATAAGCTTCATACAACCGAGCTTGGTGTAGCAAGAATAAAAAGAAATCTCTGTCTTTCGTCCGAGGACGTAGTGAAATATTGCAAGGCTAAAATTACGGAAGAAAAGTCGGTAGTATATAAACAGGGTAAGAATTTCTATTGCGAAATTGACGGAGAAATAATTACTGTAAACTCCTACAGCTTTACAATAATAACTGCACATAAAATTAAATAATATGATATCCGCTTTTTAGCGGATATTTTTGTTGACATTAAAAATTTGTTGTGGTAAAATTACAGAAAAAACATTAAGAGGTAAATATGGACTATTACAAGCAGATTTTTAAGCGTAAATCATTTCACATTTTCAGAGGAACTGAAACTGTGTCTGAGCAGGAGCTTATTGCACTAAAGGAATTCATAACCGATGTAAAACCACTTGACGACAGCATAAGAACAGAAATAGAAGTGGTAAAGGAATCCGATACCACCTGCAAAAGAGGTGCAGAATACTGCGTGATGTTCTATAGTGAGAAGAAGGATGGCTATTTACAGAATATAGGTTATATAGGCGAGCAGATAGATTTATATCTTTCAAGCGTAAATATAGGAGCTTTATGGTTTGGGATAGGCAAAGCTCCTGCTATGCAGAAAAACGGACTTGATTTTGTTATTATGATTGCAATAGCGAAAATGCCTGCGAATAAATTCAGAAAGGATATGTTTAAATCAAAAAGAAAGTCTGTAGAGGAGATATGGCAGGGAAATACAATGGGTATAGCTGAAATAGTAAGATTTACTCCCAGTGCCTGCAATACTCAGCCCTGGATAACCGAAAATAACGGGAAAGTACTTACTGTCTATAGATATAAAAAGCCTGGTAAAAGGGGTATTATGCCCACTGATAAGGTTATGTACTATAACAGAATTGACATTGGCATATATCTTTTTATGCTCGAAACCTGCCTTGGTTATGAAGGCTATGATTATACTCGGGAGCTTTTTTCTGATATGTCTGACAACGATGTAGAAAAAACGCTTGTAGCCAAGTACAAATACAATAAAAAATAGGCTTTTATTCTTTAAAACTATTTACTTTAAGCTTAGTTTATGATACAATAAATATACAGGCGTGACCTGAAAAATCATAATTTGGAAGGTGTAAAAAATGAGCACAGAAAAAATTCTCTGGGGTAGCTACGATGGTAAGGATTGCTACCTTGTAACACTTAAAAATAAGAATATGACCGCTTCTTTCACAAGCTACGGCGGTGCAATAGTAAATCTTCTTGTTCCCGATAAGAATGGCAACGTGGCAGACGTGGTACTCGGCTACGACGATCTTGACGGCTACGTAAACGGCGGCTCCTGCCAGGGCGCTTTAGTCGGCAGATATGCAAACCGTATCGGCGGCGCAAAGTTTACTTTAAACGGCGAAGTAATAAACATCGCTCCCAATGATAACGATGTAAACCACCTTCACGGCGGTAACGTAGGCTTCAACAAGAAGGTATGGGATATAAAGGATTTAGGCGAAAACGAAAATCCTTACGTAACTTTCACCTATACAAGTGTTGACGGTGAAGAAAACTATCCCGGTACAGCAGTTGTAGATGTTACTTATACGTTAACAGAGGACGCTCTCGAAATCGCATATAGTGCGGTAAGTGATAAGGATACTATAATGAACTTCACAAACCACGCTTACTTCAACCTTGCAGGCTACGACGCTGATAAGATTCTTGATCACGAAATCACACTCTACGCTGATAAGTACACTCCCGTTGACGCTCTCCTTATTCCCACAGGCGAAAAGGCAGATGTAAAGGGCACTCCCTTTGATTTTACAGTAGCCAAGAAGATAAGAACGGATATGGATAACGGCAGACTCCCCGACGGCTATGACCATAACTTTATTTTAGGCGAAACTATCGAAATGAGAAAGGCTGCAGAAGCTTACGAGCCTACATCAGGCAGAGTTATGACAACCTATACAGATAAGCCTGCTATCCAGCTTTATATCGGTATCGGACTCAGCGGTGAAAAGGGTAAGAACGGTAGCACAATAGGTAAGTACCAGGGCTTCTGTCTTGAAAGCCAGTATTGTCCCGATACACCCAACAAGCCCCAGTTTAAGCCTTCCTGCGTATATAAGGCAGGCGAACAGTACAAGTTCACAACTATCTATAAGTTTTCAAATAAGTAAGAGATAATCCGTAAAATAGTTTACAAAAGCAAATCCAGAGAAGATTTAATTTCTTCTCTGGATTTTTGTTATCTTAACTATAAATCTGGCTCAAACGCCACGCGTTTGCCCCCGCCGTCCCGCTATCTGTGTATATTCGCTTTCTGAAAAAAGGCGGAACTGCCAGAAGCGACACGCCCCAAAGACATAATTCGGCTCAAACGCCACGCGTTTGCCCCCGGCCGTCCCGCTATCTTTATATATCGCTTTCTATAAAAAGGCGGGAACGGTCAGCGACGTCACGCCCTAAGACAAAATGTGAGTCAAACTGATACGTTTGCCCCCGCCGTCCCGCTATCTGCGTATATTCGCTTTCTATAAAAAGGTGGGAACGGTCAGCGGCGACACGCCGCAAAGGCGGAGTTGAAAGGGGCGTCACGCCCCTCAGAAGCAGCGACCTTTGCGGCTTTTTCTGCATTCGGCAATTCTGCCGGCGTCACATTGATAGCAGATTTCGTTTACTAATTCACCGTTATTGAAGAATTTGTCAAGATTATCCAGCGTGGTTGTTGCGATGCCTGATAATGCCTCTTCGGTTAAAAATGCCTGATGTGAGGTCAGAATAACGTTCGGCTTTGAAATAAGAAGCGCCAGTACATCATCGTGTATAATGGTGTTTGAGAAGTCCTCAAAGAAGAAATCTCCCTCTTCCTCGTATACGTCAAGTCCCGCACCTCTTACGATTCCGTTGTTCAGTGCGTCAAGAAGAGCGTGAGAATCTATCAATGCACCACGGGAGGTGTTTACCAGGAATACACCCTTCTTCATCTTTGAAAAGGCGTCTGCGTTTATCATACGGTTATTATCATCGGTGAGAGGGCAGTGCAGGGATATAACGTCAGCAGTCCTGTAGATAGTATCAAGGTCTGCATATTCAAAATCAGCGTCCTTGGCAGGGAAGGGGTCATAGGCTATAACCTTCATTCCAAGTCCCTTGCAGATATTTATAAAGGCTCTGCCTATCTTACCTGTACCGATTACACCTGCGGTCTTGCCATATAAATCAATACCTGTAAGACCTGCAATGTTGAAATTGAAATCCTTTGTCCTGATAAACGCTTTATGCACCTTTCTGTTTATTGCCAGCAGTAGAGCCATAGCGTGCTCGGCAACTGCGTGAGGTGAGTAGGCAGGTACTCTTACTATGTTTATTTTTCCGTAAGCCGCTTTGAAATCTACGTTACTATAGCCGGCACATCTCATCGCAATGATTTTTACGCCCTTGTCATAAAGTCTGTCTATAGTCTTTTTGTCAATGTTGTCATTAACAAAGGCACATACCGCTTCACAGCCTTCGGCAAGTACGGCAGTTCTGGAGTTCAGCTTTGATTCAATGTATTCAATCTCATAATTCTCGTTTACCGCATCAAAGGAAGCCTTGTCATAGGGCTTTGTATCGTAGAATGCAATTTTTATCTTTTCCATAGTTTATCCTCTTTCTTTTCTGTAATATTAGTTTTGCTTTGTTGTGAATTTTTATACTTAAACCCCTTCATAAATTGCTTTACGAAGGGGTTTGATTCAGATATTAATACTTGTCGTTAGGGTCTTCGTTGAAGTCTGAATTGAATTTATTGAATCTTGACTTCTTTACGGGCTTTTTCTCTACGGGAGCTTCAGCCTTTTCTTCCTTTACTTCAGTATTTTCTGTAGCTTCTGTAGGCTTTTCTTCAGCCTTAACTTCTGTAGTCTCTGTAACTGCTTCAGCAACCTCTTCTACTGTTTCAGTTACCGCTTCGACTGTTGCTTGTACTTCTTTTTCAGCCTTCTGCTTTGCTTTTTCTTCTGCGGCTTTAGCCTTGGCATTTTCCTTTTCGGCTTTAGCTTTGGCTTTCTTTTCCGCTTTTTCTTTTTTAGCCTTTTCCTTCGCTGCTTTCTTAGCGTCTGCAGGGGAAACTCGTTCGTCAGTTACAGCTTCTTCAACTGCTTCTACATCTGCTTCTACATCTGTTTCTACATCTGTTTCAGTATCAGAATCAGCTTCTGCTGGAGTGTTTCTTACAATATAAATTGTTTCGCCCCTTTCAAGAGCCTCAAGAGCTGTGAATCTGTCGGGAGAATCCAGAAGCTCCTTATCCAGCTTGAACTTTGCAACCATGCTGTCGAGGATGCTTGCCTGAGATGAAAGCTCTTCTGCGGATGCGGCACACTCTTCGCTTGTAGCAGAGTTTGTCTGAACTACGGAAGAAATCTGATCTACGCCGACTGTAACCTGCTGAAGGGATTCAGCCTGCTCGATTGATGCGGTAGAAATGTCGTTTACGAGTGCTGTTGTATCTGTTGTAGTCTGGACAATCTTATCAAGAGTCTTGGCAGTTTCGTCTGCAATCTTTGTACCGTTATCAACAGCGTCAATGGAGTTGTTGATAAGTACTGTTGTATCGCTTGCCGCCTGGGCTACCTTACCTGCAAGGTTTCTTACTTCGTCTGCAACTACTGCGAAGCCCTTACCTGCTTCACCTGCTCTTGCGGCTTCTACAGCAGCATTGAGAGCAAGAATGTTTGTCTGGAAGGAGATATCGTCGATTGTTCTGATAATCTTTGCAATTTCTGTTGATGTATCGTTGATTTCGGTCATTGCTTCAAGCAGTACCTTCATCTGTTTGTTACCGGATTCTACAAGTCTTGTAGCTGTTTCGGAGTTTTCAGCAGCGTTGTTCGCTCTTGCAGCGTTTCTGTTTACCTTATCGGTAATTTCCGTAATGGAGGCTGAAAGCTCTTCGATGGAAGCCGCCTGCTTTGTAGCGCCTTCTGAAAGGTTATTAGCGGCGGACGCAACCTGAGAAGCACCGTCCGAAACCTGCTTACCAGCTTTATTGATGTTATCCATTGTGTTGTTGAGTGACAGATGGATTCTTTCATAAGCATCGTAGAGGGGAGAGAAGTCGCCTATATACACGTCAGCGGGTTTATATGTAAGGTCGCCGTTGCCAAATGCACCGAGCATATTGATAAGGTCGCCTATAACCGCGTTCATATTTGTAGCAATCTGGTTTGTACTTTCGCTGAGTTCTGCAATTTCCTTGCTGACACCCTTGCCAAAATCAAGAGGTCTCTGGTGAAGGTTACCTTCTGAGAGGTTGACAATCTGCTTGGAGCAAAGCTCAACAGGCTTGATAATAGTCTTAACAACCTTGAGGATGATGATAACTGTAATTGCAAAGCATACAATCGCCGCAATAGCACCGACAAGAACCGATGTGTAAATTGCGCTTGTATGTTCTGCGGGGTTAGCAACCATGATGCATGCCCAACCGTTAGAATCAGGAACAGATGAGTAGTAGATATATTTTCCTGCACCCTCGATGGTAACATTAGCAAAACCTTCGCCGCCTCTTGTTGCAGCTGTTATAGCGTTTGCTAAAGGAGTGTCAGGCTGGCTTGTAACGTAATTTAACTGATTCTTTACGTTTTCGGGGTTGTTTGAACCGATAACAAAACCATTCTTATCAACTACGAATGCGTAACCTGTCTGACCAATATGAATCTTCGAAACTACGTCAGAGAAATAGTTTACGTCGACCTGAAGGTAAAGAACACCAAGAACAGACTTTGTGATATCCATTGTGTGAATTGGTGCGTAGATATCTATTGCCATTGTTTCCTTATGCTCTACGTAATAAGGATCGGTGATTACCATCATATCGTTTTCAAGAGCGTTAAGGAAATTCTGATTTGTTGTGTAATCCACTCTCGAGTCGGAGTTTACGCTTTCCTTGAGCTTTGTAATAACGTCAACATTTATGTACATAGGATATTCCTGCTTGATAGCACCGCACTTTGCAGTAGCCGCTTCAGTATCCCATATGTCAACGAAGCTTGCGTCAAGTGTAAACTGTGTAACCGCATTCTTAAGCGTGGTTATCTGGTTTGATACAATGTTTGACGAAAGGTTTGACACCTCTGACAGTTCGCTTACCAGTGCATCATTCAGGAAGCTGTAGCTCATTCCGATATTCAGCGCGCTGACGATAAACAGCGAAGCGCCTACCGTGGCACACATCCATTTGAATATTCGTCCGGTAAGTGTCGTTCTTTTCTGGTTTGAATTTTTATTTTTTGCCATAAAAAGTACCCCGTAAATTTAGGAATTTTAAATAAATTTCATAAAATAATAATATCACATTTTGAAAAAAAAGTCAAACATTATTACATTTTATTTACCTTTTTCCACAAAACAAACAAATAAAGTTGCAATAATTTAGACAAAATAACAAAAACATTTCCTTTGTATTTGTAAAGAATTTATAAAAGTATGAAAATCGTTTCAGTATCTGCTATATTGACTGAATTTCCATTTACAGATTTATGCCAACTATTAAAATGAGGAAGGCGTTTTCCGTCTTCCTCAATCGTTATATTACTTGACGTCTGTAGGGATTCTGTCCTTACCGACAAAGAATAATGCTACTGTACCGGGACCTGAATGTGTTCCGATAACCGCACCTACGTTTCCGTAGCGTACTCTCTTGACGTCGGGCATCATTTTCTTTATCTGCTCGCCAAGATATTCGGAATCCTTGCGGGCGTCACCGTCGCAGATGTATATTTCCTCGTTCTGTCCGGGTAAATATTTTTCCTTCATCTGCTTTGCCATAGAGTCAAGAGACTGCTTTCTGCCTCTTATCTTTGCGTAGGGAATAAGATGACCTGTGTCGCTTACGTAAAGTATCGGCTTTATTCCGAGCATACCACCTACAACCGCAGAGAGCTTTGAAACTCTTCCGCCCCTGTGCAGGTGATTGAGATCATCAACTGTGAAAAGGTGGCAGGTGTTGTGTTTTATTCTTTCTGCATATTCTGTAAGCTCATCAAGTGTTGCACCCTGATTGCGCTTTGTAACACATAAATTAAGGAGAAGTCCCTCACCGCCGCTGGCAGAAACAGAGTCTACAACGGAGATCTTTCTGTCGGGGTTTTCTTCCATAAGATCCTTTGCGGCAAGTAGCGCTGTCTGATAAGAGCCGCTTAATGCTGAAGAGAAGCAAAGATAGAAGATATCCTTTCCTTCGTTTGTGATAGATCTGAAAAGACTTATAAGATCGTCGTATGCTACCTGTGAGGTCTTTGGCATACTGCCTGATCTGACCTTGTCATAGAATTCTTTTATTTCAAGATCGTTTTCGCTGTATTGGACATGTTCTGTATCATTTATAGTATAGTGCATACCTATATATGATATATTGTTTTTTTCATAATATTCCTTGCCCATATCTGTGGTAGAATCAGTTGCGATTACATATTCGTTACTCATTGAATTGCTTTCCTTTCCGCAAAATCCATATAAATAATTATATACCTAATTTTTTTCTGTGTCAAGAGAAAGTTTATAAAGTTAATTGATTATTTTTAACTTATTGTGTGTTGTAAATAAAGTTTATAAGGTATTATATGCAGAATAAAGAAATTAAACAGGACAACCCGTATAATAAAAGGGTTGTCCCGAAGATATAATATATGTTATAAGAACCTCACGCCGTTACCGAAATCATAGATTTCGACGGCTGAGAGAACCTTGTTATATATGTTTGTGCTTCGCACTTGCAACCTATCGGTTGCTTTATGGGAACAAGTTCCCATAACATATATTATTTTAATACAGGCGCAAAACGGATGCGGATGTTAGGCATATTCTTCATAGTAGTATAGGTGTTGAGCATCCAGTCCTCTGTAGCACCTTCGGTATTTTCGCCGCTTGCGGGAGGCGCAAATATCTTGAGAGTCATTTCCTTTGCGCTATCTAAGGGCTTTTCGTAGAAGGCAGGCATAAAGTCAATTACCTTTGCACCGGGCGCCTTGTAGAACCACTTGCCGTTAAGCTCCATCATAAGGTTGAGGTTTTCGTCTTCGCCTTCAAAATAAACCTCGCAGAAGGTGGGGTTCTTTTCAAAGCTTAAAGGAATTTCAATACCGTCGGAATCCTCAGAGCCGCCCCAACGAAGCTGAACGGGGAAGGCTGCTTCTTCGCCTGACTTGATTTCAGGGTAGAAGTATTCATCGTGGATGATTTCTTTATATGTCTTCATAACAGGCTGTTCAAAACCACAGTCGGGATTGTTCGGGTCTTCGATTTCAAGACCGAGTCGGCCTCTGTCTCTGAACTGATAGAAGGTAAAGCCGTTGAACCAGCCCTGCTCCTCGTCGTTTTTCAGCATATCACAGAATTCCTTTACCATTTCAGCCTGCTCGTAGGGACCTGTAACGTCACCATCAGCATTGAATTCGCTCATTACCATAGGCTTCTTTACGCCGCCGCAAAGTTCTTTATAGCGCTTTTCGGAGAGCTTTGTAAGATTATAGGTGTCAGCTACCTTGCTTCTGCCGAAGGAGTTTCCGCCTTCTTCAGCAACATCAAAGGGCCAACCCCAGTGAAGAGCCATATACTTGTCAACAGACCAGATATCCGTTGCTCTTACTGCGTTTGCAAATTCCTTTTCCATTTCGATTTCTCCGCCCTTTTCGGGATGTTCAACGCCGCCGATACAAAGAACGAGCTTTACGTTGGGAGCTTCTCTGTGGAAGATTTCACAGCAATGCTCAAAGAAATCAGCTACCTCCTGATATGTAGCACGCTTATTGAAGGAGAACCAGCTACCTGTAGCTTCGTGGTTGATTCTCATCTGCATACGTCCGAAGGTTCTCATTTCCTGCGCAATCTTTATAAGATGTTCATCAGATACATTAGGATCGATAGTAAGGGTAAGTATAACATCCTGACCGTGACGACGCACATCTCTCATGCAGGTGAAGGGTTCGTCATCTGTGGTGCCGCCGATGCCACCCTTGTAGGTGAAATAGTCATCGTAGGGATAATCCCACTGGAAGGTAATTTCCTTGTCGGGAAATGCGTGTCTTGCTCTTACAGGCCAGGTTTCATCAAGAGGGTAGTAGCAGTACATAAGGCTGATACCTCTGTGAGGTCTGCCCAGCTTGTTCAGAATATAATCCTGATTTACGTATTCTCCTCTTTCACTGCCGTCACCAAGGTCAACAGCGCATTTTGCTTCGCCTAAATGAATTTTGCGTATTTCCTTCATATTATTTTCCTTTCGTTTTCTTTTTTATATTTATGCAAAAATTTTCAATAAATTTAGTATATCATAAAATGAAAACGATTTCAAGCCTTTACAAAAACTTTTTTTTGAGTTATAATATTACAGTATATTTAATTTAACAACGGAAGAAAAGAAAGGATATATATTTATGCTTCAGTACGATGAAATAAGAATAGAATTTGAGAATCTCGCTCCACAGCTTAAAGAGCTTGAATCCGCTCTCGATCTTCAGAGCGTAAGAGATGAGGTTGCAAAATTAGAAGAACAGAGCGCGCAGCCTGATTTCTGGAACGACGTAGAAAATTCCCAGAAGGTTTCCCAGAAGATAGGTGAGCTCAAGAACATCGTAGCTTCTTACGAGAAGTTAAAGGAAAATTACGACGACGTTCTTACGATGGTTGAGCTTGCCCAGGAAGAGGATGACGAGTCAATGCTCCCTGAAATCGAGGAGCTGGCACAGCAGTTCAGAAATGAGCTTGATGCACAGAAGCTTGCAACCCTTTTATCAGGTGAATTTGATAATAATAACGCAATTCTTACCTTCCATGCAGGCGCAGGCGGTACAGAGGCTCAGGACTGGGTTGAAATGCTTTATCGTATGTATAACCGCTGGGCAGAAAGACATGGCATGAAGGTTACCGTACTTGATTACCTCGACGGTGAAGAAGCAGGTATCAAGAGTGCGTCAATCCTTATCGAAGGCAGAAATGCCTACGGCTACTTAAAGAGTGAACACGGCGTACACAGACTTGTCAGAGTATCACCCTTCGACAGCTCAGGAAGAAGACACACAAGCTTCGCTTCTCTTGAAGTTATGCCCGAAATCGATGAAAACATAGATGTAGAAATCAGCGAAGACGAAATCGAAATGCAGGTATACCGTGCCAGCGGTGCAGGTGGTCAGAAGGTAAACAAAACCTCCTCTGCAGTACGTATCACTCATATCCCTACAGGTATCGTATGTGCTTGTCAGACAGAACGTTCACAGCATCAGAACAAGGAATATGCTCTCCGTATGCTTAAATCAAAGCTTATCGAAATCAAGGAAAGAGAACATCTCGACAAGATTTCCGACATCAAGGGCGAACAGCTTCAGATTGCCTGGGGCGCACAGATACGTTCCTACGTATTTATGCCTTACACTATGGTAAAGGATCACCGCACAAGCTTCGAAATGGGTAACATTACAGCGGTTATGGACGGCGACATTGACGGCTTTATCAATGCATATTTAAAGGCAAAGAGCTTAGGTCAGATATAAGGATTAAAAATGAAGAAAAATGATATTATCGAGCTGGAGATAACCTCGCTTACAAACGAGTGCTCCGGGGTAGGTAAGGCAGACGGCATGGTGGTATTCGTGCCGTTTTCTGCTATAGGCGACAAATTAGAGGTAAGAATCCTCAAGGTCAATAAAACCTACTGCTATGGAAAAATCGAAAGAATAATAACTCCCTCTCCCGACAGAGTAACCCCCGATTGCAGTATTTACGGCAAGTGTGGCGGTTGCTCCCTTCGTCATATCAGCTATGAGGCAGAGCTTAAAGCAAAGGCGCAGTTTGTAATTGACGCCTTTACAAGAATAGGCGGACTTACCCCCGAATTTCTCCCCATAGTAGCAAACGACAGACTTTACGGCTACCGCAACAAACTGCAGATGCCTGTTGGAGTGGATAAGGAAGGGAATATCATAAGCGGCTTTTACGCCACCCATTCCCATAGAATAGTACCATGCGATAACTGTCTTTTACAGCCGGAAATCTTTAAAAGCATCACCGACAGAATAAAGGCGCTTGCAAAGGAGCTTCGTATATCCTTATATAATGAAGAAACAAGAAAAGGTAATCTCCGCCATATCTATCTCCGAAAAGGTCACTACAGCGGAGAAATATGCCTTTGCCTTGTAGTAAAGAATAACGAAAAGAAGCTGAAGACACTTATTGATAAAATAACCTCAGAATATAAAGAAATAGTATCAGCGGTAATAAATATAAATCCCAAGGATACCAACGTTATTCTGGGAGAAGAAGAAATCCTGATGTACGGAAAACCTGAAATCACCGATACAATGTGCGGCAATAAGATTTCCATTGCCCCGAAGGCATTCTATCAGGTGAATACCCCCGCCGCAGAAAAGCTATACGCCAAGGCAAAGGAATTTGCCGAGCCAGATGGCAAAATTGTACTTGACTTATATTGTGGAGCTGGTACAATAGGATTATCAATGGCAAAGCAGGCAAAAAGGATAATCGGTGTTGAAATAATCCCCGAAGCAATAGAAAATGCAAAAAAGAATGCAGAAGCAAACGGCATAGAAAATGCAGAATTCATCTGCGCCGATGCAGGCAAGGCGGCAAAGATATTACTTGAAAAAGGCTTAAAGCCTGACGTTGTAATAGTCGATCCACCAAGAAAGGGATGCGGAGAAGAGGCGGTAAACTACATCGCACAGTTCGGTGCAGAAAGAATAGTTATGGTTTCCTGCAACGCCGCCACCGCCGCCAGAGATTGCGGATATTTCGATAAGCTCGGTTATAAGGCAACAAAGGTTGTTCCTGTTGATATGTTTTCAAGAACAGCGCACGTTGAAACGGTTGTTCTCCTTATCAAGGGGTAATTATATATCGGGAGGGTACATATGTTCACTAAAACAAATAACGTCTTTAAAACAAGCTTATCTGCATCTCTTCACTATATTACAGTAAAAGGTGCAGGCAAAACGCCCCTTGTCCTTATACACGGTCAAGGTATGTGCGGACTTGATTATGAGACTGTTTTCGAAAAACTGACTGACGATTATACACTTTATCTTGTGGATTGTTTCGGTCATGGAGAAAGCGAAAAGGAATCTGCTTTGTATCGTTGTAACGTAATTGGTGACGCTATCGCAGAATTTATAGAGAGTGAGATTAAAGAACCCTGTGTAGTAAGCGGTCATTCTTCCGGTGGAATACTTGCAGCTTACGTTGCAGGAAAAATACCTGAGTGTGTAAAAGGACTTATGCTTGAAGATCCGCCTTTCTTCAACGTTCAACCTGGTGAATTTGAAAACACTTTTGTATATAAGGACAGCTTTCAGGTTACACACGGATTTCTGAGTCAGACGGAAGAAACCGAATATATTCCTTATTATATCGAACACGGCTATATTTATAATTATCTTGGGGAAAGATTTTTCGGTAAGGAATGGGTAAATAAATTAGCGCAAGAAGCGAGGGAAAAGCTGAAAATTAATCCCGGCAAGCTACCGGATTTGAACAAGGTTTCAGCAAAATCCTTTCAGGGTTTTACCTACTGGAATAAATTCGATTTACTTTTTTCTGAAAGCTTTTATACAGGTGAGTGGTTCAATGGCGTAGATCAGGAAGAAATTCTGAAAAATGTTGAATGCCCTACAGTATATTTAAAAGCTAAGACAAAATACGGTAAGGACAAAGTTTTGTGGGCGGCAAATACCGATGAGTCTGCCGACAGAATTATGAGCATTTTAAAAATCGGTAAGAGAAAGATTGTCAGAAGCGGTCATGATATTCATTTCGAAAAGCCACGACATTTCATAAAGGCTCTGAAGATTTTGAGAAAGATGATGAAGTGAGTATTAAGATATAAAGGAGTACGTTATGCTAACACCCACAAAACTCCCTCTTTTTCTCGATAACGCCCGCCTCCTGCAACGCCGCCACCGCCGCCAGAGATTGCGGATATTTTGATAGTCTTGGCTATAAGGCAACAAAGGTTGTTCCTGTTGATATGTTTTCAAGAACAGCACACGTTGAATGCGTCGTGTGCCTCACAAAAAGATAAAAGGAGCCGCATCTATGAATGACATCGAACTTATTTACGAAAAAGTAAAGGACAAGTACGATTTGCTTCTTACTAATACTTTTTCGTTGAATGAACGCTTTACAAGTGATTTTCCCGTTATCTGCGGAGAAACAGAGCAAGGGAAATTCTATCTCTACGCAGATGATCTGGATCCTGATCCTCACGGCTATGCATTTGTCTTTTCTGTGGAGTATGAAAAGAGAACGTTGTTCAGAAGAACAGTTAAACGTTACACTCATTGGCATCCGCAGACGATAGAAGAAGCAGTCAAGGATGTTGAAGGATTTATGTCAGGAAAGTTTTCTTTGAAAAAAGGAATGCTCTGTTCATAAAATTATATAGAGATGAATAACGCTTATAGAAATAAGGTTTTCAGATACATAGGAAGAAAGATATTAAATAATTAATAGGAGAGTATATAATATGGAAATATTAGTGATATTATTTATTGTATTAATTGTCGTTGCCGTATCATTTGTTATATATGAAAAAATAATAGAAAAAAAGATATTATCAAGTAGCAAGAAAATTAGTGAATTGATAAAATTGAATCAACTTGTTTATTTTCACCAATTAAATCCTGCGTTTGAAACACATAAACATTATGATAATAAAGGTAGTTTTAATAAAATAGAACCTGCGTATATAATGGCGGCTGAAATAAGAGAAAAACTGGATTTTTTTGCTACATATATTAAACAAATAAACGAAAATAGAACAAAATTAATTGAGTATCGCAATGAGGTTGAAGAAATATGGCTAAGAGAATGCATTGTTGACTATTCAGGATTGAAGATTCTACAGGGAATGTACAAAAAATATGAAAATAAATTATTTCAAAAAAATATAATATCTCCAATAGTTGACTGTACATTTAGGGTAAATATGACATATTCTTCGCCCAAAGGAAAAGTAAATTTATCCAAAAATAATGTTTTTAATTTTGATGACCTTTTTTCATGCTTTGAAAGTGTATCTCGCTCTTTTCTTGATAGAAAAACCTATTCTAATTTAGCGATGGTCGAGCGAGGAGAAGTAAGTGACTCGTTAAGGTATGACATACTTAAAAGAGATAATTTTACATGTGTCATTTGCGGAGCTTCATCAAAGCAAGGCGCACGCCTTCATATAGATCATATTGTACCTGTTTCAAAAGGAGGCAAGAGTATACCAAGTAATCTTCGTACACTTTGTGAAAGATGCAACATCGGTAAATCCGATAAGATAGAGACTTATACAACCACACAACCAAGTGAGACTCAACAAACATTAAGATGCAATTATTGCGGTGCGGAACTTGTCTTAAGACACGGAAGTCGTGGTAACTTTTATGGGTGTAGTAACTATCCGCGTTGTAAATATACCAGAAATATCAATCAGTAACAATAATTAATGTCAAATGTCAAAGGAATAAAAAATGTTCACCCCTTCAAAATTCCTCCTCTTCCTCCAAAACGCCCGCCTTTTACAGAAGTCCTTCGATATCACTCCACTTCTCTATGGCTCGCTGGGACTTGAATATCTTACCGGTGAAGACCTGAACTCAGATGATATAGATATTCTGATATATGAAAAATACCTCACAGATAGGTGGGATGAATTCAGAGCTACTTTAGAAAAAGAAGGCTACGTACTTGTCGACGAGCATGAGCATACCTTCTGCAAGGACGGCATATGCTACTCTTACGCATCTATCGAGGAGCTTTATAGCTTTGCAGGTATACCTTTGACTAAAATCGGGGTTAAAACCGAGGAGGATGTAAAATTCAGATTGCTTACCTTAGAACAGTATCAGACTGTCTACAGAGCCTCTTCAAAGGATGGCTACAGAGTAAAGGTCAGAAATAAAAAGGATAAGGAAAAGCTGAAATTTATATATAAGCAAATCGTTAAGGAACAGAAAAAGGAGAATCCCCATCCGGTACTGAATGCTCTTGCTGAGGCTGGTATAGAGCTTTTACTCATTCTTGGTGCCGTTGCTATAGGCTTGCTGGTTATCTGGATTTTACCCGAACACGTGGATATGCCTATAGAAATAGCGATAATGATCGGCGGATTTATTCTGGCGGCTATAATCGGAGTATTTCTCCTTGTAGATTATTTTGTAAGACTTAAAAAGAAGGACAAAAAATGAATTCTTATTTCAAAACCTGTTATCATAAGCTGAAAGACTTATTGGCAATAGAATATAACTGTAATCCTGATGATTTCGAGAAAAACGAAAATATAGTCACTGTTTCTGCCCTTAACGAGGGCAGAAGAATGTATACAAAGGAAAAGTATTTCTTTTCTATGGTGACCTTTGGTAATAATACGGTTATCACAGCGGATAAGCAGCTACACCCTTTTTTAGAGGAATATATAAAGGACAAGCAGGGGCATCTGCTTTTTGAACTGTGCAATCTCCTGCCGATAGAAAAGGAGCTTAATAAATACGGCTACACCTTTGACCGCAGTCACCATATGTTTTTGCCTTACTCTGACGTAACGCCGAAAAAGGATTACAAGGTAAAATGGTTTTATGACAGGGAAATAGATACGTTTTACGGAGATGATCGCTTCCCGAATGCCATCTGCGAAGAATATCTTCCTCAACGCCCTGACAGAATCGTAGTCTGCGCTTATGACGATAACAATGAAATTATGGGTATGGCAGGCTGCTCTGAGGATGCAAAGGGCTGGCAACAGATAGGAATAGACGTAATGCCGAAGTACCGCTCTATGGGAGTGGGTACGTACCTTGTAACCCTTTTAAAAAACGAGATAATAAAAAGAAGGGATATACCCTTCTACGGCACAAGCGTATCAAATTATCATTCAAGAAATATAGCTTTAAACTGCGGCTTTAAACCGATGTGGGTAGAGCTTGGAGCGAAAAAAATATAATATCATTACAGAAAGGACTTTTTCTATGTCAAACTACAGAAATTTCAAGCTTGTTGTGTATTACGTTGCACATGGCGTAAAAAACCTGAACAAAGAAAAGCTTCAGCAGCAAATCGACTTTTTCAAGCGCTATTTAAGACTCGATAAGGTCTATATCGAGCCTATGCGAGATATCCTCGTATCAGAAGATGAGCTCCGTCTTTGTAAACAGATTTTTGAAGAAAACGGTATAGAAGCTCAGGGTGGTATAACTACCTGTCTTCCCGATCCCGAAGGACAAGACAAAAAACATAGACTTTTCAACGTCCTTTGCTATAACGATGAAAAGATGATGGCTACTTTGCAAAAAGCCTGCGAAATGAACGCAAGAGTTTTTGATGGTTTTATCTTAGATGACTTCTATTTCTCTAATTGCACCTGTGAAAAGTGCAGAAGCGAAAGGGATAAGTACAACAAGGAACACGGTATTACCGATGGTAGCTGGCAGGCTTACCGCACACACCTTCTTTACGAGGCGTCAAAGAAATACGTAATCGATCCTGCAAAGGCGGTAAATCCTGATTGTAAAATAACAATAAAATACCCAAACTGGATGGAATCCTATCAGGAAACGGGCTACGATCCCGCATCCCAGAGAGATATTTTCGACCTTATCTATACTGGTACCGAAACAAGAGATCCCGTCAATACAGATCAGCATTTACCAAGATATCTTTCATATTCTCTTATGAATTATATGGAGGAGATGGCACCCGGTCGTAACGGTGGCGGCTGGTTTGATTGCTTCGATTGTCGTATTCTTGATTATTATCTTGAACAGGGCTATCTTACAGCCTTTGCAAAGCCAAGAGAAATAATGCTGTTCTGCTTCCAGGCACTCAATGACAGCATATTTGTTCCTCCTCTTGGCTTTATGCTCGATAAACTTGATGACCTTCTTGATAACTTAGGCACGCCTATAGGTGTACCTTGCTATATTCCCAATGCCTCCCAGGGTGATGATAACGTTCAGGACTACCTCGGTATGAACGGTTTCCCCGTGCTTCCTACACCTGATTTCAAATCAGATGCACCTGTAATGCTCCTTACCGCTTCTTCAGCTTTTGATAATGATATAATCGAAAAGCTTGAAAATTACATCGCAAGCGGCAACAAGGCGATAGTTACCAGCGGATTTGTAAAAGCAACACTCGGAAAGGGTATTGAACGCATAACGTCACTTCGCTACAGAGACAGAAAAATGACCGCAAGAGATTTTGCGGCAGAGGGTGAGATTGCAGTAGCGGCAAGCAAATGGACAAGACAGACAGCCGACAAGTATATAACCGTTTCCGTTATGGAGCTTCGCAATAACGCTACCTGGGGTGCGGCATGCAAGGCGATAAATGAAGAAGAAGCCTGCACACTTTTAGCTTTGGATACCTACGGAAAAGGCAAGATGTACACTCTTGTTGTACCCGAAGCTTTTTCAGATATCAAATACTATCCCGAAGCAGTGCTTAACCGCATGAGACGTGAATTCGTAGTAAATGGAATCCGTTACAGCGGCAAATCTACTATAAGTATGTTCCTTTATGATAATGACTCCTTTATAATCTATCCTTATGTGGATAACAATACCTATGATAGTGATGTAACAATTTATATAAAGGATGCAAAAAGCATTACGGAAATCGGTACAGACAAGGAAATACTGCCTCTTTATGAAGAAAACGGAGAAGCAGCATTCAGACTCTGGACTACGGTAGGCAGATGGAAGGCGTATAAAATAAATCGCAGGTAAGAGGGCATATCTATGAAAAACGAAAGCAGAACTCTGTTCATCCCGCTTATGGGCAAGGCGATGATGAGTCTTGAAGGCTTCTGGCGAGACAAAATGGCAGAAGAAATTATTGCGAAAAATTATGATTATCTTAAAAGTGTGGATAAATCAAAAAGGCTTGCAATTTATATGACGATGAGAGCAATGCAGTATGATGATTATGCGGCTGATTTTATCGATAGAAATTCTGATGCTATAGTTATACATCTGGGATGTGGACTGGACAGCAGAATAGTCAGGGTTAACCGAAAAGCAAAGCATTGGTACGATCTTGATTTCCCCGAGGTTATTTCCTTCAGAGAAATCTATTACAGAGAAACGGATAATTACACTATGCTCCGCTCTTCCGCTACGGATTTTTCCTGGCTCGAACAGATTGAATATAACGGCGAGCCGATACTTGTTATAGCCGAAGGTCTTACAATGTACCTTACAGAAGAAGATATCCGTACTCTTACAGAGCTTTTTGCAGAAAAATTCGGTAATGTTACCTTTATATTTGATGCCTATTCATCCTTTGCGGCAAAGGCTTCAAAGGTGAAGAATCCCATAAATGCTGTCAATGCCAAGATATCTTTTTATATGGATGACGAAAAGCTTTTCCAGAACGATGAAAAGCTTATTATCCACCGTGAAACCAGAGAAATTATACTGAAAGAATATATAAACAAGCTGAAAGGGATTTATAAAACCCGTTTCAAGTTTATGAAGAAATTCGGCAGTAAAATGTACAGAATTTATGTCTACACCTGCGGAAAGGGGAGCAAGTAATGAATTTCCATACCTTCGGTAACAAATCAAGACCTGCAATGCTCCTTATTCACGGAATGCTCACCCCGTGGCGGATATGGCAGGAGGTAGCAGAACATTTTTCAGAGGATTATTTTGTTATTGTACCTGCCCTTGACGCCCACGAAGAAGATACACGAAGCGAATACATTTCGGTAGAGCAGGAGTCAGAGAAAATAATCTCTTATTGCCTTGCAAATGTATCGGGTGATATAGCTGTGCTGTGCGGTATTTCAATGGGTGGGGTTGTTGCTTTTGAGATTTTTAAATCAGGCAAGCTCACTATAGATAAGCTGGTTCTTGATGGTGCGCCTCTTGTAGGCTTCAATAAGCTGATGGGTGTAATGATGAAAAATCAATATAAAAGTCTGATACACAAATCACAGCTCAGGGTAAAGGGTGTAATGCGAAGCTTTAAAAAGAATTTTTTACCCGAAAAGTACCTCGATAGCTATCTTGCTATTGCAGACAGAATGTCTGATACATCAATAGAAAATATTATAGGCAGTCTGTCAAAAAATCGTCTTGAAGGCTTTTCTTCGGCGTCTAAAACAAAGATACTTTTCTGCTTTGGTACAAAAGGGAATGAGGGGATATCCGAAACCTCCGCCTTTACTCTGAAAGGACTTTATTCGCGTCTTACCTTAAAATGCTTTCAGAAGTGCACCCATTGCTATTACATATCCTTTAAGCCACAGAAATGGATAGAGGAAATAACCCCCTTTATATACTGAAAAATCCCATCAGGAATACTTCCTGATGGGACTTTTTATATTCACTTATCTATCAATCGCCAAAGGAGATACCGATATTCTTACCTGTTATAACCAGCTTGTCATCCTGAGGCACAAATTTGGTTTTCATTGTAACGTCTGAGAGCTTATTCTCACAGATTTCGCTACCGATTTTTGCCACTGTGTAGCCGTACTTGCCATCCTTTATGAGCATAGCCGCTCTTGCACCGAACTTGGTCGCAAGCACTCTGTCATAGGCTGAAGGACTGCCGCCACGGAGAATATGACCGGGAACTACAGTTCTTGACTCTACGCCTGTAGCCGCCTCTATCTGCTTTGCGATACGGCTTGTAACGGTAGTTTCTCCCGCCTCTGCACGCTTTTTAGCACGTTCCTTCTTCTTCATCTTTGCCTCATCCTTATCCATAGCACCTTCGGCTACAGCAATGATAGAGAACATTTTTCCTGCTTCCATTCTTCTTTCGCAGGCGTCTATGACTTTATCAATATTGTAGGGAATTTCAGGAATGAGCACGATATCAGCACCGCCCGCTACACCTGAATAAAGTGTAAGCCAGCCTGCCTTGTTACCCATGATTTCGATAACCATTATTCTACGATGAGAAGTCGCTGTGGTATGGATTCTGTCAATAACCTCTGTACCAATGTCAACTGCAGTATGGAAGCCGAAGGTCACGTCTGTACCCCAGATGTCGTTATCGATTGTCTTGGGCAGACCGATTATGTTGAGTCCTTCTTCGGAAAGCAGATTTGCAGTCTTGTGAGTGCCATTTCCGCCAAGAGTCAGAATGCAATCCAGCTTCTGCTTTTTATAGGTTGCTTTCATTTCTGCAACTTTATCTATATTATCGTCCTCAATTACCTGCATCATCTTGTAAGGAGTACGCTTTGTGCCTAAAATAGTACCGCCCTGGGTAAGTATTCCTGAGAATTCTTCGGGCTTCATAATGCGGCAGTTGTTTCTGATAAGACCGTCAAAGCCATTGGAAATACCGATTATCTCCACATCATCCTCTCCGAATAAGGTATAGCACGCTTTTGCGGCACCTCTTATTGTTGCGTTGAGTCCGGGGCAGTCGCCGCCGCTTGTTAAAATTCCTATTCTGCGTTTTGCCATTTTTATCAGACCTTTCTTTTTTGAAATGTGAATGGTATTTCTTGTCGGTATTACAATCACAAAACACGTCATTGTGACTTGTATCATTTATTATTATATGCAAAAATCACCAAAAAGTCAAGTGAAATAACAAACAAATTGTAAATTGTGCCTATTTTTGTTTACGATGGTCAAAATGACCAAAATTTCTGAAATAATTGATAGATTTTCTTTATTTATAAAGTGTCTTTATCTATTGACAAAGGAGCGCAATATATATTATAATAAGTTTGTATTTGTAAATGTTCCGACACAGGAACAAATAAAACGAAAAAAACTGTAAGGAGAATTATTATGGCGTACATTATAGGCGTTGATATAGGCACATCCGGTACCAAAACCGTCCTTTTCAGCGAAGATGGCACACCCGTTGCCTCTGCACTTTATGAGTACCCCCTTTACACTCCCCGTAACGGCTACGCTGAGCAGGACCCCCTCGATTGGTGGAACGCTTCAGTAAACAGCATCCGTGATGTTATAGCCAAGAGCGGCGTTCCTGCTGATGATATCAAGGGCGTTGGTCTTTCAGGTCAGATGCACGGACTTGTAATGCTTGACGGTGATAATAAGGTGCTCAGAAACAGCATTATCTGGTGTGACCAGAGAACAGGTAAGGAAGTTGTTGAGATTACAGAAAAGGTAGGTCATGACAGACTTATCGAAATCACAGCAAATCCTGCAATTACAGGCTTTACAGCCGCAAAGATAATGTGGGTAAAGAACAACGAGCCTGATATCTATGAAAAATGCCGTCATATCCTTCTCCCTAAGGATTACATAAGATTTATGCTCACAGGCGAATATGCAACTGAGGTGTCAGACGCATCGGGTATGCAGTTACTTGACATCCCTAACCGTTGCTGGTCTGATGAGGTACTTACGAAGCTTGGTATTGACAAGAGCCTTCTTGCAAAGGTTTATGAAAGCCCTGATATCACAGGTACTATCACAAAGGAAGTAGCAAAAGCTACAGGTCTTAAAGAAGGTACTCCCGTTGTGGGCGGTGCAGGTGATAATGCGGCAGCTGCTGTAGGTACAGGTGTTGTAGAAGATGGTAAGGCATTCACTACAATCGGTACAAGCGGTGTTGTATTTGCTCACACATCTGATATTTCCATTGACAGCAAGGGAAGAGTACACACCTTCTGCTGTGCAGTTCCGGGTTGCTGGCACGTTATGGGCGTTACCCAGTCAGCAGGTCTTTCCCTCAAGTGGTTCAGAGATAATTTCGCCTGGGCGGAGATGGAAACTGCAATCTCTATGGGAGTTGATCCCTATTACCTTATGGATAAAGAGGCTGACAGCGTGCCTATCGGTGCTAACAGACTCCTTTATATGCCCTATCTCAACGGCGAAAGAACTCCTCACCTTGATCCTAACGTAAGAGGTGCCTTTGTAGGTCTTTCCTCAATGCACAAGAAAAAGGATATGCTCCGTGCAGTTATGGAGGGCGTTTCCTATTCGCTCCGTGACTGTGTAGAGGTAATGCGTGAAATGAATATCAGCATTGACGATATGATGGCTTGCGGTGGTGGCGGTACATCACCCTTATGGCGTCAGATGCTCGCTGATTTATATGGCTGCCAGGTAAAGACGACTGCTAACAAGGAAGGTCCCGCACTCGGCGTTGCACTTCTTGCCGCAGTTGGTACAGGTATTTACAGCTCAGTTCCCGAGGCGTGCAAGGCTGTAATCAAGCCTGAAAGAATTCAGGAACCTGTTGCAGAAAACTCTGCAAAGTACGAAAAGGTTTACGAGCTTTATAAGAAGCTTTACCCCGCAATGAAGGAGAACTTTGACCTTCTTGCAAACCTTGATGTATAATAACCAAAGTATCTTTTAGACGGCTGTAATGCAGTCGGACTTCAAATATACCGGAAAGGAAATTTATAACATGTACAAAGATTTAGTTGACACAATCGGCTACCTCAAGGGCTTTGATCCCGATGTAGCAGACGCTATGAACCTTGAGCTCGGACGTCAGAGAAGAAATATCGAGCTTATCGCAAGTGAGAATATCGTATCTCCTGCAGTTATGGCTGCAATGGGTAGCGTACTCACAAACAAGTATGCTGAAGGTTATCCCGGTAAGCGTTACTACGGCGGATGCGAAGACGTTGATATTGTTGAAAATATCGCAATCAACCGTGCTTGTGAGCTTTTCGGTGCAAAGTTTGCAAACGTTCAGGCTCACTCAGGTGCACAGGCTAACACAGCTGTTTATTTTGCACTTTTAAATCCCGGCGATACAGTTCTTGGTATGAGCCTTGCGCACGGTGGTCACCTCACACATGGTTCACCTGTAAATATTTCAGGTAAGTATTTTAACTTCGTACCCTATGGTCTTGATGACGAAACAGGTATGATAAACTACGATACAGTTTTAGCTTTAGCAAAGGAACACCAGCCCAAGCTCATCGTAGCAGGTGCCAGCGCATATCCCAGAGCTATCGACTTTGAAAAGCTCTCCGCTATCGCAAAGGAAGTAGGCGCATATCTCATGGTAGATATGGCACACATTGCGGGTCTTGTAGCAGGCGGAATGCATATGTCTCCCGTTCCTTATGCTGATATCGTTACAACAACAACTCACAAGACTTTAAGAGGACCCAGAGGCGGTCTTATCCTTACAAACAACGAAGAGCTTGCTCTCAAGATAAACAAGGCTATTTTCCCTGGTACACAGGGCGGTCCTTTAATGCACGTTATCGCTGCAAAGGCAGTATGCTTCGGCGAAGCATTAAAGCCTGAATTCAAGGCTTACGCAAAGCAGATCGTAAGCAATGCATCCGTTCTTGCTTCTTCACTTTTAGAAAAGGGCTTCAACCTTGTATCCGGCGGTACAGATAACCACCTTATGTTAGTTGACCTCCAGCCCTTCAATATTACAGGTAAGGAGCTTGAAAAGAAGCTTGATGAGGTTTACATCACAGTTAACAAGAATGCTATCCCCAACGATCCCCAGAGTCCCTTCGTAACAAGCGGTGTTCGTATCGGTACACCTGCTGTTACAACAAGAGGTCTTGTAGAGGAAGATATGAAGACTATTGCAGAGTGCATCTATCTTACAGCAACTGACTTTGACGCAAGTGCAGAAAAGGTAAGAGGTATGGTTACAGACATCTGCAACAAGTACCCTCTTTACGAATAATATCATTTAACCAGTCATAAACGAGAGATTTTATCCCTCGTTTATGATGTTTATCAAGAAAAGATATAATGGCATGAGCCAAAGTGAAAGGAAATATAAATATGACAGCAAAAGCAAGTGAAATCCTGTTTTCTACTTCTGAAAGAGTAGCACCTATGAGCATTATCGCTCTTCCCGGTGCAGAAGAATTAGGAGCAAAGATTGACCAGTATTTAGTAAAATGGTCATCTGCCGCAGGATTTAATTTTGACACATTCTTAATTGAAAATGAATGCCCCAGATTTTCATCCGGTGATGGTAAGGGCCTTATCAAGAGTTCAGTAAGAGGTGATGACATATTCATCATCGTAGACGTAGGTAACTACAGCTGTACTTATGAGTTATTCGGCAGAGAAAATGCAATGTCACCCGATGATCACTTCCAGAACTTAAAGCGTATCATCCAGGCTATCGGCGGTAAGGCTCACAGAATAAATGTTATTATGCCTATCCTTTATGGCGGCAGACAGCACAGAAGAAACTACAGAGAATCCCTCGACTGTGCAGTAGCGCTTCAGGAGCTCGAAAACTTAGGCGTATCAAATGTTATTACTTTCGATGCACACGATCCAAGAGTTTGCAATGCAATTCCTTTAATGGGCTTTGATAATGTAATTCCTACATATCAGGTTCTCAAGGCTATGCTCAACAATGTAAAGGATTTAAAGCTTGATAAGGAACACTTTATGGCAGTAAGCCCTGACGAAGGTGCTATGAACAGAAATATGTACTACACTTCTGTTCTTGGTGTTGACCTTGGTATGTTCTACAAGAGAAGAGATTATTCTCAGGTTGTAAACGGACGTAACCCCATCGTAGCACATGAATACTTAGGCAATTCCGTGGAAGGCAAGGATGTGTTTATTGCTGACGATATCATTTCTTCAGGCGAATCTATGCTTGATATTGCTTACGAACTTAAAAAGCGTAAGGCAAAGAGAATATTCGCTTATGCTACATATCCCATTTTCACAAATGGTCTTGAAAAGTTTGATATGGCTTATGAGCAGGGTATAATCGACTATGTATTTGGTACAAACCTTACATACAGAACACCTGAGCTTCTTGCAAGAGATTGGTTCTGTGAAGTTGACGTTTCTAAGTACATCGCATATCTTATTGCGGCACTTAACCACGATATGTCAACAAGCAAGGTTATCGATCCCCATCTGAAGATAAGCCAGCTTTTAGAAAAGCACAACAACGGCTGATAAATAAATCTTACCTCTGAAGTATAGCTTCAGAGGTAATTTTGAATGAAGGAGTAACAATATGCCACTCGCAGACAGAATAAGACCTACCACGCTTGACGAGGTAGTCGGACAACGACACATACTTGCAAAGGGCAGACCGCTTTACAATATCATAAACAAAGGAAAAATTCCGAATATGATATTTTATGGCAGCTCAGGTGTAGGCAAGACTACAGTTGCGAATATAATAGCAAAGCAGACAAGTATGACGCTGTATAAGCTGAATGGAACACAGGCTTCAACTGCGGATATAAAGGATATAGTATCAAGTCTCGGTACCTTTGCGGCGGCTAACGGAATACTTCTTTTTCTCGATGAGATTCAGTATCTAAATAAAAAGCAACAGCAAACCCTACTGGAATATCTCGAAACAGGAGAGATAACTCTTATAGCATCCACAACAGAAAACCCGTATTTCTATGTGTATAATGCTATACTATCCCGTTCTACGGTTTTCGAATTCAAACCGATAACCGCAGAGGATGTAGTTCCTGCTGTGGAAAGAGCTTTTCGTCTTATGGAAGAGGAGCTTGACTGTAGCTTTGAAATAGAGAATGGCGTAGTGGAGCATATTGCTTATGGTTGCGGAGGAGATGTCAGAAAGGCTGTAAATACAGTTGAGCTCTGCGCCTTATCTTCCGATGACAACAAAATCACAATGGATATTGCTGAGGTTCTGACACAGAAAAGCAATATGAATTATGACCGTGACGGAGATAAGCACTATGATATTCTGTCAGGTCTGCAGAAATCCATCCGTGGTTCTGATGAAAATGCCGCTCTGCACTATATGGCAAGACTTATCGAAGCGGGGGATATAACCAGTTTGTGCAGACGACTTCTTGTGATTGCGAGTGAGGATATCGGACTTGCTTACCCTATGGCAGTACCGATAGTGAAGGCTTGCGTAGACAGCGCTTTACAGCTTGGACTTCCCGAAGCCAGAATACCTCTTGCCGAAGCTACTGTTCTTCTTGCAACATCTCCGAAATCCAATAGCGCTTATATGGCGCTTGCGGCGGCAATGGAGGATATAGAAGCCGGCAGGGTAGGTGATATTCCAAGACATCTTCAGAATAAGCATTGTGATGGAGAAGGTGCCGCAGTCAAGGGCCAGCATTACCTTTATCCTCATGATTTTCCCAATCACTATGTTGAACAGCAGTATCTGCCCGATATCTTAAAGGACAGAGTATATTATCAGTTTGGTGATAACAAAATGGAACAGCAGGCGAAAGCTTATCGAGAAATGATAAAAGGTAAGAAATAGAATTTATGCCACAGGAGTTTTAATTTTCCTGTGGCTTCTTTTTTATTTTGCTGCCAAAAAACTCCTTTAATCCTATGATTATCAGAAAAGCTCCGAACAGCTTTCTTAAAATCCCGGTATCAAGATAAGCTGATAGAAAACTGCCTGCAACAGCTCCTATCAGTCCTGCAAGACTGTATCGGATAACAGTTCTGATATCGATAAGCTTGTTTTTCAGATGTATGATAACAGAAATGAATGCAATAGGCAGAAAGAACAATATATTTATTCCTTGCGCTACATTCTGAGTGATTTCCGTGAAAACAGAAAGATATATAAGCAGTATAAATCCACCGCCAAGTCCCATTGATGCGGCTATACCTGATAAAATTCCGATTATGATATTCATAAAAGTATTCTTACTCCGCTGATAATGATTATAATGGCAAATATTTTCTTCAGTATATCGGACGATATTTTTTTTAGAGTAAGCGAACCTATAACTGCTCCGACGATTCCATACGGAATATAATCCATAGCCAAGCCTAAATCCAGATTTCCGTTCAGGAAATAGATAATTGCGGTAAAAATGCTCAAAACGAAAATCAGCAGTACGGAAGAAGCATGAGCCTTTTTTACTTCAAGTCCGCTTTTTTCAAGGCACGGGACAGCTACTGTTCCGCCTCCCGACCCGAAAAGTCCGTTCAAAAAACCACATAAAAGTCCGAATATAAAAGACATTTTATTTTTCATAATATCACCCGTTTTATTATGCGAAGGAAAGCTATGAAAATACAAAAAGCCTTACTGCTTTTGACAGTAAGGCTATAATTTTTATGTACCACCTTGCCGTGGTATGACGATAAAACCCGTACATAAGCACGGTGGGTAAGATCACCCGAATGGTTCACGCTCCCTTCGTCCGCTGAAAGCGGGAGGTCTGCAATCCGCACCCGGAGTAGAAATCCCTATTATTTAAGTGTTGGATCATAACAATCATACTTAAACGCACAAGGCAGTGATTAAACTTTTACTGAGCGTCTTCGCCGAGTAACTCGGAGAATCTTTCAAGGAAAGCGGCACCGACACGATCATATTCTTCATCATTGTCGATGGTAGCAAGATATGTTTCGCCGTCCTTTTCTGTTTCTTTTAAGATTACGAATTCGTCTTCGTCCACTTCTTCGTCATCGTTATCATTGTAGGGGATAAGTGCATAGTATCCGCAACCTTCAAACTCAAGACCATCGATTATTTCAAAGGTAACTGTGTTTCCTTCTTCATCTTCGAGATCGATAAGCTCGGGAGCGAATTCTTCTTCTTCGTTTATGTTTTTTTCAAGCTCTGACATAATGTTTTCCTTTCCGTCACAGAGAAATATCTCTCTTTTATGATTATAATTTTACACGAAAATATTCCTGATGTCAAGTGGAAAATGTTATATTAACTGAATTCTGGTACAAATTATGACGATTTTTTGTTGCTTTGTGAAAATGAAATGTAACGATATGCAAAATACACAAATAATATTTATGCAATTTGTATATTATTTTTCAACTCTATTGTTGACATTTGTGCATATATGTGGTATTATTTAATCAAGGAAAACAAACCCCAGACAGAATAAACAACTTGCTGCTAACGTTTCAATATAATAAAGTAGGTTTATTCACGGTGTACACAAGATGGCGAGGTGTACAAATAATAGTCGAGAAGGAGGCGAGTCCGATGGGTAAGGAGCCAGTTATTGAAGCACAGTCCGTAAGGACTCGTGGCATACGATAAAGAGGGGTATTTATCCGGATACTCAAACGGTATCAAGCGAAAACCCGAAATCTTAAGATTTACTTAGACGCCATGGGTTAAAAGGACATAAGAACCTTAATTGCATTGTAACAATGCAGACCTACCGCTTAAAGCGTTTACATAGACCTATAAAGGCAAGGTGATTGATATGATTAGTTTTCTTTCAGTCAGAGGTAGTTTTGAATAGGCAGTTGTAAAAGATTAAGGATGTGTTTAAGGTGATAAATTATCAATAAACTGCAGAATAAAATATTATTTAGCGGGGTATATACCAATGTACTGATTGATACTAAGAGTTCAGCTTAGCTGATGTAATAACTTAATAATATAAACCTTACGGTATGTTTTGCCGTAAGGTTTTTTTGTTTTATAAAAAATCGTAAAAAAGTAGTGCAAATTGTTGCAAATTATGATATACTATAATATATATCTGTAAATTTGAATTTTATATATAAGTGGTGATAATATTGAATTATAAAATAGACCTCGGCGGATGGAACGGTATTTTTGCTGTCCCTACAGATGTAGTAGACAAATATATGAGAATAGCAAGCGGTATATCCATAAAAGTGCTTTTGTACTTCCTCAGATACAGTGGTCATAGTATTGAAACTGCACAGGTGTCACAGGCTCTTTCGATAAGTGAAGAGGATGTAAAGGATTCGCTTATGTTCTGGGAGCAGTTTGGCCTTATTAAGAAAAATAACGATACATATACGCCCGTAGCTGAACAGATTGCGCTTGTGTCCGAAAAAGCATACGCCAATGAAATTACTGAGGAGAAGGCTCGTTTTACAGCTGTAAAGACTGCCGCTTTGAGATCACCTCATTTCTCACCTATACAAATAGCTGACACGGTAAAGGGAAATGACGAAGTAAGTTATCTGTTCAAAACCTGTGAGGCTTTGTACGGCAGACCATTAAAGCATACAGAACAGAACGCACTTGTTACTATTGTTGATGAAATCGGCTTACCTTCTGAAGTGACATTGATGCTGGTCGATTATTGTTTTTCTATCGATAAACCGACGCCCGCATTTATGAAGAATATGGCGGTTGAGTGGATGGAAAACGGTGTTACAACACTACATGCCGCAGAGGAATATATATCAGGATTGCAAGCAAAATTCGGCGCAGAAAATATAGTGAAATCAGTATTTGGAATAGGCAACAGAGCATTATCTCAAAAGGAAAAGGATTTTGCTGTACAGTGGGTGAATGACTGGGGTTTCAATGCCGAAATTATACGTCTTGCCTACGATATAAATGTAAACGCAAAAGGAAAGTTTACCTTCCCTTATATAAGCAAAATTCTTGAAACCTGGCATCAGAAGGGGCTTCATACCAAGGAAAGCATTATGGCAGAACAGGAAAACAGACAGTCCGGCAGTGTTGTGCCATCCTTCGATACAAAGGAAATTGACAATATCATTCTTGATGATTATATGTAAAGGAGAAATCAGATGAATTATCCCAAGTCTTACATATCAGAAGCTCAGCAGATAATCGACGAAAGAAAGAACAAAAACAGCGCAATACTTGACCGTCGCTATGAAGAAATCAAATCAAAGCTTCCTCTTGCAAAAAAGTATATCGAAGCTTTAGCGGAAACTATCGGCAGATTAGCACAGCTTATAATATCTCAAGACGGTGACATCAAAGAGAAAATAAAGCTACTTGAACAAGAAAATCTTGCCACACAGAAAGCACTTTCAGAAGAACTGGTGAAAAACGGCTATCCCGAAGATTATCTTGATACTATCTATACCTGCAAAAAATGTGAAGATACCGGCAGAGTAGAAAGCACAAGATGCGAGTGCTTTAATAGTGTTATAAAACAGATAGCAGGAAGAAAACTCAGTGAACAGATGCCTATCGGTCTTATTTCTTTTGATACCTTTGATATGAAATACTACAGCGACACACCAAGGACAGAGCTGAAAGGTAAATCTGCAAAATTTATAATGCAGCAGAATTTTGATTATTGCAAAAACTATGCTGACGATTTTCACCTTCCTTGTGACGGTATATTTATGATTGGAGGAACAGGACTCGGCAAGACGCATCTTTCCTTATCTATAGCAAAAGTAGTTATCGAAAAAGGATTCTCTGTTGTATATGGCTCTGTGCCTGATCTTTTACGAAAAATAAAGGAAGAAAGCTTTGGACAGGGTGACGATGACGGAGAGGTCCTTCAGACTCTGAAGGAATGCGATCTGCTCGTGCTTGACGATCTTGGCGCAGAGCATGAATCAAAATACAATATATCTAATTTGTATGAGATAATAAATTCAAGAATAAATAACCGGAAACCGATTATAGTAAGCACCAATTTTTCCGTTGCTGAAATCAGAGAACGCTATAGTGACAGAATAGCATCCAGATTGCTTTCTATGAAATGTATGGTATTCAGCGGCGATGATATAAGAATGGCAATCAAACAGATTAAATAAGAAGGGCAGATTATTATGAACAAAAGTACTGCGGCGTTCAGCATGATACTTATACTTGGTATTATAGTCAGTTTATTTATACCAGGAGAAACCTTTGGTAACCGGTTTACCGCTATAACCAGCAAGGTGCTGTCACAGGACCTTACGCAGGACTACGAAGAGCTCAGAAGGTCTGTTGACGCGCCCGGGCATCTTCCTTTTCTTGCTACGTTCGGGGAAGAACATGATGTAAGGGATTTTTTTACAGAGATAATAGCATCTGTTGCACCGGGATTTTACAGCAGAGCTCAGAGGCTCTTCTTTGACAGCGAATATTCTGAGATACGTTACACACTTGACGGGTCAATACCTGATAAAAATTCGCTGCTTTATGATTCGTCAAAGGGGATTGACATAAACGAAACAACATTTTTATGCGTTTGTGCTGTCGACGGTGACAAGCTCAGTGATATCCTTTTTTATTCTTATGTTATTCTTAAAGATGCTACGGATTATCATTATGCCTACGGATACAATTCTCTTGATAATGATGAAAAATACATCTATACCAAAATATATGAGGCTGCAAAGAATTATCAGTCAAAAATAAATTTCGGTTCTCAGAATCTTACAAATTCAAAGATACAGAAAATATTATTCTGCGTAAATTATGATAATCCGCTTATGTTCCAGCTTCCACTCGTAAGTCTTAACTGCGAAGGACCAAACAACAATATTACTTCTCTCTCTCTTGGCTTTGACTTCAAAGAAAATGATGTCAGCTATTACGAAAAAAAGACAAAGGAAAGAGTAGATGAAATATTGCAGAAAGCAGATGGTAGTTATACTCTTATGGATTATCTTCTGACAGTACATAACGAAATACTTTATAATTGCAAGTATTCTGATACGATGGATAAGACAGGCGATTATGAGGCATTTGGTGTACTTGTTGATAAGGTAGGCGTATGTGAATCTTATTCGAGAGCTTTTCAGTATATCTGTCAGAGAATAGGCGTCGAAAACCTTATTATTGTCGGCGAATCTGAAAATATAGGTCATATGTGGAATATGATAAGTATTGACAATGAGTGGTATCATTGTGACCTTACGTGGGATGACGGCGTTGGTAAAAATGAAATATATTATGATTATTTCAACTTCAACGATGAAATGATGAAGAAAGAAAACAATCGCTCTGTATATCCTATGATAGATGATAAGGATACGTCACGAACTCTTTATACCGAATTCAATTATTATCCGATACCAAAAGCAAGTCATAGTAATTATGTGTTTGAAATTTATTATTCTCAGGACTTTTATTATTGATAGTTTTTCAGAAAAGGTGAGGTTATGAAAAAACTTAATAAATATAAGAAAATGGCTGTAATTTTCGCTTTTTCTGCTTTGTTGTCGGTTATATCCGGTTGTAGCGGTACACAGGAGAAGCCTGCAGAAATAAATGAAGTTTACACAGAACTGAAATGTGATAATGAAATAAACTATAATGAGCAGGGAAATTTCAGCGTCAATATCAGCGGTATATCAGATTTCTCAGACGACATCAGTGAAGAAGATGTGAAAATATGCTATGTTACGGCAGATGAGGACAAGCTTTCTCAGATTGACAGTAAAGAGGGGATACTTCTTCACGAGGATGAATACGAACTGTCTGAGATTACTCCTTTGGAGGTAACGGTAAACTCTGCGAGCTCGTTAACCATTTCTTTCAGAGATATGTACTTTATAGAGAACAGACCATGCGGTTATATTTTTATTCTGGATAAGGACAGCAGCAGAGAGAATAAATTGCTTTATTGTTATGCACCTGTCAGATATTCATCCTATTCGCTGGTTTCGGATACGGCACATATCATAAAGGAACATGAAAGAGTAACACTTAAACTAACACTTGACAAAACCAGCTTCTCTGATAAAATAACCGAAAACGATATTACTTTGTCGGGTGGCTTTTCTTCCTGTAGCATTGAGAAGGTTGAGAGAACAGGTGAAAATACCCTGACTCTGGAATTACTTTGCAAGTACAATGATAATTCACAGTACGGGTATATAACAGTCGATAAAAGTGTAATAGCAGACAGTTCAGAGAATGCAACAGCAGAAATAAAAATCGCTTCTCCTAAAGTAATAACTGATATGAGCGGCTTTGAAGCAACGTTTAATTTTTCCTGTATTCCGATAAGTCTTAAAGACGCTACCTTCAATGATTCGGTATCTGCGGATATGATAATCAGTGATAACCCACAGATAAAAATAAGTAGAGTCAGCAGGCTTTCTTCAGACGAAGCTATGATATATTTTAGCTTTGATTTTAAAACTGTAGAAGAAGCAATATACGAAATATCCAAAAGTAGCTTTGAAATAAGCGAAGCGGCTCTGAACATAAATGATAAGCTTGACTTTTACATAAAACCAAGTAAGCCCGATATATCTGCACAGATACTTTCGGTCACAGAAGAAGGCTCGGACTTCAGGGTTACAGCGAGCTTTTCGGTAATTAACGGTAGCTTTAACGTTATGAGCAAAACCAGTTTTGTTTTTGGCGGTGATTATTCGAGAGCAGTAGTAGATTCTATTCAGCTCCAGGATGACAATGCCGTTGTCGAGTTCACGATACCTAAAACATCTGATATTAAATCTGCTGAACTTTATGGAACTGTTGCCTTAAAATCAAGCAGCTTATTCAACAGATGGGGCGAAAATGACTCTATCCCGGCGTTTCCGTTACGCTATAGTGCGGTGGAAAGAGCTGCTGAACTTGAAAATGCAGAACTGTCACAGAATGATATGGAACATCTGATAACCCTTGTTTCGAAAAGCTTTGAAGGTTTGTTCACTGACGATATGTCGAAACTCAGCAATATAATGGATATAAGCTATCAGGATGCAAAAAAACTTTCTGCTTATATTGACTTGCTGGATGAAAATACAGTTTATTTTGATAATTTATATAACAAGATAAATAATTCAGTACATTTTAATAAAATGTCAGGAAAAAAGCATTGTATATCCGATGCGGTTAATAAACTGGAGACATTTCTTAGTGATACCGAAATGCTCAGGGCTGTTGTTATGATGGCAGATATTCACATCAAAACCATTATGAAGTATGAAACGTCAGATATTGATAATATGGTACAAGAAGAGATTGATAAGCTGACGGATGAATACAGAAGGTCTGTAAATTATATCAGAACGCTTTTCAACAGTAAAATAAAGGGAAAATCCTATGCAGAGCTTATTCTCGGAATAGCTGATACTTATATGGCTGAAAATGGGGCATTGTACAGTTTTGATTACCTTACAGATTGTTCTCATAACTGGCAGCCGCAGACTATAACACCCAAAAGTGAGTTCAGATATTATGTAAATGGTATTCTTTCAAAGGCGTATCTGATATCTGCATTCTCGCTTGCTATGGATTCAGAAATCGCTTCCGATAACGAATCATACATCGCTATAAGCAACAGCGCTCACAATATAGCCGATTATTTTGTTAAGAATATAATCAAACCAATGGGTGGCGATAAAATATTCTGTAACACACTTGGCAGAAGTTTCAGTCTTGATATGCATAATCATCACAGCAATCTGGAGGGTATAACCTCGGCTCAGATATCACAGCTTGTAAATATGCTCCCCGAGGGAGTAACTTTGAGAGACGAACTTTTATCAGTAGGTTTTGAAATATCAGATATAAGATACCTTATTTGCTCAGATGCTACCGTGGGAAGTTCTCACTCATCATCTTCAAAGAGCGATGCAGATGGAGCAAAAAAACTTTATACACACACATCAAGAGCAATGGTGTACGATCTTATATCGTCAACCTTGATAGAAGATTACGTTTACGAAAGCTATAGTACAATCCTTTTATCAAAGAGCGGTGAAATGCCTTCAGTTTCTATGCTTGCATTAAAGAATACTGAGTTATACTCGTTACAATAAAATCTTATACTTGATATATCGATGGATAAAAAATACCCCGTGGAAGATTGAAGTGAACCCCAAAGTTTAGACAAAATAATTAAATAACATGAAAATGAGTTCGGTACTGCACCGGGCTCATTTTTAGTTTGGAAGAAATCCTTTCGTTGTTGTAATAATAAATATATTCGTTCAGCTCTTCAATGAAAG
>JAGAVH010000018.1 GCA_017942025.1 Ruminiclostridium sp. | reverse complement strand
TGTCGGCATTATATCAAAGGCGGAGGACACACCCATACCCTTTTGCATATCAAAAATACAATGCTTATAAGCATCGTCACACAGCCCTCTGAAGAAGCTGTCATCCGCAAGGACCTCCGTGTTATAAAGCTGACTACACTGCTTTCTGACGTTGTTACCGAGGTTTTCAAGCCTCTTTATGCGATAACTATAGGCAGGTGAGCTTATCATAGCTTCAGCCTGCCTTCTTTTGTCCTTATCTGCAATTTTCGGTAAAGCCTTTTTCAGCTTTTCTGTAATGGATTTTTCGGGAGTAGTGCCTATAAGCTGTCTTGCTTCCGATTCCGAAAGCCCGAAGGTATCGGTAAAGCTTTTAAGTATTTTTGCCGCTTCATCGGACAGATACCGCCCCACAGAATAATAGGCTTTGCCGAGAGTATTTGACGTTCTCTCGGCATCCGCCATATAGTCAACCATTCTGTCGGCGGCTCTCTTCTCCCAGTAGGCTTTACTGCGCTTCTTCATCCTCGTCACCTGCAACTATCGGAGTATTGCCGAACATCTTCTGCTGCTCCTTTATACTCTTTGCCTTTTCCTTTTCAAGCTCTGAAAGAGCCTTGTCAGCGTCTGCTATAAAGGGAAGCTGTGCAAGAAGGTCCTTTGTAGGCACAAGTCCCGAAAGCTGTGATATGGTCTGCGCTATTTCAAGAACGTTTGAGGGCAGACTGCGGCGGAAATCAATTTCAATATCCGCTATGCTTATATCTGCACCCTGCACCCTTGCTACATTTGAAAAAAGCATAAGACGGTATTTAAGTCCTTCTGTGAAAAATCTCTGTTTTACTCTTGTAATCTGTTCAAGGCCGAGGAGCTTATACTTCATAGCTACGCCCGAAGTGTTCCCTGCAAAGCTCTGATCCGTCATATCAGGCACGCCCGAAATTTTATGTATATCGCTGACGATAGAATTTTTAAGCACCTCTACGCTGTTTTCATCAAACTGTCTTATAAGATAGCCTGCGTCTGCTCCGTCAGGAAGCTCCAGCACGTTAAAGAGCTTCAGAGCGTTATAGCTTTCCGTCTTTTCCTCGTTGTCATCGCCCAGCGTCGCACCTTTAAGTACAAGCAGAGCGTTCACAAACTGCTCTTTGTCGTTTACTCTGTCCGACTGCAGGAGATTGTAGGCGTCAATAAGACTTATTACCTTTTCAAAATCTCCTCTTCTCTGACCGTTGTTGTAGATTTCGTTGATAGGTACCGCACCGAAATAATGCTCTCTTTCATCTGTCAGAATTGGATTTTTAAGCCTTTCGTCAAGTGTAAAATCAACAATGACAAAGGCGGTCTGATATGAGCATTTATACTGCTTTATTCTGCCTCTGTTATCATAAACAGGATAATAATATACCGCAAAGACGGGATTCTGCTCTACCGTATCATCGTAAACCACAAAGCTACATAGAGGCGATAACTTTGCAAGCTTAGGATACGGCTTTTCATCACTTGACATATACGCCATATCGTAGGCTCTGCCGAATACAGCAAGGTCAAGTGCAAGATCAGAGTCCTGGGTAGCGCTGTCTGCCTTCTTCAGCATCTTAACAAGTGGCGATATATCCGCTCCTTCAGGTGCTTTGTAGATTACAGGCTCACCGAGAAGATAACCCGTCGCAAAGTCTGCAATATAGGCTGCATGATTTATAATCAGCTTATTATTGCTGAGTCCTCTGTCCTTACTACGGCCTGAAATGCTATGATTTCCCTCATAGTAATCCTGCAAAAGCTGAAGCCTCGGCAGTTCGTTGGTCCTGTGCCTTTCGATATATTCTGCGACAAGCTGTAAGGTGATCTCGTCAGCCTTTTTATCCGTTGTAAAAATATCAAGCATTTAATAAATTCCTCTCCTTGTTGTTCCGACCTTTGCGGTCTTCTTTCCGATAACGCTTTCAAGAGCATATCTTACGGCGTCTATGCTGTGGTTGTTCTTATCAGGAAAGCCCTCACGAAAGCCACCGTTATTATCAGGTTCAAGCTCATATTCTAAAAATTCCCGTGCCGTATTCGGACATCGGGAATTATCTATTACTATCTGCGATAAATTCTGTAGCCAGGTTATACCATGCTCCACAGAGCCTGGTCCCTTCTTTGCCGCGATAACGTTAAAGCCTCTGTCACGAAGCTCGCTGTTTGAACGTGGCTCGGCACTTTCGGCAGTTATCATACCGCCATTTTTATTCTCTTTGCCGATTGCCTTTGCAATAGCCTCGTACTTTGCGCCCTGCTTGTAAAATTCGTAAAAGACGTAAAGTATCTTCCGCTTACTGTCATAGTGCATAGCATTATAAACAAAGGGATCAGCCGCAAAACCCCAGTCAAGCCCTCTGTAGATTCTATCAAAGGTGCTTATTTCTTCATCCGATATAGCTCTTACGGATACGTTGTTAAAGACCTCTGCTCCCGTTCCCGTTACCTTACCGAGATATTCATGCTCATAAGCGGAAGGGTTAGACTGTTTCAGTTGTTCCGCCTCAATAAGGAACTGTTCCCCAAGCCACTCGGCAGGAACGTCTCTGTAATCACTGTGGTGCATAAAGCGGTCGGGGAAAGTCTTTGTAACCTCGGTATTTACCCAGTTTCTCACCGCTTTAGGTGGATTGAAGCTATAGAAGACATCATACTTTGCGCCGCCTCTCATCAACGACTGATTTATGGTGCGGATCTCTTCAATACCGGTAAACTCGTCTACCTCTTCATACCAGATATAACGGATATATCCGCTTCTGACTTTGGTTGACTTTATCTTTTTCGGCTTGTCTGCTCCTCGGAATATGATTCTCTGTCCTGTAGGAATATAGACAAGCTCTAAAGGAGAGGTCTTCTCCTTCCACAGATTATCAACCTTCAGTGCAGATATAGCCCACAATAGCTGTTCATATACGCTGTCCTTGAGATATAAGCCGACCTTACGAAGGCAGACGGCGTGGGTGCCGGGATTCTGCATTATTCCCTTTACGATTTCCAAAGAGATACAAGAGGACTTTGTACTGCCTCGTCCGCCCTTTTCCCAGTAGTGAGTATATTTTCCGCTTTTTACAGCTCTGTGCAGGCAATAAAAGGACGGAGCTATAAGCTCTGTAAGACGGACTTTATTCTCCGGGTATATCATCAACGATAGTCACCCCGACTCCGCCCGACAGCTCGGTTTTCACGGTGTATTCGCCGGTCATACGGTTCAGCGTATCAATAGCTCTGATTCTATCAGCAGAAAGCTGGCCCTTGCTTTTAGCTATATCGGATAATATCTCCTGTCGCTGTGTAGCGGTCAGAATACGCTCACTGCTTATCTTATCGGATATTTCCTTTATAAGCGCCTTGACTCCAACATTCTCCAACAATTCGTGAGCTCTGGCGTTGGCGTAGTTCTCCGAATACCCCGCCTCTAAAGCACTGCGGACGGTATTGCCGCTTTTAGCATAGCACTCTGCAAATTTTCTCTGTCTGTCGGTCATAATACCGCCCCTTTCTTTTTTGTGGCATAACAAAAGCCCCTCATAAAAAGGGGCCCCAATATTCATTTGCCGCCGTTCAGGAAGTCTGTCATCGGCGGCCGCATAAAAGGATATAAAACGGAACACAAGAAAAGTGCGGGTTTGCCGTTCTTAGCGGCAACACCCCCGCCATGATACCTCTGCTGAGTTATCCTCTTTTCTTGATTATAACTATACCACACTCTGAATGGGACATTCAAGGACATCTTTTACAGCCTGCAGTGCTTCGTTATGTAATCGGCAGGTATGCTTATAGCAGTAATTAAGCTCTACCGCTATATGTTCGAAACTATATCCGCTGATATATTTAAGCCCGAGCAGATTCCTTAACCTGTAGTCCTCGACCATTCCGATAATCCTGCGGACTTTATCCCGCTGCACCATAGCTTCGTCCATTTCGGCAAGTATGATGCTGTCAAGATCGGCAAGCCTTCCTGCGAGCTTACCGACCTTATCAGAGGTACTTCCCGGCGTTCCTCCCGATGAAGCACCGCCGCAGGAAGTCGCTATAGCACGTATCTGTTCCTGCTCCTCCTGTAATCGTCTTATCGATACGAGATGATTACGGTAGGAGCTTAAAAACTGCTTTACTTCTTCGGTAGTCATATAACCTCCTTACTCTCTGACAAAATCCTGAACCTTTGTTATTACGACACCATCCACGTCAAGAGCTTCCTTCAGCTCTATTGCCATTTCCTGCTTCTGCTCATCTGTCAGAAGCTGATGCTCTTCAACGTCTCCGATTACTGTAATTTCCGCTGTGATAATTCTTGTTACTTCAGCCATCCTTCTTCACCTCGCTTTCTTTTAAAGCTCTCTCCGCTTCCTCCCTGGTGAGGAATATTACGTTTCCTAATTCGAAGTCATCAAAAGAGAACTCCAAACCCGAGTCTACTTGTACTCTAAATTTATAGGACGACTTTACAATTTTGCCCCCAACTATCCTATTGTCTGATGTTTCCCAATACACCGTATCCCCCACTTTACAAGACGGTACGATTACGCCGTTATCAAGAAGAAAATCGGCATTATGCTCTATTGCTTCGTTATAATCAGTACACAAACTCATTGCATAATCGTCTGACCTTTTAAGTAATTCTATCAGCTTATCTCTCATCCGTATCACCTGCCATTTCTTTTGCAATCTTGCCAATATCGTACTCGTAAACAATCTTTGTATCGCCTTTATCGTCCCATACGGCTTTTTCTTTCAATCTTTCCTCATACTCGCTGATAGTTTCGGATTTAGTTGTTTTAAGTCTTTTGCAGATGTCTATGACTTTTCCTTTAGCCTTTTTCAACCTTTGCTTTTCATCTTCGTACAACCCTTTCAGGTGTTTATTATCGTTCTTCAGCAAGGTCAATTCGCTGTTGAGATTATCAATCTCTGTTTTCTGTCCGTTGATGTAATTAAGAACATCGCTTGAAAAACCGTCAGGATCTTCTTCGCTCAAACGCTCCAAGTTTTTAATAATATCGTTATCTGTCATTCTTTCAACTCCTTAATTTTATCGTTTGCGATAGAAACAACAACTTCAACATTGTCCTTTATTTTCAGCCATAGCTTTTTTCTCTGCCAAAATGGTACAGATTTCATAGTTGTTATAACACTTAAACAAAACATAGCTGTTTGTATGCCCCACAAACCATCACAGGCTCTTTCGTGACACCAAGCTATAAATTCCTTATATGTCATTCTTTGTTTTCACCACCTTACTCATTAAAAACAATCTAGCGGTATATCTATTTCGTCTTCTCTGTGTTCGTCTACTGCAACAAATACTGCATTGCCAACAGGGACAACCAACTGACGACAATCTAACTCTGACCCTGTTTTATTTATAAATTCATCTTCTTTAATTTCTACAACCTTAAAGTATTTACTCATTATCCTTTACCACCTTTCGCTTCCTGTCATTTTTGCACCACAATTAGGGCAAAAATTGGACTGTTTCATTTCGTTGTCTTTTTTGCATTCGGAACAAACATATTGGGTATAATTACTATAACTTCCGTCATAATCTCGTTCACTAACCCTTTCGGCTACCCACTTCCCGTGTTTTACTTCAGCCACATCGCAGGCAGGAGCTTCAACCATAAGCTGTCTTGCTCTTCCCGGTTCTCCGATATGCTCTTCGTCATATCGAGCTATCAACGCTTCACGCTCTATGTATTCAGACATTTTCCTTTTCCTCCTTGCTTTCAATTAACTCGACCTTTTCGAAATCTGCTACACGCAATGCGATTTCTTTTGTTGCAGAGCCTTTATATCCATCAAACTCGAAATTTTTGGTGTCTGTTATTTTTACGGTCAGCTTTGTCTTTCCGTTCTCGTCAAGAAAATGATTAAACCAATATTCAAACGTTTTAGACATTCGCTCCTGCAGTTTTACACTTCTTACAGCTTCCAGTATATCTTTGTTGCCTGATAGAAATTGCTATTTTCGTTGCCACCGCAAAGACCCCAATTTCTTACGAGAAATATATCTTTACGTTCCTTGTGTCTGTATACAACTAATTTGATTTTATTCATTCGTTTTTACTCCTTTTTGCAATCAATTTCACTTGGGATTATTCTCCCGGTAAGCAGCCCCGCCATCTGTTTGCAAACCTCACAGCCTTCCTTGTTTGCTTTTGTTAGGAGCTTGCCGAGTTCTACGGACATTTTCGCCTGACGATGGAATATCTCTTCACCCAGCTTCAGATTTTCATACTGCTTTATGGCATTCAGCTTTTCACGTTTGCCCTGCTTATCGTCTATGATACCTCTGCGGTAGCTGTCATAGATATTGCGAAGAGCGAGATATAATCCCTGCTCTGATAACAGCATATCTGCCGGCATAGGGCTGCTTCTCTTTGCAAGCTCGCATATTTCATCGACTGTCATTGACAAGTCTTATCGCCTCCTCCTTACTTCTGCAGATACCCGCTATAGCACCTGCAGCCTTCATCTGACTTATAAAATTTATCTGCTCCGGGGAAGGCTTTCCTTTTTCCGTCTTGACCTCTATGTATATTGACCGTCCGTCCTTTATCCTGGTGCCGAACAGATCTGAAAAGCCCTTTGGAAGTCCCGTGCTTATATACCTGCCGTCTGCCGTACTGAAGGTACCGACATTTGCACGGAATATAATAGCTTCATTCCGCAAAGCAAGCCTTATTTCGTTCTGTACGTCAATTTCCTTTATCTCAGCCACCCCCTTTGCTTTGCGAGGATATATGCATATCCTGATTTATAGCCTTTGTTTTTGACGAAAGCATGTAATTCCTGAACATTTCGGCACTGGTCGGGAGATTTATAAGCGGAAGTTATCTGCATAAGCCTTGCTTCCTGCTGTTCCTTCAGCTCCTCTCTCGTAAGCTCATAAACGTGACCGCAATTAGGACAGTACCTGTCAGGCTCATGAGTGTAGAAGCAGTTGGGACATTGCTTTATCTTTACTTTAGCCTCCGTCTGCTTTTTGGTGAGCTTTTTCGGAGATAAGCTCCACTCTCTGTCAGCGTCAGGCAGTCCGTGCCGATGAACGTTTCCGACGTGGTCTATGATTATAGCCTTTTTATTGGGTTGATATCTCATACACCTCATTGACTGCTGGATAAAAAGAGTAAGGCTCTTTGTAGGACGGAGCAGTATAGATACCGTGCAGTCAGGCACGTCAAAGCCCTCGCTGATAAGATCCACGTTGCAGAGTATCTTTATATCACCCCTGCGGAACGCCTTTATTATTTCCGCCCTTTTGTTTTCGGGCGTTTCTCCGTCAATATGCTCTGCCGTTATACCTGCCTTCACGAACTGCTGTGCCATAGTCTTTGAATGCTTTCTTGTAGAGCAATAGCATACTGCCTTCTGATTATCCGCAAGCAGTCTGTAATACCTTATCACGTCACCGTATATTTTCGGTTTATCAAGCAGTATTTCAGCTTCATCGGCAGAATAGTCGCCTGCTCTTGTTTTAAGCACCGACACGTCCGCAAGGCTTGGTGCATAGTAGCTATAGGGTGCAAGCCTTTTATTTTCTATAAGCCACTTTACCGATGGTCCTATAATCAGCTTGTCGTTGACGTCTCCCAGTCCTCCGCCGCCAAGCCTTACAGGAGTTGCAGTAAGTCCTACACAGTAGGCGTTACTGTAAGCCTCGTATATTCTTCTGTAGGTAGTGGCAAGGCAGTGATGATTTTCATCTGTAATAATCAGAGAGGGTTTATATCTGTCAAGATGACGTGTTGCCGTCTGCACCATATTGACGCTGCATAGATCCATATCAACGCCGTAAGCAGTAAAGGTATCCGTTATCTGTTGACACAGCTCCTGACGATGTACAAGAAACATTACCTCGTTTTTATTGTCGGTCGTTCTCTTTGCTATTTCGGAAGCAATGACGCTCTTACCGCCACCGCAGGGAAGCACAAGGCAAGGACGCCGAAAGCCTGCACGCCAGCTTGTACGAAGCTCTGTTATAAGATTACTCTGATAATCATATAGCTCTATGTTATCATCTCCTTTTTACGTCGGGTAACACCGGTAACACCTTGGTAACACCCTGCTTTTCGTCAAGGTGTTACCGTATCAATCCCACTTTACAAGCGGGTTTGCGGACTTCGGTAACACCGGTAACACCTAAAAACGTGTTTCTCGCATGGGAAATAATAAAATTTTGCAGTTTTGAAAAATTTTTAATTATATATAAGTGTTATATCCGAAAAAGGTGTTACCGGTGTTACCGTCTTTGTAAAACCACTCTATAAGAGGGTTTGAGCGGTAACACCCCGGGTGTTACTTTCGTGTTACCGGGTGTTACTAAAAGTCGATATCGTCGTGTATATCATCACCGCTTTCACTCGGCAATGACAAATGCACGCACCTTGTAGTTACGCCTATAATCTTCTTTGTAACAGTGTTCTTTCCGTTCTTTCGCTCAATGAGTCCTTTATCTGCAAGCCAGCTTAAAAGGCTCTGGGCGTTATATCCTCCTTCATCACATATCTGTGTGAATTTGGATTTTATGATATAAACCTCATCTCCCCGAAGCTCGCCCCACATATCTATAAGACGCTCTTCGCTACGAATGAAATGCAGCTGATTTGTAGCCACGTACTCACATACGTACTCGTATGCTCTGGGATTTACCGATACATCGTCTTTTGTTTTAAGATATACCGCTATATCGTCTGTAGTGAGATTGGTATCCTCGCCATAGAGCAGTTCTCCTGCTATCGTGTCAGCGGTAAGGATAAGTGCGGCAGATTGTGCCTGCTTCTGCATTATGTCATATTCAGCTACGAGCTTCTTCTGATAGGCTGTAAAAAGCTCCTCAGCGTGAGAAAAGCCTTTTTCCTGCAAATAAGCTATAAACAGCTTACCCATAGCGCCGTAGTTTGCCTTTACGTAATTTGCGACCTCTCTCGGCTCTGCAAAGAATTTCTCCTTGCATTCAATTTCAAGTACACGGTTGACACTTCCGCCGCCACTTCTGGCGGTGACTATCGGGCGTTCTCCCGTGGTGATAGTGGCATTCTTCCACTTTGGTACGGTTTCGAGCCCGCCGAGCTTATTACCTCGGCTTCTGCCGCTTCCTTCTGTCAGCATATATATCAGATTGTCAAGATCCTTCTTGTCGTTTACGATCTGAAGCTCATCGAGTATATAGGGCAGATTGTTATAGAAAGCGGCTGTCTTCTCCATTCCCACAAAGGTGGAATTGAAGGTATGTATAAAGCTGCCTATTTCAGGATTCCCCCACACAGACGCCGCCACCATAGCAAGTACCGTCTTTGCGCTTTCAGTTTCTCCCCAGAGATGAAGCCAGAAGCAGTTACACCCGAGAGGCTTTACAAGAACACTTGCAAGACTTGCGGCAAAAACCATTCTTGCCGCCACGTTGTTATTGCGGATAACTCTTTTCGTAAGCTCCGTCCAGCCCGCAAAATCGCCTTTTATCTTTACGCTGTCATAGTGCTTTTTATATTCCGTCTCACCATCAAAACTGATTCCATCAACGTAAGGCGAGAATAAATGCTCGTCATCCTTATCTATCCAGCCGAGTCTTGTTACACATTCGGTTTCAGGTAATAGCTTCATATTCAGCTGCTCTATTTTAGCGAAATACTTAACAAGTGCCTTTGCTGATTCGCTGGTAACGGCTATACCGCTGTCTGATAAATCTACAATCTTACTTGCGGCAGAAATGGTCTTTCTGTCGACTATAAGAGATTTCCAGCCACGGCCTTTTGTGTAGGCTATCTTTACCTTTTCAATGCCTGTATCGATGTTTGATAATCTCATAACCGGCATTATAGGATGAGGGCAGACGGTATCCGTATCACTTCTTACCCCAAGCATATCGCAGGTGTAAGAGCCACAGCTTAAAGTTATCGGCTGATCGGGAAAATTGGTATAGTTATTATCCGCCACGTCATAGCCGACCTTCGTACAATAATGGCCGAGCATTGAAAGGAAGTTCCGCACACCGCATTTCTTCGCTACGTCGGACATCTTGTTTTTCTGCTGTTCAAACTCAAAACGATTGCCGAGAAACATACAGCAGTATTCATAAGGCTCCGTGCCGTTCAGAAAATCATCCTTTGTATATTCCTCTATATCCTTAAAGAGCTTTTCTATTTTTTCGGAAAGCTCTTTATTATCGCAAAGTTCCGCTATTTTTTCAGCGTTTTCTTTTTTTATGGTCTATTCCTCCTTTCCTGTATATTTCGGGGCGGATGACCGCCCCGTTATTTTTTATTCTACTACAAGCACATCAATTAAGCCTTCGAGTTGTTCTCTGAGGAACTCTGCTATATTGTGTCTTGCTTCTATCTTCCAGGCACCACCGTCAGCTTCATAAAGTGCCGCACCTCCGCCCTGCTTCAAGCGTAGCAGAAATTCGCTTGAGGGCTGGTCGACTTCAAGATATGTACGGAAAGGAGTAAGTGTAACTATAGGCTTTATGATCTTGTTAGCCTTGAGCGCCACTCCCTGCTTTACGACTGCAGTCTGCGTAATGCCGTCATCGCTCACAGCCGTAGCGTTTTCTTCTACTATGTTGCCGAGCAGAGCCACAAGCTCGTCAAGGTTTTCGTCACGGACAAACTTTGAACGAAGATTTATGATCATTTCTTCATAAGGCATATAGCTGTTGAAATACTGACGTGGTACATCAGCCTTACAGCTGTACCAGAAGTCACGCACGCCATCTTCGTGATGAGTTGTGCCAAATACGTCGACATCGCACTCATTTGTTACTCTTACGATAAGAGGAGCGCCACAATAACAAATCGCCTCTCTTTTTATCACATCTGTAAGACCTAAAAGTGAATGGAAGGTCAGACATTCAGGGTGAGGCTTTGCAACCACGTGAAGCTTCTTGTCTGTGTAGCTTGCACCGTGTAATTCTGTAATGTTGGGCTTGCTCATTTCTAATATCTTTTCTATTGCTGCTTTTATCATCTTTTATTCTCCTTTACTTACTGATTAACTGCTGTTCTTCCGCCGAAGGTTATTACCTTGGGCGAATCCTCTTCATCACCATCAAGGGTAATCTGTCCGGGTATATTTGGTGTCATTTCCATTGCGGAAATCGTGCCGGTGCTGTCAGCTCCTACATAAAGAGCTGTTTCGATTGCATTGTTAGGTTCAAGAGTAGATTTTGCTATTGCTTTTATTCCGACCTTCTGACGATCTGCAGAGGGAGTAAACTCTACCGTCAATGTAATCTTGCGCTTCTTTGTAGGTGCAGTATTGGGATCAAGGATATTCTGCACTACCTTTGAAGTCTCAACGTTTACCTGTTCCATAATGGCACCCTTTGCCATTTCTAAGATGCTGTTTGAATTTGTTACCATTGTTATTTTCCTCCTTAAAAATTAAAACGGATAATCGTCATCATCACCGGGGATAGGTAATTCTCCCGGCTGTGCCTGAACTACTACGTTCTGTCTTGCTACGGGCTTATTTCCGCTAAGGGGCTTGTCCTCAGGCACGGGTACGCCCTTTAAGATAACACCTACGCTGCGGAAAAAGAAGCACTTTGTAGCCCATTTTGCAGAGCCGTCAGAGGCTATAAATTCCTCTCTGCCGAATACACCGCCGATAAGCTTACCCTTGAAGCAGTCACAGTACTTATCACCCCAAAGAAGCCTGAACTTGCTTTCATTGGACTTCTCGACACATTCGTGGAAGGCTTTAAGGCCTCTGTTTGTAGCACCCGTATCATCATATACCAGCTGACAAACGATGCAGGGCCATTTCTTGTTTGCTCTGGTATCACTGTCGTATCTTGCCTTGAAATACTGGGGCTGCTTGTCGCTCTTATCAGTATCAAGGTAAATTTTTACCATCGGCTTGCCTGTCGATGATACCGTTTCTTCGACGTTCACAATCTTCATAACGTGGCCGCCGAGCTCCAGGGCTTCGTATTCACCGTAGCCCTGTACGTTGTCATAATCTTTAGGTTTAATCATTTTCGTTTCCTCCGTTAAAGTTGTAATATTCTCTGATAGTGTCATCCACCATCTTAAGATCGTTGTCAATCTCCTCGCTGTCAAACATTTCGAGGGGTGTTTTCGCTACGTCAAGGCCGTCTGTCTGTGTGCGGAAAATATGCTTACCGTCTTCATATTTACAGTGAAGCACTATTGTGAACAACCCTTCGATGCACACCTTTTCATCCAGCATCTTACCGATGGATTTAGGTTTTACGTTACCGAAGTCATCGGTATCGGTGTGCATTATAAAGTACACTATCTTATCTTCAGGAAGTGTCTTTGCGTGCTCGATAAGGCTCCAGAAGCTGTCTCCTATATTGTTGTAAAAGCCATATATTGCACTTCCTGCACCTTTGGTGCTATGTCCTCTCATAAACTGATTGGTCATCAGATAGCCTGCATCATCTATTACTATAGATTTCGCCTTACATCGTGTCATACCCTGCATTATAGCAGCGTAGTCATCTGTTACCACCGTTTTAGGCTGATTACGGAAGGGCAAGGGCTTGCCGATGACGTTGAACACACCGAAGTCCTGACAGTTTCGTAAAGAGGTAGATTTTCCACTACCACTTTTTCCGATAATAAGTACCGGTAATCCCATATCACTTCACGTACAGGCTCGTCTTTGTTACAAGGCTCGCACCCGTTATCTCCTTTCCTTCCTTTATAGCTTCTCTGATAGCCGTTTTATCCGGCTTCGGCATTTCATATTTTAAGTACTCTTCAGGAAGCTCATACACGTCAGGGACTTCAACGCTTGTGGAAGCTCTGAAGGTACATTCTACCTTTGAGGTCTTGAACTTTTCGCCGTTCAGAGCAGAAGCAAGGTATTTAAGCAAGCTTTCTCTCTTACGTTCTGCTCTTGCCTGCTTATCGGCAAAGTTCTGCTTTTCTGCTTTGTAGGCTTCAGCGTCGGCCTTTAAATTCTTAATCCACAGGGCGATGTTTTCAAGCTTTGTTTCTCTTTCAAGCTCCAGCGTTTCAAACGCCTCATAGTCGGCTATCTCGCCTGTTTCATCGTCAACAAGAGCGAGGATTCGCTCATTGATTTCATAAAGACTTGCCATTTTTAAAAATCCTCCTCGTTTTCGTATGGTTCTATTTCGTTGCTGTGGCAGTAGGGACAAACCCTTTCACGCTTGTAAAATTCTCCGTAACGGTTGCTTATGTAGTCAAGATCGCTTTCGTCAGAGAGCTGATTGCAGTTGTAGCAGATGTACATTATTCATTACCTCCCACTATCTCATCCAAATATATCTGCTCACCTACCGCTGAAACGCTTTCAGAAAGAGCATTAGCAACATTTATAACCATCTGATTATAATAGCTTTCCTTAAGCTCACAGGCGATAGCTCTTCTTCCGAGCTTACGAGCTACATAAGGTACAGAGCCTATTTCTCCAAAAGGTTCAAAAACAATGTCATTAGGATTAGTCCACAACTCAATGCAACGGCGAATAACTTCAAGCTGTAACGGGCAGATGTGACGTTCATCCTTTTCCTCTCTTGCAGAATTTTTCTGAAGAGTGTCCGACTGCCTTATATCCATCCACACAGGCGAAGCGTACTGCTGCCACACATCACAAGGGAATGTTTCATCAGTATGTGTAATGCGTTCAGGGTTATCTCCCGGTTTTCTCATTGTGATAATATAATCGGGTATGCCTTGCCTATTCATAGCACTGTCCTTCTTGATCTGCTTATGAAGTAACCCGAGAGCCTTTGTTCTTTGCATTTCAGTAACAGGATTTTTCCAAATTGTAACACGGCTATGGTAAATAAATCCGCAGTCCTCAAAAACCTGACGAATTATAGCGGGGAAATCCTTTAAACCTATTACACCGTCTCTTTCTTTCATTTTAGGAAGATCCATACAATGAAAGGAAAGTAATCTGCCCGGCATTGTGATTCTGAAAAGTTCAGCAGCAAGATATTTGAAATGCTTATAAAATTCACTGTCACTACGGCAGTTGCCCATATCTCTGTCGCTGTTGCTGTATGTATAGAGGCTTGCAAATGGTGGAGAGAAAAGCGTGTAATGAATACTGTTATCCGGTATTCCTTTCGCTATCTCACAACAATCTCCGTTATAAAGCGAATAGTTTTCGCTGACAATCTGATTTAAAACATCAGGCATATTTAAATTCCTCCCATTTCGGTAAAATCATAGTTGTTTCAGGCTTGTATTCAGCCGATATTCTGCAGGTGGCTGTAAGTTCTCTGCTTGTAATATCCTTTGTAAGCTCGATAAGATGCTGTTTCATAGCTTCGTTTTCCGCTTGCTTGCGTTCTACATTTTCCTTGACTGCTCCCTCTTTTGCCGATATAATGATATACACATCCACATCAGAGGCCTGTCCGAATCTCCAGCAACGGCGTACCGCCTGATAATAAGCCTCAAAGCTATCTGATAAGCCTACAAATATCATCTTGTGGCAGTTCTGCCAGTTCATACCGTAGCCTGCTATTTTAGGCTTTGTGACAAGACATTTTATATTTCCTGTTGCAAAGTTCAGCATAGCATCAGCCTTGAAATCTGCTTTGTCAGAACCCTGAACATTAACGCTGTTAAATATCAGTTTGTGCAGTTCGTCTGCCTCGTCGTTAAGGTCGCACCATACAAGCCATCTGTTATCAGAGTCATTCACAAGGTCAGCCGCCACATTGCAACGCATATCAAGACTGTCACGGCGTGCCTGTCTGCGTTCGGCAAGTGAAAGGGTTTCGCTTACCGTCTCTGTTCCATCAACAATTATTTCGTGTATATTCAGTTTCGGGAGATCGTAACCGTCAATATCATAGCCGAGCTTTTTAGGATCGTCTATAACCACACTCCACGAGGATAGCCACTTCCAGAAAAGTGATTCAGCGTGACCTTTAAGTCTCCATTTTGAAGTCTGACCGCCATCGTGTACAAAGTACATTGCAAGCATTTCCGCCCTTGTCATAACCCCAAGAAATTCCGAATGGTTGCCAAGCTCCATATAATCATTCGGAGCTGGTGTCGCTGTACAGGCAAGCTTATAAGGGATTTGCTGAAACATTCCGATAATCTGATTACGCAATTTACCTGAAAAGCTCTTGATAATTGAGCTTTCATCCAGCACCACAGCACAAAATTCCGAAGCTACGAATTTATCAAGTTTTTCATAATTTGTGATGTTCACAGCATCCGAAACAACATCATCCTGAGATGCACAGATATTAACATCAATGCCGAACTTCTCACCCTCTCGTTTTGTCTGTGAAGCTACTGCAAGAGGTGCTATTATAATCACCTTTCCGCCCTTCATTCTGCGGCGGATCTGATCAGCCCATTCAAGTTGCATCGCCGTCTTTCCGAGCCCACAATCAGCGAATATTGCCGCCTTGCCTTTTGCTAACGCCCAGCGTACAATATCCCTCTGAAACTCAAAAAGCATAGGATTAAGTTCATTTTTATTTACATCAAATCCTTTTGCTTCAACTCGTATAGCTTTGGTTGCTATAAAATCTATATAATTCATTTTTCTCTTGACAATCCTCCTGTCTATTTACTTGTTAATTCTTCCTGAATATATTCACTCTGTCGCCATTCGACACCGATATAGTCAAGAACGTGTCCCCATCCTTGCTCTATCATCCAGAACTCCCATTCTTTTGGGTTGCTTTCGTACAGCCTGTCGAATCTGTGTGGTCTCTTTTCAAGATGAATTCCAAAGCCACAGAAAGAACAGCCTGTCCGCTGTGCCTTTGTTGTGTATAAAGTTCCATCAGCTTTTCTCTCAATAGTGCCATAAATTTCGGGAACAGGTACTTTTAAATCAAGAGCAAGCTGTAACAAATCCTGACGGCTGAATATAGCAAAAGGTGCTGATCTGATAGTAGATGCTCCAAAATAATTACATCCATTCATCATAAGACTTTTCTGTCTACGTCCACCCTCGGATGCCATCAAGCCAAGATAGGGCACGCTGTTATGTTCTTTTGCCCAATCATCACAAGGTTTTTCTTTAAGGTAATAACAGCACTTGTCCGATACTTTAAAATCAGGGATGCCGTAATTTACGCCCTCGGTTTCGTTTTCATAACCGCCGAATTTTTCAAGCCATTTTTGAGAAAGCTTCATTCTCGTGTTCTTTCTGTTTCCACCGTATTCGCCTGTTTCTCCGGTTATAATTGCGTGACGGACTGTTTTATTTTTATCTGACGGATTTTGCAGAAGTGATATTTTGCCCGCAATTTCCTTTGAAAGAATGGGATACCCAAATTCTTTAAGTACTTCAACTTTGCTTTTAAGAGGCTTGACCGCTTCTATACCAAGCATTTTATGTATCTTCTGTATCGACTTATCCTCAAGACTGCTCGCAGATACACCCGGTATGGAAAGCCCGCAATAATCCCGGATGAACACAAACAAAGCAATACTATCAAGACCTCCCACCGATACGTGAGTGTTAAGTCCTCTCTTATCACATTCTGTCTGAAACTCTTTCACTCTGGTATAGGCATAGTTCACTTTGAATTCATAAGGCATCTGCATTTTTACCCTGAAATCTGCTATTTTCTTGTCAGTTCCAAGGCGTTTATGCCTTTCTATAACATTTTCCACTTGACAATCCTTTCCGCCTCATGTTATAATGAAGCTGTACAAATCATATTTTATTTCTTGGCCTGCTTTCGAGCAGGTCTTTTTTTGCGTCTTTTTGCCTTCTGCTGTTCGAGGTAGGACACGTACTCCCCGTAGCTCATTCCGAGCTTTTCGGCTTCTGCGCATATCTCCGAGAGAGCTATCTCGCTTTTGGCTATTTCAAGTCTTGGTAAGCTCATTGCTCCGTTTTCTCCTTCAGCACCTCGTACATAGCCTTTTTATGCCAGTCGTGAAGGATTTTACCTGTAATATGCGCCCATATTCCGAATATCACTACAAGGATAAGCTCACCGCCAAAGGTGTAGTAACCTCTTAACTTATAAGAGAGATTCCACAGAGTGAGCAAAGTAGCAATTACTACCGAGCTTGTAAGAAGTGTTCTCGTTATGTACCAGAATACAGACCACAGTAAGATTTTTGTTTTGACTTTCATGTTTTCACCTTCTTTCTATTCCTGTGCGGCTGTTCCGCACTCGCCACAGTAAGCGTACAGCTTGCCGTCACGCTCATTTTTACCGCCTGAGGCTCGTCCTTTGCAAATTGGGCAGGTAAGCGTAATAAAATCACCGGGCTTTGTTACGATGGTTGCAACCTTCTGGAGAAGAAGAATTGCGGGGTTGAGGTTCGTTTTTGCCATTATAATAACCTCCCTTCGTACCAGGCTATAAAGCGTAAGGGGTGTATTTCGTACTTATACTTTCCCCCGGCACAATGCCTTGCTATTCCGAAATGATAAGCCCCTGAACGTAGCATATCATCCACCGTCTGTGTTGATACGTCGAGCAGCTCCGCCACTATCTCTTTCGGGACCTTCTTGTGGGACAATATTTCGGGCTTGAAGTGTTCTTCCCATTCCTTCTGGATGTTCATTTTTACCGTCCTTTCTACACCTTCAGCAAAAGCAGTCTGAATGTTTCCCTACCCTTCGGTGTAACTAAAGTCTGTGTACCGCTCCACTTTGTTTTCTCGTTGAAGCTCTCCTTAACTTCAAATAAGCCGTTGTTCTTATCCGCATAAGGCATAATCTTACCACGCTTATCACGGTATATGTACTTATGGTCAAGCAGATATTTGATAAATACCTTTTCGCCTACCTGAAGCTGTTTTGCCGTCTCTCTGAAATTCGTCAGGGTGTTGCGTTCTACAAGCTCGTCGAAGTAATCAGCCTTTGGTCTCATTATCTCGTTATCCACGGATAAAGAGGAAACTGTGATCTGAAGCTTCTTAACATTCTCGTTGGCAATGTCAAGAGCCCTCTTCATTATCATTTCGGGGCTGTTCCACGCCTCTTCTACCTTGATAAAGTACTGACGGAACTGCTTGCCCTTTTCGTTTCTCTGTAACATACACAGCTCTTTTGCCATGGGGATTGTAATAGCATGCTCTATCTGAAACTGTGGCATTTCCGTACCGTCAGCACGGATAACATTTTTGTGATCCGTCCAGAAATCCTCACTTTCAGTAAAGCCGTATTCCCTCATTCTGTCAAACCACTGTGTATAGGGTGTCTTTACTTCAAGAGCCTTATGTAACTCCCTGCCACTTACTGTGGGTCTTTCGCTTTCGTAGTTGATTGTGATTAAATCGTTCATTTCTGTTAGTCCTCCTATATATTTGACAACTAATAATAGATGTGATACACTTTTAATACAGGCTCCGCCAAGCCGAGTATTATGAAAGGAGATATCACTATGAATGCACATGAAATAGCACTCCAGCTTACATTAAAAGCAATGGAGACGGGCTTGATAGTTGCTAACCGTCACGCAAACGACAGTGCTGAAGCTAAAAATGAATTCAATCGCCGTCAGGTGAGCGAATTCTATGCATCAATGGTTGATACCATTGAGCAGATTGAAGCCGGAGAACCTTTAATTCAGGCGTAATTCAGCACTCAGCCGATGTGTTTGAAAGCATATCGGCTATTTCTTTGTTATAAATACAGCTTGAATTCTGTCGGTGTTAAGCACACAAATCACTCTTTCTTCTTTACGAAGAACTACACATCCGCCTTCAAGCTCAATAAATATATCAGGCTGATTAAAAAGTAATCTTCTACCATTTTTGAGTTGTACTTGTACCATATTCACCATCCTTTCATTTATGCTTGTTCTTTCTGCTTCGATTGCTGGGTTAAGCTACCTTAACTCTTTTCGCAAAAAAAATAGTCCTGTATTCTTTCGAGCGGTATATTAAGCTTGTCACAAGACGTAATAATTTCGCTGTGGGTGAAATCGCTCTTACCATTTAATTTGTCTGACAAAGATGCCGCAGACATCTCTATCTCTGATGCGAAGCGCTCCTGTGTTCTATACTTTTCTCTGATAGCCCCTCGGAGCTTGCTGTAATCAAAAGACATCTACATTCCTCCCTTCTGAAGTTTATTAGCAAATGTTAAGTTTGCTTAACATAACACGAGTATAGCATACTTAACTTTCATTGTCAATAGTTTTTTCAAAATTTCCTTAACTTTTTTCAAAAAAACTTGACATTTCCTTAACTTTGTGTAATAATTATAGAAAAGATGATATTTCAAAAAGGGGCACATTTCAAATGGTACCCTTACAGACATTACAAACAAATGACGATGTCCAGAAAATAAAAAAGGAGGGATATCAATGGCAACATTTAAAGATAGATTACTTGAAGCAATGTCATTAAGAAATATGAAAGCTATTGATATATCTGAAATAACCGGTATAAGCAAAGCAAGAATGAGCCAATATGTAAACGGCGTATATACTCCCAAATCAAAAGCCACATATGAAATCGCAAAAGCTCTTAATGTAAGTGAAACTTGGTTAATGGGATTAGATACTCCAATGACACGAAAACCACACTTTGAGCTTAATTTGAGAATGTTTGATAAAGAATCCCCTGGTGATATCGCCGAACCCAGCAACATATCAAACGTTATTCCTGCTGAAAACCTACACATGATACCTGTTTTTGCAAGTGTATCAGCCGGATTCGGTGCATACGCAAGCGATGAAATACTCGAATATATACCAACGGTTTTAACAAATCCCTATGAAGCTAATATCACACTCGGCATAAAGGTAACTGGCAATAGTATGTACCCCAAAATAGAAGATGGTGATACGATAGTGGTAAGAAAGCAGGAAAGTGTAGATAGCGGCTCTATAGCTGTTATATTGCTTGACGGTGAAGAAGGACTTGTAAAAAAGGTGAAGTATGGTCCTGACTGGATAGATTTGATATCTATTAACCCTGAATATCCCGTAAAGCATTTTGAGGGTAGCGAGGTTCAGAGACTCCGTGTAGTAGGGCTTGTAAGACAGGTTATCAAGATGGTGTAACAAAGCCACCACATACAAACGCTGATAGCCCTATTTTGCATTTCATAACGAAACCAAAGTAATTTCACATTTAAAACCTAAATTCGTTAAAAACGCAAATTTCGGCGTTTTTGAGATTATAAAATAAAAAAAGCCCCGTACTGCTGGAACAGTCCGGAGCTCAAATATAAGGTGCGATATAATCACAACCCTAAGCAAGTTATATTATATCACACCTCTTAAAATTATGCAAGTTTTAAGGGGGATTTTTATGTCAAAAAACAGAAAACACGGTGACGGCTCCTTCAGAACTCTCAAAAATGGTAAGATAGAGCTTACCATCTCCGAAGGTTATGACATTTACGGTCAGCGTATCCGTAAAAGGTTTTACGGAAATACCGAAGCGGAATGCCGTCGCAAATACAAAGAGCATCTGAAGGGTATCGGAGAACAGACAAGAGCTTCTGTCGAATATACCCTCGCAGAATGGATTCCGCTCTGGCTGAACACCTACAAGCGTAACAACGTGCAGTCAAGCACTTATGACGAGTATGTGTATCTGCTCGGCAAGGTCACCGCTCACAAGCTCGGAAAAATGTATCTGACCGATATTAAACCTATCCATATCACGGACTTTTTCGCCGGCTGTAATTATAGCCATAGCGTCAGAAAACGCCTGCGCTTTCTTCTTCACGGTCTTTTTTCAGATGCGATAGACAACGACTATTGCTATAAAAACCCCGTCGCAAGAGCACAGATTGCGAAAAAAGAGCAGGGAGAAAAGAAGAGCTACACCGAAGATCAGGCTACACAGATACTCGAATTTGCGAAAACGGATGAGCTTTTCGGCCTGCCGATAATCATCTTACTTTCATCAGGAATACGTAGCGGAGAGTTAAGAGCATTGTCCCCGGATAAGTTCGATTTTCAGAACAATATAATCCGTATAGATACCGCTGTAAAAAGAGATGGCAGTATCGGAAAGCCTAAAAACGGAAAGCCGAGGATAGTCCCGGTAAATGAAAACGTAATGACCTTTATCGCTGAAAAACTGAACAGAGAGCAGCCGTATATAATTGACGATCATATAATAACCGAATCGGGTCTGCGTAGCAGATACACCTGGTTCTTTGACCGTCTGAACAAGAAACTCACCGAAGATGGCAAACCGATTATAGAAGTCTTACCGCCACACAGCACCCGTCACACCTACAGTACGCTGATGCAAAAGAAGGGAATGCCGGTAGCGATAGTGTCGAAGATTCTCGGTCATCACTCCCTGGAAGTAACCGGCGGTTATACCCATATGGATGATTTGCAGACACTTATTATGGCAGTAAAAACGTACAGTCTGGCGTAGCATTGGCGTAATAATGGCGTAATTGATGATTTTAAGCAATATCCCATAAAATGAAAAGGACCTCTCAACCCTATTGGTTGAGAGGTTTTTTCGTGGCTGGGATGGCGGGATTTGAACCCACGGGTGACGGAGTCAAAGTCCGTTGCCTTACCGCTTGGCTACATCCCAATATAAAAATAAAACGTCCGGCACTCAGTATGCCTCAGTGCAGGACGGGATTTGTAAATATGGGGTGGGAGATGGGACTCGAACCCACGATCTTCGGGACCACAATCCGACGCGTTAACCAGCTACGCTACACCCACCATAGATGGCACGCCACACAGGATTCGAACCTGTGACCTACCGCTTAGAAGGCGGTTGCTCTATCCAGCTGAGCTAGTGGCGCGTATGGTCGATCATATTTACTCGCTTTTCAGCGATGGAGCGGGTGATGGGAATCGAACCCACGTGTTCAGCTTGGAAGGCTGACATTCTACCATTGAACTACACCCGCATCTATGTTAAGAGGCGAACCTCGTAACGCTTATATATTATATCACAGTTAAATGTATTTGTCAACACTTTTTTTGAAAATTTTAAATTTTTAAAAAAAGTTATGTAAAGGGGAAAAATTTCCCCTTATGCAAGGATATATACTATATCTTCAGCCTTTAAGCGCATCAACGGGCTTCATCCGTGCCGCTTTCAGAGCAGGATAGCCACCTGATAGCATTCCTATAAGCACCGCTACCGACAAGGATTGAAGCGCCTTATCCCATTCAAAAACGGGCGCTTCTCCCAAAGCAAGACACATAACCGCTGTCACACCTATAGCACATACTATCCCGACAATACTGCCCGAAACCGATATTATAACGCTTTCTGCGAGGAATTCCGCTACTATGCGGCTGTTTTTTGCCCCCAGGGATTTCTTTATTCCGATTTCTCTTTTCCGCTCCGATACACTCACCAGCATAGCTGTCATAACCGACATAGAGGCAACCACAAGAGATATTGCCGCTACTACACCAAGAGCACCGGTAGCCACAGAAAGTATCTGATTCAAAGTATTGCGCTGATTAAGCAGGTTATTTACAAGTATCTTATCTGTACCCTTTCTTTTTTCCATGCATTCTGATACTCTGTCAATCACCGCAGTATCCTCAGCACCCTTTGTAAGAAGGGCAATTTTATCATAATCCGTTCTGCCGCTGATGTTCTGTACGGTAGTATAGGGCAGATACACAAAATACGGCACGACCTCGTTTATTGTCCCCTGTATTCCTGACAAACCGGAGGTTGCCACCCCGATTATGCGGAAGCTTTCATATTTGCCGCCTATATTTATATTTATTGTCTTACCTGTGATATTTTCTCTGCCATAGGTCTGAAGAGCTATTTCTCTGTCTACTACACATACCCTTTCAGTCGCCTTTATATCGCTTTCGTTTATAAGTCTGCCGTGCAGTGCTTTCAGAGAAATTATCTCATCGGCATTATTGCTGACGCCCCACGCCATACACACCACATTATCCGATATCAGCTCGCAGGTGGTCACCGACGCCATAAGCGGCATAGCCTTGCTTATTCCCTTCACGGTGCTTAAAGCGGTAACATCCTCATCGCTTAAAGAAACCGCACCGCCTGATTCGACCAGTACAGAATTTATACCCATTTCATCAAGACTGCGATTTATCTTACCCGTACCTATTTTACCTATAGCCGATATTATCATTACTGCAAAGATTCCTACCGCAATAGATGATATAGTGAGGATAGTCCTGCCTCTGCCTCTTAAAATATCCGATATCACCGAAAAAAGATTCACTCTGTCCCCTCCCTTGCCTTAACCAGCATACCATCTTTCAGTCCTTCAGGTCTGTCTATAACAAAATCCGTCTGCATAAGTCCCGAAACCTCTGTACAGTCGGAAAGCTCTCTGCCAGTCCTGATATACCGCTTTGCCGCTCTTCCCTTTTCAAAAACATACACATATTCGCCCTTATCATCCTGACATATCGCACTGTAAGGAAGGGTAAGCAGGCTGGAAGGAAGCCCTGTCAGAATTTTTCCACTGGCGGTATATCCGCTTTTAAGCTTTTTTGTATCACCCTTTATAGTGATTTCCACCTCAACGACAGCCTCCTCTGACATACCGTTATTAAGCTTTGAGGCAAGAGAGCTCACCGATACTACTTCACCCGAAAAGCCTTCCTCAACCGCCTCGGCAATAATCTCCACCTGCTGTCCAACTCCCACCTTTGAGATGCTTTTTTCAGAAACAACAGCAGTCATTGACAAGTTGTTATCTCTGCCTATCTGTACTATGTCGTCGCCTGACATTATAACTTCGCCCTTTCGTGCTATGTCGTAGATAACTCCCGAATCTGTCGCCACTACCCTTTCGCCGGCTTTTCTGAGTGCTGTATATAATTCTCCCGATTCAAAGCCTGTATCTCCGTAAAGCTCTGATAAAACAGCTATAGTCTTTTCCTTATCTATTTCAGCTATTGCCTGCCCTTCGTCAACCTTGTCGCCCCTCGCTACAAAAACACGGGACAGCACTACAGGCATATCGGCGGTAATACTATAAAGCTCCGAATATTCTATAATTCCCTTGCAATCGACCGAAGGGGTATAGCTTATAGTTATCGGAGATATGACAGCAACCCCGGGCAATCTGTTTTTTAGTGCCGTTGGAATTATAAGCACAAGATAAGTGCCTGCTATCACTATAACTGATAATGCTATCATAAACAATGTACTTTTACTGTATCTGGTTCGTTTTTTTCTGTTCATTTATATAGTAATGTCCTTTCCATAATTTCATAACAGTTTTATTTTAACTTTTCTTTTGCAAAATATTATATGTTTTTCGTAGAATAAACGGAAAATTTGCGAAAATAATAGTTGCATAACAAAAACGGAAAGGATTAAAAAACTATGAATATGATAATCTGCTGTGAGCCCTGCAGGCATCAGAGCGACGGCTGCTGCCTTCTGAAGGGCGCAGGAGTCATTACAAATGCATCCTTGTCACCCTGTAGGTATTTTTCTCCTAAGGACGATGATCCCAACAATTATTATAAGGATAAAAAGGGCGAGAATTATGCTGATAGAGCTTAAAAATCTTTATCGTACCTACCGAAGTCCTGACGGAGCAAACAGCGTAGAGGCTCTGAAGGGGGTAAATCTTCATATAGATCAGGGCGAATATCTGTCAATAACCGGTGCCAGCGGTTCGGGGAAATCAACGCTTATGAATATTCTCGGACTTCTGGATACCCCTGACAGCGGCAGTTACTATTTTAACGGTACGGATATCACTGAGCTTTCCGACAAGGAAATCAGCCATATAAGAAACCGCAGTATCGGATTTATATTTCAGAGCTTCAATCTTATCCCATCCCTCACCACTCTTGAAAATGTGGCGCTCCCTCTTGAATACAGAGGTATGTCAAAAAGTGAAAGAATGGAAAGGGCTGAAAATGCATTGGCGGCGGTGGGACTTTCTTCAAGGCTTACACACAAGCCCTGTGAACTTTCGGGAGGTCAGCAGCAGAGAGTTTCCATAGCAAGGGCGATAGCCAGTAATCCGCCCGTTATACTTGCTGATGAACCCTGCGGAAATCTTGACAGTAAATCGGGTGGCGAAATTATGGATATGCTGAAGAAGCTCAATAAAAACGGTCGTACCGTAATTCTGATAACCCACGACAGCAATGCGGCAAGACAAGCTGACAGAATACTGCAGGTAGAGGACGGAAGAGTGCGCTGAACCTTAATGTTTCATTTTCTTAACGGGAAGTACCGCCCCTTGAAATTCCCTGCCGATTATTATATAATATATATCAGATATATAATAATCTTATAAAGGAATACTAAAAATGTCAGAAACAACAGAAAACATTAAAAGCTGTCCCTATATAAAAAAGTGCAGTGGCTGTCAGCTGGGAAACCTGAATTACCCCTCCCAGCTGAGCTTCAAGCAGACAAGAGTAATAAAGCTTATGGGAAAGTTCTGCCATGTAGATGAAATAAAGGGTATGGACTGTCCCTACCATTACCGCAACAAGATGCAGGCGGCGTTTTTCAAGAAAAACGGCAAACTGACCTCAGGCATTTATCAATCGGTAACAGGCAGAATAACCGAAACAGAAAACTGTCTTATCGAGGATAAGCTATCAAATGAAATTGCGTTAGCCTGTCGCAAGCTTTTTGACAGCTTCAAGATGAAGCCGTATAACGAAGAAGCAGGAACAGGCTTTGTCCGTCACCTGCTGATAAGAAGAGGCTTTGCTACAAATGAAATTATGGTAGTTATCGTGACTGCCGAGGGTAAATTCCCGTCAGTGCGTTCCTTTGTCAATGCGCTTATAAATAAATTCCCCGATATAAAAACCATAGTATGGAATATAAACGATACAGAGCTTTTTCTTGCCCTCGGTGAAAAAAACGAGATTCTCTATGGCGACGGATATATCGAGGATATTTTATGCGGACTGAAATTCCGCATAAGCCCCCGTTCCTTCTATCAGATAAATCCCGTTCAGACGGAATATCTTTATAGCAAGACTATGGAGCTTGCCGACTTAAAGCTCTCCGACGTAGTAATTGACGCCTACTGCGGCACGGGTACAATAGGACTTATTGCCGCTGAAAAGGTAAAGAAGGTAATCGGCGTTGAAGTAAATCAGTCGGCTATCGATGACGCTATTAAAAATGCGGAGCTGAATAGTATCACAAGCGTAGAATTTTTCTGTGACGACGCAGGGAAATTTATGGTTGCTCTTGCCGAAAAGGGCGAAAAGGCAGACGTTGTATTCACCGATCCGCCAAGAGCAGGCTGTAGCAGAGAGTTTCTGCAAAGTCTTGTAAAGCTGTCGCCAAGAAGAATAGTTTACATTTCCTGCAACCCCGAAACCCTTGCAAGAGATATGCAGTATCTTTTACATAAGGGCTACAGAGCGGAAAAGATTCAGCCTGTGGATATGTTTCCGCATACGAGGCATGTAGAGTGTATAGTGTGTATACAAAGAAACAACGGCAAAGAAGATTAAGTGTTAAGACAATATGTACACCATATTCATTTCTTGATTATAAAAGATTGGGACGAAATTCTCATTTTGAAAGAGAAGTATTAAACGGATATTCAGAAGCATTTGTTGATTTAGACAAGGTGCCTATTGTAATCAATGGCGTACAATTATAACTGATACTTGAAATTGAGACTGATTAAGTTCAGTCTCTTTTTTATTATGCGAAGTGCTATTTAATTATAACAATGCAGATGATGTACAGCTTGATAGAATTACAATTTTACGAGTACCAAAAATTGCTGATATAGAAAACTTCAAAGATGTAATTTTCTGAGGCAGTCGCAGACAAGCCTCAGAAAATTTTAAAAATTATGTATATTTGTATATTGCTTTTTTTATATATCTGAGGTATAATTGTTATAATATATTATTAACATTTGGCTTATCACTCCTTAGCCAAATGCATGTATATTGTATATTGCTTTTACATAAAAACAGCAAAAAGGAAAAGGCCATACATATGAAAAAAAGGAAATCAATCATTATTACAACTCTTGTTGCGCTGTTATCTTTAACAGTAGTTTTAACGGGATGCGAAACCAATAACGCTAAAAACGAATCGACAACTACAGTTTCTACTACAGTAACAAAGGAAGAAATCACCACAACAACTACTACAACTACAAAACCTGAAACAACTACCACTGTATCAGAAACTACTGCCGAAACAACAACTACTGCACCTGAAACCACTACTACCACTGCACCAGAAACTACAACAACTACAGCGCCTGAAACCACTACAACTACTACTGCACCTGAAACTACAGTACCTGCACCACAGTGGACAGAAAGCGAATGTAATAAAACCATGTATATAAACACAGGATGTTACTCTCGCAAAGAAGCTGTAATGGGTGCTGAAACCGCAAAGCTCTATAATGTAAACGACAAGGTTACTATAACAGCCACTACAGATACAGGTTACGGCAAGCTCAGTGACGGTACATTTATACATCTCGATTATTTAAGCGATAATAAGGTTACTGTTACAACAACTACAACAACCAAGCCACAGACAGAAGCTCCTGTAGCGTCTGATGCTGAACAGGTTGACCTTACGGTTTATTCTGCAAGACCTAATGTTCGCTTATATCTGGACGCTGATTGCACTGATATAAGAGTGGCACAAGCAAACGACGGTACTTTTGTATACAGTGAAACATCCGAGCCTTTAGATAAGTTAATTGGCACATATTCTTGGATGGAATGGACTGGTACAGAGTTCAAGGTTGTAGAGTATATCAAAAGTAAGGATTGCTACAAGCGAGAAGATGGCTTGTATGTAAAGCGTTCTGATGTTGTTTTGACTGACCCTGTAGAAGCTATGTATCACTATCCCTTTGATTTTAACGCTATCAAGCAGTATATCATAGACGACGCTGTAAACAATTATGGTTTAGTTTACGACCCCGACTATAAGTTTGAGGGTAGCACTTGGTTTCCACCTATGCAAGTCCACAAAAACACACCCGCTTGGATATTCAAGAGAAACCTTGAAGGTGATGAATATGTAATGGGGCAAGTTGCATCAAGTGTGAGTGGCGGATATATGGAAGCAGGAGACACTTTCAATGTTTATATTGAGCGTGTAGACCTTACGGATAGAAAAGAGCAACTCGGCTATGACGAAGGTTGGCTTATATATTTCCTTAGAGGTTAAACTGTAACGATTATAAAAATTATATAGGGTTTTTGTATACAAAATAATTAAAGAAGGGAGGGAACAAATCCAATGAAAACAAAACTCAAATCGACTTTAATTTTATCAATTGTTATAGTTATGTCTGTTGTATCTGGATGCGCAGTACATAATAATAATTCTGTCCCCGAAATTACAACCACAACCACTTCTACCGAATCCACAACTGTAAAGCCTGAGGACACTACAACTACTCCCGAAGGCACAAACGAACCTACAGTTGAATCTGAGGCCACTACTAGCCAACCAGAGGAAACCACCTCTACAGTGACTAGTGAACCTGAAACAACTACTCAGGCCACTACTACAACTCCCGAAACAGTAAAGCCTGAAACCACAACTACTACTACTAAGCCCGAAACCACTACCAGTAAGCCTGAGAATAAGCCTCAGACAACTACCACAACTCCTAAGCCTGAGACAAGTAAGCCTACTGAGTGGCAGCCTCATACACATAACTACGTATTAGTAAGTGTTATCGAGGAACCTATCCATACAGCTGATTGCCAGGCATTAGGTGAAGGCCTCTACAAGTGCGAAACATGCGGTCTGTCGTACACCGGAAGCATTATGCCCGAATGTGAATATGTGAACGACCGTTGCACAGTGTGTAAAAAGCTTCACCCTGACCATATCCATGAGTGGGAGGACTACGAGTGGACCGAAGAGGTTGAGTCATATGAGAGTGTTTGGGTTTATATATGTGATTGTAATCGTCATTTTTACACTTCTGCAGAACTAGATGCACATCAAGCGACTACTGGTAAAGCTGCTACCTGTCTGGACTGTGGTAATTATACAGAAAACTGTATAGAATACAACCCCGAGAATCCTGCACAGTGGCGCGAAACATGCCCTACATGTGGTGGTCACAATCTCGAACGTTATGCAAAATGTGGAGGTTGGAGCAATACCTACGAAGAAAGAGCTATCACTGAAGAAGTAACTCACCACGGCAAAAAGTGCATCTGCGGCGAAACTCAGCAGATTGATTAAATTTAACACTCAGAGGCCTCTGGATTAATCCAGGGGCCATTTTTATTTTAAAATACAAAAGCCCTAAAATTAAACCAGTGTCATCTGGCGTCATTTTAGGGCAATTTCATAAAATTACAGTTCTATACATTACGGTAACGTAATATGATTTCAGCTTCTGCAATATACTTCAATCGCCCTGCCCACAAACTCTGCTGTGCCATCGGCGTGCTTGTCGATATTGCTTTTAAAGCGTTCATCCGCTACGTACATCTGACCAAGTCCCGCAAGTATCTCATTTGTGCAGGTGTAGTAGTTTTCGGTGATATAACTCTGCAAAGTCTTTACAAGGCTTTGTACGTCCTTTGAATCGGGCGAAGCACCGTTTGTCATATACACGGAAAATTCAGCAAAGATTTCCTCCATGCCATCTGCAAGGCTTTCAAATTTATCCTTTGAATAAGCCTTTGTTTTTCCGCTGTACTCCTTATAGGCGTCGGTCTTACCCCAGCGCTCTTTGGCTTCCTTCTTATACTGCTCAAGCTGTGTGTTATCAAATGCTTTCATAATATTTTCTCCTTTCATCGCACCGTCGATAGCAGAAATAAGTCTTTCCAGTCTTTCCTTCTTTAATATAAGAAGGCTTTTCTGCTCGCGTAGTGCCTTTTCCTTGTCATAGTCGGGAGATGATAAAATTTCGCTGATGCTTTTCAAAGGGAAATCCAGCTCACGATAGAACATTATCTCCTGCATACGAAGAAGCGAATTCTCGTCGTAGAACCGATAACCGGTATATCTGACCACTTCGCAGGGCTTTAATATTCCTATTTCATCGTAATAATGAAGTGTGCGCACACTTACACCGCAGATTTTCGCAAATTCCTTTACCTGCATTTTCATTTTCATCACCTCACGGTATGATTATACACTATGACGGAACGTCAGAGTCAATACCTTTTTAAAAATTTTTTATAAAACAAAGCCCTCTATATTGCTATAAAGGGCTTCACAGTTATTTACTTGATAACTTCTACCATCATACCGGGAGTTGCAAGAACTGCATTGGACTCATCAGTATCGATGTGCATAGCGTCTGCAAAGTTTTCGTGTACTCTTACTACAACGTCGCCGAGGATAGCTTCTCTGCCTTCGCTCTTAACCTTAACGCTTACAATCTGCTTGTTCTCAACGCCCCACTTTTCAGCAGTTGCGGGAACTAAGTGGATGTGGCGCTTTGCAACGATTACGCCCTCGCTGATTTCGATTTCGCCGCAGGGGCCTATGATCTTACAGCCGGGTGTGCCCTTGATGTCGCCTGATTCTCTTACTGCGATAGGACATCCGATTGAACGTGCGTCTGTAGCGGAAAGCTCAACCTGTGTATCAGGTCTTACGGGACCTAAGATAGATACGTTTGCAAGTGACTTCTTGGGGCCTACTACTGTAACTCTTTCTTCGCAAGCGAACTGACCGGGCTGGGAAAGATCCTTTTTCTTTGTGAGCTCATAGCCCTTGCCGAATAATGTTTCAAGTGCTTCCTGGGACACGTGGACGTGTCTTGCAGAGGTTTCGAGTAAAACTTCCATCATAATGATAAATTCCTTTCTTATGTAGCGGATATCCGCAATATTTTCTGTTTTAATTATACACTCTTTTATCGGAAAATGCAAGTAGTATTGTTAAATTTCAGTCAAATTATTGGTACAGTATGTAAAACAGCAAATCCTGCACTATAAAGTGCAGGATTAACCTTTTTTATCATCCGATAAATTTCATAGCTGCCATTGCTTTATCCCAGACGGGTACAAAGGCTTCGTTAAGAGTAGGTGTTTCGCATCCGTAATCCTTGCAGGATAAGTAGAAATCATATAAAGCGATATTTTCTCTGTCATCCTTTATCGCTTCGATATCCGCAATAGCATTTCTTGTAAGCTCTATCCGACGTTTATTTTCTTCAATTATTCTGTTTTCGGGATTTGAAAGCTCTGCAAGCTGTCCTTGATATACTTCTATAGCGGCATTATTCTTGTTTATCTGACTGCCTAAGTCCCTCATATTAGCCTTACACACACTTGGCGAATATGCAGATACGCCCGGATTCTTTCGTCTGAAGGAATTAACAAGGCTTGATGATATAGCATGAACGAGCGCCATAACCAGTGTCCCGATAAGAGCAATCGAAGCAACAACCGAAACTATATCATTTATTTCCTGCGATTCTGACTTCGGGGTGGAAATAGCTATAAAGAAACAAACAATAAGCGTGATAATACCAAGTGTGAAAAAGAATTTAGTAACCTTTGCTCTTGTTATTCTGTTTTTAAGTGTACCGTATTTTTTTATAAGACTGCGGCATTCCTTTATATCGTCTTTCTGACGTTCAATATTATGGTTGCAGGATTTTATGGCATCGGCAACACGTCTTTCTTCCTTCTGGATAGCTGATTCTGACGCTTTTATCATACCGTTTGCCCTTGCAAGCATCTCGCTGTACATATCCCTTGAGCCTTCTGCATAGGCCGAAGATTTGATACGGAGATATTCTTTCATTTCAGACTTGATTTCAGCCTTCTGACCGTCATCAGCAAGACTTAAAGCATAGCCGTACCATTCCTTTATCTTGTTTTCGTCTTCGTCTGAAACTGCAGTCAGATTTCTTGATGAAGCAATGATAAGTCCCCACCAGCCGAGGTAATGACCTGGATATTCACGGGTCATTGTCTGATACGTTTCATAAGCCGCAGGATAATTCTTCAAATTCATATACACTTCGGCATTTTCTATGCATTTATCAAGAGTAGGAGCTGCCGCCGCATATGTAACAGGTGCAGGCGTTCCGCCTCCCATAAGCTTGGCAATACCTCTGACAAGGTCCTGCTTAAAGCCTATCTTGGTCATATCCTGTCCCTGGAAGTTCTTGAATTCGGCAGGCATATCATAAGCATCAATATCAGCATAGCAGGGAATGAGAGTCTTGCTCTTATCCTCCTTCATCATTTCAAGGAATCTTCCCCACTCGTTCTTTACCCATACCGCATTGAAATACTCATACTTTGTACCTACCGCAAGCATTATCTTCGCAGAGCTTAAAGCCGCAAAGATATAAGGCTCGTACGCCTTACCAAGCTTATCCTCCAGAGTAATTCTTGAAAAGAACACCTTATAACCCTTTTCTGTGAGAGCGTCATATATCTCCTGAGCTAAAACGCTGTCCTTTGTACGCTCGCCCTCCTCATCGGTTTCCTTATAGCATATAAAGATATCGAAGGGCTCTTCGTTAGCCGCAACGCTTAGTATCTCCTTTTGCAGTCTGTCAATTTCCTTTGCTTCCCTACGATATACAGACGTAGCCTCTGCATCAGAATACTGAAGAGCGGTAGTGAAGTTTTCATCCTCAAAAATGCTCTGGTATGAGGTACGGTGACAAGTGGGTATCTTCTTTGCGGTAGCAGGGTCGTCAACATACTCTATACCGTATTTGCAAAGACAAAGTCCCCAGTAAGCTTCTGCCTCCTCTATAAATTCGGACGCTATCGTTTCGTAAATACCTGCCGCCTTATCAAACTCGTTATTCATACGAAGTCTGTTGGCACGGGAGAAAAGATTTACTTTCTTTTCGCTGTCAAGGGTAGGTATCGTCTGCTGTGTGTTACAATACTTACAAGTAAATATATTGGTGGAGGTATCTGTAACATCAAGATCGCCGCCACACATTTTACATCTGAAAACCGCCATATATTTCCTCCAAATTTTTTTCATTTATTAAAATGGAATTAAATTAACAATTTACATAATTATAGCATAAGATGGTGTATTGTGTCAATTAAAACAGCAAAAACAAAAAACAAAAACACACGGAAAGGAAGCCTTTAAGCAGTTTTGCCGCACAATAAACAAGCGCTGTTTAACACTTTGTTTGTGCGGCGGTTTCAAAACTGCTTTGTGATGTTCTCACTAAGGCCGGTGTTTGAAGAAGACGATATGCCATTGCTTTCGCAATGGATAAAAAAAGTCGCACTTTTGTGCGACTTTTTTAGATGTATTGACAAAAAATATGCCTACTGGAACAATCTCAAAAGCTGATTCATAAGCACATCATTCATTCCCTTGATTGACGGTATATGGATAAATACTGTATTTCTATTCTTTTTGAGCATATG
>JAGAVH010000017.1 GCA_017942025.1 Ruminiclostridium sp. | reverse complement strand
TTTTGTGTATGCAGGTCGGCGACCTGCTCATATACGGTCAGAAATATAGTCGTATTGCTCGGCAGTCGCCGTCGCACTTCTCCTTATTTCTTCCCTTCGAATGCTCCCTTTTTCCGCCACCGGCGGCGGTCGCATTCTCAGCAAATGAGCTGCACTACCATCTGTGCTACTGGGGCATATTTAATTATTATTTTAGTTTTATGTATGCAGGTCGGCGACCTGCTCATATACGGTCAGAAATATAGTCGTATTGCTCGGCAGTCGCCGTCGCACTTCTCCTTATTTCTTCCCTTCGAATGCTCCCTTTTTCCGCCACTGGCGGCGGTCGCATTCTCAGCAAATGAGCTGCACTACCATCTGTGCTACTGGGGCATATTTAATTATTATTTTAGTTTTGTGTATGCAGGTCGGCGACCTGCTCATATACGGTCAGAAATATAGTCGCATTGCTCGGCAGTCGCCGTCGCACTTCTCCTTATTTCTTCCCCTTGCACTATAATCTGCCTCACTATGAAGAAGCAACAGTACTATTATAACTTAACTTATTCAAAAAGTCAATAGTTACCGCTGTTCCGATACAAAACAGCCACATAAATACAGAAACCCGGCCAGCAAAAAAGGCTGACCGGGTTCTCATTCATCCTTTTAAAAGTCCAGAACATAAAACTGTGTTCCGTTCTCGATATAAAGCTTTCTCGTAGCTTCGTCTATATATACGATAAGTCTGTAGAAAAAGATTTCCTTTTTCAGCAGGATTTCTCCTGTTTTTGTATCGTATAGCTTTATACCCCAGTCAAGGTCTATACCTGTATTTTCTTCCTGATGCTCATAGGCTGTCAGTATGTATTTTGCATTACCTGAGATATAATAGTTCACGCTTTCAATAGACTCTTCACATTGAAGTTCCTTCAGCTCCTTATCGCCTACCGACATATAGTAAAGCTTTCCTTCCGTGAATCTCTGGTCCGCACCCATATCGCCGATTATAAAGCTGTCCTCAACAAAATTATCCATAACAAAAAGCTGTTGATCCTTCTTGTATTTGTAATAAGCAGACCACTCCTTTGTTTTTAAATTGAAGCTTGCAAAATAACGTTCGTTTTTAGCTTCTGTGGGATTATATATACTTGCCGTTCCGTAGACGATATCATCCTTGTAAAGAACAGGAGACGACATCTGATAGAATTCCTCAAATCCGCCGTTAAAGTCTTTTGCAGGCTGTATAACGGTTTCATCGTCAAGGTCAACGGTGTTTGTACAATACCCTTTGCTGCTTGCATAAAACACCTTTTTACCATCTGCGGAAACCACAAACGTATCAGGTGATATAGTGGGTAATTCTGTAACAGAATACCTATCAAGCTGTTCGCCCTCGAGTTTTCTTGTAGGAAAATCTACGTGCTTTATAAGATTCCCGTCAACATCATATATGTCATAGGAATAGCTTTCCCTTCCCGGGTCTATAATCACAAAGCCATTGTCAATTTTCTGATACCGCATACCGTCCGGCCGGCTTATCCGGTTTTTTATCTCATAGCTATTGATGTCAAAAAGTATAAAATCTCCGTCGCACCTGGCAAGAAGCGTATCCTCACCTATTTTTGTCATATCGCGGAAATTCAGACCGGTTGGCAGATTGACAGCGATAAGTCTGTCACTGTTCTTACTTTCTGTAGGCTCGCTGCTCTGCTGATTTTCAGAAGACGGCTCATCTGATGAAGCCTCGCTCTGACTTGTCGTTGTATTGACAGGCTGACTGCTTTCAGACTGCACTTTATTATCGTTGTTATTTATATTATTATTATTATTGTTATTTATGATTGCAAAGCACAAAGCTGTGACAAAGAATATAAACGATGCCGCAACTGCTATAAGCATCGGCATAAAGCCTGACTTTTTTGTGTGTGACCTTGTTTCAGCTGAGCCGTCTGACACTTCAGACGGTATATCAAATTTATCCTTCATAGCGGATTTCCTTTCTTAATCATGGACTGACAGAATACACCCTGTCATCCGATAGCGCATTTATCCGAAAGCCTTTATTCGTCAGAATATAAGCCCTTTTAAAATAAGACAGCGCTGTTTCTGAAAAGGTTCCCGTTTTTTGATAACTTTTTTAAAAAATTTTTGCAACAGGGAAAGTGAGGGAAAGAAAGAGCGGTCAGCCGTGAGGCTGACCGATAAAGCCTTATTTTAAAGGATTTTCTGTAATTGTTTTTGCTGCTATATCATACCTTTTTTCTACCCCTTTTTTGTCGGTGTAGCGGATACTTTTTCCGTCAAATTTGATATCCGTGCCGACGTCCTCCTCTATTATGCAGGTGCAGTCGTTCAGAGTCTTTGCAAAAGGGTTTAACATAAGCACTCTGCCGTATAAGTCTATAAAAAATATATTTTTTTCATCGGTAAAGAGCTTATTTACCCGTACTCTGTTTTCTGCATCGACATCGACAAAGGCAAGTCCGAGGGCTGTTTTAGGGATACTATCCATAGGCTTTATAAGCTCTTCCTTCGTCATACCCGAAAGCCTTATGCGATAAAGCGAATCGCCGTTGCTACCAATACCCATCAGGTAATAAAGATAATTTTCTGTCGGGAATATATCGATAACAGAATAGTGATCTTTCGGAAAAACATCCTCAGGTATAAAAAAGCTCTCTCCGTTTGTTTTATCGGTTACTTGGATACTCTCATTGTTATCAGAATAAATTATTTCAAATTTATATCTGTCATTTTCGTTACAATTGAGGACATCAACTGTCTTTCCTTCGCTTACAGACGTGCAGGCGGTACAGAGAAGCGAAACAAACAGCAGGGAGGTAACAGGGATGATATGCCTGTATTTACGCCTCCCCCGTAAAAGTCGGTTTTCTCCTGATTTTATCAGAATAACGCCACCTATAACAATAAATATAAGAATAGCTATCGCCATAATCAAAGTATATATCGGCGGTACGTGATAAAAGCTGACAACAGGCTCGGCACCTGCTCCGGCACCTTTATAAAATTCATCACCAAAGAAGTAACCTATACCTTTGAGAAAGCCGGTAGGTAAAAATAACGCCTGACTGTTTTTCTCGGCAAGATAATCCGCCACCACAGGAACAGCGATAAAAGGAAATACACTTGCTACGTAATGCTTTGTAAAATGGGCGGTAAGCATTGCCGAAACGGCGATAAAGAGATAGCCTGAAAGCTTTATAAGCTGAGAAATTAAAAACGCTCCTATTATGCTGATAGAAAATTCTGTAGTTTCAAAATGAGGGATAGAGCAAAGACTATAATCCCAGTATTTTATGGGAAGCTCGTTTGCAAGTCGCACAAGATCGAAAGTTGAAATGATAATACTTGTAAGTGCGGTAAGTGTAAGCAAAATAATGACCTTTGACTCCATCACATTTTTCTGACCGCCTTTAGTTGTAACAAGAATATAGTTCGTTTTTCCTGTATATTCTATCATCACAGCATAGGCACAGCAAAAAGCGATGCACAGTAAAAAGAGATAATTTACCGAAATATCACTCATAACAGGGACGTTTTCCGCAGGTATAAGCATACGATTCTCCTTATCCGCTGATACGTATTCGTATCTTTCAAAGACAGTGTCTATAATGCTCTGACGGTTTAAGGCTTCGCTATACTTATATAGCATCTGCTGATAATATTTTTCGTCAATATTGCCTGCCATATATTCGTCATTCAGCTTTGAGAATAGTGCCTTTACTTCAAGAAAGTCCTCTTTAAGTGCTATTATGCCCTTTTCCTTTTCCTCTGTAAGCGCACCTTCAAAAGGGGATATAGCTTCAAGATAATCGTTTCTTTCAGCTGATGATATAAAGCCATAATTCTGCGGCTTGGCAAACAGCATAGAGAAGAAGGCAACAGCTATAACAAGAAGGTATAAAGGTAAGGCGTGCTGTTTTAAAAGAATTTTTTTAAGCTCAAATAAAAAAACCATATCAAATTCTCTTTTCCTTTTTTTTATATGCAGTTTTTAAATAACAGATTATTGCAAGAGCTATCGTTATCACTACCGCAAATATAAGCTGTACAAAGAAACTCAGCACGGGCTGTCCCAGTATATTTATAAACTGAGGGTCTTTAAGCCAGGACTCTGCATTTACAAGTGAAAGCGGCGAAAACACCGAAGGAATACGCTCACTTATCAGGATAACCGCACCTGCTGACGCAAAGCTTAAGGCTATAGCAAGTCCTGCATTTTTAGTGAAGGAGGAGATTACAAATACAAGCTCTCCCACAAAGCTAAGTGCAATAAGCTTTACAAACGTTGATAATATTATTGCACCGAGTATGGTAATATTAAAGGGCGTGTATTTGTATTCTTCTATCGCATAAAGAGGCTGATTTATAAACGTGCCGTCATAAAAGGAGCAGAATCGGACAACGTCAAGCAACGTGAATAAAACAACTGATATAAAAATATAAAGTAACATTACGGCGTGCTTTGTAAGATAAACGCTTTTCCCTCTATGACAGGAACGGATAATTCTGTCTGTACCTGTCGCTTTTTCATTTGTGAAAGAGGTTGCGAAGGCGTAAATCAGCATAACGATAATAACAAGGGTGGAAAATTCGTAATCAAAGTACAGCTTGAATGCTCCGTAATTTCCGTATACGTTTATTTTTCTGCCGATGTAAAGCTCGGCTACAAGACGGTTTTTTCTTACCTCATAATCGCTTCTGCCCTCGTAAAATGCTATATTTTCATTTGCCCGTTCTTTAAGCTCTATCATAAGATTGGGATATGTATAAGCGTACATCATTCTGTCAATGGTTCGGGATGACTCGTTGAAGTCCCCCATAGCAAAGCCTGAATAAAACCTGTCATCACTCTCGTTTGTAGGTTTAAAATCACCGCTATGGATAAGCTCTCCCATTTTTTCGTGATAACTTTTTATTTCTTCTAATTTTTCGGTAGATAATTCACCCTTGAAGGCCTCATACATAGGTCTGCCTAAATCGGATTTATACTGCACGCCTGTTGCTATTCCGCTTTCTCCTAAAAATTTTGCAGTTTCGTATTGCTTATATGCATTGACAAGAACTAAAGCAAGAAGAAGCAAAAGCACCGATATACGCAGTATATTCTTTTTAAGTTCATATTTAAACAGCCTCATCTACATATCTCCAAAATAATAAATACACACGTCTTCAAGATTCGGCGCTACCGATACCGCATTTTCTACAGGAGAGGCGTCGGATACAATGCGTAGGGTGTACTTGTTACCGTCAGAAACCGCATTGGATACACGCATTCTTGACATATAGTCCATTACCTCATCCGGCTTTACCCTGCATTCCCATACCTTACCCGATATATCAGAGCAAAGCTGCTCCTGTGTTCCCGTCTTTATTGTTTTCCCTTCATTCATAAGTACAACCGTCTTTGCAACGTAGGCAATATCGGTAACTATGTGAGTAGCAAGTATTACTATTTTGTCTGATGCCAGGGAGCTTATAACGTTTCGAAAGCGGATTCTTTCCTTTGCGTCAAGACCTGCCGTCGGCTCGTCAAATATAAGGATTTTAGGATTACCCACTATCGCCTGGGCGATGCCAAGCCTTTGCTTCATACCGCCTGAAAATGCACCTATCTTTTTATCAGCGTCATTTCTTAAATTTACTCTTGTAAGAATATCAAGGGCATATTCGTTGTCATTATCTGTACTGAATTTCTTTAATGCCATTATGTATTTTATATAGTCCTTGGCGGTGAAATTGCGGTAAAAATCCATACCCTGCGGCATAAAGCCGAGATGAGATACAAAATCGCTGTTTCCGTTATCATCAAAGGCTATACTGCCACTATCCCTGCTGATTATGCCTGTGATAATGTTTATAAGTGTGGATTTACCTGCGCCGTTAGGACCGAGCAGGCCGTAAACGCCCTCGGTCATAGTGAGAGAAAAATCCTCAAGTGCATTCTTTCTCTTTTTACCCTTGGTATAGGATTTTGTAATACCATCAAGAACTAATTGCATAACGCATTTCCTTTCGTTATCTGTACTTTATTCTGTAATCTGCGGCTGTTGTGGATATAACCGCATATTCATTACCGACAATTAAAGTACCCCCTGATTTTGTTTTGGTGTCGTTTATTTTTTCTTCAAACACAAGCTCACCGCTATCACAGGCATACACTCGTAAATACGTGCCCGTCGGAGTTTTGCCGTCAGCTTCGCTTATCTCGCTGACAGACGTCAGGATAAAAGCTCCGTCGGGAGAAAGAGCCGTACTTAATGAGCCTTCGGAATTGTATTTTGTCGAAATCTCACGGAACTCATTTTTGCTCTTGTCATAGATGACGAGCTTTCCTGACATACTTTTAGTATCAGGAAAAAGAATGAAATTCCCTTCATTGCTGATATACGCTCCACCGTTTTCTTCTAATGCATTGCCATTGTATTTTATTGCGTTGTTATTCTTTAAATCTATTACTACTGCGGTTTCTGTGCCGTTTATCTGATCACGCTCACGGAAATACACATACTCACTATCGCCTGAAAGATTGTAGGCGTAATGCTGATACTCAAAATTATAGATAATTTCTTTATTTGCTCCATCGTAGTCGCATAAATAAAGCTTGCCGCCTTCATTTTCGCTGTAGTCGGGCTTCAGTAACCTGGTATCGTCTGATATAACCCCGTCGGTATACCAGCATTCCCCTTTTTTAGGTGCGGGTATTTCCTTTATAACAGATAAGTCCTTATCAAAAATGTGATAATAAATCGCTTCTACAGCTTCGTTGTCTGATATAATTTCTTTGTTAATTGTCAGCTTTTTGCCGTCCGCAGTCATACTCGGAATAAAATATCCTTCTTCTTCGAGCTTTTCGTAATCTACAATTTCGCTTATACGCTTATTTTCGTCAATATCAGAAACGTATATTTTCTTATAATTTTCAAGCACTGCAAGTCTTTTATCACCATCTCTGATATAGCCTATAATATTTATTGAGAGAATGTCACCCTTTACAATAGCACTATCCGTTATTTGCGACGGTTTGCTGTCAGGCGATGAAGTTTCAGATTCAGGCTCACGATGGTCTGTAGACGTAAAATCGCTGTTTACTATAAGCTGTGGTGCAGTTATATCGTGAATAGGGTATGGATTTGTTGCCTTATCATCCAGCTTGTATAATGCCGCATGGATATAATCTCCTCTTTTCACATCTGTGAGATTTAACGTAGTGGTATAAAGATAGCCTTCGTTAAGCTCTGTATCTATATAAGATCTGCCGTCTAATGATATAAGCTCATCGTTTTTGAAAAGAGAGATTCTGTATTTTCCGCTGAAATCTTTTACGTAAAGCATAAGCCCGAGCTTTAAGCTACCATCCTCGGATAGCTTTAAAACACCCGTATCGGTTTTTTTATCCTGATACATATACACTCTTGTGTTTCCGCTGAGCTTCAATGGAGTGCCGTTACTATCGGAATATTTTGTCAGCAGGCTGTCAGTTATAAGCTCTTTGGTTATTTCTGCATTTAGTTTTGAATCAATAATATCAGGTTCTTTTTCAAACGTGATGGTGGTAGCAAGGCGATAGCTTGCGTCGTGGGTATTACCAAAGGTGGGATAGCTTTCGCTTGCTATATATAAAGGATTATGATATACGAAAAACTGGATAGGCAGTTTTTTGCAGTCCTTATTATCTATATCAACTACGGGAATAAAAGATATTGTACTGTTGATTGTTTCTCCTGGTGCAAGGTCTTTAAAAATAAGCATATTGGTTTCTTTCATACCGTCGACTGACAGAGTCTGAACAGTACCGTTTATTACAGCCGAAAGACCGATAGACATATCGTCATATTCGTTGTTTTTGCTTGCAGTAATAGATACGGGTATCGTTACTTTATCACCTGTGTATATAATTTCGCTTTGGTTATTTATAATACATTCGCAGCTGCCCTTCGAGTACTTGCCAAGTGTATCTGCATATTCGTTTTTTATCGTTTCCTTATCACTTGTCAAAGGGTTGTCTATCCGGCTGTCACTATAATGCGGCGACTCGCTGCCCAGCACCTGCACTCCGTTGTTGTTCATAATAAGAAATACCGAAACCGTCGCAACACAGACAAACGCCGCCGCTACGGCTACAATTTTTGCTATAAAGCCTGATTTTTTTGATTTGTCTTTCATTTCAACAAGGTCCTCCGCATTTACAAAGCTTTGTCTTAAAGTTCCGCTTTTCTTTAAAGGAAAGCAGTCTGCCGCTTCGACTGAATATTCTTCGTCGAGATAATCTATGGCAGATGCTATAATATCGTGTAGTTCTTTCATAATATACTCCTTTCCTTACAGCTTGTAGCCTTTATTTATAAGGAAGCTTTTAAGCTCCTCTCTTGTTCTGAATAGCTTTGTTCTGACGGTGGTATCGTTTATGTTCAGCACCGATGCGATGTTTTTTGTAGGCAGATTGTAGTAGTATCGCATTACAAAGATTTTTCGGTTTGTTTTATCAATAGAAGACAAAAATTCGTTTATGTATCCGCCGAGTATTTTGCTGTCAAGCTGCTCCTCGATTTTTTCTCCACCACTGAATAATTCAATAAGCTCTGAAAAATTCGTTTGATTTTCATTATAACGGGCTTGCTCTCTGCATATCTTTACCGCAACGTTGCGGACGATACCGCATATATACGCTTTGAGAGATTTTGGGCGTGCAGGCGGTATAGCATTCCAGAGCTGAAAAAGCGAATTATTTACACATTCGTTTGCTTCGTCATAATCTCCGATTATCTTATATGCAAGCTTCTGACAAAGTGATCCGTATTTATCATCAGCAACGGTCAACGCCTGCTCATCTCTGTCAAAAAGCATTTCTATAATACGCTCATCGCTTATTACCAAAACGCATCATTCCTTTCTGAAAAACTTAAAACCCTTCTATTAAATAAGTCAAAAAATTTTTTAAAATGTTCCCGTTTTTTGATAACTTTTTTAAATAATTTTTTCAACTGTGAATGTGAGGGAAAGGAAAATCGGTTAGCCGAAAGGCTAACCGATTTTTTGGCAAAGATTGCGGTAATTGATACAATTCAGCCCGTTGTGAATCTGCGGATATCACACAACACATATCAAACCTGCAATAAGCATCAGTATCGCAGGAACGATATACTTTCTCGGGTGATGCCACAGGTCGCTCTCTGTCTTCCATTCTGTAAGCGGAAATCTCATTTCCATAACGACCGAGCCTGATGCACCGAGCAAAGCAAATGCTACTGCAAGCACAATGTTTCTCAGCTCAAGACCACCTGCTTGCAAGCCGAAGCTTGCGAGATAAAATGTATAGGCGATGACATTATTTAACGCTATGAAAGAAAAATAAGGCAGGCAGAACATCCGTTTTGCCCAGGGGAGAAAATGCACAGCTTCTCTCATAGAGCTATCTGCCGAAACAAGCACGCACAGCGGAGTGTTTATCGAAAGGATGGCAAAGCCTATAGGCAAAAAGGCATCGGCTCCGCTTTCCCTTAATAAAAAAGGAAAAGCTACCGCTACACCCCACATTGCAAATGAATTTACAAGATAATTCTTACGGGCGGTCATATAGCGGAAAAGATATTTCCATACGCTGTGCTTTTGGGAGCTTTTTAGAATAGCTGTTGCCGTAAAGCTGTTGATGAAATTATAAGGGTCAGCGGTCAGAAGTACGATAATCGCAATGATAAGGTCTGCCGAAAGAAGAACAACAGCGTACTGCGAAAATACAGCCGCAACCGAAACTGCCGCCCATGCCAAACCGACGATACGGTGCTTTTTCATAGCGAATACAGCAGAAGTTACAAAAACGCCGCCCAGCATACAGATAAACGAGCCGATGATCTCTGTGATATCAGTTGCGGATACCGCAAACATCACAGCCATCAAAAGCACCGACTTTGTAATTATGGTATAAAGTCCGTAAGCGCAAATGTACGAAAAGGTAAAGTCGTGCTTTCTGAAAGGAAGTGCGGCTATGCCACTAAGCTCTGCGGAATTGTCAGAGGACAGCGAGTGCCACATGATGCCTGCGGTGAATGTACCGGACATCAGGTATTTTATAAACGGTGCAATAGTTACATTTATTTCCGCCATATACAGTCCGAAGAAAACAGCCGTGCAGATAACTATATATTTAAATACCTTTTCAAAGCCGTTGCAAAAAAGCTTTCTTCTGAATACATTAAATAACATTGTCAAGCTTTAAAACCTTTCTTACGCTGTCAGCGGTTATTTCTCTGCCTGTAAATATGCGTGATATACCGCCGTTTTCAAGCACCATTACCCTGTCCGATGTGAGTGTGATGCTTTCAAGTATGTGGGACGAAAACAGCAATGTTCCGTGTTCCTTGTAGCCTGAGATAAGGCTGTACAAAAACTCCGTACTCTGAAAATCAAGACCGTTTACAGGCTCATCAAGGAACAGGAGCGGAGCTTTCAACGCAAAGGCTGTTATCAGATTTACCTTGCGCCTGTTACCCATTGACAGGTCTTTAAGGAGCTTGTTCTCATACTCTTCGAAGTGAAATCCCTTTACAAGCTCCGAAACGTCGGGGAGCTTTTTCCCATAAGCCGTAAATACATAGGACAGATACTCTCTGAAAGTGAAGTAGCCGAAAGAGCTGTCCTCTGAAAAAACGGTGTATCGCATCGTTTTGAACTTGCTGTCACGGAATGTTATCGGATTTCCGTCAAAGCAGATGATGTCAGCGTTATAGCTGTCAAGCAGTCCCGAAAGTATCTTTATCAGCGTTGTTTTTCCTGCGCCGTTGAGTCCGATAAGACCTACTATTTCATTTTTCTGAAGCCCAAGGGAAAGCTCCGACAGAATGTTGTTTCCTTTTTTGTACCAGCAGTTAAGCCCGTTTATCTGTAAGATGTTTTCACTCATTACTTGCTTTCCTTTTCCTTATTTCTCATATTGTATGCAGAGCTTAAATATACAAGTCCTGCGGCAACGCCTATAACTGTCATCAGATAGTTTGCGGTAAAAAGGCAATATCCTGCAACGATAAGCCAGATGATTCCGATAATTGTTCTTGTAATAATGTGTCTCATAAATTTTTCCTCCGTTTGTGTGTTTCTGTTGTGATTACATAATAACATAAAAATAAGCCGTCTGCGGAAATGTCCGCAAACGGCAGTTTTTTGTCCGTGAATTGTTCAGAATGAAAGAGTAGCAACCGCCGTAAAAACGTCATCCTCTGCGGTTGTCGTAATTGTTCCATCGTATTTAGCGGCGGCAGTTCTTGCGCTTTCCACGCCCCAGCCGTGAAGACCGCCACTTGTTTTGGTAGTCTTCAGCTTACCGCCCGAAATATTTATTTCGCCGTTAAAGGTGTTCACAACCTTTATAATAAGCATACGGTTTATTCTTCTGATGGTAAGACTTATACGGCGGTTTTCCCTGCGGCTGTCCTTTCGTACAGCGTCAAAGGCATTATCCAGTAAATTGCCCAGCACCGCACATAAATCTGCACCGCATATATCGGTGTTCTTCGGAAATTCAATATGCGTTTCAAAGCTGATGTTTTCGTTCTGTGCAGCGGCAATCCTGCTGTTTATAAGGTAATCAACAGTCTCGTCACCCGTCCATACAGTTGAAGCAATACCGCTTACGGGCTTTTGCAGGTCGTCAAGGTATTCGATAGCCTTGTCGTATTTTTTTGCAGTCAGCAGACTACGTACAGCGCCTATATGGTTATGCATATCGTGAAAGGTCTTTGCATTTTCCGAATACGCCTTGTTCAGCAGGTTATAATCTCTTTCGAGTAAATCAGCCTGTTTTTCTTTAAGCTCGGCAAGCTCCTTTTCTGTTTCATACTGCCTGCTCAGCCTGTAAACCATAATTCCTGCGATAAGAATAAGAGAAAAGACAAGATATATAAATGCCATATCCTCTGAAACGCCTGGTCTGTCCGATAAAATAACGACTGCGAAAATTGTGAGAATTGTTCCAAGGGAAACTACTTTAACGGTTATTTTTACGCCTTTGTAAATAGCTGCGGCAACGATTATCACAGCGACGTTTACTATCCATAAAGGAAGCTGTCCCAAAAGTGTTTTTCTGTCCGAAAAATCATTTATAGCAGAAAATACGGCAAGTGCCTCTCCGAAAATAAAGCTCCAGAGAAAAACGGCAATTTCATACATAATGCAGAAAAAGAGATTTTTTCTTCTGTCCGTGTTACCGTATAGCTCAAGGCATAGCAAAACTGCAATTATCTCGCAAAGAGGCACGTACAATAGCGGCATATCCGTAAAAAGCAGTGCAACACACGATAAGCCCGCACCTGCCACAGAAATAAGCAGATTTTTAAAGCACGGCTTTTCCTTTGTAATAAAGAACAGACAAAGAATTATGCGGATAAAGGAAACGAGAAATTCAGAAATAATAGTCATATCAGCTTCCCCCAGTAATTATTTATCTGCTCCTTTACTTCCTGAAGATGAGAACGGCTGATGGGAAGCGCTGTTCCGTTTTTCAGCATGGCGGTGCTGTTCTTTATCTGCATGATGTGGATAAGATTTACGATATATCCTCTGTCGATGAATATAAATTCTTCCGACTGAAGCTCGTCAAAAACAGTCTGTAAGCTCTTGCGCACCTTTGACACTCCGTCGGCAGTATTTATTGCGGCATTCTTTCCGTCACGCTCGATATACAGGATATCCCTGAAGGGTATTTTTTCAAATCTGCCTTTTACCTGTATCATATAGCTTTTATCAGCTTCAAGATTTATAAGCGAAACGGCGTCCTTTATTGCGGCAGGCAAGCGTTTCGCAATGTCGGATTTTGGCACATATCTGAATATAGACAGTTCGAAAGCGTCTATGGCGTATTCGATATGCGAGGTAATAAAAATTATACGTATATCGGGCAGAAAGGGCTTTATCCTTTCCGCAAGCTCCATGCCTGAAATTTCAGGCATTTCGATATCAGAAAGCAGAAGATCGTAATGAAAACCGTCCTCTGTAATATCGTAAAGCAGGTTGCGGCTGTCTGTATATACGGTTATCTCAGCGGCTACACAAAGCTCTGCCAGCGTTTTTTCCAGCACAGTTTTGTTTTCTTCTGCCAGACGCTTTTCATCATCGCACACAGCGATACGCAGCATAGTATCTCCCCTTTCTGTTGTCATGTACTTTTAAAGTATAGCATTTTACCAGAAGTCAGTCAAGGGTATAATTAAAAAGTGACCAAGACGAGCGGCAAAAATAAAGATAAAGCTCGATAAAAGTGTGATATCAGTAACTTTTGTTAAATCCCCTGAATTTCCATCACCCATTTTGCCACTTATCATTGTATAACTTGTAAATCTATGTTATATTTAAACTGCAACTTTTTTAAGAAAAAAACACTCATATAATATAGAATCGAAAATGAAAGGAGAAAAGAATGTATCCTGAAGACAAAGCAATAGTAAGCCTCTTTTTTGACAGAAACGAGCTTGCTTTATCATATACCGAAAAGAAATACGGAGATCTGTGCAGAAGGGTTGCGGATAATATCCTACATAATAAGGAGGACGTTTCAGAATGTGTGGATTCCTCCTATTTCAGCCTGTGGAATTCTATCCCGCCCGCAAGACCTGATTCGTTAAAGGCGTATCTGTGTGCTATAGTGCGGAATACCGCCCTTGCGATGTTTAAAAGAAGGAGCAGAAGAGACGACGTTCCCTTTGCATCGGAGCTTGCAGAAATAAGCGACGGCAGGGATATTGAAAGCATTATCGACAGTAGATTGCTCGGCGGCTTTATAAATGAATTTCTGTCACAACAAAGGGATAACAGAAGGAAAATATTTGTTTTAAGATTTTATTTCAATTATTCTTTAAAAGACATTTCAGATATGCTGAAGATGAATGAATCAACGGTGAAATCCCACCTGCAAAGACTTAAAAGGGAGCTTAAAAGCTTCCTTTCGGGCAAGGGCTACGATATATAGAAAGGAGAGATAGCATGGATAAGAATACGGAGCATTTTTTATCGGCACTTGATATGCTGGATGAAAAATTTATAGAGTCTGCTCTTGAAGTTATGACAGACGAAAAAAGAACGGAAAGTATTTCAGCGGATGATTTTGTCGAATGTGAGGCACAAAGCCATAAGGCAAGCCGACTCAGTATCTTTGCGCTTACCGCCGCTTCGGTTGCCGTGGTGATTGCGGTTATGTCGCTTGTAGCGGCAATTTCTTTAAACAAAATTCCCGTAGCCGATAGCTACTCCTCCTTTGTAAGCGGATTGTTTTCATCATCGGAAGATGATATCTCGTCAGACGAATCTTCCTCTGACTATGCATCTGTACCCGATATAGAGATAAAGGAAAAGATAAAGCTTATGGCCTATTACGAGCCGGATAAGGAGCATCCTGCCTTTAAGACGTTCAGAGAGCTTTACGGCACGCCTGAAATAATCCCCGATGGTTATGAAGCGAAAAAGGATGATATATTTGCTATTAAGCTCACAGGCTATTACGAACGGTTTGAAAAACTGAGCAAGGCAATAAATTCAGGTGATTCACCCGATATCAGCCTCTTTATTCACTCCGATCATTATTCGGGCGAATACTGTGCAAGATACGGTTATAACGATAACGGAAAATCACTCTTTGAGCCGATAGATAACGTCATTGATATAAACGAACCGCTCTGGGACAAGGTCAGATGGATGAACGAAAAGTTTACGACAGGTGATAAGCAATATGCCGCTATAACCTCTACCACTCTGCTTTATGACTCGGGAGAATTTCTGTGGTATAAAAAATCCCGTATGGAAGAATACGGACTTTCCGACCCTTATGAGCTTTATATAAGTGGCGAATGGACCTGGGATAAATTTTCAGAATACGCTGATTTACATTCCGATAGCGGTGACGGAACCGCTTATCTTTCCTCCTGCTCTTATCTGTTAGCAGAAGCCTTTGCTTCGGCTTCTGGTATAGGCTTTATAGATATGCAAAAGGGCAGACTTGTAAGTAAGCTGACAGACGAAAAAACAGTTACCTGTATGGATTTTTTGGAAGAGCTTATAAGTAGCTACAGAATAAATGTCTACGATTATACTAAAGTATCGGAACTTGTGGATAACGAAACACTTTTTTTACAGATGGGTGCTTTAAAATACGGAGAAATCACAAATTATATCGGGCGTGGCGATATATCAGAGGGTGATTTAGGTATTGTCCCTGTACCAAAAAAGGATAACCAGACAGAGCATTATTATCCCGTATATGCAGACGGATATTATTTGTGTAAGGGCGGAAATGCAGATAATTTCACAGCCGTTATAAATGCCTGCCTTATTTCCTATAATAACGGACTTACAGATAGCTATAATATGGAGCTTCTGAAAAATGCAGGACTGAACAGCGAGCAGCTCCAGAGGGTTTCAGATGTATATCAGAAGGCAAAGTTAAATCCTGTGATAGATATGTTTTTCGGAATGATTAACTATAATCACACCCCTGACGTCTGCGCAGGTCTGGACAATGCTGACTATCTGATAGTGATATCTCCCGTGCGTAAAGAAATGAGCTATAAAGAAGCGGTGGACTTATACGGCGAGGAACTTGAAAAGAAGCTTGACAAAATAAATAATTAAGGAGATTTTATGAAAAGGCTTTCTCTCATTTTAATTATCACTCTTATTACAGTCTTTCTTTGCTCCTGCTCTGAAAAAGTACAGAATAGTTCTGTTGACGCTTCCGAAATATCACATGCTGAAGAAACTACCACTACGCAGACCTTAAAGCCTGCCGAAAGCCTTCCCGAACAGAGCAAAGCGGATGAAAACGTATTATACGGCTATACCCCTATGGGATATATTGATGATGAAATGAATTATCTGTTGCTTTATAAATGTAAAAGTATGGATTGTAAGTATGTAATCTATGACGGGCAGAAAAAATGCTTGTCAGATCCTATTAACGTAGTTTCGGTTATCCCTACGGCAAGCTACGGCGACGGTATTTTTACACTCTTTGGCTACGAGCTTTCGGAGGACGGAAAAGAGGTTACTGATACGTATGCAGTAAGCTATAACGAAAAGTGCGAAGAGGTGGGTAGAATATCAAATCTGCCGCTTACAGCCGACAAGGATATAGCTGTAAGAAGCGTTGCTTATCATAAAGCATCTGACAGATATGTAGTTTGTTATGAGGATAGTCAAAGCGGTGAACATGTGATTTCCTTTTTTGATAAAAACGGCGAAGAAACAGAACAGATAGCGAAGGGCAAAGAATATTGCGCTGTTGAGATGTATACCGAGGATGACAGGATAATTATTCACAAACAAAAACATCACCCCACAGAAGATACTTTACAGGTGCTGGATTTGAAAGGTAACACTTTATACGAAAAGACTATAGGCAATGAATATAATGCTATCCGTACCGAAAGAGCAGGAAAATATATTTATATGATCCCAAGTCAGAGAACGGATTTTCGCCATAGCCCATTGCCTACAGGCGAAGTAGCTTTTTATGATACCGAAAAGGACGAACTTTTTATTTTTAAGCCAAAAACTGTTAAGGAAGCCGCTCTGATACGCTTTACTCCGAACGGCAGATATGCCGTTGCCGTAAACGTAGAGGATATAACTGAAGAGAATCAGACTCAGTATCTTGGAAGTATAAATACGGTAAGGATTTACGATATTGCTACAGGAGAAGTGGTAAAGGAATTTACAGAAGAAAAGCTCTTCTGGTTTGAACCACTGATAGTATACGATGATGGGTTTATTGTAAAGAATGCCGATGATGTACGATACGAATATAAGTTCGGATAAGCGTCAGGAGGACTGAAACGCTATGAAAAAACTATTCTTTATTCTAGTTGTCACACTTATCACAGTCTTACTTTGCTCCTGCTCTGAAAAGGTGACGTCAAGTCACACAGAGGTTTCCAATCCCTTTGAAACAAGTAAGGTAGAAGAAAGCACCGACGAAAGCATACCGACAGATGAACGCTATGAGCTTTACGGAAAATATCAGACCGGCGGCGCTTCTACAGATTTCTCCGAAATGGGTGATTCAACTGTTATCGAATATAATGGAGAAGAGGTAGAGATAATTTTCTCTCTTACAACAAACGACAATAAAAGAACAATTACAGAGGGATTTATGCTGTATCTTGGCGGAGTGCCGCAGAAGATTTCTGCAAATGGTGGTGAAAAAGCAGAATTTGTAGCCGTCCCTTTCCCCGATAATGAAAAAACAAGAGTATCTATTAAATTTGCTCCTGTTATTACAAAGGATATGGAAAACGAAAAAGAGCTACCGCTCCAGCTTGTAACAATGCATAGTGTAGACTACATTCCCCAAAAACAGTATCTGGGATTTAGTTTTGGTAATATACATTATGGCAGTACTTTCCTTTCAAGAAAGCTTAAGCTGAATAAAACACCTCAGGTAACAGATAACTTTACATATACCGAATCTGATTATATTACCGCTTCAGATAAATCTATTCAGAATTACCCACTTAATAATGCAGGTGAGATTCATACGGGCTCATATCTTCTGAAAATGTTCAGCGATGGGAATAAAACAGATAGACTGATTTTAGATGGAAATACACTAAACTGTGATGTTGTTTTTGACGGTATGAACTTTGACAATTACCGTATATATTTTTATAAAAATCACCAGCGCATAAGTGTCAACGGTAAAGATTATGCTACTGTAAACGCAAAATCCGGATTTGTACCGATACTTAACGCAAAGCTTGAAAATATAAACAATCATGATATTATATACGCTATAGCTGTACCCAGGGTAGAAGATTATCTTAAAGCGAGTATAGCAAAATCAGGTAGTAAGGTTGCCTTTTCACCTGATGACAGTATTATAACGGGAGAAGCTCCCAACACGCCTGAACAGACTACAAAGCCTGCTGAAAGCACTCCCCTTCAGGATGATATGGATGAAAACAAATTATACAGCTATACCCCTATGGGATATATTGACGATGAGATGAACTACCTTTTGCTTTATAAAGGCAGTATCGGAGATTATGAAATAGTAGTCTATAACGAGCAGGAAAAACGCTTTTCTGCTCCGATAACGGAATATGATACAGGCGAGCCGATAATAAGCTACGGAGATGGTATTTTTACATTGCTTAAGTACCGTTTTTCAAAACAGGATAGTAACGATGAAGATTACCTCGCATACGTAATAAATTACGATAAAGAGTGCAAGGAAATCGGGAGGATAGAAATTCCTTATTACCCCAACAATGACTACGGCATAAAATACGTTTTAAGTGCGGCATATCATAAAAAATCAGAAAGATATGTAGTGTGCTATCAGGATAATGAGAGCGACGAGCGTATAATATCCTTCTTTGATAAAAACGGCAACGAAGAAAAATTCCTTAACGTTGATAATTATACCGGCGGTCAGATATATGCCGAGGATGACAGAATAATCATAAGAAAACAGAAGCTGCATCCTATGGAGGATACTCTTCTGGTGGTGGATTTAAAGGGAAATACCTTATACGAAAAAACCATAGGCAATGAATATAACGCTATCCATACCGAAAGAGCAGGAAAATACATCTATATGCTCCCAAGTCAGAGAACGGATTTTCGTAATAAGCCTTTAACTACAGGCGAGGTAGCTGTTTATGATACCGAAAAGGACGAACTTTTTATTTTTAAGCCAAAAACTGTTAAGGAAGCCGCCCTGATACGCTTTACTCCGAATGGCAGATATGCCGTTGCCGTAAACGTAGAGGATATAACTAATGAAAATCAGACCGAATATCTCGGAAGCATAAATACAGTAAGAATTTACGATATTGCTACAGGAGAAGTGATAAAGGAATTTACAGAAGAAAAACCCTTCTGGTTTACAACGCTTGTAGTATATAATGACGGCTTTATTGTAAGGGACGTCAATACTGTACGCTATGAATATAAGTTTGATTTTGAATAAGAATTTCCGGAGGATATATGACGTTACAGATCAGAGAGCTTTCAAAAGCCTACTCTAAAGGCAAAAAGGCACTTGACAGCTTTACGCTTACCTTAGAAAAGGGTGTGTACGGAATTTTAGGCCCTAACGGTGCAGGAAAATCCACCCTTATAAACTGCATAACGGGGATAATAAAAGCCGATAGCGGCAGTATAATTTTTGATGATAACGGCGACAGGGATTATATGAAAAGGCTTGGCTTTTTACCGCAGAATCAGGACTTTTATCCTAACTTTACCGCAAGAGAGATGATACTTTATTCTATGGCGTTAAAGGACGTAAAGGCGGATGATCCCAAGACCTATGCTGACGAGATACTGAAAAGAGTGAATCTCTATGATGACAGAAATAAGAAGGTGGGCGCACATTCAGGCGGTATGAAGCAAAGGCTTGGTATTGCCCAGGCTCTTGTGGGCGAGCCGAAGATAGTCATATTTGACGAGCCGACGGCAGGTCTTGACCCGAAGGAAAGAATACGCTTTCGCAACGTTATTTCTTCCCTTGCAAATGACAAGATTGTAATTCTTGCAACCCACATTGTAACGGATATTGCCTTTATCGCAAAGAACGTCGTACTTATGGATAGGGGCAGAATGATAGACTGTGCATCCCAGACAGAGCTTTGCAGTAATATCTACGGCAAGGTGTGGGAAACAGTCACCGATTATGACAAAGGCATGGAGCTGATGAAAGAAAAGCGTGTCAGCAACGTAGTAAGCGAGGGCGAGTTGTTTAACGTCAGAGTAGTATCGGATGAAAAGCCGACAGAGGACGCAGTATCAGTTCAGCCGTCACTGGAAGACGTCTGCATCTATCATTTCGGAGAGATAGGATAATATGCTTAAATACGAAATAAAGAAATACATATTAAAGCCGTCAATAATTATCTCTCTTTCGGTTTTTCTTTTGATAAATCTTGTAAAGGTGCTGGAGATATATTATTATACGGGCGGCGGCAGAAACGTTCTTTTTGGCGGTAAGGACAGAACTGTTATCGGAGAAGAAATTCTGTATGAAAAATACCGTGGCGAGATTACAGATGAAAAGATAGAAATGCTGAAAGCAGAGCTTAAAACCGCAGAAGCAAAGCTGAAGGAATACGGCATTATAGAAGAGCCGATAGAGGATAGCTACACGGGTTATCCTTACGGTGACGTAAACGTAACAAAGGATATTATCAAAGCCTACGAATATGCTATCTTGTATTCGGATTACAGTAATAGTCTTTCTGAAAAGGCTTTTTCCAATGCTGAATTTTTTAAAGGCATAAACGATTATGACTATCGGAAAAATCTGCTTTTGGCAGATTGCTATAAGTCGAGAGCAGTTGATAGCTTTTGCAGGACAAGAGCATATAGCGCTCTTTTTGACTATAAGTTTTCTACGATTCTATCTATGCTTATTATCATTCTTGCCATTTCTCCCATTGTGGCAAAGGAAAAAAGTATAGGCTATGACAGACTGATAGTATCAACGGGAAAGGGAACACGGGTAATGATAGCGAAAATTATTACCGCTTCTTTTTTTACCGTTATAAGCTCCTTTATTCTGTTTGCATCGGATGTAATTTACTATCAGCAGATATATGGCTTTGACGGTTTAAATCTTCCGATATACGCTATAGAAGCCTTTAAAAACTGCCCCTTTGAGCTTACTTTTATAGGTGCGGTATTTATGACCTATCTTTTAAGGCTTACATTTTTATTGACCTTTAGCTTTATGGTGGTTTTTATATCCGCATTATCAAAAAACGAGATAGCTTCAATGGCGGTTTCTATGGGAACGGCATTTCTGCTTGTAATTCTGTCAGAGCATATCCCGTCAGAAATAAGTCCCACGTCCCTTATAGGAACATCGGATATGTTCAGCAGAGTAAAGCTGACTGACGTGCTGGGCTTTCCCGTATTCAGCTTTGTTGTGGCTCTTTTTGTGGTAGCTCTTTTGTCGGTTATCTTTATAGCCTTTGCAATAAGGAGGGGAAGAAAATGCTGTTAAAGGCTGAATTTAAAAAGCTCTTTATAAAGCAGTACGGACTTGTTCTCGCCCTTATTGTATTTATTATAAAGCTCGCTACAAGCGGTTTTCTTTACGAAACAAGCTACAGTCATTTAGACCATTTTCAGCAGGAATATTATCTTCAGTATATGGAGCAATATGGCGGCAGAATAACCGATGACAAGGAGCAGGAGATACTCTCTCTTTACGGTGAGGTACAGTCTGCAAAAGCCTTGCAGACGCAGATAATGGAAAAAAGAACAAGGGGAGAATATGAAACTCCCGAAGAATTTATGCAGGCTATGAGCGAAGTACCCGATATCATAGAAAAGTATGACGCTATAGCTTTGCTCTATGAAAATTATAAAAGGGTAAGCCGTGATAAAGAAAATCTGCTTATGCTCCCCTCTGACGCAAACGGAATGACGGTGGGTGCAGAATATCTTCTTATAATTCTTATATGCTATCTGTCAGCAATGATGTGTTATTATGAAAGAAAGACAGTCCCACTCACAAAAACTGCGGTAAAGGGCAGAAGGTCGGCTTTTTACAGACTTACCGCCTTATTTTCGCTTATTTTCTTATGCTGGCTTGCCTTTCTCATAACTGAATTTGTTTCGGTTATAAGCATCCTCGGTGCTGAAAATATGCTATGCGGCATAGGCTCGTTAAGTGCTTTCGAGCATACTCCCTACCCATCCCTTGATATCGCAGGCGGATTTGCATTGATACAGTTTACAAAGCTTATCGGCTATCTTCTTTTAGCCTCGGTCTGCATTATCCTGTGTACCCTTACAAAAAATCTCCCATTATCACTATTTGCGCCGTTAGCGGCTGTATGCGTGTGGATATATCTCTTTTCTCCGAATAACGTGACCTATTATTCGCCTTTTTCTCTGGTGCTTGGCAGTCCCTATTTTACGGGAGATTATTATATAACGGTGGGAAATCTTGTAATGCTTCAGCATAACGCTGTTCCGACTACTGTATTTGTTCTGCTTATCCTTATAGCTATAGTCTTAATTGTTACGGCGGTTATGATCTATCTGGGCAGTGTAAAGGCTTTCAGAATAAAAAATAAAGCAACTCTTACAGTCGCTTTAAGTATGTTTATTCTGCTGATGTCAGGCTGTTCCTATAATGGTAAAGGCGGGCAGGAGGTCGTTTCTTCCCGCTTGTGTACAGACGGTATAAATTACTATAATCTTGTAACCGAAACCGACAAACACAGCTCGCCGACAGGCTACAAAATACAGATGTATGATAGCGAGCTTAAAATTATTCACGATGATATTTTAAGAGAGGTCTTTCAAGACGAGGATATAAATGATATGCTCTGCTTTGACGGATATCTCTATTATTGGGGTCAGAAAAAAGGTGCGATGCCGCACTATATACACCGCATCGACCTTAAAACCTTCCGTAAGGAGCTTGTTTATACCTCCGATGACTCAAATAACGTCAGCAAGTATCTTGACACCCTTACAATATGGAACGACGGTCTTACGGATACGGGGTGCATCCGTAAAATGTTCACCTGCGGCGGCAAGCTCTGTATTCTTACCGAAGAGTATGGAGTATATTCTATAGACGTGGCTACAGGTGTCCGCACCCTGCTTTTTAAAGAAAGCTATATGAATGATATATGTGTGGCAAAGGGTAAGATATTTTATATAAATTCAGACGGTAACCCGGTGTGCTTTGACGGTGAAAAGACTGTTATGTCAGACAGAATATTCTTTGGTATATGCTCTGACGGAGAATACGTTTACTGCACAAACGACAATATGACCTACAGATATAACGCTGATGATCTTTCGGAAGAGAAATTCCTTGATATAGGCGAAATATATTCTGTTTATGACGGAAATGCAATTTCTTCAGACGGGGTATTCATTACAAAAGACGGCAAGCAGACGGATTTTCAGTATAAGGATACAGTATGGCTTTTAAACGGAAAACTGATCTGTCACAGTAGGGATGGGGTTTTCTTTTTCAGTTTTGATAAGGAGTAGAGCGGTCAGCCGTGGGGCTGACCGTTAAACTTTAATATTTTATTTCAAGTATCTTTTTACCGTCAAAGCAGTAGAGGTTTTCTTCGTCAGCATACAGAATTTCTCTTACCACATCATCCGAAAGCTTTGTCCTCCCGCCGTCTGCAAAGCAGAATAAGCCTTCTTCATCCCGCAAGGTGCAGAAAATTCTTTCGCCATAGATATAATATCTTTCGGGGAAGATGTTAAGAGCCTTATCATCGTTATAAAGCTCACCTTCTTCATTCACGTAATAAAAGCCGTTATCCGAAATTTTAAGATTTCCTACTGCAGATGGCATTTTATATGTCGTTTGCGTGTTCAGGTTTATGTCAATCCCGATAATCTCGTTATTATGAGCAATATACAGCTTATCCTGATACAATACCATCTGCGATGAGGCGAGCTCTCCGCTATTATCATATCTGAAGAAGTTTGGTATCCCTATAACGTCCTCCAGTCCGAGAAGGCCGTCGGTATTAAGGTTAGTACCTATAGTCATTATCACCCTTTCCGAAAAATCGGTAAGATTTACAAGCTTAATTTCGCTGGCTTCGGTGCTGTCCTTTATCGGCTCTGTGACTGCCGCATACTCTCCGTAAATACTTTTCAGCTTCTTTTTTGAAAAGGGAGTTACGCTTATGGAAAATTCTTTTCCGCTTTCTATATCACAGATCTCATCAAAAGATCCCGGCTTTACGTAATACTTTACTTCATCTGATGGGCAAAGCTTTTCGGTACTGCATCCCGTAAGCGTGAATGAAAATACAAATACAGCAAGCAAAGACAAAGCTCTGAACTTTATTTTCGGGACCTTTCTGCAGAAAATAAGCATCGCTATAAGAACTAACGCTACTGCTATAACGGTAAGTAATAATATATTCGAGATAATTTCATTATCGCCAAGCTCTTTATATAAAAAGCTCTCGTTTCCGTGTTCGTCAATATAGGATAAAGAGCCTCTGAACAATGCCGTTCCGCTTATAAGGGAAGTCGGCAGAGGCAGTCTTATTCTGTCGGAAATATTCTGTACAAGATAAACAGGTGCAATTATAACCGATAAAGAAACTGTCATAAATATTACCGTTTCTCTTAAAACTGTAGCTAAAAATATACAGATAAGAGAATACGTCGCATAGCCTACAGCGTTTATCAATACGGAATAAATACAAGCCGACAAAGCGGACAGACTCCTTACTGTGATTTCATATTCAAAGCCGCACTCTGATATAAGGATATTGCCAACGCCGTACCTTGCTCCGTATATAAAAAGTGTTATAAATCCGCTTGCTAAAGAAAGTATAATGGTAAGAAAAAGTATAGTGAGTATCTTGATTAAATTAAGACTTAAATAACCTTTTTTGCTTGTCAGCAGGAAGCTATCCATTCTGCTTTCAAATTCGATTACATAGCTTTGTCTTACGGCTATCATTATCACAAAAATAAGCAGCCAGTTGATTCCGCTTTCGTTTACATAAATATATTCCATACACCATCCGTCAGGACGGGATATAAAAAGAGCGTCAACAAGAGTAAGAGCCGTACTTATGATAAGAAAAAGGACAGATACCAAAAGCATTTTATTTTTGATAAACAGCTTATACAGCTCCTGCTTTATCATATCTGTCACCTCTTTTCTTAAAGCTTATATGACTTATATCGGGGAGAATTATTAAGATAACAGCCAACAGGCATAAGGACAAAACTGCAACAGCCGATACAAAACAGCTTAAAACGGGTGTACCCCCGATATTTATAACATCGAAATCCTTAAAGCTGTTATGACATAAAATCAGATTAATGGGATTTTGCATCCGTATCAGCTTACTGCTGTCTGTCGTGCATATCAGCATAAGATACATAAAGCCTGCAAATAAGAAAACCGATAATAAGAAGGATGGTACAGACCTTTGTAAAAGCCTTGTTATAAGTGCTATCATAAAGCTTAAACATAGCAGTCCTATGTATCTGCAGAAAAAGACGATTATCAGCACCTGCCATATATCAAGCTCTATAGGAGAATAAAAGTAATCGGCAAGATAATAAAGAGGCTTATCAAGTCCATCAATATTGAGAAATCCACAAAAGCAGATAAAATCTGTTATGAAAAAGATAAATAATACAGAAAATACATAAAAGGCAGTTGCCATAAGCTTTGCAAAGGTGGTGGTAGCGCTTCCGTAAAGAGAGGTTTTAAGATATGCCCTGCAGCCGTAATTCTTATCTGCCATAAAGATAGAAGAAACACCGATAATAAGGAGCATTGCTATAAGAATAACAGAAAATTTATAATCCAAAAATTCCGCTACGCCGCTGTTGTGACTCAAAGCTGAAAGCTCTCTGTCGCCATACGTATCGCATATCATATTATTGAGACTTACAAGATACTCATTCATACCGCTGTTATTTTCTATAAGCTCTTTGCCTTCGCTTCCAATCTTAGTGATATCATCGCCGTAGCTTAATATCCTGTTCATTTCGCTATAAAGCTCTATAAAGAGGTTAGCTTCTCCGTAGGCATAGCCTGAATAGTATTTTTCGGGGTTATATTCGTTATCGAAATTACCGCTGTTTTTCAGCTCTATTGCATAGTTATAAAGCTTTTCTATCTTCTTTTGCTTTTCCTCGGTAAGCTCTCCCTTAAAAACGCTGTAGATTCGGTATCTGCCGTCATTCATAAGCTTATCGCCGCTATGATAACGCTCGTAATATCTTACGACATTTACAAGTCCGACAACAAACATTACCGCAAAAAGAATGATAAAGCTTTTTCTTGCAAACAGCTTTTTTAGTTCAAAACGGGTGAGCTTAAATACAGTCATCGCATACAGTCCTCTTATCAGAAAAATAGTAAAGGAATACATCGTCCAGCATCGGTTCTGTCTGTTCAGCGCTAAAATCGGTTATTTCATCCGAAATAAGCCTTATTTTATAGCTGTCGCTATGGGATATACTGCTGACAAGGAAATTATCTTCAATATATTCAGCATCCTTTTCGCTGTCTACTGTTACGTTCCATACCTTTCCCTTCAGCTTCCTGCATAGATTTTCGGGCGAATCCTGTTCATACACCTTACCGCCACCAAGCAGTACCACACTGTTTGCCATATACTCTATATCTGATATTATGTGAGTAGAAATCAGGACTGTTGTGTTTTTGGATATTTCGGATATCGTACCACGGAATCTCATTCTTTCTTTTGGATCAAGACCTGCAGTCGGCTCATCAAGAATAAGTATTTCAGGGCTATGCACCATAGCTGTCGCTATGCCGAGTCTTTGCTTCATACCGCCCGAATATGCTCCCACTTTTTTGTTTTTGTCTGCCTGCAGATTTACAAAGGTGAGAAGTTCTTCTATGATGCTTTTATCCTTTACGCCTTTAAGTGCTGCCATATATTCCATCATCTGAAGACCCGTAAAATTAGGATAGAACATCGGATACTGTGGCATATAGCCGAATTTTGTGAGGTAGTCAGTACCCATTCTTTTTATGTCACAGCCGTTATACAGCACCTCTCCGCTGTCTGCCTTTAAGAGCTTTGTTATTATGCTTATCAGCGTTGTTTTACCTGCACCGTTAGGGCCGAGTATTCCGTAAATGCCTTTATCAAAGCTGATACTGACATTATCCAAAGCTTTGTTTTTTCCATAGCTTTTGGTTACATTTTTTACACTAAGCATAATTGTTACCTGCCTGTCAGAATCTGTAGACGTAAATCGACCAATTGATTGGGCTTAATATATATAACGATCTGGCTTGCTCATCTACCTGCATTCCCGTTACTTCATAACTGTGTTTATCTGTGGTGTAGATTACTTTACCGCTTTCTACATCATAAACTCTTACAGTAACTTCTCCCGTTATAACATTATCATCATATGTGGCTAAATATCTGCCGTTTTCCGATAATGCCACAAGGCAGGTTTCGTTGCCGGTCTCGCACTTAAATTCGCTGAAATTTTTATCAGCAAATCCTTTATAGCGGACAATTCCGTCAAACTCATGATAAGCACCAGATGGGCTGTCATTTAAAAGCACAAGATAATTTTTCTGATTTATCAGATAATTGATGTTCGAGTTTTCATATTTATCCTCAAATTCATGCAGAATATATTCGCCGTTTTCGAGGTTGATAGTCATAATAACATCTTCAATATCGATATTCCCGTTTGTATCAAAGTTTTTTATACTCATTGCTTTTAAAGTAGCTGTATTTTTATCTGCCCCGTAAACAGTCGAAACTCCGACTATATTGCCTGACTTTAAGCTGTCTTCAGTAATCGTGGCAAATTCGACAGCGACACTTTCCTTTGAGGTATGTATATCGTATGCAACAAGGCGACTCACCTTGTTGGAATAATCAGTATAACTAAACAGAATTTTAGTTTCTTCGCTGTTTATAGCAAACGAATTGTTTCTCGTACCTTCAGGGATAGAGAAATTATGTTCATTCAGGAGCTTGCCGCTATTATCATACATTTTCATATACGAACCATCACGGTCATACACAGCAAAGCCGTTTTTCATAGGTATAAGATTTTCTGTGGCTTTGCGACTAACAAGAGAGGTTTCATTGCCGTTGCTTTCGCTGTACAAAGCGAAGGAATTAGAGTATTGCAGATAAAGCTTTCCGTTGCCACCTGAAATTATTTTTTCCGGAGTGCCTCTTGTAACTATCATTTCCGCATTCTCTGAAGGCTCATCAATTTCCGGTACGGATAGTACACTTTCAGTTGTTGTTTCTGTTTTGTCTTCTTCTCCTAAGCTCAGAAGCTTCGTTTCTGTTTTATCAGCCCACGAAATACCGTCTTTAATGTATGGTATCGCCATTATGTAAATATGGCTCAAAGAAGGCAAATTAGACGAATCAAACTGTACATTGCATTGTGAAATATTTTCTCTTTCCACATCACACATTGTGTAATATTTACCATCAAAGCAAGGCACCGTCTCGTGGTTTACGTAAAGGCTTAAAATATACTTTCCGGGTAATCCCATCGCCCTTATTTTTGCCGTCGTTATGTCATCACCCTTAAGATAGTCCTCCGTAGGATAGTCCTGATATAATTCTAATATAGTTTGTTTATCTAACCTGTTGTAATTTTTATCATCCGGCTGAGGTGCGGCAAACTCTGCTTCGAACTCCTTTGTTACAGGCGTTTTTTCCATGCAATCGGCTATTTCAGATTTTTCGTCTGTCGGTGTATCCACATTGATAGTTATTTCCAAAGGATTAATGGAAGTGATGTTGTGATTTGGGAAAAAATTTACATAGCTTGTATCAGGTAGCATATATTCAGGATTTATCATAAACGCTATACATATAGTAGCTTTTTCGCCCTTTTTACAGTTCACGGGAGTAAAATAAAGTCTTGTGGTTTTTACATTGCCTTCTTCATTGGATAAAGTGTGAAAAGGAGCTTTTTCTCCCTCCGCTGACATTTTATATTCGGTAAGTATTCCGTTTACATAGACAAAATATGTATATTTGATGTCTTCTCCGATATTGGTCATTTCTATATCAAGCGTAAGCTCTTTGCCGTTATATTCTGTGGGGATATCTCCACGGTAGCCGATGTTATAACCATAGCGATGGTGTTCATCTCTGGGGTGGGTGTAGCTTTCGTCTGATGATTCTTCTGCTCCCGACAGAACAGATTCCATATTGCCCAGCACCTGCACCTTATTATTGTTCATAATAAGAAATACCGAAACCGCCGCAACACATATAAACGCCGCCGCTACGGCTACAATTTTTGCTATAAAGCCTGATTTTTTTGATTTGTCTTTCATTTCAACAAAGTCCTCCGCATTTACAAAGCTTTGTTCTTTCCATAGCTTTTGGTTACATTTTTTACACTCAGCATAATTATCACCTGCCTGTCAGAATCTGTAGACGTAAATCGACCAGTTACGAGGGCTTACTATGTATATCGTTCTTGTTTGCTCGTCTATCTGCATTGAACTGAAATCATAGCTATGCTTATCGGTCGTATAGATTGTTTTGCCACTTTCCACGTCATAAACTCTTATGGTGACCTCTCCCGTTATAGCGTTATCGTCATACGTGGCTAAATACTTTCCGTTTTCGGACAATGCCGCTACGCAGGTTTCGTTGCCGGTCTCGCACTTGAATTCGCTGAAGCTCTTATCAGCGTAACCTTTATATCGGATTATTCCGTCAAACTCATGATAAGGATTGGACGGGCTCTGATTTATAAGAACAAGGTAGTTTTTCTGGTAGGTCTGGAAATTGCTGTTTGAGGCTTCGTATTTATCCTCAAATTCGTGCAGAACGTATTCGCCGCTTTGAAGGTCAATGGTCATAATAACCTCTTCGGTCTCGACGTCGCCGTCTACGTAATCCTTTATCCTTATTACCGACAACGTAGCCGTATTTTTATCCGCTCCGTAAATATCTGAAATAGAGACTATATTACCCGACTTTAAAACGTCTTCGCCGATCGTGGTAAATTCGGTAACAACTCTTTCCTCCAAGGTATGTACGTCGTACACGACAAGACGGCTTATACGATTGGAATTATCGGTATAGGCAAACAGGATTTCAGTTTCATTGCCGCTTATAGCAAATTTGTTATGATATAAACCTTCGGGGATAGAGAAATTATGTTCATTCAGGAGCTTGCCGCTATTATCATACATTTTCATATACGAACCATCACGGTCATACACTGCAAAGCCGTTTTTCATAGGTATAAGGTTTTCTGTAGCCTTGCGACTGACAAGAGAGGTTTCCTTGCCGTTGCTTTCGCTGTACAAAGCGAAGGAATTAGAGTATTGCAGATAAAGCTTTCCGTTGCCACCTGAAATTATTTTTTCCGGAGTACCTCTTGTAACTATCATTTCCGCATTCTCAGAAGGCTCGTCAGTTTTGGGAACGGATGGTACACTTTCAGTTGTTGTTTCTGTTTTGTCTTCTTCTCCTAAGCTAAGAAGCTTTGTTGCTGTCTTATGAGGCCAAGAAATACCGTCTTTAACATAGGGTATTGCCATTATATAAATATGATTTAAAGAAGGAAGATTTGAAGAATCAAACTGTACGGTATATTCTGTTATGTTTTCTCTTTCCACATCGCATATTGTGTAATATTTACCGTCAAAGCAAGGCACCATCTCGTGATTTACATAAAGGCTTAAAATATACTTTCCCGGTTGTCCCATCGCCCTTATTTTCGCCGTTGTTATATCATCACCCTTCAGATAACTCTCCATAGGATCATCTTGATACAACTGGAATATAGTCTGGTGATCCAGCATATTATTATCCTTATCATCCGGCTGAGGTGTGGCAAACTCTGCTTCAAATTCTTTTGTTACAGGCGTTTTTTCCATGCAATCGGCTATTTCGGCTTTTTCGTCTGTCGGTGAGTCCACATTTATAGCTATTTCTAAAGGCATAATAGAAGTGATATTGTGATTCGGGATAAATTTCACATAGCTTGTATCAGGCAGCATAAAGTCGGGTTTTATCATAAGTGCTACACATATGGTAGCCTTTTCGCCCTTTTTACAGTTCACAGGAGTGAAATAAAGCCTTGTGGTTTTAGAAGCGTTCTCTTCATTTGAAAATCTGTGGAAAAGTGCCTTTTCTCCGTTCTCAGATGTTTTATATTCGGTGATTATTCCGTTTACATAGACAAAATACGCATACTTGATCTCCTGCCCCTGATTGGACATTTCTATATCAAGCGTAAGCTCTTTGCCGTTATATTCTGTGGGAATATCGCCACAATAGCCGATGCTATAACCGTAATTGTTATTTTCATCTCTAGGATGGGTATAGCTTTCATTTGATGACTCTTCTGCTCCCGACAGAACAGATTCCATATTACCCAGCACCTGCACCTTATTATTATTCACAATAAGAAATACCGAAACCGTCGCAACACACACAAATGCCGCCGCTACGGCTACAATTTTTGCTATAAAGCCTGATTTTTTTGATTTAATTTTCATTTCAACAAGATCCTCCGCATTTACAAAGCTTTGTCTTAAAGTTCCGCTTTTCTTTAAAGGAAAGCAATCTGCCGCTTCGACTGAATATTCTTCGTCAAGATAATCTATGGCAGATGCTATAATATCGTGTAGTTCTTTCATAATATACTCCTTTCCTTACAGCCTGTAGCCTTTATTTATAAGGAAGATTTTAAGCTCCTCTCTTGTTCTGAATAACTTTGTTCTGACGGTGGTATCGTTTATGTTCAGCACCGATGCGATATTTTTTGTAGGCAGATTGTAGTAGTACCGCATTACAAAGATTTTTCGGTTTGTTTTATCAATAGAAGATAAAAATTCGTTTATATAACCACCGAGTATTTTGCTGTCAAGCTGCTCCTCGATTTTTTCTCCACCGCTGAATAATTCAATAAGCTCTGAAAAATTCGTTTGATTTTCATTATAACGGGCTTGCTCTCTGCATATCTTTACCGCAACGTTGCGGACAATACCGCATATATACGCTTTGAGAGATTTTGGGCGTGCAGGCGGTATAGCGTTCCATAACTGAAAGAGCGAGTTATTGACACAGCCTTCTACCTCTTCGTGATTCTTTATTATGTTATAGGCAACCCTTCTGCAAAGCGGTCCGTACTTTTTATCGGCAATTTTTAATGCCTGTTCGTCTCTGTCAAACAGCATTTCTATAATTTTCTCATCATCTATATGCAAGGTATATCATCTCCCTATGGTTTTCTATATTGATAAGTGTAGCTTTTTTATTAAAATGTTCCCATTTTATAATAACTTTTTTAAAAAAATTTTTCAACAGGGAAAGTGAGGGAAAGAAAAATCGGTCAGCCGAAAGGCTGACCGATTTTTTGGCCTGGAGTGAATATTGCCGCCCTGACGGTCGGCAATTGACGCAGTTTGCAAAGCAAACTGCTACGGGTATTGTGCACATCATCAACCTGACAGGCGGCAATTATCGCAGTTTGCAAAGCAAACTGCTACGGGTATTGTGCACATCATCAACCTGACAGGCGGCAATTATCGCAGTACGCTTTGCGTACTGCTACGGGCTTTTGGCTTTATTAAAGGCTTTGCGAGACTTTGAGACTACGGGGCTTCGGAAGAGGTTAAAATCTGCGGCACAAAAAAATAAAACGGATTGAACTGATGTTCAATCCGTTTTATTGGTGCGGTTGTTCATAACCAACCTAAATGTGAGAAATTCTTTTCGAGTTATTTCGCACTTCCTCGCGTATAAGCGCATACTCAATAAAGTTGTAAATCATTTGGGCTACATCTGGATTATCCAAATATAAAATTCTGTCCGAATCAATTTCACCAAGCGAGATAACATTGGAAGCAACTGAAAGATTATTACCGATTGCTGAAATCGCACTTAATATTTCTGTGTTTTTATGGTTACTTATTTGCCCGTTATGTATAAAACGAATTTTTTTGTTTGGTAAGAAGCGGGTAAATCTATCGACATTATATTGCAGAGAGTTGTGGCTGGTTTTAAAACGGTCTATAGCTACAACGAGAGATGTATAACTATTTCTGTTTTCTCCTCGAAAATCAGGATCAGTTCCAAAAATAGAGAGCGATACTATTTGTGTTTCATTAAATCTATCCTTAACCAAAAAAGCCCTGTAAATACCGTTATAATGTCCACCACCTGCGTTTGAATAATCCATATATCTTTGTCCAATATCTTCGATTATCTCGAAAACATTATTTTTGACTTTGGGTAAAGTGTGTTTTGTGTCCAAAAGTGCCTGATAGAAATTTACAGCAAATGTTCGTAATTGTTCATTTGTTTCTTTTCCAAAAATCCAAGTGTCAGCGTCATTATATTCTTCTAATAATTGTTGTTGTTGTAATTCATCCATAGTAAATCTAAGGAATTCTTTGGTGTGCTGTTGAGGTAAAGAAAAGTTGTTATTAAGCATCTTTTTATATGAAAGAATCTCGTCAATAAATACATAATTTTCGCTTTCTTCATCATAAACACTAAACATTATCTCAATACCATTTGTAAGCACGAGATATTTCCCGCCGAGAGTGTCACAATAACGGATTCCCTGTTCGACCACAGCGTCCGTTAAGAAAACCTCTTCGTTTTTACATTCTATTACTGTTAGTGGGTAAATTTCATTGGATGCTTGGTCAAAAGCGTGTATAACTATGTCTGCTCTACCACTCGCTTTCTCTACATAATGCGACATAGGCACTTCTAAGGATATCATTTCTTTTGGAACACCATATTTAAGTTCGAATAATTTAGCTATTTTTTGTCGCACTGTTTCTTCTGGAGTGATTTCAATCAGCTTTTTTCTATATGTGTCATAATAACAATTTTTATTCTCACGGTTGTATATATCGGGTAAGGTTATTTCTGTTAACTGATTTTGTACATTCATTATACAATTTCCCCTTTTGAAAGTATAGTATCTTACGAGGTTCATGATATTTATAGTTATTATATCACAAAATATAGTTGTCTTCAAGGGATAAGAGACTGTCTATGTAGTGCTATTTTGATTTTAAAAATAAAACGACTGACATCTTTGCACAGCGGGAAAGTGTCATAGTGGGTTACGCACTTTGAAAAAAGTGTGTAATAAAAAGAGTAGGGGTAAACCTACTCAAAAAATGAAAACAAAAAATCGAGTGCTCATTTCCAACATTCAAGTTGGTTATGAACACTCGATATGGTCTGAGTGACAGGATTTGAACCTGCGACCTCTACCACCCCAACACCCCTGGAACCCGTATTAAATAGGCAAAAATTTGATTTTTCGTATCGAATTTTTAACACCGTTGACAGGAATTTGAGCGTTTCGATAAGATTTTAAAAGTTTCGTTTAACACAAACTATAACACGCCTTTTAAGGCAAAATGACACAAATTTTAACACACAATTTAAGGATTAATTTTTTACACGAAGTGAATATGCGACGATTTTCCCACCTATGGTATAATTAGAAAAACCATAGGGGTGTTTTTGTGCTGTCCGTATAATTTGGGGCAGAACAAAAGATGGTCGGATTTTTCTTTATATACAGATGAAAACAGCTCCGAGGTCACAACGATCTCCGAGCTATTTGGCTTTTATGAGTTCATATTTGGGGTAATACCTATGCTTTCGAGCAGCTCGGCAAGCTCCTCACGGCTGTGGACGTTCAGCTTCTTATACGCCATTCGGAGATAATAGTTCGCTGTATTGACGGTGATACTGTCTTCTTCGGCAATTTGCTTGATGCGTTTGCCCTCGGCAAAGTGCGTCAGGACTTCCTTTTCTCGAACCGAAATGCCGTAGGCGCGAAGCGGCCCCTCACAGGTGCGTTTATTCAGCTTTGCGGTCTCTGTCGGCTCCGGCTCCTTGCCATGAAGGAGCCAATCGTAGTCGCAATCAAACTCCAAAGCGATCAGCTTGGCAAGGGCAGGCTTGATGCTTTCGGGACGTGCCTTGGCGTTGCCTGTCAGCAGAAGAACGTACTGCGGTGTCACGCCGATCCGCCGTGCAAATTCTGCCTTGCTGATCTGCTGTTCGTTAATAATCCGGTTTAATCTGTCAGCTAACGTCATTTTACACATTACCTCCTTGCTCTTGCTTCAAAATGGCTACGTATCTCAAAAGCTCCTTGCGGGAGGATACACCGAGCTTTGAGTAAATGTTCTTGTTGTGGTATTTCAGTCCGTTGTCGGTAATGCCCAGGATCTCCGCAATCTCCTTTGCGGTCTTGCCTTCAACGTACAGATCGAAAACGGCTCTCTCACGCTTGGAAAGCGAGCGCATACATTCCAAAAAGAGCGCATAGCTGTCGGGATCGACCTCGTCCTTGCGCAGATAAGCAAGACGGGTATTGTCGGTCTTTACCATCTCCACCTGAGATTGCAATGCGGTCTTTTCGCCGTGCAGACGCTCTACCTCGCTTTGCAGGGTTTCGGTGCGTTCCCTTTGCGTTTGCATCTGATCCTCGTGCTCACGGTCTTGCTGTGCAAGGAATGCGAACAGGTCGGCGATTTCGGGGATGCGTGTCGTCGCACTGCTTTCGTGATAGCCCTTGCTGCGGATCTGTTCAAAGGCTTCGTTGACCGGCTTGATGTAACGGCGGGAGATAATGACCGAAGCGGTGATCGCCAGGATAAGCAACCCGATCACAACGGTAATGAAAATGTATCGGTTGCCCTCCACGGCATTGTGCAGAATGTCCTGCGGCATCAGCAGAGATACCGACCATTCCCGATCCTTGTAGGGAGAATCATAGGAATACAACCGCACCGAAACGGCCTTACCGCCGTAATCGTCGGCAGCACCGGAATAGTGAACAAAGCCGTCGTGACTGTCGGTGATCTTCAAGTCCTCGTCCCATCTGGTTCCCGAAAGGAACCTATTACCCGCAAGCAGTCCCTTGGAGGTGCAGATTCCACCCTCGCAAACAGGAGCCGCAACGGTAAAGATCTCGTCAAAATAGTCGCTCTCCGGCGTGTACAGGAGCTTGAACATACGATCGCTTACTTCAATACCGCATACGCCGAATACCGTGCCGTCCTTGCTGATCATCGGAACGCAAAGCAGAAATCCCGCTTCGCTGTTTCCTTTCAGCACCACACGCCCCGACCAGTAATACAGACGGGACAACGGCAGATCGGGGTTATCCCTTGCGGTCTGCATGACCTCGTTCCAAAAGGGCTGATCGGAGATGTCGTATTCCATCTTCCATTGTCCCAGCAGCATAATACCGTTGTCACGGGCAAGCTGTGCAGGGCCGCGCAGACAGTGGATATCCACACCCACGTTTTCGGTAGCGGTGGGCTGTGTCTTTTTCAGGAAGATGCCCGCCTTGGCGGTTTCGGAGTCCTGCCGTACCGAAGCGTCCAGCATCACAAATACACCGCCGCAATAGCGGGTTTTGACGGTATTTACGAGCGTTTGCATATATTGATCAAGAAGCGGCTCTATCAGTTCGGGATGCTCCTGCAGCCCGTCGGCAGAGATACCGTTATCGGAAAAGAAACGGTCACTCCGTGCCGCCAAATCCTCGGCAATGCCGATACCGTCCAGTGAGATACGCCCGAAGTCATCCTCAACGCTGTCTGCAAGCATGGAAAGCTGCGTGGTGAGCTGTGCCTGTACGCTGTGCTCCTGCTTGCCGTCGATTCCGAATATGGACAGAAGCAGCGTAAAGAGCAGGATCAGCACCACCGAAACGCTGATAAAGAAGATCAGCAGTCTGCGGTGCAGCGTCGTTCCCTTGTGCTTGCGCTCCTGTTTCCAAAGCGCTATTGCTTTTTTCAGCATCCGGCATATCCCTCCTTTCCGGCAGTATTCGGATCACACGGTTATTTTCTGAGCTTTGCAAGCGCATCGGCGGCGCTGACCGTCTCTCCTGCGAGGAAAGCATTGCGTTCGTCGGTAAGCAGCTTGAAGAAATCCTCCTCAAAGCCGTCGCAGTCGTCGTCAAAGCCCGAATAGGTCGGCGCGGAGAAGAAGGTGTAGTCCTCATACATCGAAAGAACCGAGGTGAGCATCTTCTTAACGCCGGCGTTTTCAATGGACGCAAGGTGCGTCGTCATATCGTTTTCAAAAGCCTGCCTGGTAACGGGCAGATAACCCGTCTCGTCGATAAACTTCATATTCTGCTCGGAGGCGGTCAGCCACTTGATAAACTCACAGGCGGCGTATTCCTTCTTCTCGTCGCCCTTGGCAACCATCAAGCCGCCTCCGCGCTGAAGGGCGGTCTTGGAGCCGTTCTCAAATACGGGATACGGCAGGATACTGTATTCCACGCTCTCCACCGTGCCGTCGGTATAGGTGATGGTATCGCCGTAGAACAGAATACCCGCAGACGAACCGGTAGAGCAAACAATGTCTCCGGTCTTGGAGAGGTCGGAGGAATAGCCGTCGTAGATGGCAATGCCGCCCTCCACCGCAGGGGTATATACCGTGTTGAAGATATGGGAAAAGCTGTCTCCCGCAAGGGAAAGAGCTTCGCCGTTAAAAATGCTGGTGCCAAGCTGTGCCATACCTACCTCGGCATAGTTGAACCAGGAATCGGCTGCGTAGAACTGCTTGCCGCCGCTGTATTCGTAATACTGCTCGGAAAGCCGCGCAATGCCCTCAAAGGTGGCAAGGTCGTCCATCTTCGCTCCGGTCGCTGCCGAGAAGCGGTCAAACAAGGTCTGATTGACGTAAAGCACCTCGGTGGACTTGGCAATGGGAAATACGTAAAGACCGCCGTCGGCAAGTCTGCCCTCCGCAACGAAATCCTCTACGTAAGCGGAAAGCTCGTCCTCGGTAAAGTAATCGTCAAAGTTGACCAGCATTCCTTTTTCCTGGAACTGTATCGCCACCTTGGGATATCCCGTAAATATGTCGGGCATATCCGGTGCGCCGGGATCGCCGTTTGCGATCATGTCCAGGCTTTTGTTCAGCTCCGAGCTGGAGGATATGGCAGTCACGTTGATAATGATGCCCTTGTCCTTTCCGACCGTTGCGTTAAACTCGTCGATCAGATAATCCATGGTGGATTGCATATCCCCGCCATAATTGTGCCACATGGTGAGGGTGATGGGATTTTTCGGATCGAGAACAGAGCTTGAGCATCCGGTCAGCAGCACCGAAAGGATCAAAACCAAGGTCAAAATGAGTGCGATGGACTTCTTCATTGCAAAAACCTCCGTCACGGCGTCAACTACCCCTACCTACGCGAAATTTTGAAAAAATCGAGAAAAACACGAATTTTTTCAAATTACCTACCAAAATCGCAATTTGGGGTAGGGACAAAACCGAAAAAATCCGTATAATGATAGACATAAGGTGGCCGGGCAAATCAAAATTTTCGCCCCGAAGCGCCGAAAAAGTTAAAGGGATATCCCTTTATGTTGGTACTCTGTACCAACATAAACACCTCCGTCAGCCGAAGCCGAACCGGAGGTATCCCGATATGCTTATATCCATTATATCACAGACGGGATAATATTTCAATAGTCTGCGACCAAAAAGAAAAACGAAATTTGTGTGACGAAGGGAGGACAGCCAATGGCAAAAAACGATCACGTTACTGCCAAGTACAAGATCATTGCCGATTCGGGAGGCAACCGCTACCGCTTTTTCTGCGACGTCTCCGGCATTGCAGTTTGTACGACCAAGCCCATCCGTGCGGAAAGCAGAATGTCATAGGTACGAAATTCTGTCAGGATTGCGGAACCAAACTCCCTGTTGCCGTTCAGGAGGAACAGATGCATGCGGATGATCATGCTTCGGTAATGTCAAAGCGGGATAAGCAGCTCCCACAATATCCGAAATGGAATTGCGGAGGATCACATTTTGAGATCGAAGTGTATGACGGATTCACAACCTTTTCCGTAAACTTTAACGGAAACACTTTTCGTGCAAAATAAGCCGTGGAACAGTACCGCCAGTTACTGCTTGAGGGCGGCTTCCGTGAAGCCGGAGAGAATCCCACGATTGAGCATCTCTACAAAATGATAGACGGCGTTTGTTATCACGCAGATACCGAACACTGTTTTGAGGGTGACA
>JAGAVH010000016.1 GCA_017942025.1 Ruminiclostridium sp. | reverse complement strand
TGCTGATTGCACAAATTCTTACTTATATCCTTACAAGCTGAAAAAACCATTGTTTTTCGGCTTTGTTGTTATGCCATTTTATTTGCCGAAAAATATTTTATTTTTTTCAGAAAAAGGCTTGACAAACAGTAACAGGTTTGATTTTACGTGCTGATTTTTATATGATAGAAAACACAAATGAGAATATCAGGCTTTTATTGACAACTAAAGACAAACCCGTGTGTTTATTATGACAAATTTTTTAGAGAATCTGATTTATAATAGACAAGGGGAATGGATATGGTGATTTACATAGATGTACTTTTTTTGATAAATTTATACGTTACGTATTTTGAACTCACCTCTGTATGTATATTTACGCATAAAGCTGTGTCAACAATAAGAATGATAGCTTCATCGGTTCTCGGCGGATTGTTTTCCTTTGTGATATTTCTTCCTGATGACAGTATTTTTCTCAGCACATCAGTAAAGATATTGTCTTGCTTTATAATTTCGGTTTCTGCTTTTGGATATAAAAAGCTTTATGAGTTTTTGAAAAACACGGTTGTTTTATTACTTGTAAATTTTATTTTTGCAGGACTGATGCTTTGTTTGTGGCTTTTTGTTGCACCTCTTGATATGTTCTACAGCAATGGAGCTCTATATTTTGATATAGATGGACTTACAATTATAATTTCAACAACGGTATCATATTTTGTTATCCGTATAATCAGGTTTATCTTTGATAAAAACGGAAGTACAGATAAGAAGTATGAGGTCGAGATTCATAACAACGGCTCTGTGATAACGCTTTCGGCTTTGCCTGATACAGCAAACGGACTGGTTGATTATTTCAGCGGCAAGCCTGTTATTGTGTGTAGAAACGAAAAATGTCTTTCTATACTACCTTATAATATCAGAGATTTATCAAATGTCGATATTGCTGAAGTTCCCGGAGTCCGCCTCCTTCCGGTGTCTACAATAGCGGGAGAGGGGATTGTGTTTGCTTTCAGTGTTGATAAAATAATTATCCGCTGTAACGATGAATCTCATACGGTAAATGCTCTTGTTGGTGTTATGAGTGATTCCAGGCAGGAATATGATGCTATTTTTAATCCGAAACTTATATTTTAAAATAACAAAGGAGATTATGTATAATGATAGGCGTTAAAAAATTATTTATGGAGCTGCTATACAAAATCGGCGTTATAAAGCCTTGTGAGGTGGACTATATAAATGGTTCAGAATCTCTTCCGCCTCCCTTGTCCAAGGAAGAGGAGATGAATGCGATTTCGATGCTTTCAACTGACTTTGAAGCTGCCAGGGAAAAGCTTATCGTACATAATTTAAGACTCGTTGTATATATCGCAAAGAAATTCGACAGTACAGGAATTGGTATAGAGGACCTTATATCTATTGGCTCTATAGGACTTATCAAGGCAGTCAACACCTTCAGCGCCGAAAAGAATATAAAGCTTGCCACCTATGCTTCGAGATGTATTGAAAATGAAATTCTTATGTATTTAAGAAAAACAAATCAGCAGAAGTGCGAGGTTTCCATCGATGAGCCGCTTAATGTGGACTGGGACGGAAATGAACTTCTGCTGTCTGATATACTTGGAACAGATGACGATGTAGTCAGTGTGAATATTGAAAATGAAGTTGAAAAAAAGCTTCTTCACGATGCCGTTGAAAGGCTTGATGAAAGAGAAAGACTTATAATGGAGATGCGTTTCGGACTTAACGGAAGACAAGAGAAAACCCAGAAGGAGGTTGCTGATATAATCGGTATATCTCAAAGCTATATTTCAAGACTTGAGAAAAGGATTATAAAGCAGCTCAAAAGAGAAATGGAAAAACTCTATATATGATTTATCTTTCAAGTACAGCCATAGCACATTTGATTCCGTCCATAGCGGCGGTGACAATTCCTCCTGCGTACCCTGCACCTTCACCGGCAGGGTATAATCCTTTTATTCTGTCTATATATAGCTTGTCGTTTCTGAGAATTCTGACGGGGGACGAGCTTCTGGTTTCAGGGCCTGTAAGCAATGCATCAGGATTTTTAAAGCAACTTATTTTTTTTCCGAATTCCGGTAAAGCAAATTTCAGCGCATCGCAGACAAATGACGGAAGATAGCGGTCGGGCAGTACGAGCTTTACACCAGGCTTGTAAGAAGGTGTAACAGTACCGCTTAAATCTGTTTCCTTACCTGATAAGAAGTCTCCTACCTTACAACAGGGAGCTATATATCTATTACCTGCGGCTGTAAAAGCCGCTTTTTCAATCTTTTCCTGAAATGCAATGCCATCGAGAGGATTATTTCCGAAATCTTCGGGGGTAACTCCTACAAGTATAGCGCTGTTTGCGTTTGCGCCATCTCTTCTGAACATACTCATTCCGTTTGTAACTATGGTATTTTTTTCAGACGAAGACGCCACTACAGTACCGCCGGGACACATACAGAAAGAATAGATACCTCTGCCGTTGTTATCGTGAACAGCTATTTTATAATCAGCCGCCCCGAGTGCCGGGTGGTTATAAAATTCGCCGTACATTGATTTGTTCAGTTCTTCCTGAGTATGCTCGATTCTGACTCCGACAGAGAAGTTTTTAGGTGTTAAAATTACTCCCTTGTTATTAAGCGAATAGAACACATCCCTTGCACTATGACCGGTGGCTAAAATCATATTGTCGGTATCAATTATGAATTCTTTGCCTTCTTTTTCATAAATAACGGCACAGAGCTTTCCGTCTTTTTCTTTATAATCGATATATCTGGCGCCGAAGATTACCTCTCCGCCCATTGAGATTATATCTTTTCTTATATTTTTTACCGTTTCGGACAGCTTATCTGTACCTATGTGCGGCTTTGCCTCATATAATATTTCTGCAGGTGCTCCGTGCTTTACAAGTTCGTTGAACACTATCTTTGAAAGGGGGTTGTTTACTCCTGTGTTCAGCTTGCCGTCAGAGAAAGTTCCTGCACCGCCCTCGCCGAATTGGACGTTGCACTCAGTATCAAGCTCGCCCTTTTCCCAGAATAGTCTTACTTTGCTTGTTCTGCTGTCAACATCAAGACCTCTTTCAAGTACAATCGGCTTTACTCCGGATTGTGCAAGATAAAGAGCGGCAAACATACCTGCAGGACCGAATCCGACAACAACAGGACGCTTTGGAAGTGTAGCAGTCTGTGGCAACAGATATTTTTCTTTTTTTATATATGAGATATTTTTATTGTTTTTGTTTTTCTTCAGAACATCTGTTTCGTTTTTTACAGATATGTTGACAGAAAGCACGAAACAAATATCACTTTTCTTTCTTGCGTCTACCGACTTTTTGACAAGAGTTATATCTTTGATGTCAGAAACGGATATTTTCATTTTCAGTGCTAACCAGAGTCTTAGCCATCCGTCGTTAAATTCAAGCGGAGCGGTAATATTAGAGTATCTTATCATTTTTTATCCTTTATACTGTAAATGTATTCTGCTGAGTTTTTTCCGGCTGTGTATCCGCTTTTCCAGGCAAAATCAAGATTGAAGCCGCCGCAGATACCATCGATATCAAGTATTTCTCCACAGAAGAAAACACCCTTTGCAAACAAAGATTCCAGATTATCGCTGATTTCTTCGCTTTTTATTCCGCCTGAGGTAACCTGTGCCAGCGACCAGTCTGATACAGCTGTGACAGGGAAGCGCCAGTCTTTTATAATGTCGCATATTCTGTATATTTCCTTTTCAGAAAGCTCCCCGCAGGTCTTGCTGAGTGCGATGGATGAATTTTTAAGAACAGCTTGTCCTATTCGTTTGTGGAAAAGTCCGGTCAGAAGCTCTTCGCAGGGCAAAGAAGCTCTTGTTTCCTTTATTGTAAAGAGCATATAGCTTATTTCTTTTTTTGTATAATCGGGAGCAATGTCCAGCATAATTTCGGATTTTTTAATGTATTTAGCCGCAAGAGAGGAAATGTTGAAAATGCATATGCCGGATAATGCGCCGTCTGCAAATTGTACTTCACCTGACTGTTCCGCAAGTGGCTTGCCGTTTGATAAAAGCGTCGCTTTGGCATAGGTGCGCAGACCCTTCAGCGCTTTTACATTGTTTATATCCGTTCTTATCGGTGCAAGGGCGGGGTAAAGCGCTGTTGTGCTGTGTCCGAGCTTTTGGGCAAGAGCATAACCACTGCCGTCGCTACCCAGAGATGGCGTTGCACATCCGCCTGCGGCAATTATAACAGAGTCTGCATTTATTATATTTTCGCCGTAGATGATATCATATCCTTTTTTTGCTTTTCTGATTTCAGAAACGTTACTGTCACAAAGGATTTCAACGCCTTTTGCTGATGCAGTAAATCTTAAAGCGTCAAGAACAGAAGAAGCTGCCATACTATGAGGATATATTCTGCCTTGGTCATCGCTTTTGCAGGCAAGTCCCATTTCTGTAAAGAAGTCCTCGGTGGATGGTATATCGGATGACAAATAATTAAGCAACTTATTGTTTCCGTTATAACAGCTTCCATCAATTCTGTTATTGCTGAGATTACATCTGCCGTTTCCTGTAGAAAGTATTTTTTTCCCTACTCTGGCTTGTTTTTCGAGGATAGTAACCTTAAAGTCTGAATATTTTTTTATTGAGATAGCCGCAACAAGCCCTGAAGCGCCGCCGCCTATAACTGCAATGTCTGTTTTTTTCATTTCAATACTCACTTTATACAAAATTTGGTTAATAATTCATAATAAGTTAATATTTAAAGTATAACATATAAATATAACATTGGCAAGGACTAAGCTGAAAAAACTACAGAATGAGGAGGTTATAGTGATGAATGATAACGTTTTAAAGCTGATTGTGGCAATAGGAAGACTTATTGTACAGCAAAAACAAAGCAACGACCTTTTCCCGCATATGAATCAGAGTGAGTCAGGCGTCTTTCTTGCGATGCTTCAGATAATTGCAGAAAAACCTGAAACAGAGCTTTTCTCGTTAGGCGAGATAAACAGCTATCTTGATTATACAAGACCGAATCTTTCGCAGACTATAAATAAGCTGGAAGATAAAAATTATGTGGAGCGTGTAACGCTGAAGGACGATCGTCGAGTAACTTACATCCGACTTACCGAAGACGGAAAAAAGACTCTTCAGTCAAAATATGATTCTATTGCAGAAAGAATGAGCGAAATCGAGGCTACGTTTGGCGAAGGGGATACAAACAAATTTGTAGAACTGCTTACCCGTTTTATTGATGCCTACGAAAAAACAAAATAATTTTATTTATAAAATGGGGCTGGTAACAGCTCCGTTTTTATATATGTGCTATTGAAATTTTTAATCGGATATGTTATCATATATAAATAAGAATAAAGAATAAAGGAAACAATAAAATGAAGATATTAGTTAAAATTTTAAAAATATTGCTTGTCATATCAGTAGGCGTTATAGCTATCACTTTTAATGTGCTGGGAGCTATCTCTATGCTTTCTACCGGTGATGCGGCAGATAAGAAAATAGTAGGAGAAATAGTATTCTGGCTTGTTTTCTCTACGGTGTGCTACGTTACACCTGCATTTCTTGTAATGTTCAAGAAATACATACTTTCAGCGGCATTTTCCTTTGCAGGTATGATTTGTGTGTTTATTCTTCATGAAATGCTTGGCGGTGCGGCTTCGCCCTTATATCTTCCTCTTATTTTTATCACTATACTTGCGATTCTGCTTGCCATATTCGGAAACTGGAACAGAATTCATGAGGGTATTGATAGGAGAGAAGCTAAGAAAAATGCAGTTGCGCCCTCGGTTCTCGGTGGAACAACAAAAGCAGTAGCTGAGCCTAAAAAAAGCGGTAAAAAAAATAAGAGATAAATTTTCAGGAGTCTGTTATGGGATTATTATCAGAGGAATTTCAGTTTCATGTAAAGCTTAATGAATCAGTGGTGGGTAAATATGCCATTCTCCCCGGTGATCCCGGTAGAGTTGAAAAAATTGCAGCATATCTTGACAATCCGCAATTTGTTGCTTCTAACAGAGAATATACCACTTATACAGGAACATTACTCGGAGAAAAGGTGAGTGTAGTATCTACCGGTATAGGCGGTCCATCCGCCGCAATAGCCGTCGAGGAGCTTATACGATGTGGCGTTCACACTTTTATAAGAGTAGGAACGTGCGGCGGCATAAACGATAAAGTTCGTGGCGGAGATGTACTTATAGCAAGTGCCGCAGTAAGAAGCGAAGGAACCTCAAAAGAATACTTGCCGGAAGTATATCCTGCAGTTGCAGATTTTGAAGTTGTTACCGCTTTGAAGCAGGCAGGTGATGCTTTATCCGAAAACGAGGATGGAAAGCGTTGTTTTGTAGGTGTTGTTCAGAGTAAGGATAACTTCTACGGTCAGGTAGAGCCACATACAATGCCTGTAGCGGATATGCTTAATGAACGATGGAAGGCATATGTTCAGTGCGGTTGTCTTGCTTCTGAAATGGAGGCGGCGTCTGTTTTTTCCGTCTGCCTTGCAAGAGGAAAGAGGGCTGGTGCTGTATTTACAGCCTTATGGAATTTTGAACGTTCAAGAAAAGGACTTCCTGACATAGTGTGTCACGATAGTACGAGAGCTATTAAAACAGCTATTGAGGCAGTAAAAATTCTTATAGAGCAGGATAGAAAAAATGTCGTATAAGTATGTGCTTTTTGATCTCGATGGAACTTTAACCGATCCTTATGAAGGTATATCCAAATCGGTACAGTATTCTTTAAGCAGCTTTGGTATAGAAGAAAATGATGAGAATGTTCTGAAAAAATTTATTGGACCACCGCTGAAGGAATCCTTTATGCGGTTTTATGGATTTGATGAAGAAAAGGCGCTGAAAGCGGTAGAAAAATACAGAGAAAGATATATTACCACCGGTGTTTACGAAAACGCCTTGATTGACGGTGTGAAAGAAACGTTGTCAATACTCAAGGAAAATGGGATAGCGATATATCTGGCTACATCAAAACCCCAACCGCTTGCTGAGATTATTCTGGAGCATTTTGGAATAACCGGATACTTTGATTTTATAGGCGGAGCCGATTTTAATCACAGCAGAGATGAAAAGTGGCAGGTTATTGAATACGTTTTTAAAAACTCAGGTATAAAAGATACAGAAAATGCGCTGATGATAGGTGATAGGATGCACGATATCATAGGTGCAAAGAAAACCGGAATAAAGTGCCTTTGTGTTCTTTGCGGATACGGAAGCAGGGAAGAATTTGCTGAGTATGAAGCAGATTATGTTGTAGAAACAATTCCTGAAATATTGGATTTTATTCTTTAAAAATTGTAGTTATATTTGATTGCCTTTTGTTAATAATATAGATATAAGGCGAAAAGCTTTATGATTATATGACGAAAGGAAGTAATTATATGAATACAGAACACGCAAATAAGAATATTGCCTGCACAATCACAAACTGCAAGTACCATTCATGCTGTGGAGATTACTGCTCTCTTGAGCATATCAGAATCGGTACTCACGAAGCAAACCCCACACAGAAGTCCTGCACAGACTGTGAATCCTTTGAGCTCAAGGCATAATAGCAGAGCTGACCACAAATAAACGAATACCGTCCGACTGAAAACTATCGGTTGGACGGTAAATATTTGATGTGATAATAAATTTTAGAAAAATTCAATTTAGGTGTTGACAAATGAGTTTTTATTTGGTATAATAAATAGCGTTGTGATTTACTGACAATTAAGTACGATCCACTAGCTCAGGCGGCAGAGCACCTGCCTTTTAAGCAGGGTGTCCCGGGTTCGATTCCCGGGTGGATCACCAATGCGGTTATCAATACGGTTAATTATCGTTTTGATAGTCGCTTTTGTTTTTTAAAATATTTTTTCTTTTTTCTATTGCATTTTGTAAAGAAATGATATATAATAAGAATATAATTTAACAGACGGGAGCTTGTGTTACAGGCTGAGAGGGAGGTTTGACCTCCGACCGATAACCTGATTTGGATAATGCCAACGTAGGGACGACTGTAAAGCGCTGACGCTTGCACGTCGGTGCATTTTTTATGCATAAAACTCAGAGAAGCTGCCGAATCGGTAGCTTCTTTTTATTTTGAACTGCCGTCTGTTGAAAAATATTTTTACGGAGGACAGCTTATGTACAAAACACAGATGGAAGCTGCAAGAAAGGGAATTATCACGGAGGAAATGAAAAGGGTAGCGGAGAAGGAATACCGCACTCCCGAAGAGATCCGTGAGCTTGTGGCAAAGGGGCAGGTGGCAATCTGTGCCAACAGACTGCATAAATGCATTGAGCCTAATGGCGTAGGATCAATGCTTCGCACCAAGATAAACGTCAATCTTGGTGTTTCAAGGGACTGCAAGGACTATGATATTGAAATGGAAAAGGTAATGGCGGCAGTTGATATGGGAGCGGAGGCTATTATGGATCTTTCCTCTCACGGCAACACGCAGCCCTTCAGACAAAAGCTGGTGGCTGAATGCCCCGCTATGATCGGAACTGTGCCCGTTTATGACAGCGTTATACATTATCAGCGTGATCTCTCTACTCTTACCGCAAAGGATTTTATTGACGTTGTAAGGCTTCACGCCGAGGACGGAGTGGACTTTGTTACTCTCCATTGTGGAATCACAAGAAAGACCATAGAACAGATAAAACGGCATAAGAGGAAGATGAATATAGTTTCCCGTGGCGGCTCATTGGTTTTTGCCTGGATGAGTATGACGGGCAACGAAAACCCCTTTTACGAGTATTACGACGAGATTCTTGATATATGCCGTGAATACGACGTGACTATCTCTCTTGGTGACGCCTGCCGTCCCGGTTGTCTTGCGGATGCAAGCGACGTTTGTCAGATTGAGGAGCTGGTGCGACTTGGCGAGCTTACGAAAAGAGCCTGGGAAAAGGACGTTCAGGTTATGATTGAAGGCCCTGGACATATGCCTCTTGATCAGATAGAAGCTAATATGAAGCTACAGCAGACTATCTGTATGGGTGCACCCTTCTACGTTTTAGGACCATTGGTTACGGATATTGCGCCCGGCTATGATCACATCACCTCCGCTATAGGCGGAGCGGTTGCGGCTATGAGCGGAGCGGCATTTCTATGCTACGTGACTCCTGCGGAGCATCTGGCACTACCGAACGTGGAGGACGTAAAGCAGGGAATCATTGCTTCAAAAATTGCCGCCCATGCCGCCGATATCGCAAAGCATATTCCCCATGCAAGGGATATTGACGATAAGATGGCGGACGCCCGCAGGACCTTTGATTGGGAGGGGCAATGGGAATGCTCCATCGATCCGGAAACGGCAAAGAAAATCCGTGATGACAGAAAGCCTGAAATTGAAGAGAGCTGTTCTATGTGCGGCAAATTCTGTGCCGTAAGAAGCATGAACAAGGCGCTTTCAGGCGAATATATCGATATTCTGTGAGGTTCTCACCTGAATAATTATATCGGAAGGGAGGTCAGGACAGCGGGGAGCGCCGTATGTCCTTATTACAGCGAGGGAAGCCGTGTTTCGGCGTGAGAGGAAGGAATTGATCTTCGACCGAGCGAGGTGTAAAGCTTCGTATTTTAAAAGAAACGAAGGAAATAAAAATGAAAACAAGAAACAAGCTTTTACGACTGGTAGTATTATCGGTACTTATCGCCCTTGGAGTTGTAATATCTCCGATACTGAGATTTGAGGGTATGTGTCCTATGGCTCACTTTATCAACATAGTCTGTGCCGTACTTTTAGGGCCGCTGGAATCTCTTATCTGCGCTGTCATTATCGGAATTATCCGTATGCTCTTTTTAGGCATACCGCCTATTGCACTTACAGGAGCAATATTCGGTGCATTCTTATCGGGTGTATTTTACAGAGCTTCAAAGGGAAAACTGCTTTTTGCCGTTCTGGGAGAAATTATAGGTACGGGCGTTATCGGTGCGGTAGCCTCCTATCCCGTTATGACCTTTATCTGGGGTAAGGAAGGACTCAGCTGGCTGTTTTACGTTCCCTCCTTTATCTGCGGAACGCTTATAGGTGGCAGTATTGCGTATCTCTTCTTACGAAAGCTCACCGATAACGGACTTCTGATGCAGTTTCAGAAGAATTTAGGCTCAACGTGTTACAATGACAAAAGCACGGTGCTTGGCAATGCGGTAACGATAGGTACTCTCGGTGTGGTATTCTTTATAGTAATAAAGGTGCTGACGGGTATTTTCGGTATGACCGACGCTATATGGAATTATCTTGCCTTTATCGTACTGGGTGCATTTATTGTAGCGGGAGCTGTCTACTACGTCACAAAAAAGCTGAAAGGCAGGGAGAATGACAAGGCTTGAAATAAGCAACATAAGAAAAATACTGATGGAAAAGAATCCGCTTATCCACTGTATAACCAATCCGATTTCCATAAACGAATGTGCAAATACCATTCTTGCATTTCACGGCAGACCGATGATGGCGGAGCATCCTCTTGAAGCAGAGGAGATTACAAGGACAGCCTGCGCCGTACTGCTGAATATCGGCAATATAACTGATGCGAGAATAAGCTCTATCCGACTTTCTGCAAGATGCTGTAAGGAAAATCATATTCCCTTTGTGCTGGATATTGTGGGTATGGCTTGCTCCTCTTTACGAAGGGACTTTGTAAAAAAACTGCTTGAAAATTCCATTCCCGCTGTGATAAAGGGAAATTACTCGGAGCTGATGGCACTTTATACAGACTATACCTCTTCGGGGGTTGATAGCGAGGCTATTGATATTGCACAGCTTGACAGAGTATGCAAGGAGCTTGCCACAAGATACGGTACTGTAATTCTTGCCAGTGGCAAAACCGATATAGTGACTGATGGAAAACGTCTTTTTCACGTAAATAACGGTACCGTGCAGTTAAGCTACGTAACCGGTACGGGCTGTATGCAGGGTGCATTATGCGCCGTTCTGATGGCGACGGAGATGCCGCTTGATGCGGCGCTGAAATCCGCTCTTGTTATGGGCATATGCGGTGAGCTTGCCTGTACGGAAAAGGGTAGCGGCTCGTTTATGGTAACGCTTATGGACAAGCTATCCACTATAGACGATAAGGAATTTAACAGAAATATAAAAATGGAGGAGATAAGCCTTGAATTTTGACAGCAGTATTTATTTTATAACCTGTAGCGATGGATTTTCTGAAGAAGAATTCCTTCGCCGTGTCGAAGAGGCCTGCAAAGGCGGTGTAACCTTGATTCAGCTGAGGGAAAAGGACAAAACCACAAGAGAATATCTTTCTCTTGCACAGAAGGTACACGAAATAACAAGGCGGTACGGCATACCTCTTATCATCGACGATAGGGTAGACGTAGCGCTTGCCGTGGATGCCGAGGGTGTTCACGTGGGGCAGTCGGATATGCCTGTAAGCATTGCAAGAAGCCTTATGGGTAAGGACAAGATAGTAGGAGCTACCGCAAAGACTGTACCCCAGGCTCTTGAAGCCTATAATCAGGGAGCTGATTATCTCGGCGTAGGTGCGATATATCCTACTACAACAAAGGTAAAGACGGTGCTTACAAGCGTTGATATCTTAAAGGAAATTGTAAAGGCTGTTCCGATAAAGGTGAACGCCATAGGCGGTCTTAATAAGGATAATATCCACGTACTGAAGGGTAGCGGAATTTCAGGTGTATGCGCTGTTTCGGCTATTATGAAGGCGGATGATCCCTGCAAGGCGGCAAAGGAATTAAGGGAGGCTTTTTATGAGCTACAGAAAGATTAAAACCGCCCTTACTATAGCAGGTTGCGACAGTAGTGGCGGTGCAGGTATTCAGGCAGATTTAAAGACGATGCTTGCAAACGGGGTGTACGGTATGAGTGCGATAACCGCTCTTACGGCGCAGAACACCACGGGAGTTACGGCTATTATGCAGGTGAGTCCCGAATTTCTCTGCCAGCAGATAGATGCGGTATTCACCGATATTTACCCTGATGCAGTTAAAACGGGAATGGTAGCCGACGGGGAACTGATTGAAGTCATTGCCGAAAGACTGCTGTTCTATAAGGCAAGGAATATCGTTATAGATCCCGTTATGGTAGCCACAAGCGGAGCAAGACTTATCTCCGAGGATGCCATCTCTTCTCTTACTGAAAGGCTTTTGCCGGTTGCAAACGTTATAACTCCCAATATACCTGAAGCCGAGGTGCTTTCAGGTATGAGAATATCCGATAAGGCGGATATGGAAAGGGCGGCGGCGCATATATGCAAGGAATACGGCTGTGTGGTACTTTTAAAGGGTGGTCACAGTATCAGTGACGCTGACGACCTGCTTTATGAAAATGGCTGTACAAAGTGGTTCAGTGGAATACGGGTAGATAATCCCAACACCCATGGAACAGGCTGTACTCTGTCCTCGGCTATTGCCTCAAACCTTGCAAAGGGGTATGATTTAAATCAGGCGGTAGCTCTTGCAAAGAAGTATATTTCAGGCGCTTTATCTGCTATGCTGGATTTAGGAAGGGGTAGCGGACCGTTACATCACGGGTTTGATTTGAAAAGCGGATTCGTGAAGCCAGAACACAACGAAAATAATATATGAACATATGTTTTCGGATTGTTTCAGCATTGATATCTCTGATTTAGTTGGATAAAATTTATAAGCACAGAAACAATAGCGATGCCTGAACGGTTTACGTTTATTTCAGCAGTTGTTGTTTCTGTTCTTTTTTATATCCGAAATGTGGCAGTATCATATGTCGCTCTTGACATACGACAAAATATAACATATAATTTAATATATAAACTGCGAGGTGAAGATATGACTAAAAAACAGCGTGCAAAACTGCTTATCGAAGGACTAAAAAAAGAGTATCCGGAGGTTAAATGCGCACTGATTTACAGTAAACCACACGAACTTCTCATAGCTACCAGATTATCCGCCCAGTGTACTGACAAACGGGTTAATATGGTCACTCCGGCGTTGTTTGAGAGATTTCCTGATATAGAAAGCTTTGCAGATGCAGATGTTTCTGAAGTGGAAGAGTATATAAAATCCTGTGGTTTGTATAAGACAAAAGCCGTTGATATAGTGTCTATGTGCCGGATGCTCAGAAATGAATACGATTCTGTTGTACCTGATACTATTGAAAAACTTGTGAAGCTCCCGGGAGTCGGCAGAAAGACTGCAAATTTAATAGTAGGAGACCTTTATGGAAAGCCTGCAATAGTATGCGATACACACGTGATAAGATTGTCAGGCAGACTTGGGTTATCAGACGGAACAAAGGATGCACTGAATGTAGAAAAACAGCTTTCAACTTTATTACCGGAAAGTGAGAGTCTTGGCTTTTGTCATCGCCTTGTATGGCACGGAAGACTTGTCTGTACCGCAAGAAATCCCAAGTGTGAAAGTTGTTCTATAGGCATGTATTGTAAAAATTACAGCAAATAATCAGGAGTACTGTTATAGTATGAAGAACGAATATAAACGTTTTGTAATTGTTGTTGTTATTACATCTGGAATTTTATTTGCATTGTTTCTTCTTTTTACAAAAATGATGAAGACGAAATTAGAAAACGATAATCTTATACCTTACGATAAACCTACAACATCGGCGGTACATATAAAGCTCCCGGACGCGCTTGAGCTGAATACGGCAACCTTTGAAGAATTATCGCACGTTGAAGGAGTAGGCAGAGAGCTTGCTCAAAACATTATTATACTTCGTGAAAAATTGGGTAAGTTTACTTCAGTAAACCAGCTTATGCTAATCAGCGGTATGGATAAGGAAACGTTCAGCTTTATCAAAGATAAACTTTATGTTGAAGAAGAATGGAATAGATTTGAAGATGAGCAAAATCAGGAGGCTCCTGAAAAGATAAATATAAATACAGCTACTGTACGGGAAATTATGGCTCTTGACGCGGTTACAGAGAGCCTTGCAAGGAAAATAGTTGAATATCGTGAGCTTAACGGCAACTTTGTTTCTATAAACGAAATAATGGATGTCGATGGTATCGGTGAGGCTATTTTTAATTCAATATGCGATTTTATTACAGTATAAGAAAGCACGGGATAATATAAAAAGCCTGAAAAGTATTGATTTTTTGCAAAAAAAATGATATAATGTAATTTGATGAAAAATTCGGAGGTTACTTATGGATTATAATATCAAAGACGTATCAGACAGACTTAAAGCAACCAGAGAATGTCTTGATATAACTGTAGAACAGATGGCTGCAGATACAAGTGTATCTGTTGAAGAATATATTTCGCTTGAAAACGGGGAGAAGGATTTCTCGCTTTCTTTCCTGAACGAAGCGGCAGAAGCGCTTGGCATTGAGCTTATTGAGCTTCTTACAGGCGTCACACCCAAGCTCAAGACTTATTCTGTCGTCCGCAAGGACAAAGGATTACCAATTGAAAGAAGAAGAAGATTTGCATATCAGCATTTAGCATATCTTTTCAAGAATAAGCATATCGAACCGCTTCTGGTAACAGCGCCTTACGAAAAGGAAGAACAGGACAAGCCTATATATCTGTCTTCTCACGATGGACAGGAAATGGACTTTATTCTTTCAGGTTCACTCAAAATCCAGATAGGAAAGCACGTTGAAATTCTCAACGAAGGCGACTGCATATATTATGACAGTAAGAATCCTCATGGTATGATTGCTACAAACGGAGCAGATTGCAAATTCTTGGCTATACTGATATAAATAGAAAGATAATATATTAGGAAGGACAAGGAATAAGAATGGAACAGGTAAAAAATTATTATAAAAAATTTGTTGAAGAGGGTTTTGATGAAAACGGAATTTTGAATAAATTCAGTATAAACTGCCCCGATAACTTCAACTTCGGCTATGACATCATTGATAAATACGGTGAATTAGAGCCTGACAGAAGAGCTCTCATACATGTAGACCTTCAGGAAAATGTACATAAATTTTCTTACGGAGAGCTTTCCAAACTTTCAAATCAGGCGGCTAATCTTTTTGCTTCCTACGGCATAAAAAAGGGCGATTGTGTAATGCTGGTACTTAAAAGAAACTACCAGTTCTGGATTTCTATGATAGCACTTATAAAGCTTGGTGCTATAGGTATTCCTGCAACACATCTGCTTACTACCCATGACTTTACATATCGTTTTGAAAGAGCAGACGTTAAGGCTATTATCTGTACGGGTGACCATATGGATATTGAAGGCTACGTAGAAGAAGCGGAAAAGGAAATCGGTGTTTCTCTTACAAAGTTTATTGCAAACGGACAGAAGGACGGTTGGATATCCTTTGATGAGGAAATAAAGAAGATGCCAGAAACTATGGAACGTGTACCTACCGATTCAAAGGAGCTTATGCTTCTTTATTTCACATCAGGTACAACAGGCTATCCCAAGATGGTAGTTCATAACCATAGATACGCACTTGCACACATTCAGACAGCTGCACACTGGCAGAATGTTGACCCTGACGGTATTCACCTTACAATTTCCGATACAGGTTGGGCAAAGGCTGCCTGGGGCAAGATGTATGGTCAGATGTCGATTGGTTCTTGTATTTTTGTTTATGACTTTGATAAATTTGTACCTCTTGATGTGTTAAGAATAATCGAACAGTTCAAGGTTACATCTTTCTGTGCACCTCCTACAATGTACAGATTTTTCATTAAGGAAGGCCTTGAAAACTTTGACCTCACGCATCTTAAATATTCATGCATAGCAGGTGAGGCGTTAAATCCCGAAGTATATAACAAATGGCTTCAGTACACAGGTTTAAAGCTTATGGAAGCCTTTGGACAGACAGAATCCACACCTATTCTGGCAAACCTCAAGGGTATGGAGCCCAAGCCCGGTTCTATGGGCAAGCCTTCACCGTTATACAATGTTGACCTTGTTGATGATGAGGATAACTCAGTTCCTGTCGGAGAAGTAGGCGAGATAGTAATCAGAGCTGACATCGGTAAGGATGGTCTCTTCCTTGGTTATTACAAGGATGAGGAAATTACTGCTGATGCTTGGCACGATGGCGTTTATCACACAGGTGATACCGCATGGAAGGACGAAGACGGATATTACTGGTATGTAGGCAGAAATGATGATGTCATAAAAGCCAGCGGATATCGTATAGGACCTTTTGAAATCGAAAGTGTACTTATTGCACATCCTTCTGTTTTAGAGTGTGCGGTAACAGGTGCACCGCATCCTGTAAGAGGTCAGGTTGTTAAGGCAACTATAGTTCTTGCGAAGGGCTTTACAGCATCTGAAGAACTTAAAAAGGAGCTTCAGGAATATGTTAAGAAAAACACAGCTCCTTATAAATATCCAAGAATCGTAGAATTCGTTGATGAACTTCCTAAAACAGTAAGTGGAAAAATCATGCGTGGTAAGATTCGTAAGCAGGATAACGAATAATAGATTTAACGACTTATGCCACAGGATTTCTGTGGCATTTTGTCATTAAGGAGGAAAGTATGAAATATTATATTTACTTGCTTCAGATATTTGGCGGCGGAAATCCCAAAATCCAGGAGATTATAAGAGCGTACGGCTCTGCGAAGGCTGTTTACGAAAAGGTAAGCTCAGGAGATATGACGCTTATTCCATCGAACAGAATCGAAAACGCAAAACGTGCAAGCCTTGAAGCATCAGAGCGTATTATAACTTTCTGCAAAAATAATAAGATAACCATTATCACTATTGATGATAAAGCTTATCCGACAATGCTAAAGCATATTTATAATCCTCCGACGGTCCTTTTTGTAGAGGGCGATTTATCCTGCCTTAACGACAGATTATCAATATCTGTTGTCGGTCCGAGAAGACCTGATACTTACGCTGTCAGACTTGGTGTTAACATATGTGGAGGACTTGCAGGTTGTAATACTGTTCTTGTAAGTGGTTTTGCTAACGGAATAGACAGTATAGCCCACGGAGAGTGCATAAAAAGAAATATACCCACAGTTGCAGTTCTTGCGTGCGGGCATACAGTAGAATATCCAGCTCATACTTTTGGATTGAGAGCTCAGATAAAAAAGGCTGGCGGTGCGGTTATTTCGGAGCTTCTGCCTGATACTGAATGTTGTCCCGGATATTTCAAATTCAGAAACAGAATTATATCAGGTCTTACGTATGGTACGGTTATTGTAGGTGGTTACAACCGTAGCGGTAGCTTACATACAGCAAATAGTGCTTTTGAGCAGGACAGAGACTTGTTTTTCACGCTACCTGCAGACACGCTTGACGAAAATTATACAAAGATTGTAAGATTCTTGCGTGATGGAGCTATTCCTGTTTATGATTTCTACGATGTTATAAATGAATATTACGAAATGCACAAGGATAAGCTTGATGACACATATCTTGATAAGAACAGACTCACTTCTTATTCCGGTATGTCTAAACCGATGGAGAAAGAAACAACAGATGTTGTTGATGAGACTCTTGGTAATGACAAATATCAAAGCAGAGAAATGTGTTCTGTCAACATTCCGGACTCTGAAGAAGTAGCTGAATTTCCTGAAGAGAAATTTGAAGATGTTCCTGAAAAGGATTTATCAAACCCGGAAATAAGCGGAAAAATTGAAAAACATCAGAAACCTGAAACATACGAAAAAGACATATTAAAGGAAATCGTTGATAAAAGTTCTCCGATAACCGATGAAATGATAAGAGAAGCATCTTCGGGTAAAGAAATAAATCTGGAGGATAGGTCGCAAAAGAAAGCGCAAAACAGGAAGAAAAAGAAGATAGTACCTCCCGATAAACGCTTTTTTGTTAAAGCGACAGGTGAAAAGTCGCCTGCGGTGGATTATGAGGATGGAACTCCAAGCTACTTTCTTAAAAGAAAGAAAAAATCGTCTGATAAACCCAAAACACCGGAACAGGAAATAGAGGAAACGATTGAGAAGAATGAGCGGATGACAACAATATCCGAAAAAATTCTTGATGTTCTGAGAAGAGATGAAGCAGCGACAATAGAACGACTTATGAGCCGGCTTGATGTTGATTTCGCGTCTATGACTGAATACCTGGCTGATCTCGAGGTGGAAGGTCTTATAACCTATCACCCCGGTGGTGTTTATACTCTCGGCGAAGAATCCTGAGAGAATTCACGATAGCGAGTATAGAAACACCCACATCGGCAAATACTGCAACCCACATGTTAGCAAGACCAAGTACGCTGAGAATTTGGATTATGATTTTGATAGAAATAGCCGCAATAATATTTTGAAGGATTATTCTGCGAGTTTTATAGCTGATGTTAAATGCGGATTCCAGTTGAGACAGATCGTCCTTCATAAATACGATATCTGCGGTCTCTATTGCACTATCGGTTCCGTTCTTACCCATTGCTATTCCGATGTCAGCGCAGGCAAGTACAGGAGCGTCGTTTATACCATCACCTATGAATATTATCTTTTCGTCTTTTTTCAGTAGAGATTTCTTTTCTGATAAAATGCGGCTTTTATCTTCGGGTAAAAGGCTGTGATAGTATTCTGTAATTCCTGTAAGGACTGCGGTGTGTTTTGCCGATGCTTCGTTATCACCTGTTAGCATAACTGTGTGTATGTTTTTGCTTTTTAAAAATTTAATAGCCTTTGCCGATGTTTCTTTTGGGATATCGGCAATTTCTATATATCCGAGATAATTATCGTTTTCTGCAAGGTGAAGAGAAGTTCCGTTTGATTTTTCTGCGAGTATTCCGTTCTCTTTCAGGAATTTTTCGTTTCCGCAAATATATGTCTTACCGTCTATTAACGCTTTTACGCCTTTTCCGGCTATTTCTGTATGGCTTTCTATTTTGTTGATGTTGATTTCTTTAGTATATCTTTTTTTTACCGATAACGCTATTGGGTGAGTGGAATTGTATTCACAATAAGCGGCGCAACGAAGTAATTCTTCTTCAGAAATACCTGTCGGGTTGATTGAAGAAATTTCAAATTCGCCGTTTGTGATTGTTCCTGTTTTATCAAGTACAACCATATTTGCTTTTGAAATAGCTTCGAGATAATTACTGCCTTTAATAAGAATGCCTTCGGATGAGGCTTTGCCGATACCGGCAAAATATCCCATAGGAACGGAAATAACAAGTGCGCAGGGGCATGATACTACAAGGAAGATGAGGCCGCGCTGTATCCATTGCGAAAATTCCATTCCTGTAAATAAAGGAGGAATGACAGAAATAAGTAAAGCCATTATAACAACAACCGGAGTATAATATTTAGCAAATACTGATATGAAATTTTCTGTTTTGGTTTTCATTTCTGTTGCTTCTTCTACAAGCTGAAGCATTTTGTAGACGGTGCTGTCAGTAAATATTGCTGTAGTTTTTATTGTTATAGCACCGCTCAGATTGATTGCTCCAGCTTTGACTTCGTCGTTTTCTGATACATCTATCGGGATGCTTTCTCCGGTTATAGCAGAATTGTTTATCTGCGATGCTCCGCTTGTAATAATTCCGTCAAGAGGAATTTTTTCGCCTGCTTTTACCCGTATATACGAACCGATGGGCACATCGTAGGGGGAAACTGTTTTATAATTCCCATCTATCAGAATATCGGCAGTTTCAGGTTTTGTTCCGATAAGAGCTTTGATACTTCTTCTTGATTTTCCTACGGCTATACTCTGAAAAAGTTCGCCTACTGAGTAAAAGAGCATTACGGCGATGGCTTCGTGTATTTCACCTATAGCTATTGCACCGATGCTTGCGATAAACATCAGCATATTCTCATTGAAAATGTTTTTTGAAATAAGTGCTTTGATGGTGGCGGTTATTACCGGGACAGCTACTATAATGTATGAGCATCCATAAAGAATGTAAGTAATTATTTGTGTACTATTTGTTTTTTCAAAGCAAAGGTCTGTTATAAGCGCTGATACAAACAATACTGCGGAAATGATTATTCTGGTAATCTGAGGTTTATAATTCGTTTTGTTGTTATCTCTGATTTCACTGGATAATTCTACCTTTACCTCCGGCTCGTAGTGGGCAACTATCTTTTTGACTTCATCCGAAACACTTTTCACGTCCTCGGAATTTGTTGTGACTGTCAGCTTCTGGGCAACAAAATTAAGAGAAACCTTCTTTGCAAAGTCGCGTTCAGAAACATCTTTTTCTATTTTGGCGGCGCAATTTGCACAGTCAAGACCTCTCAGATAAAAAGTAATATTCATAATAACCTCCATACAAATGTTTGAACAACTGTTCAAATGATGTCTGAAAAAATTTAAGCATATCTTGCGATAGCTTAAATTGTTTATTCCATAATATGCTCCAGCGCATTTTTAAACACTGTATTCACATGTTCGTCGCTGAGAGAGTAGAAGACTATTTTTCCGTTTTTTTCGCTTTTAACAAGCTCCGCTTGTTTCAGTATCCTGAGCTGATGGGATATGGCTGAAACAGTCATGCCAAGCAGGGAAGCCAGATCGCATACGCACATACGGGATTTTGATAAGGAAAACAGTATTTTTATTCTTGTTTCATCGCTTATCGCTTTAAAGAACATAGAGAGCTTTTCAAACTGACCGTTTTCCAGCATCTCTTCTTTTACGGCGTTTACGGTTTCGTCGTGAATAACGTTAACCTTACATATTTCTGTTTTGTTGTTCATTTAATTGCTCCATATCATTTGAATGATTGTTCAACTGTTTGTATTATAGCACGATAAAAGCTCGTTGTCAATAGGTGCATCAGAATTTTTTGCTTTTTCTTTAAAATATTTTTCAGCGATACAATTAAAAAAGGCGGTTTTATCGTCACTAGTAAAGCTTTTGTCGGCTAATAGCTTTTCTACAGATGAAAGGACATCGTCTGCATTTTCTAACACTTCCTTTTCTGAGGTGCCGTAAAAATAGAGCTTTTCTTCAGGAGAGAGTGCAAGCGTAATGTTGTTGTCGGTAAGTACGGATTCTTCTGTATCAAGCAATATCGCCATATCGCTTAATATCTTTTGTCTTGGAAAACGGCTACCGTTTATGTAATTTGCAAGTGCTCTGTAGGTTATACCTAACGCGGCGGCAAAATCTGATTTTTTATAATTGTTTCTTTTTATCAGTATCTCAAGTTTTTCCTGAATTTCCATAAATCCTCCAAGCGTTTTATTCCTTATTATATAATTATATATCCGCTTTTTTACTTTGTCAATTAAAAAAAATCGGGAAATTTCGATAAATTCATGTATTATACACTTTATACTGTATAATATACGGAAATATGTATAAAATTCCTTGACAAAATAGGAAAATGGTGTATAATATACAGTGTTGATAAATTCACATTAACGACAGCACAGTCTGTCCTGAATAGAAAGGAACGATAAGAAAATGGCAAAAGAAATCAAAAAAATCATTCTTGCGTACTCAGGTGGTCTTGATACTTCTATAATCATCCCCTGGTTACACGAAAACTATCCCGGCTGTGAGGTTATCTGTGTAGCAGGTAACGTAGGTCAGGATGCAGAAATCGAAGGTCTTGAAGAAAGAGCTAAGAAGACAGGTGCTACAAAGCTTTATATCGAAGATATCCAGGATGAATTCGTAAACGACTTTATTTTCCCTACATTAAAGGCCGGTGCAAAGTATGAAGGCTACCTCCTCGGTACATCCTTCGCACGTCCTCCCATTGCAAAAAGACTTGTTGAAATCGCAAAGGCGGAAGGTGCTGACGCTATCTGCCACGGTTGCACAGGTAAGGGTAATGACCAGGTTCGTTTCGAGCTTACAATCAAGGCTTTAGCTCCTAATCTTGAAATTATTGCTCCCTGGAGAATATGGGATATCAAGTCAAGAGATCAGGAAATTGAATACGCAGAAGCTCACAATGTTCCTATCAAGATTACACGTGAAACAAACTATTCAAAGGATATGAACCTCTGGCATTTATCTCACGAAGGTCTTGATCTTGAGAATCCTGCAAATGAGCCTTTATACAACAAGGAAGGCTTCCTTGAACTTGGTGTTTCTCCTGAAATGGCTCCCGATAAGGCTACATATATCACTCTTCACTTTGAAAAGGGTATCCCCACCGCTTTAAACGGTGAAGAAATGGACGGCGTTAAACTCATCAAGACTCTTAACAAGATTGGTGGAGAAAACGGTATAGGTCTTTTTGACGTAGTTGAAAACAGACTTGTAGGTATGAAGTCCCGTGGCGTTTATGAAACTCCCGGTGGTACAATACTTTACCATGCTCACGAAGTTTTAGAAACAATCTGCCTCGATAAGGAAACACAGCACTATAAGTACGGTCTTGCATTAAAGTATGCTGACCTCGTATATAACGGACAGTGGTACACACCTTTAAGAGAAGCTATGGATGCTTTCGTTGATAAGACACAGGAAACTGTAACAGGCGACGTTAAGTTAAAGCTTTATAAGGGTAACATTATCAACGCAGGTGTTACATCTCCCTATACTCTTTACAGCGAGGATTTCGCTTCCTTCGGCGAAGATGATGTTTACGATCAGACAGACTCCAAGGGCTTTATCAACCTCTTCGGACTGCCTATCAAGGTTAAGGCTCTTCTTGACGCAGAAAGAAACAACAAGTAATTTTAAATTTTCAGATACAAAGGGGAAGCTTTTTCGGCTTTCCCTTGTAGCTGTTAAATAAAGCATTTATATTTATATCGGAGAAAGAAAATTCTTTTTGCGATATGAACATAAAGGAAGGAAAGAAAAGATATGTCAAAAATGATGTGGGCGGGAAGATTTTCAAAAGAGGTAGATTCAAAGGTAAATGATTTCAACTCTTCGATTTCTTTTGACGCCAAAATGTATAAGCATGATATTATGGGCTCTGTTGCACATGCTACAATGCTCAGCGAACAGGGAATCATAAGTGCTGATGACTGTAAGGCTATTATTGATGGCTTAAACGGAATTTTATCGGATATCGAAAACGGAAAGCTCAGCTTTGATCCTAACGCTGAAGATATTCATATGTTTATCGAAGCAGAGCTTACAGAGAGAATTGGTGACGCGGGAAAGCGCTTACACACGGCACGAAGCAGAAATGACCAGGTGGCAGTTGATATCAAGCTTTACTTAAAAGACGAAATAAAGGAAATCGAGGCACTTGTAAAGGAGCTTGTTGTTACTATAACAGATATGGCTGAAAAGCACCTTGATACAGTAATGCCCGGATATACACATCTTCAGAGAGCACAGCCCATAACCTTTGCTCATCATCTTATGGCGTATGCACAGATGCTTATGCGTGACCTTACAAGACTTCAGGATTGCCTTTACAGAATGGATGTAATGCCTTTAGGCTCCTGTGCGCTTGCAGGTACAACATATCCCCTTAACAGAAAGCGTACAGCGGAGCTTCTTAACTTCAGAGAATTCACAATGAATAGCCTTGACGGTGTTTCTGACAGAGATTTCTGTATTGAATTATGTTCTGATATTTCTATCTTAATGATGCATCTTTCAAGATTTTCTGAAGAAATAATTATGTGGTGCAGTTGGGAGTTCAAGTTTATTGAGCTTGATGACGCTTATTCTACAGGCAGCTCTATTATGCCACAGAAAAAGAATCCTGATATTACTGAGCTTATGAGAGGTAAGACAGGCAGAGTGTACGGTGATCTTCAGACGCTTCTTTCTATGATGAAGGGACTCCCTTTAGCGTATAACAAGGATATGCAGGAGGATAAGGAAGCTATATTCGACGCAGTTGATACGGTAAAGCTCTGCATTTCCACCTTTATTCCTATGCTCGCTACAATGAATGTAAATAAGCAGAATATGAGAATGGCGGCAGCTAAGGGCTTTATCAATGCTACAGACTGTGCGGATTATCTTGTAAAGAAGGGCTTACCCTTCAGAACAGCTTACAAAATCACAGGCACACTCGTTGCTCTTTGCATAGAGAAAAATACAACACTCGAGGAGCTTGCTCTTGATGAATATAAGGAGCTCTGCGACGTATTTGATAATGATGTTTACGAAGCAATAAGCCTTGACACCTGCGTAATGCAGAGGAACGTTGATGGTGGTCCTGCACCTGAGGCTGTAAAGAAGCAGATAGCAGATTTAAGAAATAAACTGAACGGAATAAATATTTAATGATAACTTACGAATACAGAATACCAAAGGATATAAATTCATTCAGAAGAAGCGTGGGTTGGTATGAGCTTTCAGAAAGACAGCTTACAGCCGCCAAGAATAACTCGGTTTTTGCGATTACAGCTCTTGATGGAGAAAAAGAAGTAGGCTCTGCGAGAGTTGTTGGAGATGGCGGCTATCAGTTTTTTATTTCCGATGTAATTGTCCGTCCTGAATATCAGGGAATGGGCATAGGCAGAGAAATGCTGAACAGACTTATGAATTGCGCTTTATCTGTGGCGGATGACGGAGAAACAATAATGGTCAACCTGATGTCTGCAAAGGATAAGGAGGGCTTTTATGAAAAACTCGGCTTTATGAAAAGACCTAACGATGAACGTGGATGTGGAATGACATTGTTCCTTACAAAGTGATTTTATGAACAGGAGAAAGAAAAATGAGCGTAAAAGTATATATAGACGGTCAGGAAGGTACCACCGGACTGAAGATTCTTCAGCGTTTTGAAGGAAGAACAGATATAGAGATACTTAAAATATCCGAAGAAAAACGTAAGGATAACGATGAAAGAAAGAAGTTCATAAATTCTTCCGATTTCACATTTTTATGTTTACCCGATGCTGCTTCAAGAGAAGCAGTATCCTTTATAGAAAACGATAACGTACGTATCATTGACGCTTCTACAGCACACAGAACGAATCCCGACTGGGCATACGGTTTCCCTGAGCTGTCAGCAGCTCACAGAGAAAAGATTACAGCGTCAAATCGTGTGGCGGTTCCCGGTTGTTATGCAAGTGGTTTTGCATCTCTTATGTATCCTCTTGTAAGCGGTGGAATAGTTCCTGCGGATTATCCCGTTGTCTGCCATGCGGTATCAGGCTACAGCGGAGCAGGTAAGAAGGCTATTGCGGTTTACGAAGGTGACGAAAAGCCCTACGAATATAACAGCCCCAGACAGTATGCTCTGCCTCAGGCACATAAGCACCTGCCTGAAATGATGAAAATCAGTGGTCTTGACTATGAACCCGTATTCAATCCCTTAATCTGCGATTATTTCAGCGGTATGGTTGTAACAGTTCCGATTATCACAAGACTTTTACCTAAAAAGTACACTCTTGATGATATTCATAAGATTTTCTGCGAGCATTATGAAGGGCAGAAGCTGGTAAAGGTGATGCCGAAAATGGGCGAATGTGTTTTAGCTGACGGATTTTTAGCGGCTAATACGCTTTCTGACAGAAACGATATGGAAATATTCGTTTGCGGTAATGATGACAGAATCGTGCTTTGCTCACGTCTTGACAATTTAGGCAAGGGCGCCAGCGGTGCGGCGGTACAGTGCCTTAACATAATGATGGGAATAGATGAAACAACAGGTCTTGTTTAATATTGAAAGGTAGAAATTATGGTAGAATTTGAAAATTATAAGCTTGTAGACGGCGGCGTATGTGCGGCTAAAGGCTTTGTTGCAGGTGGTATAAACGTTGGAATCAAGCCCGGTAGCACAAAGAGAGATTTAGCTATAATCAGTTGTGAAAAGAAATGCACGGCGGCGGCTATGTACACACAGAATAAGGTTAAGGGTGCGCCTATTACTGTAACAAAAAAGCACCTTGAGGATGGCTTGGCTCAGGCTGTTATCGTAAACAGCGGTAATGCCAACACCTGCAACGCAAACGGAATTGAAATTGCAGAACAGATGTGCGAGCTTTGCGCCGAGCAGCTTGGTATTGATAAGAATGATGTAATTGTAGGCTCTACAGGCGTTATCGGTCAGAAGCTTTCAATTGACCCTGTAAAGAACAATATAGAAAAGCTTGCAAACAGTCTTTCTGCTGATGGCAGTACACTTGCTTGTGAGGCTATAATGACAACCGATACGAGAAAGAAGGAGCTTGCGGTTGAATTTGAGCTTGACGGCAAGAAATGTCATATCGGCGGTATCAGCAAGGGTAGCGGCATGATAAATCCAAATATGGCTACTATGCTCGCCTTTATTACAACTGATGTAAATATCAATTCTGCACTTCTTCAGAAGGCGTTAAAGCGTACTACAGAAATCACCTATAACATGGTAAGTGTTGATGGCGATACATCCACAAATGATACAGTATGTATTATGGCGTCAGGTCTTGCAGAAAATGCTGAGATTACAGCGGAAGATAAAAACTATGAAATATTCCTCAATGGACTTTATGCGGTAATGATGAATCTTGCAAGAGAAACCGCAAGAGATGGTGAGGGCGCTACAAAGCTTATGGAGTGTGTGGTACAGAATGCACCTACGGAGGCTATTGCAAAGAGCGTAGCTTTATCGGTTATAAACAGCAGTCTTTTAAAGGCGGCTATATTCGCGGCTGACGCAAACTGGGGCAGAATCCTGTGTGCTATCGGATATGCAGAAGGTGATTTTGATATCTCAAAGGTTGAAGTTCTCCTTTCTTCCGAAAAGGGTGTTGTGAAGGTATGCGAAAAGGGTGCAGGTGTTGATTTCTCAGAGGATAAGGCATTTGCTGTACTTTCTGAGGATGAAATTGTGATAATAGTTGACCTTCACGATGGATTCCACAAATCCGTTGCCTGGGGCTGTGACCTCACATATGAATATGTCAAGATAAATGCAGAATACAGAAGCTAAGAAAAGAACGGGAAAGGAAAAGTAAAATGTCAGTAGAACACGAAAGCAGAGCGCAGATATTAAGTGATGCTCTTCCTTATATACAGAAATATGCCAATAAGGTTGTCGTAGTAAAATACGGCGGAAATGCAATGACCAATAATGAGCTTAAACAGGCTGTTATGTCTGATATAGTTCTTTTATCACTTTGTGGAATAAAAATAGTTCTTGTGCATGGTGGCGGACCTGAAATCAATGCCATGCTGAATAAGGTCGGCAAGGAAAGCAAGTTTGTTAACGGACTCCGTTATACAGACCAGGAGACCATTGATATAGTTCAGATGGTGCTTTGCGGTAAGGTAAACAAGGACCTTGTTGAGCTCCTTTATACCCACAAGGGTGAAGCTATCGGTCTTTGCGGACTCGATTCACATCTTATAGAGGCTGAACAGCTATCTCCTGATTTAGGACTTGTAGGCGAGATTACAAACATCAACGCTAAGGTGATTGAGGATGTGCTTGAAAAGGGATATATCCCTGTAATTTCGACAGTAGCTGCGGGCAAGGACGGTACAGTGTATAACATCAATGCTGACACAGCGGCGGCAAGGATTGCGGCAGAGCTCAAGGCGGAAAGCCTTATTCTTCTCACAGACATCAAGGGACTTTTAAGAGACAAGGACGATGAAAATACTCTTATCTATTCTGTAGGCGTGAGTGAAGTACCTTACTTAAAGGAGCAGGGAATTATCTCAGGCGGTATGATTCCTAAGATTGACTGCTGTGTAGAGGCTGTACGAAGAGGCGTAAAGCAGGCAAACATCATAGATGGCAGAATACCTCACTCGATACTCATTGAGCTTCTTACCAATGAGGGTGCAGGTACAATGATTATATAACCGGAAGGAATATAAAATGAATACAATAGAACAGTTTAATGCTCACGTTATGGGCTCTTACGGCAGGTTTGACCTTGTACTCGAAAAGGGTGAAAATCAGTGCGCTACTGACGAAAACGGAAAGCAGTACATAGATTTTGGAAGCGGTATCGGTACAAATTCTCTCGGCTATTGCAATGAAGACTGGGTGAATGCGGTCTGCGAACAGGTCAAGAGCCTTCAGCATACATCGAATTATTATTATACAAAAGTTCAGGCGAATTTTGCCGAAAAGTTAAGCGAAGCTACAGGTTTAAAGAATATGTTTTTCTGCAACTCCGGAGCCGAAGCTAACGAATGTGCAATAAAGATTGCAAGAAAGTACAGCTTCGACAAATACGGCAAGGGCAGACATAATATAATTACTCTTGTGAACTCTTTCCACGGAAGAACAATGTGTACCTTATCTGCAACAGGGCAGGAGGTTTTCCATAATTATTTCTTCCCCTTTGTAGAAGGCTTCAGATACGTTGAAGCTAACAATATCGAAGATTTAAAGTCAAAGCTTGACGATACTGTATGCGCTGTTATGTTTGAATATATTCAGGGCGAGGGCGGCGTTATGGCGCTTGAGCAGAGCTTTGTAGATGAGATCTTTGCTCTTTGTGAAAAGAAGGACGTACTTACTATCGCTGACGAGGTTCAGACAGGTGTAGGCAGAACGGGTAAATTCCTTGCGGGAGATAATTTTGGCAAGAAGGCTGATATCATTACTCTTGCAAAGGGTATAGCAGGCGGTATTCCTATGGGCGCTTGCCTTGCCGGTGACAAGTGTGCAAATGTACTTACACCCGGTACACACGGCTCCACCTTCGGTGGTAATCCTATCGCTTGCGCAGGCGGTCTTGCTGTACTGAAAAAGGCGGCTGATGAAGCTTTTCTTGCAGAGGTTACAGCAAAGGGCGATTACATCAGAGAAAAGGTTTTAAAGATGCCCAACGTAAAGTCAGTAAGTGGTATGGGACTTATGATAGGTATCGAGCTTGAAAACGGCAAGGAAGCAAAGGAAATTGTCAAGAAGGCTCTTGATAAGGGACTTTTGCTTCTTACCGCAAAGGAAAAGGTAAGACTTTTACCCCCACTTACAATAAGTTACGAAGAGCTTGACAAGGGACTTCAGATTTTAGAAGAATTACTTAAATAAAGAAAGGATATTTTATTATGAAACATTTACTTAAAATGCTTGATTTAAGCCGTGAAGAAATTATGGAGATCTTAAATCTGGCAGATCAGCTGAAATACGAACAGAAGCACGGAATACCTCACAATCACCTTCAGGGCAAGACTCTGGGTATGATATTCCAGAAGGCTTCTACAAGAACAAGAGTTTCTTTTGAAACAGGTATGTATCAGCTTGGCGGTAATGCACTTTTCTTATCTGCCAGCGAAATGCAGATAGGTAGAGGCGAACCTGTTCAGGATACAGCAAGAGTTCTTTCAAGATACATTGACGGTATAATGATCAGAACATTCGAGCAGTCGGAGGTTGAGGCACTTGCAGAGTTTGGTACTATCCCTGTAATCAACGGACTTACAGATTTCTGCCACCCTTGCCAGATACTTGCTGACCTTATGACGGTAAGAGAGCACAAGAACAGACTTGAAGGACTCAAAATGTGCTATATAGGTGATGGCAACAATATGGCAAACTCTCTTGCTGTAGGTTGTCTCAAGGTAGGTATGGATGTTTCTCTTGCTTGCCCTGAAGGATATTATCCTGATGATCAGGTGCTCGAGTTCTGCAAGCAGTATCCTAACTTCAAGCTCGTGAATGATCCTATCGAAGCCGCGAAGGATGCTGACGTACTATTTACTGACGTATGGGCGTCTATGGGACAGGAAGGCGAAGCTGAGCAGAGAAAGATAGCCTTTAAGGGTTATCAGATAAACGATGAGGTTATGGCTGTTGCAAAGCCTGACGCTATGGTACAGCACTGCTTACCTGCGCACAGAGAAGAAGAAATAACAGCGAAGGTGTTCGAAGAGCACGCTACAGAGATATTTGACGAAGCAGAAAACAGACTGCACGCACAGAAGGCAGTTATGGTTATGCTTATGGCTGACAAGAACTAATTTAAAAGCAAAATTGAGGGTAAGGCTATTGCTTGATCCTCAATTTTTTATAGAGAGGATATTATGACAAATTTACTTATTCGCATATTTGTAAAGGACAGAAACAATATAAATGATCCGAAGGTACGAACAAATTATGGATATCTTGGCGCATTTACCGGAATTGCACTCAATATTCTTTTATTTATCGGAAAGCTTATTGCAGGCATAATATCAGGAGCAGTTTCTGTTATGGCGGATGCTTTCAATAATCTTTCTGATGCAGGCTCTTCTATTATGACCTTTGTCGGATTCAAAATGGCGAGTATGCCTGCAGATAATGAGCATCCCTACGGACACGGCAGAATGGAGTATGTTTCAGGTCTTATTATAGCGGTAATCATAATGCTTATGGGCTTTGAACTTGGAAAGACTTCCTTTGAAAAAATACTTAATCCCGAAGAATTTCAGTTCAGCGTTTTAACTCTTTGTATTCTTATAGCATCTGTTCTTGTAAAGCTCTGGATGGCACTATTCAATATAAAGCTTGGAAAAGCGATAAATTCCAAAACAATGAAGGCGACAGCTATGGATTCGCTTACAGACTGTATTTCTACAACCGTCGTTATATTAACAATGCTTCTTGCACTTTTTACGGGGATCAATCTTGATGCATATGCGGGACTTCTGGTTGCGGCGTTCATATTATACACAGGTTTTAATACCTTTAAGGACAGCCTTACACCTTTACTCGGTGAAAAACCAAGCCCTGAGCTTGTAAAGGAGATAGAAGAAACTGTAATGAGCTATCCCGGAATTATTGGTGTTCATGACCTTATGGTACACGACTATGGTGTAGGGAATATGATAATTTCTATGCACGCTGAAGTACCTTGCAAATCGGATATAATGCAGGCACACGAGCTTATTGACCTTATAGAGGATGATCTTAAAATAAAATATAAGAGCATAGTTTCTATACATATGGACCCCGTTGCCGACGATGATGAAGAAACAATTCGGATGAAGGAAATGGTTACGGGAATAGTGAAGGAAATTGATGAAATACTTAGTATACACGATTTTAGAATGACAAAAGGTACACAGCATATAAACTTTATTTTTGACCTTGTGACACCATTTAAATTCAGAATATCCGACGGAGAGCTTGTTGAAATCATCAGAAACAAGCTTGATGAAATTGATAAGAAATATTTTGCGGTGATAACAGTCGAACATTCCATGTGCTGATAAATAAAAGTTGACTAAATAAATGAAATGTGGTAAAATATAATAGAATAGTTTTGTTTATCAGAAGGGAATGTTTTTTTTGAAAGGTAAGCTTATAGTAATAGAAGGTCTTGATGGCTGTGGGAAGAGCACCCAACTTGATTTGTTACATGAAAAGTACAGCGATAAAGCAAAATTTATAAGTTTCCCGAATTACGACAGCCCGAGTGGCAGCATAGTAAAAGATTACCTTTCAGGTAAATTTCCTGAAGATGATATGATGACAGGATGCTTTACAGCAAGTAGCTTTTATGCGGTGGACAGATACACCAGTTATAAAGAATTCTGGGAGAATGATTACAAAAACGGAACTAATATAGTTGCGGCAAGATACACAACCTCCAATGCGATTTATCAGATGGCAAAGCTTGAAAAAGACAAGTGGGACGAGTATCTTGAATGGTTATGGGATTTTGAATATAATAAATTTTCTATCCCTAAGCCCGATAAGGTGATTTTCCTGGATATGCCTATCGAAATTTCCCAGAAGCTTTTGTCCAAACGTTATGACGGTGACGAGAGTAAAAAGGATATACACGAAAAAAATATAGATTTTCTGATAAAGTGCAGAGAAACAGCACTATATACGGCTGAATATGATGCATGGCAGATTGTGAAATGTGCCATAGGTGAAAATATCCGTTCTATCGGAGAAATAAATGAAGAATTAAGCGGAATTATAGAATCAGTAATTTTGTGAAAAGGGAAGAATAGAATTGTTACAGTTCAGACCTATAGAATTAAAGGACAAGCTGTGGATAGATGAATTGCTTGCCATATCAGATTATCGGGGTTGCGAATACAATTTTACCAATAACTATGTATGGCGCAATGTCTACGGAATAACTATCTGCAGATTTATGGATTATTTCATTGTAAAGGCATCAAACGGTTTCTTTTTTCCTGCTGGTACAGGTGATATAAAAACACTTATAAAAGAGCTTTCCGAATATTCAGAGGCAGAAGGGAAAAAGCTGAAGTTCATAACAATGGATAAGTCTGCAAAGCTGCTTCTGGAAAAGGAATTTCCCGGGAAATTCAGTTTTGATACAAACGAAGATTTTTATGATTATGTTTATACAGCGGAAAGTCTTTCTACTCTTTCTGGTAAAAAACTGCATTCAAAAAGAAATTATATAAATCGTTTTAAACAACTTGACTGGAGTTATGAGCAAATAACAGAAGAAAACATAGATGAGTGCAGAAAGATGAGCACCGTCTGGTGTGAAAGAAATAACTGCGAGATGAGTAAAGAGAAATCCGAAGAAATGTGCAGCGTTGAAAATGGGCTTGATAATTTTACAGCGCTCGGACTTCAGGGTATAATCCTTAGAGTTAAAGGTGAGATTCAGGCTTTTTCATACGGCGAACAGCTTAACAGCGATACCTTTGTTACACATGTAGAGAAGGCTCTTACCGAATATGACGGAGCATATCCGATGATAAATTATCTGATGGCTAACGAGTTCTGCAAAGAGCTAAAATATATAAACAGGGAAGAAGATATGGGCGAAGAAAATCTCAGAAAGGCAAAGCGTTCATACAGACCTTGCTTTATGATCGAAAAATTCAGTGCCGAATATAATGGATAAGAAAGGAAAAAGGCTATGATATACGTATTTCTTGCAAACGGATTTGAGGAAACAGAAGCAATAGCACCCATTGATATTTTAAAAAGATGTGAGGTTGAGGTTGCTACTGTAGGAATCGGCGGAGACCAGATTACCAGCACACACGGTGTTACCGTTTTTACTGATATGGTAGAAGGCGATGTTATCTTATCGGATGAAGTGGATATGATTGTTCTTCCCGGCGGTATGCCCGGAACGCTCAACCTTGAAAAGAATGCAACAGTACAGGAAGCAATACGTTTCTGTGTTGAAAACAATAAATACATCGGTGCCATTTGTGCGGCACCCTCCATACTTGGTAAGATGAATCTTCTTGAAGGAAAGAAGGCTACTTGTTTCCCGGGCTTTGAGCAGTTCTTATATGGTGCGGAGCTTGGAGATGAGAAGGTTTATGTAGATGGTAACATCATAACTGCAAAGGGTGCAGGTGTTGCTATAGAGTTCGGTCTTGCTCTTGCGGAGCTGGTTAAAGGTAAGGGAAAGGCGAGCGCTATCCGTAAGTCCTTGCAGTGTATGTAAGCTATGACATTAAAAGAAGAGAAAACTGCACTCAGAAAGAAGCTTATCGCAAAACGAAATGAGCTTTTATTGCGTGGCGATAAAGAAAAACTTGACAGAAGAATTTATGAAAAACTTATTGAACACATAGATTTTGATAAGTATGATGTTTTCTTGTGTTATATTTCTACAAAGATCGAAGTAGATACTATAAATTTCATAAATTATTGTTTTACAACAGGAAAAAAAGTAGCAGTACCCAGATGTACACCTCAAAAAATGGATTTTTATCTTATAGACTCCTTATCGGATACAGAGGTTGGAATGTATGGAATAAATGAGCCCAAAGACTATTGCAGAAAGCTATTCTCAGAAGAAATGTGCAAAAGTCTTTGCCTTGTGCCAGCTCTCAGTTTTACGAAAGAGGGTTACAGAATAGGTTACGGAAAAGGCTACTATGATAGATTTTTGAGTAAATATACAGGTGATACACTAGGCTTGTGTTACAGTGAATTTATAAGCGAGTATATACCTATAAATGAGAACGATAAAATAATATCAAACGTGATAATTGATTGAATATAAACTAAGAAAGGAAAAGGCTTTATGGATAACAAAACTCTGAATGATGTCTTATTTTCTCTCCCTAAATCCCCAAAGGAAGAATTGACAAAAGAAGAGATTGCTGAGGTTACAGAAAGCACAGTTCAGTTTGAAAAGCCTGAGGAAACTGCATTTACACAGGCAACAGTTAATGAACCGGAATATACAGAGGATGCAGATAATCAGGAAAGAGATATTGATACAGAAGAAATAGATGACGGTGACGATGAAGTAACTGAAGAAGAGTATCAGCAGTATCTTGCTGAAAAAAAAGAACGAGCCAAGAAAATAAAGACAAAGAATCGTCACAGAAGAACCTTCAGTCACATTCTTGCCGGTGCGCTTTTATCGGTTTTTATAGTTTCTGTTTCTGCTTTTCTTGCTGTTTACATAGTAAAGTCTGTCCTTGATTTTACGGGAATAGGAAAGACATATTGTCAGGCACAGATATATATTTCTGAGGATTCTACCGTTGATGATATTTCAAAAGAGCTTGCAAGCCTTGGAATCATAACGATGCCGGATGTCTTCTCCCTTTACACAAAGTTTTCAGATGCCGAAGATGATTTTATAAATGGTACTTTTACCGTAGACACAACAATGTCATATAGTGCTTTGCTTATGAATCTGCAGACGGTTTCAACTATAAATCAGACGGTTACTGTACAGATAACCGAAGGTATGTCTATCTTTGAAATTGCAGAAATATTTGAAGAAAATCTTGTGTGCCGTGCTGAGGATTTCCTTGCACAGTGTAAGGAGCTTGAAAAGACATATAAATTTCAGAAGCGTCTTGATGACGAACCTTTGAAATTCTATCAGATGGAAGGGTATGTTTTCCCTGACACTTACGAATTTTATATAATTCCTCAGCTTGAAGATAACAGCGAAATAGATACCTCTGAGTATGCTAAAGAAGCGTTGGATACAATATATCAGAATTTCAATAACAAGATGACTGCAAGATATTATAGCAGAATGAATGAGCTTAACATGACTCTCGATGAAGTTATTACTCTTGCGTCGGTTGTACAGAGAGAGGCTGATTCTGTTGAAAACATGGGGTATGTAGCATCTGCGTTTATGAACCGACTCAATAATTCAGATGTTTTCCCAAAACTTGAATCTGATGTTACCACACTTTATGTAATGGAAAGAATAAAGCCTAATATGCCTGCTTCTGAATATTCAAAAAACAAAGCGATGTTTGATGCCTATGATACTTATGAATGTGATGGAATACCGGTCGGGGCGATATGCAATCCCGGACTGGATGCAATAAAGGCTGTTCTTTATGCACCTGATACAAACTATTATTATTTCTGTGCACATCCTGAAACAATGGAAATGTATTTTGCGGAAACTATTAGCGAACATGAAGAAAATCTCCGCATTTGCGGACTGGATGACGCTATTGCTGATTGATAAGAATGTTTTTAACACCTGTTTTCCTTGGAGAACAGGTGTTATTCAGGGAATAGAAAGGATTAAAGATGATTGAATTGTTATCACCTGCGGGTGACTATGAGTGCCTTGAATCCGCCGTGGATTACGGTGCTGATGCGGTGTATCTCGGAAGCACTATGTTTGGCATGCGTGCGGCAGCGGCTAAGTTTGATTTTGATACACTGAAAAAGGGAATAGAGTACGCTCATAAGAAAAATGTCAAGGTGTATCTTACTTGTAATATAGTACCGTCTAATGATGAAGTAGAAATGTTGCCCGAGTTCATCAAAAACGCATATTCCTGCGGTATAGATGCGGCAATAGTAAGCGATATAGGAGCGCTTTCTGTTATAAAGAATGCTGTTCCTGAATTATCGCTTCATATATCTACCCAGGCAGGTGTCGTCAACTATGTAACCGCAAACGAATTGTACAAGATGGGTGCAGATCGTATTGTACTTGCAAGAGAGGTAGATATAGATAATATCAGGAGAATAAGAGATAAAATCCCTGCTGATATGGATATTGAGGCCTTTGTTCACGGAGCTATGTGTGTTTCATTTTCAGGAAGATGTCTGCTTTCCAGCTTTATGGTAGACAGAAACGCAAACAAGGGTGAATGTGCCCAACCTTGCAGATGGAAATATCATCTTGTGGAAGAAAAACGTCCCGGTGAATATTATGAGCTGTTTGAGGATGACAGAGGTTCTTATATTCTTAATGCCAAGGATATGTGTATGATAGAGCATCTTGATAAGCTGAAGGATGCCGGAGTTACCAGTTTTAAAATTGAAGGCAGAGCAAAATCGGCGTATTATGTTGCAGTTGTAACAAATGCATACAGAGCCGCAATGGATGCCGTAAAAAATAATGAAGCAATACCAGAGTGGGCAATTGAAGAGGTTTACAAGGTTAGTCACAGACAGTATAGTACAGGTTTTTATCTTGGCAAAGATAATGCTTCGCAATACTACGAAAACAGTGGGTATATACGTGATTTTGATTTTGTCGGTGTAGTTGATTCCTGTGAAAATGGTATTATAAATCTGACTCAGCGGAATTATTTTACTGTTCACGATGAACTTGAAATATTATCTCCGGGTAAAAAACCCGTAAAGATAGATATCCCTTATGTTATAAACTCAAAGGGAGAAAAGACCGAGATTGCGAACAGGGCAACGGAAAAGCTACAGATAGAATCTGAACTTGTTTTCCCGCCTCATTCTATTTTGAGAAAACCGGTAAATAAACAATAAAAGAGGATAATACGGTTATGGAAGAAAATGAAAAAATAAAAGAAACGGAAATTTCTGAAGCAGAAGAAAAAAGTCTGAATTATAAGCTTCCTAAATGGGTATATATAGCATTTGCCGGAATGGGTGCAGTTATAATAGCTCTTGTTATAATTCTGATTGTTGTTTTGTGTGGTAATAATAACACAAACTCGCAAAACTCTGCATCTGGTAGCGTTACTCAGAGTGACAACGGTAAGGAAAACTCTCAGGTAAATATTGAAACATCTGATAACAGTGAAACACAGAACGATGACACGGAGAGCAAACCCGAAACTACTCAGAATCAGCAAAACAATGAAAGCAAGCCAGAGGGCACTACATCGTCATCACCGACAGAAGATAAGGAACCTTTAGCCGAAGGCTTTAATCTGAAGTACTCAACAGATAATTCCTGGGTTGACGGAGATACAACAATGTATGGTGTTCAGTTCGGGGTTACAAACAACTCGTCCTCCGACCTAAGTGGTGGATGGGAGCTTGTGATGACTATAGAAGGTCTTGTTTCCTGCTCAGGCTGGAATGGTACCTACACGGCAGATGGAAACAAGCTCGTTATTAAGAATGCGGAATATAACGGCGATATCTTCAAGGGTGGGACTGTTGTTGTCGGTGGAAACGTCGGCGTTAAAGGCGAACTGAAGGTAAGCGACGCCAAAATCAACGGTATTGCTTGTACGGTTACTGTAGGTGCTGTAAATCAGAATAACCAGAATAATAACAATCAGGGTAACAATAACGATAATAATAATAACTCCGAGCCTGCTGCGGATGTTGAAGAGCTTCTTGAAAGAAGCGAAGATGCCGTTCAGGGCGACGACTGGCTTTATACAGATGGTAACAGAATTCTTGATAAAGACGGAAAACAGGTTTGGCTGACAGGCGTCAACTGGTTTGGATATAATACGGGAACGAATACCTTCGACGGACTCTGGAACAGTCAACTGAAGCCATCGGTTGAGGCTATAGCAGATCACGGATTTAATCTGATACGAGTGCCTATTTCCGCAGAGCTTATAAATTCTTGGGCGGCAGGGGAGTATCCCAAAGCAAATTATAACAACGCATATAACACCGAACTTAATAATATGAACAGTCTGCAGATATTCGACTACTTCTTGAAGCTGGCGGAAGAAAACGGACTCAAGGTAATGCCCGATATACATAGTGCGGAAACAAATGCATCAGGTCACGTGGTAAATCTCTGGTATACCGATAAGGTGAGCGCAGAGGATTTCTACAGCGCTCTTGAATGGATGGCAGACAGATATAAGGATAATGATACTATTATAGCTTATGACCTGAAAAACGAGCCTCACGGAAAGCCCTTTGAGGGTGATGGTGCGGCTATATGGAATGATTCCACGAAGCCGAATAACTGGAAATACGTTGCTGAACAGGCGGCGGCGAGAATTCTTGCCAAAAATCCGAATGTTCTGATACTGGTTGAAGGTACTGAAATTTACCCGATGGATCTGAACACCAATTCTGATTTCCATTCTACAAACGAAAAGGATTATTATTTCAACTGGTGGGGTGGAAATTTAAGAGGCGTCAGAGACTATCCCGTTAATTTAGGCAAGTATCAGAATAAGCTCGTATATTCTCCTCATGATTACGGACCTACCGTATATAAACAACCCTGGTTTGAAGGAGATTACGATTATGACAGTCTGATGAAGGATTGCTGGAAGGATAACTGGCTTTACATTTATACCGATAATATTGCACCGCTTCTTATAGGTGAATGGGGTGGATTTATGAAAGAGCCTAATCTCAAGTGGATGACTCATATGAGAGAGCTTATCAGCAATTATCATCTCAATCACACCTTCTGGTGTTACAATGCTAATTCAGGCGATACCGGCGGACTTGTGCTGGATGATTTCAAGACCTGGGATGAGGAAAAATACGCCTTTGTCAAGGAAGTTCTGTGGCAGGAAAACGGAAAGTTTGTAGGACTTGACCACGCAATTCCTCTTGGTGATAATGGTATTACATTAAACGACGCAAAAGGTCTTTCCTGATAAATGTAATAAATAATAAAATTTTTTACAAAAACTATGGACTTTTTGAAAAAAATGTAGTATAATGTCATAAAGACGGTGAATAAATGCCGTTATTTAAAAGGATATTTATAAAATGGAGGCGTTAACAATGGGCAAATTTGTTGTAAAGAAGACAGCTACAGGTATTAAATTTGATCTTAAGGCTACAAACGGTCAGGTAATCGCAACTTCTGAGGTATATACATCAGATGCGGCTTGCATGAAGGGTATCGAAAGCGTTAAGACAAACAGCGTTGCTGGCGTAGAAGATCAGACAGTTGAGGGATACGAAGTAATCAAGAATCCCAAGTATGAAATCTACAAGGACAAGGCCGGCGAATTCAGATTCAGACTCAAGGCAAAGAACGGTCAGATTATTGCTACATCTGAAGGCTACAAGACTATGGATAGCTGCAAGAACGGCATTGACAGCGTTAAGAAGAATGCTCCCGAAGCACCTGTTGAAAAGGCTGAATAATTACATAACAGAAAAACTGCCCTGCAAAACAGGGCAGTTTTTTGTTGACAGGTTGTGTGATATATAGCGTTTTCAAAAGCGTATTTCTTCATAGTTGTTTTATACCGTTCTTTTAAAGTTCTCCTTTCCGTATAATGTATATGGATGGGAGGTTTTTTATGTTATCTATAGGAAAAACTGAAATAAAGTTTGATTTTACATTCTTTGCGGTTGTTGGATTACTTGTTTTTATTGATACAAGCGGAACGTCGACTCTTTCTCTTATTGCTTCCCTGACTCATGAGACAGGACATCTTATAGCGATGCTTTTGTGTAAATCAAAACTATCTTGTATAACTTTCTATGGAGGAGGTATAAACATAGCGAGTGATATTGCGACGCTCCCTTTTTGGAGAAGACTTTTTATAATGTCATCGGGATGCCTTGTGAATTTTTTGATTTTTATAATCGGAACTCAGTTTTTTAGTGACAACCAGAAGATTATGATTTTTGCGGTAGTAAATTTAGTAATCTGTATTTTTAATCTGATACCTGTGGGATATTTTGACGGAGCGGGGATAATCGACATATTCTTCAGCCGGTTTTGTGATTTCAAAATTGTTGAAATACTGAAAAGGATTATTTCTGTGGCTTTTTCTGTTGCGATAATTGTATCAACGTTGATTTATTGCTTTGTTTATAATGGGAAAGTCAGCATATCATTTTTATTTGTAGTTTTTTATCTGATTCTGGCTCAGTTTGTCGCTTGATACTTGCTTTAATTAAAAAAATGTAGTACAATATATAAGACGATTGTCAATTTAAAAGGACGGATGAGGAAAATGATAAAGGATAAACTTGATAAAATATTACTGAAGGTTCAGAAGCCATCACGCTACATAGGCGGAGAGGTAAACTCGGTTATAAAGGATAAAAGCAAAGTGGATTTAAGATATGCATTTTGTTTTCCTGATACTTATGATATAGGTATGTCACATCTTGGAATGAAGATTCTTTATTCCCTGAAGAATAGTAAGCCGAATTATTGGTGTGAACGAGTATTTATGCCTCTTCCTGATATGGAAGAAGCAATGAGGGAGAATGATATACCGCTATATGGACTTGAAAGCCTTGATCCGATAAAGGATTTCGATTTCATCGGATTTACTCTTCAGTATGAGCTTTGTTATACAAACGTACTTTCTATGCTCGATCTTGCGGGACTTCCCGTATATTCAAAGGACAGAAAGGATCTGTTCCCGATTGTTATGGGCGGCGGTCCTTGTGTATGTAATGCAGAGCCTATAGCGGATTTCTTTGACCTTTTCGTTCTTGGCGAAGGGGAAGAGGTAAATTTAGAGCTTATGGAGCTTGCGCTTTCCTTTAAGAAAAACGGCGGTACAAAGCAGGAGTTTTTAGAAAAGGCGGCACAGATAGAAGGTGTGTATGTTCCTTCTCTTTATGAGGTTTCATATAATGACGATGGAACTGTATCTGATATTACTCCGAAATGCGGCGCTCCTGCAAAGGTAAAAAAACGTATAATTGCTGATTTTGACAGCGTTTATTCTCCTGATAATTTTGTAGTACCTTTTACTCAGATAGTTCATGATCGTTCTGTAGTAGAGGTATTAAGAGGATGTATCAGAGGTTGCCGCTTCTGTCAGGCAGGGTTTATTTACAGACCTTTCAGAGAAAAATCCAAAAAAACTATAGTAGAGCAGGTTAAAAATCTTACAGAATCCACGGGATATGATGAGGTTTCACTGTGTTCACTCTCTACAAGTGACTACAGCGATATCGAGGGACTGCTTTGCGATATTACCGATTATACGGATGCAAAGGGAGTTAATCTTTCATTACCGTCACTTAGAATTGATAATTTTAGCGATGAGGTAGTAAAGAAGATAAAGAGCGTAAGACAGAGCGGTCTTACCTTTGCTCCTGAGGCAGGCTCACAGAGACTGAGAGACGTTATCAACAAGAATATTACAGAAGACGATATAATGAAAAGCTGTAAGATTGCGTTTGAAGGTGGCTACAGCTCTGTAAAGCTGTATTTTATGCTTGGACTTCCCACAGAAACTCTTGATGATATTGCGGCTATAAAGACTCTTGCTGATAAAATAATCGACATCTATTATACAGTGGAAAGACACAGTAAGCGAGGTATCAGTATTTCTATATCGCTTTCCACCTTCATACCAAAACCTTTTACACCTTTTGAATTTGAGCCGCAGGCAACAAAGGAGCAGATTGATGAAAGACAAAAATATCTGCTTGATATTGTACGCTCAAAGGGCGGCAAGAGAATAGACGTAAGCTGGAGCCATTATGAAACAACTATTCTCGAAGCTGTATTCGCAAGAGGCGACAGAAGAGTTTCAGCGGTTATTTATGATGCATGGAAGAACGGTTGTAAACTGGACGGATGGAATGAGTATTTCAAGCCTGAAATCTGGGATCAGGCATTCATCAACACCGGAATAGATAAGACTTTCTATGCTAACAGAGCAAGAAGTTATGATGAGATAGCTCCCTGGGATCATATGGATATGCTTTTTACAAAGGAGTTTCTTATAGAGGAGAATAAGAAGGCTCACGATGAAAAAACCACACCTCATTGCAGGGAAAAGTGCGCAGGTTGTGGAATAAATAAATGTCTTGGAAAGGCTTGCTTCAATTATGGAAAATAATACAACAGCGATAAGAATATTCTTTTCGAAAACAGGCAGGGCAAAATATATATCTGCTCTTGACCTTATAAATTGCATACAGAGAGCTTTAAGGCGTACAGATATACCCGTGTGGCATACGCAGGGCTTTAATCCTCATACTTATGTAAATATAAACCTTCCGTTATCTCTTGGTACTGAAGGTGTAAAAGAATCAATGGATATAAAGCTTACGGAGAATATGAGCTTTTCGGATGTTAAGGACAAGCTTAATGCAGTTTTACCAGCTGATATAAAAGTAACTGAAGTGGCACAGCCTGTAAAAAAGCATACCGAAATTGAGAAATCTGTTTATGGTATTGTAATAAAATGTAATATGGATAAGCTGAAGGAATTTCTTAATCTTCCTGCCATTGAAGTTGAAAAGAAAACCAAAAGAGGTATATCAACTGTAGATTTGAAGCCTCACATAACTGTTGAAGATATTACAGACGACAGATTTGTTCTTTATCTTCCGTCAGGATGCGATTTTACTATAAATCCCTCTCTTTTATTTGATGCTTATGAGAAGTATAGCGGGGAAGAGATAGAAAAAATTGACATAGTAAGAAACAAAATTCTCTGTAAAGATGGTACAGAATTTGAATAAACGCATATAAATTCTGAAAAAGTTGTAAAAAAGAAAGAATTTAATGAAAATTTAACAAAAAACTATTGCAAATTTCGTTAAAAGGTGCTATAATATTAAAGCATTTGAAATCCGTTGGCTAAAAACTGTAATAGCGATTACAAATTTTACCAGCGTGTTTAATGCCATTAGTGCAAAGCACAAAGACATTAAAACGGATAGTCCGCTGCATTTAACGATAAAAGATGTCGTTATCCGTACTTCATTAGGACGGAGGAAAAGGCCGATGCAAGAATACCCGAAAACCAGGAGGAAAAAATGGACGCATTAAAAATGATTGCACAGGACAGCTTAAAGGAAGCTGCTCCCCAGTTCAACGTAGGTGACACAGTAAAGGTTCACGTACGTATCGCAGAAGGTGACAAGTTCCGTATTCAGATTTTTGAAGGAACAGTTATCGCTAAGAAGCACGGTGGTATCAGCGAAACTTTCACAGTTCGCAGAGTTGCTCACGGTTGCGGTGTAGAGAGAGTCTTCCCCTTACACTCACCCACAGTAGAAAAGGTTGAAGTAGTAAGAGAAGGTAAGGTTCGCAGAGCTAAGCTCTACTATCTGCGTGACAGAGTTGGTAAGGCTGCAAAGGTTAAGTCTAAGATCTAATCTTAAGCGTTTTATCCTGAATCGAAATTGTAATGTGATAACGAACGAGAGTTCGTTATTACTGCAATTCGATATTTCTTTTATTTTGTAGAAGGGACACAATATGGAAGAGAAAAGCTTGAACGAAGAAAAGGTTCCTGCAGAAAAGAAAAGTGATTTTTTCTATATGGAATTTTATGACTGGATAGCATTTATTTTTTCTGCTATGCTGTGTTTTATATTTGTTTTTACAGTTGTGGTAAGGCCAATCAATGTTGATGGCGATTCTATGTATCCAACACTTAAACACAAGGATATGCTTGCTGTATCTGATATCGGATATGAACCGCAATATGAGGATATAGTAGTTGTCTATGCGCCACGCTTATACAATAGTATAACTAAAACTTATGGTAAAGCGGTTGTCAAACGTGTGATCGGTTTGCCCGGTGACACCATCCGCATTGATTTCGGCAAAGGTGTTGTTTACAGAAATGGTGTAGCGCTTGATGAGCCTTATATAAATACACTTACAACTGTCCAGGAGAATTTTCCTAATAACAAAGAGGTGAAAGTTCCCGAAAACAGATTATTTGTACTCGGAGATAACCGTAATATATCCAAGGACAGCCGAAGCTATGATATAGGTATGATAGATACAAGATATGTAATCGGAAAGACTTTATTCCGTGTATTACCTGTGACTCAGTTCGGCCCGGTAAGATAAAGGGAGCTTTAAATGGGAGAGATATCAAACATTCAGTGGTTTCCCGGTCATATGACCAAAACAAAAAGGCAGATAGAGGCTAACTTAAAGCTTGTGGATGCTGTTGCAGAAATAGTAGATGCAAGAGTTCCCGAATCCAGCCGAAATCCTATCATAAGTGAGATTACAGGAAATAAGCCACGAATCATTCTTTTAAATAAATGTGACTATGCCGATGATAATGTAACTGCTTTATGGCAGAAGAAATACACGGCAATGGGATTTAAGGTGCTGATATGTGATTGCAGAAGCGGTAAAGGGGTTAATTCTTTTATTCCTGCGGTTAAATCGGTATTGTCAGAGCTTTTACAGAAGAGAAAAGCAAAGGGCTTTATCGGACGTCCGCTCAGAGTTATGGTTGTAGGTATTCCTAACGTCGGTAAGTCGTCTTTTATCAATCGTCTTTCCAAAAGCGGTAAAACAAAGGTAGAGGACAGGCCCGGTGTTACGAGGGGGCAGCAATGGGTTACTCTTGATAAAGATGTAGAGCTACTCGATACACCAGGTATTCTCTGGCCCAAGTTCGACGATCAACAAGTCGCTGTAAAGTTGGGATACACAGGAGCTATCAAGGATGATGTTATGGATGTGTATGAGCTTTCGGACAGCCTTTTATCTTATCTTAAAGATAATTATCCTAAAAAGACAAGAGAACGTTATAAAATCGCTGAAAGTGAAGATATAGCGCTTGAAATAATTGCAAGAAAGCGTGGTATGCTCATTTCCGGCGGTGAACCTGATTTAGAGCGTGCGGCGATAACTGTACTTGATGAATTCAGGAGTGGTAAGCTTGGAAAAATCTCGCTCGAAAGACCTGAGTAAGTTATATCAGTTTGATAATATCGTCAGAAAAGAAGTAGGCGTAATCTGCGGAATCGACGAAGCGGGAAGAGGTCCGCTTGCCGGCGATGTTTACGCAGCGGCAGTAATTCTGCCTGCGGATGTAGTAATCGAAGGACTTGACGATAGTAAAAAACTTACTGAAAAAAAGCGTGAACAGCTTTTTGATGAAATTATTGAAAAGGCAGAAAGCTACTGCATAGCTACAGCGTCTATTGATGAAATAGATAGCTTGAATATTCTGAACGCTACTATGCTTGCTATGACAAGAGCGTTTGATGGATTATCCGAGAAAGCGGATATGGCTCTTATTGACGGAAATAAATCACCACAGCTTAAAGTGAAAACAGAAACAGTTGTCAAAGGCGATGCTACCAGCGCTTCTATTGCGGCGGCATCAATTCTTGCGAAGGTTTCAAGAGACAGATATATGAAGGAAATTGCTCTTAAATATCCTCAGTATCAGTTTGAAAAACATAAAGGATATGGAACAAAGCTTCATTATCAGATGCTTGATGAGTACGGCGCATCAGATATTCACAGAAAGAGTTTTTTGGTGAAATATTATGCCGCAAAGGAAAAAGAGAATAATGGCGGTTGATAATGACAAGGCACGCAAGGGTAAGCTTGGCGAAGATTACACAGCCGAATATCTTGTAAAAAAAGGTTATAAAATCGTTGCAAGAAATTATCGTAAACGTTGCGGTGAAATAGACATAATTGCTGTTAAAGATGAATTTATAGCTTTTGTAGAAGTGAAAACACGCAAGTATCGAAGCTTGGTAAGCGGAGTAGAAGCGGTTGACTACAAGAAAAAAGGCAAAATAATCGCTACAGCTGATTGCTATTTATATGAAAACGGTGTTGAATACCAGCCAAGATATGATATAGCAGAGGTTACCGTGTCAAACACAGGAAACCCTTATGTTATAGAGTTTAACTATTATGAAGATGCGTTTGATACAACGGGTTATGAAACGCAATTTTGAGAACAAAGGAAGTTTGTTATGAATTACAGAAGTACACGTGATGTAAGTGTAAATGTAACAAGTGCAAAGGCTATATCTCAGGGTTTATCCTCTGAAGGCGGCTTATTTGTACCTGAAAATTTACCTAAGCTTACAGAAGAAAAAATCAAGGCAATGTGTGAAATGTCTTATGCTGAAAGAGCATATGAGGTTTTCAGACTTTTCCTTACAGATTTTACAGACGATGAAATCCGTCACTGTGTAAATAGTGCATACAGTGACAAGAATTTTGCAACAGAAAATATTGCTGAAATTTCTCACCTTTTAACAGGTACATATATTTTAGAGTTATGGCATGGTCCCACCTGTGCATTTAAGGATATGGCATTGCAGATTCTGCCTTATCTTCTTACATGTTCTGCAAAGAAGACAATCAGCGACAAGAAGATTTCTATCCTTGTAGCTACAAGCGGTGATACCGGTAAGGCTGCTCTTGAAGGTTTTAAAGACGTCGAGGGAACCTCTATAACTGTATTTTATCCTGAGGATGGCGTTAGTGTTATGCAGAAGCGTCAGATGACAACTCAGGAAGGAAGTAATGTAAATGTCTGCGCTGTTGTTGGTAACTTTGATGATTGTCAGAATGGTGTAAAGGCTATATTTACAGACGAAAATATGATTGCAGAGCTTGAAAAGGCTAATACAGTATTTTCAAGTGCTAATTCTATAAACTGGGGCAGACTTGCTCCCCAGATAATCTACTACGTTTCATCTTATGTACAGCTTTTAAAGGATGGAGAGCTTAACTTTGGTGATAAGCTCAATGTAGTAGTTCCCACAGGTAATTTCGGTAATATTCTTGCCGCATTCTATGCGAAGCAAATGGGTATTCCTATTGGAAAGCTTATTTGTGCATCTAATGCCAATAATATTCTTACCGACTTTATAAACACAGGTATCTATGACAGAAACAGACCTTTCTATACAACTGTTTCTCCTTCAATGGATATTCTTATTTCAAGCAATCTTGAAAGACTCCTTTACCATCTGACCGGCGAAGATGACAAGCTTATAAATGAGTGGTTTGGAAAGCTGAAAACAGAAGGCAAGTACGAAGTAAATGACAATGTTAAGGCTTCGTTAAAGGAATTTTTCTATGCTGGTTGCTGTGATGACAAGCAGACGAAGGATACCATTAAAAAGGTATTCGATGAGTACAGCTATCTTATGGATACTCATACAGCAGTAGCGTACAAGGTATATGAGGATTATAAAGCGGCTACAGGAGATACAACAAAGACTCTTATCGCTTCTACCGCTAACCCTTATAAGTTCGGTTATGCTGTTTATGAAGCTCTTGGCGAAGACGCTACAGATATTGATGAATTTGAACTTATCGGTAGACTTGAGAAGCTAACGGGAACAACTTGTCCTAAGGCTCTTTCAGATACTAAGGATAAGGAAATCAGATTCACAGGATCAGTTGAAGCTAAGGATATGTCCAAGGTTGTTATAGAATTTATCAATAAGTAATTTTAAGGAGTTTTCGGGTGAAAGTATTCGCAATGGGTGATTTGCACCTGCCTTTCGGGGTAAATAAGCCTATGGATATTTTCGGCGGCTGGAATAATTATACAACGCGCATTGAAGAAAACTGGAATAATCTTGTTTCTGACGATGATGTTGTTGTTATACCGGGTGACTTATGCTGGGCTATGAGCCTTGAACAGGCGTTGCCGGATTTCAGATTTGTCAGTCAGTCGCTGAAGGGACACAAGGTTATATTAAAGGGCAATCACGATTATTGGTGGACTACCAATTCGAAGATGAATAATTTCCTTTTGCAATACAACTTTGATAATATAACTATTCTTCATAATGACGCATACGTGGCAGGAAGTATTGCAGTGTGTGGAACACGTGGATGGATAAACGATGACGGACAACCACAGGATGCTAAACTACTTTCAAGAGAGGCGTCGAGACTTGAAGTATCGATAAAGAAGGCTTTGGATACAGGACTTGAACCGGTGGTATTTATTCACTATCCCCCTATTTATGGCGGTGAAAAGAATTATTATATTCTTGAAGTTCTGAAAACTTACAATATTAAACGATGCTATTACGGACATGTTCATGGTGGTTGGTGCTTTCCAAAAGCATTCCAGGGTATGAGCGATGGTACAGAGTTTCGAATGGTATCAGCGGATTATGTCAAATTTACACCTGTACTTGTGCAGGAATAAAAAATACAATAATAACACAGAAGCCAAAGCGACTGTGAAAATGGAGGAACATTTTAATGGAAATCATTTCAAACAACAAGACAGCTACTAATACAGTAGAAGTTGAATTCAAGGCATCTGCTGAAGAATTCGAAGCAGCCGTTCAGGCAGCTTATTTAAAGCAGAAGAAGAACATTTCTATCCCCGGTTTCAGAAAGGGCAAGGCACCCCGTAAGATGATCGAAACTCAGTACGGTGAAGGCGTATTCTATGAAGATGCTGTAAATGGTATGTACCAGAAGGCAGTTTCAGAAGTTATCGACGAATTAAAGCTTGACGTTGTTGATATGCCTAATATCGAAGTAACAGAAGTAAGTAAGGAAAACGGCGTAAGCTTCAAGGCAACATTTACTGTAAAGCCTGAAGTAGAAATTGCTGATTATAAGGGATTAAAGGTTACAAAGACAGTCAAGACTGTAGCTGATGACGAAGTAGATGCTGAAATTCAGCGCATTCGCGAAAGAGATGCAAGAATTATCGATATTACAGACAGAGCGCTTGAAAAGGGTGATACAGCTGTATTTGACTTTGAAGGTTTTGTTGATGGCGAAGCTTTCGAGGGCGGCAAGGCAGAAAAGTTCTCTCTTGAAATCGGTAGCGGTCACTTTATTCCCGGCTTTGAGGATGCTATGATTGGCAAGAACATCGGTGAAGACTTTGATGTAAATGTTACATTCCCCGAAGATTACAATGCTGAGAATTTAGCAGGTAAGCCCGCAGTGTTCAAGTGTAAGATTCACGAAATCAAGGGTAAGGAATATGCTGAGCTTGATGATGAATTTGCAAAGGATGTAAGTGAATTCGATACACTCAAGGAGTTAAAGGATGATATCAGAGCTAAGCTTCAGACAAGAGCTGATGATGAAGCTAAGTCCAAGCTTGATGCTGATCTTACAGAAATGGTTATCGAAAAGATGCAGGCTGAAGTTCCCGAGGCTATGATTAACAATCGTGTTGATGATCTCGTTCGCGATTGGGAATACAGAAACAGATACCAGGGTATCACAGTTCAGGATTACCTCAAGTTTACAAATACTACAATTGAGCAGTTCAAGGAAAACTTTAAGGAACCCGCTGAAAAGCAGGTTAAGTTAAGACTCGCTCTTGAAAAGATTGCTGAGCTTGAAAATATCACTGTTACAGATGAAGATATCGAAAACGAATACAAGGAAATGGCTGAAGCCTACAAGATGGAACTTGACAAGGTTAAGAGCGTAGTTGCAGCTGAAGCTCTTGCTGAAGACCTCAAGGTAGAAAAGGCGTTTGATCTTGTTCGTGAAAGCGCCGAAGTAACAGAAGCTACAGAATAATTTATTAAGAATAACAAGAGCTTTCCTTACTTTTCATATGGAAAGCTCTTGGTTGATTTTAAGAGATGAGAGAAAAATCTCTTATTATCTGAAATTATGTCGTATTTTGGTTTAAAGCGTATCTACAGAAAGGAATGCATATTATGAGCTTAGTACCAACCGTCATTGAACAGACAGGCAGAGGCGAAAGAGCCTACGATATTTTTTCTCGTTTATTAAACGATAGAATCATTATGCTTAACGAAGAGATTAACAATGTAACTGCAGGACTTGTTGTTGCACAGCTTCTTTTCCTGGAGAGCCAGGACCCTGATAAGGATATATCTCTTTATATAAACAGCCCCGGTGGTTCAATTACTGCAGGTATGGCAATTTATGATACTATGAATTACATTAAGTGTGATGTTTCAACCATTTGTATCGGTATGGCGGCTTCCATGGGCGCATTCTTGCTTTCAAGCGGAGCAAAGGGTAAGAGATTCTGTCTTCCCAACTCTCAGGTTATGATCCATCAGCCTCTTATCGGCGGCGGACTCAGCGGTCAGCAGACCGACATTACTATCCATGCACGAAATCTTGAACTTACAAGAAAAAGACTTGAAGAGATAATGGCTGAAAATTGTGGAAAAACCTATGAAGAACTTCACAGAGATTGTGAAAGAGATAATTATCTTTCCGCAAATGAAGCGTGCGAATACGGTCTTGTTGACAAGGTTATAGCAAAGAGATAAGACGCCTGAAAGGAATAATCAACATAAATGAGAAGATGTAGCTTTTGTAATAAGACAGAAGATCAGGTAAACGGACTTATATGTACGCCTGACGCCTGCATTTGTGATGAATGTATCATAACCACATATGAAATGCTTGCTGAACGAGATAAAAGTTTGAAAAAGAACGGTAAAAAGCGCGGTAAGCAGGATGAAAATGAATTTGAGCTTATTAAGCCGGCTGAACTTAAAGCCGTACTTGATAAGTACGTAATCGGTCAGGAAAAAGCAAAGAAAACTATCTGTGTTGCAGTCTACAATCACTTTAAGAGAAATTTTATGGGTGATGAAGCTGAAGATAATGAGGTAGAATTACAGAAGAGTAATGTTCTGTTATTAGGTCCTACCGGTGTAGGTAAGACTATGATTGCGCAGACATTGGCAAAGATACTGAAGGTACCGTTTGCTATAGCTGATGCAACTACACTTACACAAGCAGGTTATGTAGGCGAGGATGTTGAAAATGTTCTGCTAAGACTTATTCAGGCGGCTGATTACGATATAGAGGCTGCTGAACACGGCATTATCTATATAGATGAAATCGATAAGATAACGAGAAAATCCGAAAATACATCTATTACACGAGATGTAAGCGGTGAAGGCGTTCAGCAGGCACTTCTGAAAATTATCGAAGGTACTGTATCCAATGTTCCTCCTCAGGGTGGCAGAAAACATCCCAATCAGGAATTTATCCAGATAAATACAAAGAATATTCTGTTTATCTGCGGTGGTGCGTTTGAGGGTATTGATAAAACTATTCTTTCACGTACAAATTCCTCTGCACTCGGTTTTGGCGCTGATGTGAAGGGTAAAAAGGACAAGAGCCTTAACGAAGCTCTTAAAAAGATTGAACCTGAAGATCTAGTAAAATTCGGTATTATCCCTGAGCTTGTTGGCAGACTCCCTGTTATAACAGTCCTTGATGACCTTGACGAGGAAGCGTTGGTTAAGATACTTGTAGAACCTAAGAATGCTATTATAAAGCAGTATAAGTATCTGTTCAGTCTTGATGGAATAGAGCTTGAGGTAACTGATGAAGCACTCAAAGAGATTGCAAAGAAAACGGTAGAAAGAAAAACCGGTGCAAGAGGACTCAGAACTGTTGTAGAAGAGGCTTTATCGGAAATTATGTTTGAAGCTCCTGCCGACGAAACAATAACAAAGGTAATTCTTGATGCAAAGTGCATAACAGACGGAGAAAAACCTGAAATTATCCGAGATGAGGGCAAGAAAAGAAAGAAGAAAAGCGACTGATATTTGTTCTTGTTGATGATTTTTGATGAACAAAATCAAATTTTATAAATGTTTCTTATCAATGTTTGTAATTGTTTTATGGAAACTTGAAAAATTTCTGAAAAAACACTTTACAAACTGTTGTCAATGTGATATAATACTATTGTTGTGCTTTGTGCACATCAAAAATATCAATGCAGAATCTTGGCGTTGCGGCTGATGCTCGCAATGAGAAACACCGTTACCCTTCGCTATGACTACTGCAAATAAATTTAAGAGGTGTAATTATGCTTTTAAAGGAAGAAAAGACAGCGGTTATCGAAGCTAACCGTACACACGAAAACGACACAGGTTCTCCTGAGGTTCAGATTGCTATTCTCACAAAGAGAATCAATGATTTAACAGAACATCTCAAGACACACAAGAAGGACCACCATTCACGTAGAGGTCTTTTAAAGATGGTTGGTCACAGACGTAATCTGTTAAACTACCTTATGAAGAAGGACATTGAGCGTTACCGTGCAGTTATTGCAAAGCTCGGTATTCGTAAGTAAGAGATTAAGAAGGGTAGAGCATTTATTGTTCTGCCCTTTAACCCTTATTTAAAGAGCTGTAAAAACTATCAGAAACTATGGGAAACAGGACATTTAGCATTAAGCTGAGCGATGCAAATTGCATTGCTGAGCTTATTGCTAAAGCTGTTTCTCTAAGATAAAAACAAGGAGGAACATAAAATGTTCGAGAATTACAAAACATTTAAGACCACCTTTGCTGGCAGAGAACTTATGGTTGAAACAGGCAAGGTATGTGGTCTTGCAAATGGTTCTTGCTGGGTACATTACGGTGAAACAGTGGTTATGGTAAACGTAACAGCAAGCCCTAAGCCCCGTGAAGGCGTAGATTTCTTCCCTTTAGCGGTTGACTATGAAGAAAAGCTCTATGCTGTAGGTAAGATTCCCGGTGGATATTTAAAGAGAGAGGGAAGGCCCAGTGAAAAGGCTATCCTCACATCACGTGTGGTTGACAGACCTATGCGTCCCTTATTCCCTAAGGATATGAGAAATGATGTTGCAATCACAATGACTGTACTTGCTGTTGATCCCGATACACAGCCTGAAATCATTTCTATGATTGGTGCATCTATTGCAGTTGCTATTTCCGATATTCCCTGGAATGGTCCTATAGGCGGTATTTCTGTAGGTCTTGTTGATGGCGAAATCGTACTTATGCCTGATGCTGAGCAGAGAGCAAAGTCTGATTTACAGCTTACAGTAGCATCCAGCGAAAAGAAAGTTGTTATGATTGAAGCCGGTGCTAACGAAGTTGATGACGAAACAATGATCAAGGCTATTGCTGCAGGTCACGAAGAAATCAACAAGTCCATCATTCCTTTCATCAAGGAAATTGTTGCAGAAATCGGTAAACCCAAGTTCGACTTCCCTTCAATGGACGTTGATCACGATTTATTTGAGGCAATCCAGAATAAGTACACAGATAAGGTTAAGTTTGCTCTTGATACAGATGACAAGAATGTCCGTGAAGAACGTTTACAGCCCATCAAGGATGAAATTCACGCTGAATTTGACGAACAGTATCCTGAACAGATTGCAATGATCGATGAATGCATCTACAAGCTTCAGAAGTTCATTGTAAGACGTTGGTTACTTGATGAGCAGAAGCGTGTTGACGGCAGAAGAATGGATGAAATCCGTCCTCTCGCTGCTGAAGTTGGTCTTTTACCCAGAGTTCACGGTTCCGGTTTATTCACAAGAGGTCAGACACAGGTTATGACTATCGCTACACTCGGTCCTGTAAGTGACAGTCAGAAGCTTGAAGGTCTTGATGAAGAAGATACAAAGCGTTATATGCACCACTACAATTTCCCTGCATACTCTGTAGGTGAAACAAAGGCCAGCAGAGGTCCCGGTAGACGTGAAATCGGTCACGGTGCTCTTGCAGAACGTGCACTTGTTCCTGTAATCCCTTCCGTTGAAGAATTCCCCTATGCAATCAGACTTGTTTCTGAAGTTCTTTCTTCCAACGGTTCTACATCCCAGGGCTCTATCTGTGGTTCTACACTCGCACTTATGGATGCAGGTGTTCCGATTAAGAAGCCTGTTGCAGGTATTTCCTGCGGTCTTATTACAGAAGGTGACAGATGGGATACAATGATTGATATCCAGGGCGTTGAGGACTTCTTCGGCGATATGGACTTCAAGGTGGCTGGTACACATGATGGTATCACAGCTATCCAGATGGACCTCAAGATTGACGGTCTTACACCTGAAATTATCCGTCAGGCTATCGAAACAACTCACAAGGCAAGAAACTATATCCTTGATGAAATTATGCTCAAGGCTATTGCAGAGCCTCGTCCTACCGTTAACAAGTATGCTCCTAAAATGCTCAACTACAAGGTACCTGTTGATAAGATTCGTGAGGTTATCGGTACAGGCGGTAAGGTTATTCAGAAGCTTTGCGCTGACTTTGAGGTTAAGATTGATATTGATGAAGAGGGTAATGTATTTGTTTGCGGTCAGGATCTTGACAAGGCAAACAACTGCATCGCTATGATTAAGGCTATCGTATCTCCTCCTGAGGTTGGTGCTATCTATAAGGGCAAGGTAGTTCGCATTATGAGCTTTGGTGCTTTCGTAGAAATCGCTCCCGGTAAGGATGGTATGGTACACGTTTCTGAGCTTGAAAACAGAAGAGTTGAAAAGGTTGAAGACGTTGTTTCCATCGGCGATGAAATCATTGTAAAGGTTCTTGAAATCGATAATCAGGGCAAGATCAGACTTTCCAGAAAGGCTGCACTTGCTGAAATCGAAGCAAAGAAAAAGAACGGCTGATAAATTTAAGAAACTAACCCCGGAGGATTGTTTAATATCCTTCGGGGTTTTGTCTTTAGCAATACGACTTGATTTCTTCGAGAATGTCTATAAAACGTTTATCGTCTTTCATCCAGCTATGTAAATCGCTTTTTGATATGAAAGCCATAAGATTTTCGTATAGACTTTCCTGCGAGTGCTTCATTACGTTTTCAGAGTTGTTTTCGCAATAACAAAGCCACGGAACGTCGTATTTTGTTTTGTCGGGTCTTTTTTCACAATTATCAGCGTATAGTAATGCCTTTTCAAGATATTTAATCGCTTTTTCTTTATCGCCTATTTCGACGTATAGATTAAGTATCTGAAGGGCATTGGTAAATAATTGTCTGAAACCTGAATTTTCTCCGCCAATCAAAAGAAGTAATTTTTCTGCCATATGAGAAATTTCTAATTTTTCTTCAAAAGAGTATTCACTGCGTTTTCTCAATTCGTATATGTTATGGTATAATCCTATCGTGAAATACAGTATATTCTTTTGGTATTCCTCGGTAGCTTCTTTTCCTTGCATGGTCTGGGGAAGGAGCATTTCACGGCAGGTAGGCATAAATGGAGCCTTTTTAGCTATTTCTTTAGCTTTTTCATATTCACCTATCTCCAGATAATTAAACACTAGCATCTGACGACAACAACCACCCTCGTCAAAATTTTCATCTGCATAATGAAGCGCCTTTTTTAGCAGCTCGATAGTTTCTGATGCAGCGTTTTGTTTGTCTGTTTCGGAATATGCCTCTCCGCTTTGAAAATATAAGCTGTATAATGATTGTGCAAGACAATAAAGCAATCTCGATTCATTCGGAAAGTCTATGAGAGCTTGTCGTAAAAGCTCGATTGATTTCTTGGTATCTCCGTTATTATGCAGTATTCTGTTCTTTTTAAGAACTTCCTTGATTTTCTCTTCCTTACGTGTTATATCAAAGCCGATTATTTCATCAATGCTTACGTCGAAATAACTCGCAATAGTCGGTAACAGTGTTATATCAGGATAAGTCGCACTGTTTTCCCAGCGGCTGACAGCCTGAGGGGATACACCGAATGCTTCGGCAAGCTGTTCCTGAGTCAGCTCTCGCTTTAGTCTGTACTTTTTTATATTTTCGCCAAGTTTTAGCATAATAGATTTCTCCTTATATTTTTTGGGGAGCTCCTGTTATAATAATACCTGATTGTTTTCTATTTGTCTATCGCTGGTTTGTTGAGAAAAAATCAACTATAGTGAGAGCTATCTAATGTATTAAAAATCCCGTATCTGTTTCAGATACGGGATTAAAATTGGACGTGCTGGATTTTATTCGATTAAAATTGCCTGTGATTCCATACTGGTGTACATTTCAACAAAGGTGTCAGTCATAACGTTAAGTGTCTTACCATTGTCGGATAAAAGAATTACCTCTGAATTGTTGTATCCAATCATCGCATAGCATCGAGGAGACATTTTACCTACAAACTCATCACCCTTATCGGTTATCCAAGTGTAATCTTCAACGGGAACGGCGGCGTTGCCTGTAATTGTGCCCCAGACAACAATGGGTTTATTCTGGTCAATATAACCTTTTAAAGCCTCGAGATCAGCACCTGAAATATCCTTGACAGTTCTGCCCTTGCATTTGGATTCGTTATCTGCATAGAAATCTTTAAGCATTTTTATAATCGGAGGTGCAAAGTAGAAGGAAAGAGTACCTTTGGGATTACCTATAAGCTTATCCCAAGGGGATTCTGTACCATCAACATAGGATGTACTTTCTACGATAGGAGCATAGGCTCTTAATTTTGTAGGATCGATAGATACGCCGTAGTATCCGAGGACGGCTGCAGAAGCTGTTATAGCAGAGCCTCCAGGGATGAAGGGACGACCGTCCAGACCTTGCACTTCTATTTTTACTTCGTTTCCTCTGTCGATTACAATTTCGGCAAGGGAAGAATTGTTATGATCATCAGGAATTACAATAGAGCTGTTACAAGCTGTTGTTGTAAGTATGCATACGGCTAAAAGTAAAGCGATAATTGACTTTTTTTTCATTTTTAGTCCTCACAAGAATTATAACATTAAAAACTGAAAGAATGCCTTCTTCAGTTACTTATAATTTAATTCTACCACATGAATTAGTAATTGTCAATAAAAAAACATATTTTTAAGTTTTTTATTTGTTTATATTGATTTTAAGAGCTATTTGTAGTATAATTTATGTATATGTTTTAAAAAGGAATATCAGGAATGACAACAGACGAAGAATATATGACGATTTGCATTGAACTTGCAAAAAAAGCGGCTGAGATGGGCGAATGTCCGGTTGGTGCGATAGTTGTAGATGGAAATGATAAAATAGTCGGACGAGGATATAACAGACGCGAAATGGATAATTCTCCGACGGCTCATGCTGAAATAATAGCAATAGAAGAAGCCGCAAGGACTCTTGATTCCTGGCGGCTGTCAGATTGTACACTATATGTCACATTAGAGCCTTGTCCGATGTGTGCGGGAGCTATAATAAATTCGAGAATAAAAAGACTTGTTTATGGCGCTTTTGATGAAAAGGGAGGCGTATGTGCTTCGCTTATGAATATATTTGAATATCCTTTTAATCACAAGCCTCTTGTTCGAAGCAGAATTTTGATGGATGAATGTTCACAGTTGCTTACAGATTTTTTTAGAAGCCTGAGATAAACTGCTACATACCTTTTATAGCTTTTTTATACATTACCTCAGTTAAAATAATGGCTGAGGCTACTACTGCGGTAACTGCTGCGAGGATAAGTAATATTTTTTTCATATAATCTCCCTTGTATAAATCAATCCTTTTCAATATTAAGAATTCTTGACTCGGTGTTCTTAATAAGGCTTAAAAGTGCTGTGCCCCTTTTCTCAAAATCTTCTTCTATAGAGCTTGTGGTTATGCTTGGCGCTGTAGGTGAATTTTCGCTCCTTGCTGTCGATACTGCTTTACTTTCATCAACGCAGATTGCGGAGTTTATCAGATAGGGCGCTGTCTGAGCCGGAATTCTGAAAATATTCTTGTCGTTTTTGGCGTTTGTCATGTGTGTTATTCTGAACGCTTTGTAAACGGAGAGCATAAGCATAGAGGAGATGCTTTTTGTAAGTTTAGTTGATTTTATTCTGCCAAGAAGATTGAATATTATCTCGATACTGTTAACAATAAGCTTTTTGTTAAGCGTCAGCATAAGATCACCGCTACGGGATTCATTTTTGTCATTAAAATTGGATTCAGGAATATCTTTTTCTGTAATTATTTCACCGCTTGATACAGGGGAACGTCCAAGAAGATAATCAGTTGATACATTATAGTAATCAGCGGCCTTAACAAGAAAATCAAGACCACATTCTCTTTTGCCCTTTTCATAATGGGAAAGAAGGGCCTGCGCTACGTCGAGATCGGTAGCTACCTGTTTTTGTGTAAGACCACGTTCTTTTCTGAGCAGTGATAAAATACGGGGAAATTCGTTGTTCATTTATATTCACTCCGTTTCATATTTCGCAAAGTATATTATAACTCAAATATATCATAAAGTAAAGCGCAATTTTACACAAAAAACGACATCGTTTTTTAGCAATTAAAACAATTTCATGTGCAAAACATTGAAAATAATAAAAATCACCCCCGAAAAGAAAGGAAATACAATGAAAAATTACAGAATCTATATGATAAGGCACGGCATAACTCAGGGCAATTTAGACGGTAAATACATTGGCATAACAGATTTGCCTTTGTGTGAAGAAGGAGAAGAGGCTATATCCTCTTTAAAGGCACTTGATGTTTATCCCAGAGTGCAAAAGGTTTACTCTAGTCCGCTGAAGCGTTGCCTGCAGACAGCAGAAATAATTTATCCGGACAGGCTGTTAAAGCGAATAGATAATATAGGCGAATGTGATTTCGGAGATTATGAAGGAAAAACTCAGCAGGAGCTGAGTGGTGACGAAACATATCTCGAATGGCTCAAAGGTGGTTATGATGTTGCTCCGCCTAATGGTGAGAGTTTTGGACATTTTACACTCAGATGCCTTGACGGACTTGAAGAAATTTTCAAGGATATGATGGCTAATGAGGTTACTACAGCTGCGGTTATAACACATTCAGGTGTTATTATGAATCTGCTCTCAGGATATGGTCTTCCGAAGCTGAAGCCTATAGATTTTGCTTGTAATCAGGGTGAAGGGTTTGAAATACAGTTAAGCACATTTTTGTGGCAGCATGGTCCTGTTTTTGAGATAACAGGTAAATTATTCTGATTTTTAATAGAAAGGTAATAACGATGGATATTTTACAGCAGATAGCAAAGGAATTCAAAATTAAAGATGAACAGGTGAAAAATACTGTTCAGTTAATCGATGAGGGAAATACCATTCCTTTTATTTCACGTTACAGAAAAGAAATGACAGGCGGTCTTGACGATCAGCTTTTAAGAGAACTCAGCGATCGCCTTACGTATCTTCGCAATCTTGAACAGAGAAAGAACGAGGTGTCTGCGTCTATAGAAGCGAGCGGTAATATGACTGAAAAGATAGCCGAAGACCTTCTGAATGCGGTTACTCTTGCAGAGGTTGAGGATATATATCGTCCCTTTAAGCCCAAAAGAAAGACGAGGGCAAGCATTGCCAAGGAAAAGGGATTACAGCCTCTTGCAGATTTTATTATGGAGCAGACTCTTGCTTCTGCAAATCGTGAAGCTGAGTTTTACATTGACGAAGAAAAGGGTGTATCCTCTGTTGAGGAGGCTATTGCCGGAGCGTCCGATATTATTTCTGAAACCGTTTCCGACGACGCCGATCTTCGTAAAAAGCTTTACGAAGAGTATTTCGGCTACGCTATGATAGAAACCAAGGCTACAGACCCTGAAGCGGAAACGGTATATAAGAACTATTACGACTACAGTGAAAGAGGTTCAAAAATACCTGCTCACAGGCTTTTGGCGATTGACAGAGGCGAAAGAGAGGAAGCTATCAAGGTATCTGTTGTTCCCGATGAAGAACGTGTGATGAAGCATATCTTCAAAGCTTATGTAAGAGCAGAAAATGAAAACGGCAGAATAGTACGTGCCGCTTGTGAGGATAGCTATAAACGTCTTATCCATCCTTCGCTTGAAAGAAGAATGAGAAATGAGCTTACCGAAAATGCCTGCAACAGCTCTATACATATTTTCTCCGACAATTTAAGACAGCTTTTAATGCAGCCGCCCGTTAAGAATTCGGTTACACTTGGTCTTGACCCTGCTTACAGAACAGGCTGTAAGATTGCAGTTGTTGATGGTACCGGTAAGGTTATTGATACTACTGTAATTTATCCTACACCTCCGCATAATAAAATAGCTGAGGCTAAAGCAACTATAAAGAAGCTTATCGCAAAGCATGGTGTTACGGTTATCGCTATCGGTAACGGAACAGCAAGTCATGAAAGCGAAGTGTTTGTTGCAGAGCTTATCAGAGAAATTGACACAAAGGTAAGCTATATGGTAGTATCAGAAGCGGGTGCCAGCGTATATTCCGCAAGTAAGCTTGCGGCGGAAGAATTTCCTGAATACGATGTTTCATTAAGAAGCGCTGTATCTATAGCAAGAAGATTACAGGATCCTTTAGCTGAACTTGTTAAAATTGATCCAAAGGCTATCGGCGTCGGACAGTATCAGCACGATATGCCTCCAGCACAGCTTTCTGACGCTCTTGGTGGTGTTGTAGAAGGGTGTGTAAACAATGTCGGTGTTGACCTCAACACAGCTTCTGTATCACTTTTAAGCTATGTTTCCGGTATAAACAATACAGTTGCAAAGAATATAGTTGCATACAGAGAAGAAAACGGTAAGTTTACTCGCAGAAGCGAACTGCTGAAGGTTGCAAAGCTTGGTAAAAAGGCGTATGAACAATGCGCAGGCTTTATGAGAATTTCTGATGGTAAGAATCCTCTTGACAGCACATCTGTTCACCCTGAAAGTTATAAAGCGGCAGAGGCTCTGCTGGATAAGTGCGGCTTCAGACTAGCCGATATAAAGGGTGGAATCCCCGGAATCAGAGAAAGCGTAAATACCATTGGAGTAAAAAAGCTTTCAGAAGAGCTTGAAATAGGCGCTATGACTTTATCAGATATTGTAAACGAGCTTGCAAAGCCCGGAAGAGATCCGAGAGATGAACTTCCTGCACCTTTACTCAGAACCGATATTGCCGATATAGACAGCTTACAGCCTGGAATGGTACTCAGCGGTACCGTAAGAAATGTAATAGATTTTGGCGCGTTTATTGATATCGGTGTGCATCAGGATGGTCTTGTACATATTTCACAGCTTTCTGACAGCTATGTGAAGCATCCTCTTGATGTTGTGAAAATCGGAGATATAGTCAAAGTAAAAATACTTGATATCGATGCGTCGAAAAAACGTATTTCTCTTACAATGAAAGGAATTTAAAATGATAGATGCGATTATCGGATGGAATAAAGAAAATATAAAAGAGTATGTCAGATATACAATAATTGAAAAGAATAAAGGCACAAAAGCAGGTCTTACTGTATATATGCTTCTTATGGCTATTATTGCAGTTTGCTCACTTGTTGTAGCTCTCGTCACCGGTATGATGTGGCTGCTTATCGCTACAGTATGCGCAGGGCTTATGGCGGGAATATTTATTGCCGTGCTTTATTATGCAATAAACAGATATTCTACGGATATTTATGAAATTAACAGCGGCAGTACATTAAACGGTATTGAAATAACAGCTACTGCAATTTGTGTAAAAAAGGATGATTGTGCGAAGGGACTTTTAAACTGGGATTCGGTTACGGAAGTTGATTTTAATAAGGATTCTGCATATATCACGACTGCTGAAGGCTTTCTTATTATTATCGAAAAGAATAATATAAAAGAAGGCTCTATCGACGAACTGAAAAAGATAGTTTCTGAAAAGATGGTGAAGCAGGATGACTAATTATCAGCTTGAAACTGATAAAATCATTAAACAGCTTACCCCTGATAATGTACCCAGTCTTCTTTTACACGCCTGTTGTGCACCATGCAGTAGCTATGTGCTTGAATATCTTTCTGAATATTTCAATATAACGGTTTTCTTTTATAATCCTAATATTACAGAGTATGACGAATATCTGAAAAGAAAAAATGAGCTGATTCGTTTTATAGAAGAAAAGAAATTCAGATATAGTGTCAGAATGATTGACGGGGATTATTCTCCCGAGGCTTTTTTCGAGATATCAAAAGGAAGGGAAGAATTGAGCGAAGGCGGAGCAAGATGTTTTGACTGTTATCTGTTAAGACTTGAAAAAACCGCTGTAATGGCAAAGCAAGAAAACTATGATTATTTCTGTACTACTCTTTCAGTAAGTCCTCATAAAAATTCACAGAAGTTGAATGAAATCGGTGGACAGTTAAGCGAAAAGTACGGAATAAAATATCTTTTTTCTGATTTTAAAAAACGGAACGGCTATAAGCGTTCTATAGAGCTTTCTGCACAATACAAGCTTTATAGACAGAACTATTGTGGGTGTATTTACAGTAAAGCTCAGGCTGAAAAAAAGGAAATGTAAGAAAAAGAGTAAAATTTGCAGAAACTTCTGCAAAAGGTGTTGTAAAACAAAGTAATTTATGATAAAATATTAAAGGCTAAAATTTAGCAAAGAATTTTTATGAGGTGATAGACAATGACTGCGGACCCTTGTGGGAAAAGTTTAAAATTTGAATAACTTTGCAGGAATTGTCGTTCGCATAGACTCTTTCTGCATAGAGAAAGAGGTTTTTATGCTCAAGTTTTACAAAACAGTAAACAACAGTATCGTTGAAATTGAAGAAGCAGAAGCAGGATGCTGGATTTCTGCTGTTTCACCTACAGAAACTGAAATTTCAACATTACAGAATGATTTTAACATTGAACGTGATTTTATCCGTTCAGCGCTCGACGAAGAGGAAAGTTCACGTATAGAAAGCGATGACGGAAAAACGCTTATAGTCCTTGACTATCCTGTGGCTGAAAAGGTGTCCGATGAGGATGATGTTATCAGCTACTACACAATGCCTATGAGTATTATTCTTACGGAATGCAATGTAATAACCGTTTCGCTTAAAGAAAATTCGATTATAGACGATTTTTCAAAAGGCGTCGTAAAAGGAATCCAGACACAATACAAGACTCGCTTTATTTTCAGTTTGCTTCTCAGAATTGCCGGCAAGTATCTGCAATATCTTAAACAGATCGATAAATTGTCAGGATATGCAGAAGCACAGCTCCAGAAATCAATGAAAAACAAGGAGCTTATCCAGCTGCTGGGACTTGAAAAATCTCTTGTCTATTTCTCAACATCTCTTAAATCAACCGAAAGTGTACTTGAAAAGATACTGCGCGGCAGAGTAATTAAGCTGTATGAGGAGGATCAGGAGCTTCTTGAGGACGTACTTATTGAAGTTAAGCAGGCTATAGAAATGAGCAGTATTTATTCGAATATCCTGTCCGGAACCAGAGATGCCTTTGCAAGCGTCATCTCCAACAATATGAATACAGTAATGAAGGTACTTACTGTACTTACAATTATTATGGAGGTACCGACTATTGTATTTAGCTTTTACGGTATGAATGTCGGTTTACCGTTGCCTTATGCGTGGTTCCCTATAGCATTGGCGGCAGTGCTTGCTGTTATTGTTGCAATTCTTATTACGAAAACAAAATTTTTCAGATAAATTGATAAACAGATAATCTGTTTTCGGAGGTAATATGGAAAAAGTGAAATTATCTATCTGCGGACGCGAATTCAGTCTAAAAACAGAAAATCCCGAAAAGCTTGAAAAGGTTGCCGCAGATTTAAGTGCAAAAATAAAGAAAGTCAAGGACATGGGGGTTACAATGTCATTTACGGACATTGTTATGCTTGTTGCTCTTGATATATCAGAAACAAATTTTGATAACGCACAGATTATCGAGAGATCCAAAGAAAGCTCAGACAAAGTACAGGAAATAGAAGAAAAAGCTGCAAAAGAGGTAAAAACTGCTCAGGAAAAGATTTCATTACTCGATTCGGAAATCGCAGAACTAAAGGTTTCTTTATCCCAGTCACAAGATGAACTGAAAGCACTGAAGGCACAGTACGAGAATATTGACCCTGAAGCTGAAGTAAAGCTTATTGAAGAAAACAGAAAGCTTAGCAATAAAGTGAAGGAACTTCAGGATAAGAACGAAAGCCTTGAACAGACATGGGAAAAGCTTAAATCCGATTACGAAAGAGTACAGAAAAAGAATCTTGAATCCCAGAAGGATGAGATTGAACAGCTTCGTACAACAGTCGCTACATACGAAAAGACCTTTGATGAGTATGCAACACAGAGAAATGCAGAGGTCAAGTCTCTTAACGATGAGCTTAACGCACTTAGAAAAAAGTATTCTGAGTTATCTTCTCAGATGAATGAAATAGTAAATGATGGACAACTTACATTATGAGTGAAATATTAGCGCCATGCGGAAGCATGGAAAGCCTTATTGCTGCCGTAAACTCAGGAGCTGACGCTGTTTACTTAGGCGAAGAAGAATTTTCTGCGAGAAAAAATGCAACAAATTTCAGCTATGAACAGCTTTGTGAAGCCGTAAAGCTTTGTCACTATTCATCGGTGAAGGTGTACGTTACACTCAATACATTGGTTTTTGATAAGGAAATGCAGTTGCTGAAAAAAGCGGTCATTAACTGTGCAAAAGCCGGTGTGGATGGCTTTATTGTTCAGGATATAGGTGTTGTCAGCCTCATTAAGGAGATTGTACCGGATATGCCGTTACACGCTTCTACGCAGATGACGGTAAATTCTCTTGAAGGTGCAAAGCTCCTGAAAAAACTAGGTTTTTCAAGAGCTGTACTTGGTAGAGAGTTGTCGTTTGATCAGATAAAGACTATAACCGAGGGCTGTGACATTGAAACTGAGGTTTTTGTTCATGGCGCACTTTGCGTATGTATAAGTGGGCAATGTTACATGAGTAGCATTCTGGGCGGTAGAAGCGGTAACAGAGGACTTTGTGCTCAGCCTTGCCGGCTTAATTTTACCTTGGATAAAAGACAGAATGTTATTTCTTTAAAAGATCTTTCTATAATTGAATATCTGAAAAAGCTAGATGAAATCGGGGTTTCTTCTTTTAAGATAGAAGGCAGAATGAAGCGCCCTGAGTATGTAGCGGGTACTGTCAATGCTTGCAGAACTGTACTGGATGGTGGAAATCCTGACCTAGAAATACTGAAATGTGTATTTTCCAGAAGTGGATTCACGTCCGGATATTTTATTGATAATTTTGCCGATATGCAGGGAGTCAGAACGAAAGACGACGTGATTTCAGCTCCTAAGGCTCTGACGGCTATGAAGCAGATTTATCATAAGCCATACGCCCGCTATAGAGTAAATATGTCCGCTGAGATAAGCTCAGGCAAACCAATAGTTGTCAGAGCAGAGTCGTGCGGATGTAAAGCAGTAATAATCGGCAATGAACCTGAAAAAGCTATAAACAAAGCTATAGACGAATCCTATATCGTAAAGCAGCTTTCGAAGTTCGGAGGTACATTGTTTAACGCTGGTGATATTTCTGCTAAAATAGATGACGGACTTATGGTATCGGCGGCTGAGCTCAATGAAATGCGCAGAAATGCAATTACCTCTCTCTCAGAAAAGATACTGGAGAAAAATACAAATATTTACGAGATAAAATATTTAAAAGAACAGAATCTGAACTGTGAAAAGAAGCTCAGACCTGAATTCAGATGCGAAGTAATGACAAGAGAACAGCTTTCTCAGGTGCTTTCTGAAGATGAATACAGCTATATATACGTACCTATGAATCTTCTTGACGTAGATACAGATGATAAATTCAGAATCGTTATTGTGCCTCCTGTTTTTCTTGGAGACTGCGAAAAAAAAGTAACAGAAAAACTAAAAAAACTTAAAAGTTACGGATACGAAAATGTCTGCGCTCACACCTTGTCGCATATTGAAATTATAAACAAGCTTCAGATGAAGGTGTTTGGCGGCTTCAGGCTTAATATCACGAATTCCCGTTCGCTTGCAGGTTATCAGAAGCTTGGAGTAACGGATGCTGTTCTGTCACCTGAGCTGATGATGCATGAGGCACAGGATATATGCAAGGGAGCATTTATAAAAACCGGTATTATAGGATATGGTAAATTACCGCTTATGATAACCCGTAGATGTCCGATAAACGATAATAAGCCTTGCGGAAAGATAAAAAGGGCAGATTGTCCCCACAGTATTACCGACAGACAAGGAAATAGACTTCCGTGTTATTGTGATGATAATACTGTAGAGATTTTTAATCCCGATACGCTTTATCTCAGCGACAGACAAAAGGATATACAGAAGTTTGACTTTGTGCTTCTTAGATTCACAGACGAAAAGGATACAGGAAAAATTCTGGATATGTACCTGAATGATATAAAGCCGGATGGAAAGCTGACAAGAGGATTATATTACAGAGGAGTTCAGTAAAAGCAGATAATATGAACATCAGAGTAAAAAAAGTAAATGAGAATGCAATATTACCAAACAGAGCAACTGTAAGCAGTGCAGGAGCAGATTTATACGCGTGCCTTTCTGAAGATGTTATTATAGAACCTTCGCAGAGAATTCTTATACCTACGGGAATAGCAATGGCTATACCTGAAGGATACGGAGGATTTATCTTTCCAAGAAGTGGTACAGCGTCTAAATACGGTATATCTCTTTCGAATTGCGTAGGTGTTGTTGATAGTGATTACAGGGGAGAGGTTAAAATAGCTGTAATCAATCACGGTAATGAGGCTTATACTATCAGAAACGGCGACAGAGTAGCGCAAATGGTTATTATGCCGGTGGATTTGTGCTGTTACACCGAGTGTGATTCGCTTGATGAAACAAAACGTGGTGCCGGTGGATTTGGCTCCACAGGAAAGTAATAATGCAATTTGCATAAATTACTGAAAAAAACTGTCAATTATTTATATAGTTTTTAAAGTTGTTTTTGGTTGTATGCAAAAGAAAAAAGTGCTATAATAGTAGTGTAAATAGAAAAATGTTAATATATAAGCGGAGGTAACAAAATGTTTTCAAAGGATATCGGTATTGATCTTGGTACCGCTAATACTCTTGTGTATATGAGAGGAAAGGGCATCATCATAAGAGAGCCTAGTGTTGTTGCGGTTGATGTAAAGCAGGACAGAGTCCGTTATGTCGGTCAGGAGGCTAAAGATGTTATAGGTCGTACTCCTGGCTCTATTGTTGCTGTAAGACCGTTAAAGGACGGCGTAATAGCTGATTTTGATATGACTACAAGTATGCTTCAGGCGTTTATCAGAAAGGCTTTAAAAGGACGCTCTTTCGGTCCTTCCAGAGTCAGAGTAATTATCTGCATACCTTCCGGGGTTACCGCAGTTGAACGCAGAGCTGTAAAAGAAGCAGCTCAGAATGCAGGCGCAAAGCGTGTATCTATAATTGAAGAGCCTATGGCAGCTGCTATTGGTGCTGGTCTTCCCGTTGCTGATCCTACAGGAAGTATGATTGTAGATATCGGCGGCGGTACAAGCGAGGTTGCTGTTATTTCTCTTGGCGGCATTGTTTCTTCTCGTTCCGTAAGAGTTGCAGGCGACGAATTTGATTCAGCTATCATAAATTATATCAAGAAAAAGTATAATCTGCTTATCGGCGAAAGAACTGCTGAAAATGTAAAGACAGCTATTGGTTCTGCTTATCCTTATACAGATAATGAACCCTCTATGGATATAAAGGGCAGAAACCTTCTAAACGGTTTGCCGGAAAACATTACTATCACATCAGAAGAAATAAGAGAAGCTCTTTCTGAGCCTTTAAGCCATGTGATAGATGCTATCAAGGTAACACTTGAAAAAACACCTCCCGAGCTTGCAGCGGATATTATCGACCAGGGTATTACACTTGCAGGTGGTGGTGCAAACCTTAAAGGTCTTGATCTTCTTATCCACGCTGAAACAGGCATGCCTGTAAAAATTGCAGAAAGACCGCTTGATTGTGTTGCTGACGGTACAGGTAAGGTTCTTGAGAATATCGATAAGCTTGTAGATGTTCTTACAGATGATGATTCAAGATATTAATAAACGATTTTAAGATTATGGCTAACTGTATCTTCAGTTAGTCATAATGTGTTATATATAGGACAGTTTAATGTTATGAAAAAGACAAGGAGCAAAGTTTATGCGTGATTTTTTCAGTGGTGTAAAATTTAAAATAATAGTGTGTATATTTGCTCTTGTGCTGGGTGTAGTTATTTATGCAGCGGTATCCGGTGGCTTTTCTACAATCCCGGAAACTATTATCACGACAATAACAAAGCCATTTGTAGAGGCTTCCAATGCTATTTCAAGCTGGGTTGAGGATACTCTCGATAAATTCAATAATGCTGATAAGTATAAAAACGAGAACGAAGAACTAAGAGAAAAACTAAACGAAATGTATAAAGATATTATAGATTACGATGCTCTTAAAAGCGAAAATGAGCAGCTAAAAGAAATACTCAAGATAAAGAAAGAGAATGATGATTTTGAGTTTTCTGCACCTTGTAATATAATAGCGCATAATTCAAACGATGTTTATGGCGGATTTACCATTGACAGAGGCTCTGACGATGGTATTTCACTATACGATCCTGTTATGACGGCAGATGGACTTGTAGGGATGGTAAGCGAAATAGGACCTAATTTTGCAAAGGTTACTACGGTTATTTCAAATGAAATAAACATTGGGATTATGACTCTTGAAAGCAAGGCTGTCGGTGTTATCAATAACGATGCGGAGCATGCCGATTTGGGAGAGTGTCTTATGAGCTTTATTGATAACCCGGAAAATATTAAACAAGGTGAGATAATAAAATCGGTTGCAGGTGTTATTTTCCCGGGAGACCTTCTTGTGGGAACCGTCAAGGAAATATACAAAGAAAATGGATTGGCGGTAAGGGTTACTATTCAGCCGGCTGTTGATGTTCACAAGATTACAGACTGCGTAGTTATAACGCATTTTAAAGGGCAGGGTGTTGTTGACTAATGAATTTCAGAATTGTAAATTTAGGCGTCACTACAAGAAAGCAAGCCTTCCGAAGCGTTATAAGATGGGTGCTTTACGCTTTATTACTTGTAGTGGGTTTTGTGCTTCAGTCAACACTACCTATATTTAAGTGGCAACCCTTTTTTGTGATAGCGCTGGCGTGTGCTGTGTCTTTCTATGAGGGAGAACTCAGTGGGTGCGTTTTTGCAGCTTTTGCAGGATTTATGCAGGATATGGCGACAGGTGGATTGTTAGGCTTTACATCAATATGGCTGATTCCTTGTTGTATGTTTGTAACTCTTCTTGTTGTCAACCTTATACACAGAAATATTATAAATTACTTGTGGATGACTTCAGCAACGCTTATAGTCACACAGCTTATGGAGCTTTTGTTCAAACATATAATCTGGAGAAACCCGCATCTTGACATTATAATATTCCAGTATATGCTTCCGTCCGTTATTGTTACTATACTGATTTCTTCCGTCATTTACTTGATAGTTAAATTTCTTAATAAGAAACTTGGTATAGAAGTAACGGATGATGAAATCGGAAGTGTATTCCGTGGAGTAGATGTACACGAAGAAAAAGTAAGATATTGATGGAGGAATAAATTGAGTAAGCTTGGCAAGCAGATCAGGAATCTTGTGCTCGTAGCGATGGTAATAGCTTTGTCATTTGCATGTACTCTTGAACTTTTGCAGATACAGATAGTTGATGGAGAATATTATCTTTCGCAGACAACCGGCGTTTATGGAATCAATCAGACTGTTCAGGCAGCAAGAGGACAGATAATGACCTCGGATGGTGTTGTTCTTAATTCCAATAAGCTTGTATATAAAGTCATAGTACAGAAAGCTTTTTTTGAAAGTGGAACAGAAAATGATATAATATGCAAAACACTGAAGATTCTTGTTGATAAGAATGAGAAGTGGACAGACACCCTTCCGATAACTAAAACAACACCGTATAAGTTTACGGGTGATGAATATGAAATAGATGCTCTCAGAGAAGAACTGGAGCTTGGTGTTTATGCAACTGCTGAAAATTGTATGAATGCGCTTTATGAGAAATATAAAATATCTGATGTTTACGGACAGGAAATGAGAAGGAACATTGCCGGTGTACGTTACGAAATGCAGATAAGAGATTTTTCTTACGTAAACAGATATGTTATGGCGGAAGATGTAAAGCTTCAGACGGTTATTGAACTGAAAGAACAGAGCTTTATGTTAAAGGGTATAGACATTGTTGAAGAACCTACAAGAACTTATCTTGGCGGAGAGTTTGTGCCGCATGTTCTTGGAAGAATCGGTGCAATTTCTGCGGAGGAATACGAAGAGCTTGCAGATGAGGGCTATGCGCTTAATGACGTTACAGGAAAATGGGGAATAGAAAGCGCAATGGAAAGTGTACTTCGTGGAAAAAACGGCGTACGAACCATTTCCAAGGATTCTGACGGCAATGTGATTTCAGACCTGATTACCACTAAGGCACAGGAAGGTAATTCGATAAAGCTGACTATAGATTATGATTTTCAGAATGACGTTCAGGCGATACTTGACAATCACATAAACTGGCTACATTATAATAACGATCCGACACGAGGAAATAAGGTTGATGCGGGCGGTGTAGTGGTTCTGGATGCTAAAACCGGCGGCGTTCTGGCTATGGCGAATTATCCTAATTATAATATAAATGATTATATCAAGCTTATAAATAATCCGCCTGAGGACACGCCTAATCCGACGTATAACAGGTGTATATACGGATTATACAGACCCGGTTCGACATTCAAGACTATAACGGCTACAGCTGCGCTTACATCCGGAATTGCCGATGAACATACAAACGTTTATTGTGGTGGAATATATACCTATTATTCTGACTATCAACCGGGATGTATTATGGGTTTTGTAGGAGATATATCTGTAAGAAATGCACTCAGATATTCCTGTAATATATATTTTTATGATATGGGCAGACAAATGGGAATAGAATATCTTGCTCAGGTTGCAGGTTGGTTCGGGGTAGGGCAGGATCTGAATCTCGAAATAGGCGGATTTTCAGGCAGTATGAGTACACCTGAATATATTGAAGAACTTGGAGGCGACTGGACTCCGGGTTCTACCATTCAGGCGTCTATCGGTCAGCTTGAAACTACGGTTACCCCGTTGACACTTGCAACTATTGCGCTGACTTTTGCTAACGATGGTGTAAGATATCAGCCATATCTGGTGGACAGTATTACAAATTATGATGGCACTGAGGTTGTAGAGAAAACCAAGCCTGTGATTGCTAATAAAATTGATGCTGATCCACATATTTTCGAAGTGATAAGAGAAGGCATGATAATGGTAGCAGATGACGTACAGTGGCCGATGGGCTCAGGTCGTACACAGCTTGCGGATCTGCCTTATGGTGTAGCGATAAAGACAGGTACACCTCAGGTAACAGAGGATACCTTTAATTCAACTATCCTGGGATACTATCCAGCCGAAGATCCTCAGATATGTTTTGGTATCGTTCTTGAAAAAGGCGAATTTACAAGACTTATGATCCGAAATATAATTGAGTCGTATTTTTATGATAACTATAAGCCTGTTATCAATGAAAAAGGAGAAGTTACACTTCCTTGGGGTGGTAAGGAAACAAATACTCCAGGACGCCCTGAAAGAGATTTCTTCAAAAAAGAAAACAACACTTGAAATCGTTGAACATTTTGCACAAAAAAAGCGCGGCTTATTTTGTTTATTTCACGAATTTTTAAAATTATGCTTAAAAACACTTTATTTATCTGTACTTTTATGATACAATATTTTAAGATAGGTAAATGATATAATATGACAGAAAATATTATGATAAAAGGAGAGCGATGTATATGTCACAGATTATAGCAGTTACAGCAGGTAAGGGCGGTACGGGAAAATCCACCACATCCGCAAATGTAGCTCGTTCGCTTGCCACTTTAGGAAAAAGAACACTTTTAGTTGAGCTTGACTTCGGTCTTAGATGTCTTGATATTATGCTTGGTATAAAAGATAAGATCAAGCACGATATCGGTGAATATCTTGAAGGCAAAATTGATATTCTTACAGCAACTACCAAGGTAGAAACAGTTGAGAACTTATATCTTGTATGTGCTACAAGAAACCCCTTTATTGATATCAACCCCGAAAAGATTATGGGCGTTTGTGAAGAGATGCGCCAGCATTTTGATTATATCATCATAGATACAGCAGGTGTTGGCAGTTCTGTATTCAGTGTTATCAAGGCTGCTGAGATGATTCTGATGGTTACAACACCTGATACCGTTTGCGTACGAGATGGTGCAATTTTATCCGACTTCCTTTATGTTAAAAATTGTACTAATCAGCGTCTTGTTATAAACAAGGTAAGCCAGAACTTCAAAGAAGAAGAGATTCTGTATGATCTGGATGAGGTTATGGACTCTGTAGGCATTCAGCTTATTGGTGTAGTGCCTGAAGATAACAATATCAAGATTTGTGGTGCAAAGGGTATGCCTCTGCCTCCTTCATGTGCAGGAGCTAAGGCTTATATGGCTATTGCAAACAGAATACTTGGTGAGGATGTTCCTCTTACAATAAATATCAACTGATAAAAATAAAGCATAAATGAAATTCATCTGAAGAGGTTAAATTATGAATATTGCAATAATTGCACACGACTCTAAAAAGGAACTGATGGTACAGTTCTGTATTGCATACTGTGGTATATTAAGTCGACATAACTTATGTGCTACAGGAACAACAGGAAAGCTTGTTTCAGAAGCTACAGGTCTTCATATTCAGCGCTATTTAAGCGGCGCCCAGGGTGGAGATCAGCAGATTTCTGCACGTATTTCCTGCAATGAAATAGACGTCCTGATATTCTTCCGTGACCCTTTAAATGCAAAATCATATGAACCTAACGAGATGAATCTCCTGCGTTTGTGCGATGTACATAACATTCCTCTTGCTACAAATATAGCAACTGCAGAGGCACTTATTCATGCGCTTGAACGCGGTGACCTTGATTGGCGTGAAATTGTCAGAGGTTAATTTTGTAATTTACAGGCGTGCTTCGGTACGCCTGTTTTGTTTTGAAAAATGAAAGGAATAAAAGAAAATGGAATTAGTAACAAAAAAACCCCGTGGTACAGAAGATAAACTGCCTAAAGATATATATAAATGGCACACGGTAGAGCAGGTGGCAAAGCAGATTGCTGAGGTTTATGGCTGCAAGGAAATTCGTACACCTACCTTTGAGCACACAGAACTTTTCCAGCGTGGTGTTGGTGGAACCACTGATGTTGTGCAGAAGGAAATGTATACATTCAACGACAAGAAGGGAAGAAGCATTACATTGAAGCCTGAGGGTACCGCAGGTATGGTACGTTCTTCCATAGAAAACGGACTTTTAAATGACGCTTTACCTTTAAAGACCTACTACTTTACTCGTTGCTTCAGATATGAAGCCCCCCAGAGCGGCAGACTCCGTGAATTCAATCAGTTTGGCATAGAGGTGCTTGGGGCATATGCACCGTCAGCGGATGCGGAGGTTATAGCTCTTGCGAATGATGTTATAAAAACTCTTGGTATAAAGAACATTTCCCTGGAAATCAATAGCATAGGTTGTCCGAAATGCCGTGCTGAGTATCACAAGGCTCTTAAAGAATACTATTCACAGTATAAGGACCAGCTTTGCGGCACTTGCCTCGAAAGACTTGACAGAAACCCAATGCGTCTTCTTGACTGTAAGAGTGAAATCTGTAGTAGTTTTAAGGATAATGCTCCTACTATTCTTGATTTCATCTGTGATGAATGTAAGGAACACTTTGAAAGCGTAAAGAAAAGACTGGATGCTCTTAATATTGAGTATAAGATAAATCCTCTTATCGTAAGAGGTCTTGACTATTACACAAATACGGTTTTCGAGTTTATTTCAAATGAAATTGGTTCACAGGGTGCTGTATGTGCAGGTGGCAGATATAACGGTCTTGTAGAAGAAATAGGCGGTAATGCTACTGCAGGTCTTGGTTTTGGTATGGGACTTGAAAGAATTATTATGGTAATGGAGAATCAAGGGCTTCAGTTTCTTCCTGAAAAGAAGTGCGATCTTTATATCGCGTCCTTCGACGATGAAACTAATATCTATGCAATGAAGCTTGTAAAGCAGCTTCGTGAATTTGGATTCTGGGCTGAGTGCGATGTGTCAGGTAGAAGCTTCAAGGCTCAGATGAAGTACGCCAACAAGATAAATGCTACTTATTGCATGGTAATAGGTGGCGATGAAATGGCTAACAAGTCAGCAAAGCTCAAGAGAATGTCAGATGGAACAGAAACCGTTGTTGCACTTGATGATAATTTTGCTGAAAGACTGAACACTCTTGTAATGGATATAGTCTGATAATTATAAAGGAAAAAGAACTGCTGAGAAGTAGTTCTTTTTTAGCAAATAAGAGATTTTTGACGATTTATCGATGAAGCGGCTATATGTAACGGAAAATACGATTTCAGGTAAACGAAAGGTAGGAGTACATGCAAACACTTACAACGAATGAAATAAGTCTTACTTTTCTAGCATTATTTCTTCTGCTTTTATTTTCTTTTTTAGGCGGAAAGCTATTCGAATTTATTAAAGCACCGAAGGTTGTAGGTGAGATTTTCGGTGGAATGATACTTGGTGGCAGTTGTATAGGATATTTTTTCCCTGATTTATTTAATTCTGTATTCAACGGATACGCAGAAGAAGGCAAGGTACTTAATATCTTTTATCAACTGGGACTTGTTTTTCTGATGTTTTCATCAGGGTTTAATACAAATATCAGTATAACAAAAAACAATGTCAAAAATTATGGATTGTTGTTTTTCGGGGCTACTATTATACCAATGTTATCGGGACTTCTGTTCCCGACTCTGTTTCAGGATGCCTTCATTGGAACGGCAGGGAACCGTACCGCATATATTTTAGTATTTGTTATTGCCGTAGCAATTACCTCTATTCCTGTAATTTCAAAGATTTTCTTTGACATCGGTATGATGAATACCAAATTCTCGAATATGGTTTTAACCGTATCAACGTTACAGGACTTATGCCTATGGATTTTACTGAATCTCGCAATCAGTCTTGTAGAAACAGGAACATTTGATTTATTGAGCTTTCTTATAACTACTTTTATCACTATCGGATTACTCGTTGCTGTCAAGCTTTTAGAACGACTTATCAGAAAGCTTAATATTGTTATAAGTAAAAATGTTCTTCCTATCAGTTTTTTAGTATCCTTCTTTGTCATTTATCTGCTTTTTAAGCTGAATATAAATATAATGTATTCGGCTTTTATAGGCGGGTATCTCATGAAATCCATATTGCCGAAGCCCTGCAACGAGATGGAAAAAATCAAGGATTTTTCCTTTGCTTTATTCGTTCCTATATACTTTGCGCTTGTGGGAATTCAGCTGGATGTAATACATAATTTCTCTCTGTTACGATTCGGTTTATTCTTTATGATTGCATTCGGTCTGGAATTTATCGGTACTACAGGAGTAATGTTATTCAGTAAGCTGAAAAAGAAAACTGCAATCAGTCTTGGTATTACTATGAACGCCAGAGGGGGACCTGGGATAGTCCTGGCAACTACAGCCTTTGCCTATAATATCATCAGTATAGAATTTTTCACAGTTCTTATTCTGACAACAATGCTTTCCTCTACTATAGCAGGGTATTGGTTAAGACGGTATAAAAATGATGTTCAGGATGATGGATAAATGTAAATCCCACCACGATTTATAGAAATTGTGGTGGGACTACTATTTCAGATTTTGCAAAATAAAAACAAGCAACCGAACGGTTGCTTGTTTTTCTGGCAACAGCGTTTAACTTTGATACAATGCAACGCAAGGTGGCGGAGCGTTGCATTTTCAGAATTGCGTTGCATTTATTAAAATGTTCTTTCTTAATGGACGTGCATATGTATATTACAGTGTTTCCCATCGTGTAATGGAGTCTGGTAAAATTTTTTTATATTCTCGGTAAAAAGAAAGCAGGTCATCATGCGTAATAACAATGCAGTTTTGTAGTTTATCGGTATTTGTCACAGATGGCGCAAATAAATACACAACATATCCATCATCGTCAAACTCTTTATAGTCTAACGCATCTATCTGTTTCTTTCTTCCGCCTTTTACTTGAACAACTGCCTTTTTAAGCTTATTCTTATTCCTATGAATAAACTCACATTCAATTTTTATGGTTGTTGATTTCGCTGCAATAGAATTCGACAACAGATAGTACCCTTCTTTTAACTGGATATAGGAAATAACCAATTCTTCCAATTCAAAGTCGGGCAAATTGCTCAGCAGATTGCTTTTTGATTCACTGACCAAATATGTTGCTGTTTGAGACAACTCGTTATAGACTTTTTTTGAAAATTCAACTATTTCCGGCTCATAGATATCATGACAAGTTCCGCCTCGAGGACGATTAAAAGAAGCCTTGATTTGTCCAGGAACCTCCAACCCGTATTTATATGCTTCGACCGGTATGATTGCACCTATATCCATTTCAGGCAGATACAAAGGCTGTGCGTGTCCTTTTGCCCTGCAAATCCAATAAGTTCCATTCAGATCTCTTGTCCAAAACAGATCATTTTCCTTGGCGGCCCAAAAAACATTATGTGCATGATCCATTCTTTTTTGATATCTATGTTTCACGGCCACATAATACTCTTCGTAAGAACTGATCGCCGGATTCACTTCGAATGCACCACTCCAGCCTATGGCAATACATTGGGCATTTCCGTGCAAACAGTATTCTATCAATTTCTCTCTGCTTATACCGCTGGTTTTTAAATGGATTCTTGTAATATGATCCATAATCATACCTCCTACATTCGTTAAACCGCTGCAAGTTCTTTGGCCAGTTTCATCACTTCGCTGAAATCGCCTTTGTGTACTGGGAAAGCTCTGCAATTAAATGCAAATAATCAAAAACCAAATAAGGATCTTCCGGGTAAGCTACATTATAAAGATATTGATTCTTGACAAGTTTGAGAGCCTCAAATGTACCCTTCACCAATTCAGCAAAAGTGTCTAAGCAAATCTCTTAACAGCAAATTTGTACGCGTTTCTTTTTTCTGTTTGCTCTGCCCATGCATCGTATAATTTCTCAATATCCATACTATCGCTCCTTTTAAATTTTTGCGTTTTCACTATAACATACCCAATGGAGTAAAAGTGGGACATAGATTGCTGTGCCAATAGAATACCATATTTTCATCATTCTTTCAACCTGCTATTATAAAAAAACCGACCCTAAATGACACGGTTGTATCAATTAGGGTCGGTTTTTTGGTTGCGGGAGCCGGATTTGAACCGACGACCTTCGGGTTATGAGCCCGACGAGCTACCCCTGCTCCACCCCGCGATATTAATGCCTCTGTATGAGTGCTTATATATTATATCACGTAGAATTGAATTTGTCAATAGTTTTTTAGAAAATATTTTTAATTTCTTTTCATACTTAAAATATATGCTGAAACGCAGGAAATATTCATTTGTGTTTTATAAGAAGCATGTTTTTTCTTTACAAACAGTCGGGTTTGCGATATAATTGTTTTAAAGAAGGGTGGTATTATATGAATAAGCAAGAATACTTTAAAGTTATTGAAGAAAAATATCATATTGAATGCGATGATACGGTAATTAAAATACCTTTTAAGAATATAACAGGAATAAACAAAACAGAAATTTCTTTTAAAGATAACGATGGAAAATGCCAAAAGATATGTCTTGAGGAATGCGCAGGAAATTTCAATTCCGCTTTTGGAATATCAACTGACGCTTCCCCGGATAGAAAGGTTAAGGGCGTTGGTGGAAGGTGTGCTGTAAGACCAATCGGTTTTTATGAATTTTTCACCGATAATCATCATATCCGATTCTGCAGAATTACTAAAGTAACCAGAATAAAAGAGTTCTTGGCTAAAATTGGATGGAATGCGTATTCAAAAGATTTTTCTGAATTCTACTCAATAGAAAGAAAACTGAATGCTGCAGGGTATTCAACGATAGATTTAACGTAATTATAACGTATAAATACTTATTGTAAAGTCCTGCTTGACATATGCAAGTAATAACTTCTTTCTTTTTTTGTCTGTATCTGATATAATATGAATGCAAAGAAGGGGGAGATACCTGTGACAATCGGAGAAAACATTCAAAAGCACAGAAAAGAGTTGGGGCTGTCCCAAGAAGAGTTAGGGAAGAAACTATTGCTCAGCAGACAGACAATAAGTCTTTGGGAGAAAAATCAGACAGTTCCTACCATAGATAATCTGATTCGTTTAAAAGAAATATTTGGCATTTCTATTGATGAAATACTTGGTTTTGAAGATACAACGTTAGTAGAAGAAAATACACCGAATGAGAGTTACAGACAAAATTTTTCGGTAGACGAATTAAACGCAATTCGTCGGTTGCAAAACAATATTAATTTAAAAAATCAGGTTATTTCACTTGCGCTGGCAGGATTGCTTATCATTATGTCTGTTGGTGCCGCTGATAATGGAATTATGATGGCGTTTTCTGTCGGAACGTTTTTAACAAGTCTTATCGTTTTGCTTAAAGGTTTTTATTCTTTTAATAACGCTTGGAGAAACGTTTTAAGACAGATGTCTGAAACTACGTATGAATACAGCGTTTTTGATGAGTACGTTGTGATTACGTTGTATAGAAGTAATGAAAAAATACGTATGTCAAAGTATTATTTTTCTGATATTGAAAAGATATCGCAAACGGATAAATGGCTTTTTCTGACAGTCTCAGGTCAGACGTATATCATAAGAAAAGAAGGGTTGAAAGAAAATTCTGCTCTGTACTTACATATGTATACAAATCCTGTAAAGGTTATAGAAAATAAACCTATCGATATATGGAGAATACTATCGGTGGTACTTTTTGTAGCAACCTTTTTTACGATTTCTTTTGCATTGGCACTTTCTGTTTCGATGCCATCTGAAAATGACAATACGGTCTTAAATAATATGTGGGTGTTCTTTTTGTTCCTGCCGATTCCGATATCTTCTGTCATTGTTGGATTTATCCTGAAAAGCAAAGGCTACAAATATAAAAAGAATATTATAATAGGATTTATATTCACGTTCCTGCTTTGTATATACGGCTCCTTCTCGTTTATATTTTAAGATGAACGTATTTTTAACTGCTTGATTATAAATTTGAAGTGAACCCCAAAGTTTAGACAAAATAATTAAATAACACGAAAATGAGTTCGGTTCATTATATCAGGAAATATGAAGTTTGCAAGAAGCGTGGAAATGGGCGGTATGACAACCTTTCTGAATCTATATTGAAATAGATGGCGAAATGTGGTATAATATATGAGATAAAAAATCGTTTGATAAACGGGGATCGGAGAGAGTGTAATGAGCAATCATTATAGCATAAATATTCATACTGCAAGAAAACTTACGGATGTATCAAACAGTCTGTATGGATTGTTTTTTGAAGACATAAACCGTGCTGGAGATGGCGGACTTTATGCCGAACTTCTGCGTAACAGAGCCTTTGATGACGGTGTGCTTCCGGAGGGTTGTACCTATGACCCGAAAAACAGGCTGATTACATCGGAAACCGGCTGGGTATCCTCTTTTGATTGCTATGAAGGCGAAGGTGTTGTTGCATGGGAATGCTTTAACGGAGCAAAAATGAAGCTGACTGACAAAGATACTCTTAACAGCAACCGTAAACGTGCCCTTAAGGTGAATTTCAACGGAGGTATGATTACAAACGATGGATTTATGGGTGTGCCTGTTGAAAAGGATAAACAGTATCGTTTCTATATGTTTGCAAGGACGAAAAACAGTGCGAATGTTACTGTGAAAATCTGCTCTGCCAAAGGCGTAAGCTATGACGAAAAAACATTTGCGATAAGTGGAGATTATGAAAAATATCAGTGTGTATTCACATCTGATACAACCGACTGTGACGCAAGACTTGTAATTCAGTCTGAGTCATCAGAAACAATAGTGATCGGTTTTACTTCACTTTTCCCAACAGATACATATATGGGCAGGGAAAATGGTTTAAGAAAGCCACTTGTAGAAAGACTTTTGAAGCTCAATCCTGCATTTCTGCGTTTTCCCGGTGGTTGTATTGTAGAAGGTTTTTCAAAGGAAACAGCATACCGATTTGAAGACAGCATAGGCCCTGTATGGGAAAGAAAACCTCACTGGCTTCTCTGGTCATATATGACGACAAATGGTCTTGGCTATCACGAATATCTGCAATTCTGTGAAGATGCAGGCATTGACGCAATGTATGTTTTTAATTGTGGAATGACCTGTCAGGGCAGAAATCCCGATTATTTTGACGAAGATTTGATTGAGGAGTTTTATCAGGATGCTGTCCATGCTATTCTTTATGCAACAGCGCCTGCTGATACAGAATGGGGCAAAAAGCGTGCAGAAAACGGACATCCCGATCCTTTTACAGTGCTGAAATATCTTGAAATCGGCAACGAAAACTGGGGCGAAGAATACAACAGGCGTTACATATATTTTTATGAAAGGCTGAAAAAGGAATTCCCACAGTTTATTTATATTTCCACAGACCACACGGAAAAATCAGGTCTTGCTACGGAGTATGTAGATGAGCATTTTTATTCTGACCCGATTTTCTTTGCGACAAATACCAAGATGTATGATGGCCTCGACAGAAATGGAGTTGGTATTTATTGTGGGGAATATGCAGCTACTATCGGCTGTAAAGAAGGAAACCTTTATGCCGCATTGGGCGAAGCGGCATTTCTTACGGGAGTTGAACGTAATCAGGATAAGGTAACAATGACAAGCTATGCACCACTTTTTCAGAATGTGGCATACAAAGCGTGGGAACCTGATATGATAATCTTTAATAACCACGAGGATTATGCGATACCGAGCTATTATATGCTTGAAATGTTCGGTAACAATCGTGGCGATTACGTTTGTGAATATGATGTAGTCACCGAAAACGACAGCCGTATGGAATTTGGACATTTTACTGCACCTGACGGAACAATTACTGAGGGTGAATCCTATTCTGCTGATACAGAGATTTTAGGTGAATTCCGTATGCGTTTCTGGGACAGAGGTACTGTTGGAGAAGATCAGAAACACTATGACTGGATTATTGAAAACGGAACTAGCAGAGTAGTGCACTACAACGGATGGTCAAATGAAATCATTTGTGAAGCTGTTTTATGCACAACGAATAGTGGCACAAATACTGTTGAAATCAAAACATCGAGGGATTCTTTTGAGATAATGCTTAATGGTGAATTACTGCACAAAAAGACTCTTAATGCAATCCCGCATATAACTGCAGTTTGTAGTGTAGATAGTGAAAATGGTGAAGTGATTACCAAGCTTGTGAATTTCTCAGAAAGTGAAGTTGAAGTAGCTGTCACAACAGACGTAGCGATGGCAGAAACTGCCCGTATTATAACTCTTACAGCTGACAGTTATTACGCTAAAAATACCTTTGAGAATAAGGAGGCTGTCATTCCGTATACTAAGATAATCGCTGCGTCATCGGATTATACGGTCTTAATAAAACCACGTTCAGTAAACGTGATAAGACATAAAATTGTTGATGCTTGATGTCATCTATTTTGTACAAGACAGACATATTTAAAGTCGCTTAAACGGATAGTTTGAGCGACTTTTGTTTTGTTAAAGTATTAATAGTTGAATCTTTGAATTCATTGCATTATCATAGCAAATATGATATACTTGATATAAGAGTTTTGTATACAAACAAAAATATAAAAAAAGAGAAGAATTTATGAAAAATTCAATCAGGCGACTGGAGTAATTCTTACGAAGCACTCGGATAATAAGTATTTCTTTTAATGCAATGAGAACCACTGAAAAGTGGTTCTTTTTTATAAATCATTTTGGACTTTGTTATTGTTATTTTTCTTCTCTTCTGTTATAATAATGATATAAAAAGAAAAGAGGTGGGGCGGATGTACTATCTTCAGAACAGGTGGAAATTTGAAAATAATACTTTGATCTACTACGGACTGCGAAATAAAGAAAATCTGTTCAAAAATAAAATAAAGCTTTCTAAAAAGCAAAGAGCAATTATTTCCGCTTTACCCAAAGAACTTGACAGTGATGAGAAAGAAATATTACGTAAATTGTTAGGTAAGCAGGTCGTTACGGAAAAGGAGCTGACGTATATTCCGAAAAGCTTGTCTGAAGCCAGATTCTGCAAAAACTGCTCAGCAAATGATTACATTATCCCGGGGCTTGAGTTCGATAGTGAAGGTAATTGCCCTATGTGTCAGACGGCAGATGACGTAAAGAATTTTAAAAGTATATTGCCGTTTGTTGATGATATCCCAAGGTCCGTTAAGTCAAGATTTGACGTTGCCTTGTTTTATACCGGTGGCAAGGATTCTACGTATATGCTGTATTATTTGTCAAAGGTGAAAAAACTCAGGGTACTTGCTCTTACCTGGGTGATACCTTTTACGTCGGAATCAGCAAAAAGAAGTATTAAAAACGCAAAGCACACGTTTACATCTGTAGAGTTTATAGAGCGAACTGTAAATTATAACGATTTACAAAAGATATATCGTAAGTTATATTCATTAAGCGGAAATACCTGCGCTTGTCCGTCTCTTGCATATCTTTTGTTTTATCCCGAGCTTGTAAGTAGCAGAGTGCCTTATTTTGTAGCAGGTAATGAGCCTGTACAGATGCTGGGACTTTATTATAATCATATGGCACCTGCACTTGCATATAGCTTTTCTGATAATAAATTACTTTCATTTTTGATTAACATCGGCAGAGTGATTACGTTTCATCCACCGCTGAAGCAAGGACAGTTTCAGACTCTTATGACTATGAAACAGCTGGCTTATGGTGATAATTTTATAAAAAGGATAAGCGGATACAGTAATGAGCTTGTTTCTAATGTGGTTAAGGCTATTCACGAAGTGCCTGAAATTTTAACTCCACTCAGACGCAGTATCAGAAGCTCGTCACGAAGCGGTCATATACCTGCATTTGTACATCTTGATCTTGATAAAATCTGTGGCGGCAGATACGATTGGAATAAAGTTAAGGATACACTTGTCAGTGAGTGCGGATGGGTAGCGCCCGATGAGAGCAGTAAGGCGTTGCACACAAGCTGCAGTATAGAGAAATGCAAGGATCATACACAGTTTGTCCGTTTTTATAATTGCCATAGCAGGCTGATTCCTTTCAGTGCTATTGAAATGTCTTTAGCAAGCAAAAATTGTGGCAAATCAAGAGAAGAGATGATAGACGAAATGAGAAACTCGCTGGGCTTTTCGTTAGAGAAAATACCTGAATGTAAAATTATGCAGAAGTTTATAGGTGGGTGAAATGATTAAAGTATATTGCTTTTCAGGTACAGGTCATAGTTATGCTGTTGCAAAGTATATTGCCGAAAAGCTGGGTACAGACGTTTTGGATATCAATAAATGCGGTCGCACAGATAAAAAGTGCGGGGTAGCAGTAGTTGCTTTTCCTGTTTACTGTCAGAATATACCCGAAAATGTAAAGGGATTTCTGACGGAGCTTGACTCGGAGTATGTGGCTTTTGCAGTCACTTATGGTGGTATCTCATACGGAAATGTTTTATTCGAAGCAAAGACTATTACTTCTGCAACTGTTATAGCAGGCGCTCTTATTCCGACAGGACATACTTTCCTGAACGGAGAAAATATATTTGATAAAGAACAGTTTTCTTTGTTTATCGAAAAACTAAAAAGAACAGATGAAATAAATGTTTTTCGAAGAAAGAAGAATGTCTTTGCTGATTTTTTCCCTGAATGGCGTAGCAGGATATCGGTTAAAATCAGCAAATCCGACAAGTGCGTCAAGTGTAATCTGTGCGGTGATAATTGCCCTGCAAATGCAATAAAAGAGGGTAATATAAACAGTAACTGTATACGATGCATGAAATGTGTAACAGATTGCCCCAATAATGCGTTGAGCTTTGATACGGGATCGATATTGAATCTCTATCTTAACAAGAAAAGAAGAAAAAAACATATCGAATTATTTTTATAAAGGAGTATCCAATGAGAATTGTATTTGTACGTCACGGACATCCCGATTACGTAAATGATTGTCTGACTGCGCTCGGACACGAGCAGGCAGAAAAGGCTTCACAAAGACTAAGAAATGAAGGAATAACGGAAATTTATTCTTCATCTATGGGAAGAGCCTGCGAAACAGCTTTACATACTGCGGAAAAGCTTGGGCTTGAAGTAAAGAAGCTTGATTTTATCCGTGAAATCAGATGGGGAAGTGACAAAGGGGAAGAAGTATATAAAGATGGTCATCCCTGGGATACATCTATATATGCTATAAAGAACGGATTTAACCTTATGGATGAAGCCTGGACGAAAGATAAGATGTTTTCAGGAAATAAGGTTTTTTCTGAGGTGGAACGGGTAGGACGACAGACGGATGATTGGCTTTTGACACTCGGATATAAAAGAGAAGGAACGGGATATCGTGTTGTAGGTGACAATACCGATAGAACTATTGCTTTATTCGGCCACGGTGGAGCCTCATCGGCATTGTTTTCTCATCTTCTGAATTTGCCGTTCTTTTATCTTTGCGGAACGCTTTGCCCTGATTTTACTGCAATAACAGTTCTTCGTTTATCTGATGAAAAGGGAGAACTTACAGTACCTCTTATCGAAATTGCCAATGACTCACGGCATATTTCAGGCGAAAAAGTGACTTTTGATATGTAATTTGCACAAAAATGCTGAAGTTTATTGCGAAAACTTGACAAAATGAGCAAATTACGATATAATTATTATATGCTTACTACTATAATATGAAGTTTGAGCAGATTTGAGAAAGAAAAGGTGCATTTTATGAAATCGACAAAGAAAACAACATTAAAAAACAGGCTATTGAGACTTGGAATACTTATCGGCGGTCTTATGGGATTTGTAATTTTTATGATTGCTATGGGTGTATTCTCGCTCTTATCAAATGGGCTTGTTGCGAAAATTACCGATGTTGTTGCAAACACTTCCGTGGTCGATGAATTGGTTGCTGATATCGGAAATATGAAGCTGATTATAACAGTTTCTATATTAGCTGTATACGTTGTTTTGCTTGTTGCTGCTATAATTATTACTATAGCTGTTGCCAGAAAAATATCTGATTCTATCATACCTACAACAAAAAGATTACATATGCTGGCAGAGGGCGATATAAATTCTGAATTTGTAAAGAATGATCGCGGTGATGAAACCGAAGACCTTTCTGAATCAATGGCAATGACCATCGAACAACTCAAGGGTTGTATAAACGCTATTAAAGAAGCTTCTGAAAGATATGCGGACGGTGATTTCACATATGTAAGTGATTTCAAGTTCAAGGGTGATTTTGTAGAGGTTGGTAACAGTCTTGATGTTCTTCGTGAAAAGATGCATAAGACAGTAGAATCAATCAAGACAACATCAGAAACCGTTTTACAGAATGCTCATAACCTTAACGATGGTGCAAACCTCCTTGCTGGCAATGCTACGAATGAAGCGGCTACGCTTGAAGAAATCAATGCTACAATGGATTCTGTAAAGTATGATATTATCGAAACATCCAATAATGTAAAGAATGCTTCTTCCGATTCTCAGGACGTTGTAAACAGCGCTAAGGAAGGCGTTCAGAGTATGAACGATGTAATGAAGACTATGGAGGAAATAATCGAACATTCTCAGTCCATCTCTACAGTTACAGAAACAATCGAAAGTATAGCTTCTCAGACAAAGCTTCTTTCTCTCAATGCGGCTATTGAAGCGGCTCACGTAGGTGAGGCAGGTAAGGGATTTGCTGTTGTTGCTGATGAAATCAGAACACTTGCAGAAAAGAGTGGAGTTGCTGTACAGGAAACAAAGGCTAAGATTGACGCCAGCACAGAAGCGATTACTCTTGGTATGGAAGCTGCAAGAGTTGCAAACGAAAAACTTGCAATGATAATGGAAGGCATAAACGGAGTAAATGCTATCCTTAAATCCATTACAGCAGCTACAGAAAAGGAAGAAATCGCTATAAAGCAGGTCGCTGCGGCTCTTGAGGATATTACAAAGCTTGTTCAGAATAATTCTGCTACAGCTGAAGAAACAGCCGCAAGCAGTGCAGAACTTAAAAGCAGATCTGATGAAATGTCTGATATTGTAGATACATTTAAAATCTGATTTAATTACATAATATATAAAATAACCGCAGTGGGGTGACCACTGTGGTTATTTTCATGTTTTCATATTTTCAGTTTAATAGGAACACATAAGCAAGTACAAGAATCAACTTGGTATCTGCGCCGCTTTTCCATAGAATAAATGCGGCAGCGGCTATTATTAGCAAATCTCTGTCTGAAGTGATTTGGGTTAAAATGTCCATATTGGTGCTACTATGATGAATTCACTCATCGGCAAATTTGTCAGAGCTTTTGTTTTCTGATCTGTTATTGTGATTATTTATGTAGCTTTCAAAATCCGGGGCTTTTTCTGTATATTCTTTCATAGAAAGTTCGGCGTCTAAAAGCTTTTGTTCAGCTTCTTCTTCGGTTATAAAAACATTTTCAAATATTTTTTCCGGATTTACTTCTTCTGAATAGTTATCTTTTATTTCTTCGCTTGCTGTTGTTTCTATAGTATTATTTCTGTTTAGTTCTGGCGTATTGACTGTTTCTTCCGAAGAAGTTATTTCTCTCGAAACAACTTCTTCTGCTTTTTCTGGTTCGTCAATTTCAATTTCCGATTGGTCAGGTACGGAAATAATAACAGTTGTAGGGATGTCTTCGGTTATTGTTGCTTTTTTTGATGCTTCAATAGCCTCTTTTATATATTTATCCTGTTTTCTTTTAAGCTCATCTTTTGACATATTTACTCTATTCCACTGCATAAACTATACTCCTTTTAAAATATATTGTCAAATAGCCCTGTTTCCTTTATTACAGGGATCAAAGATATAAGTCTGAACAACTTTATAGCCGTGTCTATTTTTGCTTGATTCTGATCACGCAGATAAGGCTTCAAAGCTATCAATAGCTCAGTGTCCTTATCAGTGGAATTAAGACCTGATATAATATCGCCAAGCTTCATTATCATATCAAGGTCTATCCCCGAAAAATCAAAACCCGATGAATTGTCTTTATCGTTATCTTTGTCTTTGTCGTCTTTTTCTGATGTATTGCCTATTGCGGACAGAAGGATGTCAAGCATATCATTGTTGTTTTCCACGCCTACGTCCTCCTTTTGTACTCAATTTCCGAGATTCTTTTTTAGTTCCTGAGCCTGTCTCGAGTTCATAACCTTTTTTACCATTTCAGGATTATTAAGTATCGCTTTAAGCTTTTCTGCATCCTTTTTCGGCATATTTTCAAGAGCTTTTGAAACATCGCCTGTTTTTAGCGCTTCTTTGAGCTTTTCAGGGGTTATCCCAAGCTTTGTGCTTACGGTATTCAGAATAGTATCAAGATTGCTGTTCAATCGGTGCACCTTCTTTCTTTTAAACTGTGTTCAGATAATTTATATTAGTAGAATAGCTAAAATATGATTTTTAAATGTTTTTGGTGTATTTCAACAAAGTTTATACAAATTATTGTTGAAAGTGCCTGAAATTGGTATTTGTTATCTTTATTTTTTAAGAGTTTTGTGCTATAATATATCAGTAAATATGAGTTTTTACTCTTATCAGAAAGGAAATATCAGTTATGAAGATTGTTGTTATGGGTGACTCTCACAAGGAGTTTCATAAGCTTAAACACGTTGTAGAAACAAATCTTGACGCAGATGCTTTTATACACCTCGGAGATGGCGAACATGAATTCAATGATGTCAGAAATCTGTTTCCCGAAAAAAGCTTTCTTTTTGTAAAGGGCAACTGTGACTTTGCCGATAACAAGACTATCCGTATCGCTAACGCAAAGGGAATAAAGGTGCTTTGTGTGCATGGTCATGAGCATAATGTACATCAGGGACTGGATACTCTTGTATCTGTAGCAAAGCAGAATGGTTGCAAGATTGCGCTTTACGGACATACTCATCTTTACAGAACAGAGCTTGTTGACGGCATTTACGTTATGAATCCCGGTAGTATAGACTCACCCAGAGATAAAAGACCTGCTTCTTACGGTGTAATCACTATCGATGACAATAATGCTATAACTATGAATATAGTTGCCTTGAAGTTCAATGGACAGAAATAAATTTACTGAATTTCACATAGTATCTCTTCCTGCTTGTGCATCAACCAATACGTATATTAAGGAACGGGTTAATGAGCTTTCTGAAAATACCGTTGTTATAGCTGATATTCAGACAGATGGCAGAGGTAGACTTGGCAACAAATGGGTTGCAGACAAGGGCGCTTTGTCTATGTCTGTATTGTTCAGAAATATCCCGTCTGCCCAGAATATGACTATTATATCAGCCGTGGCTGTTTGTCAGAGTTTATATCAGTTATACGGAATAAAGGCGGGCATTAAATGGACTAACGATGTCATATGCGAAAATAAGAAGATATGTGGTATTTTATGCGAAAGCGCTATAAAGTGTTCCTCTGATGTTAATACGGACCAATCTTATGTAATATGTGGTATCGGTCTTAATGTAAATCAGGGCAGTGAATTCTTTGAAGAAAATGGTCTTTCTGACGGTGCATCTCTTTGTTCACTTTATGGCAGGGAATTTGATAAGCTGGAAATTGGGCTATACATATTAAGAAAAACAGCCGTACTGCAAGGTATGGCTTTTTCTGAAGTTATAATGATGTACAGAGAGTTATGCGTAACTCTCGGAAAATCGGTAAAGCTAGTGCAGAATAACTGTGAAATTACAGCCTACGCAAAAGATATTGACGAAAATGGCCGTCTTATTTGTGAAAACGAAAGCGGCGAGTTTGTTGTAAATTCCGGAGTTGTAAGAGTCAGAGGGATAAATGGAGAGTATGTGTAGCATTTCGGATAAAAATATTGTAATCGGATGTCCAGGAAGTGGAAAAAGCACATTTTCAAGAAAGCTACACGAATTAACGGGTATTCCACTTTATCATTTAGATATGATGTATTGGAATACTGACAGAACAACTGTAGATAATTCTGTTTTTCGTGAGCGTCTTTCTACTGTAATGCAGAATAAACAATGGATAATTGACGGTAATTATGGCTCTACTATTGAGTTAAGGATGAACGCTTGTGATACTGTTTTTTTTCTTGATTATCCGACGGATGTTTGTCTTGAAGGCGTCAGAGAAAGAAGAGGCAAGGCTCGGAGTGATATGCCTTGGGTAGAAGACACAGACGAAGAAGATATGAATTTTATAGAATTTATAAAAGACTATAATTTACACAGCAGACCTTTAATTATTGATTTGTTTAACAAATATTCAGATAAAGCTATTCACATTTTTAAAAATCGAAATGAAGCTGATAACTTTTTAGCTTCTTTACTGCATAAATAAAAATATCCAGAGAAGATATCACATTCTTCTCTGGATTTGCTTTTTTATTGCTTCTTTCTTTTTGCTTCGTCTTTTGCACGAAGGTCGTTGTCAAGAATTTTCTTTCTGATTCTTATGTTGGTGGGAGTTACTTCGACAAGCTCGTCGTCGTTTATAAATTCAAGGCTTTCTTCAAGGCTCATTCTCTTGTAGGGGATGAGTCTTAATGCGTCATCACTACCGCTGGCTCTGGTGTTTGTGAGATGCTTTTTCTTGCACACGTTTACGTTTATGTCGCCTGCCTTTGGAGAAACACCTACTACCATGCCTTCATACACCTGTACGCCTGCATCAAGGAAGAGAGTACCTCTTTCCTGGGCGTTGAACAGTCCGTAAGCCATTGCAGTACCTGATTCAAAGGCTACAAGTGATCCGACTGTTCTTGTGGGGATGTCACCCATATAAGGACGATAGCTGTCAAATACTGTGTTAAGTACACCTTCACCCTTTGTATCAGTCATAAATTCACTTCTGTAGCCGAAAAGTCCTCTTGAAGGAACTAAAAATTCAATTCTTGTTCTGTTGCCGATAGGATTCATAGAGACAAGCTCGGCTTTTCTTGTGCCCATCTTTTCCATAACAGAGCCCACACAGTTATCGGGAACGTCAATAAGGAGCCTTTCGATAGGTTCGCATTTTACACCGTCGATTTCCTTGAATAATACTCTTGGTGTGCTTACAGAAAGCTCATAGCCTTCTCTACGCATAGTTTCTATAAGGATAGAAAGATGCATTTCGCCTCTGCCTGCAACATTATAAGCATCGCTGTCTTCACTGTCGGTAACTCTTAAAGAAACATCCTTTAATAGCTCCTTGTAAAGCCTTTCTCTTATCTGTCTGGATGTAACGAATTTTCCTTCTCTTCCGGCAAAGGGACTGTCATTTACCGAGAATGTCATTTCTACGGTGGGTTCGCTGATTTTTACAAAGGGAAGAGGCTCAGGATTATTCACCGCACATATAGTCTGTCCGATTGTGATGCCTTCGATGCCTGAAATACACACAATATCACCGATAGATGCTTCTGTAACAGGAATTCTGCCCATTCCTTCAAATGTATAAAGGCTTACAACCTTTGCCTTGAAAGGTTTTGTGCTATTGTTATAGTCGCATACCATAATTTCCTGATTTTGCCTTATGGTGCCTCTTTCGATTCTGCCTATTGCAATTCTGCCTACATAATCATTATAGTCAACGGATGATACAAGAAGCTGTAAATCACCGTCAGGATCACCTTCGGGGCAGGGAATGTGCTCTATTATCTTATCGAACAGCGGTCTGAAGTCCTCGCCCATATGTTCAGGCGAGTAGGATGCAACACCATTTCTGCCTGAACAGAAAATAACAGGACTGTCTATTTGTTCTTCTGTGGCGTCAAGGTCGAGCAGAAGTTCTAAAACTTCGTCTACAACTTCCTTATTTCTTGCGTCAGGTCTGTCTGTTTTATTTACTACAACGATTATCTGAAGGCCTAACTCAAGCGCTTTCTGTAGTACAAATCTGGTCTGGGGCATGGTGCCTTCAAAGCTGTCTACTAAAAGCAGTACACCGTTTACCATTTTTAAAATACGTTCAACCTCGCCTGAAAAGTCGGCGTGGCCTGGTGTGTCAACGATGTTTATTTTTGTGTTGTTATAGTGTGCGGCAGCGTTTTTGGCGAGTATGGTTATACCTCTTTCACGCTCGATAGCGTTGTTATCCATAACTCTGTCTTCGACTTCCTGATTATCTCTGAAAGCGCCGCCTTGCTTTAACATCTCGTCAACGAGAGTTGTTTTTCCGTGGTCAACGTGTGCAATAATTGCAATATTTCTTAAATCTTCTCTTTTCAATTTCCGTTCTCCTTGTTTCTTATTTTCTACCAGATTATATTATACAATTTTTATCGACAGTTTACTATACCTATTTTTTATAATCTTGCATAATTCCAAAGGGATTTTGTTGTACATTTTGCCCTGATTTTGTCTGATTGCACAGAAAAATCCCCCATAACCGCATTTTTCGGTTACGGGGGAGGGTTATTCAGCGACTATCAGCAAGTTAAAAATGCTTTTAGCAGCAGCCACAGCCGTTGTTATTGTTGTTGCATCCGCAACCGCAATCTACCTGGTTTGCTGTTGAACCACAGCCGCCATTACCGCAGCAGCAGAATAAGAGAATAAGGATGATGATCCACCAGCATGAGTTGTTTCCACAGAACATAATATGTTTCCTCCGATTGGATTTATTTGAGATAAGTCTTTTGACTTTCTCATAGTACATAATATGCTGTAATGCAGAATCTGTGACTGAATTTCAATATTTATTGTTTTAATTCTAATTTACATGTCAAAAATGTAAAATAGAAAGATGAAAGGCGTGATTTTATGTTATTCAACGGATTTACGGAAAAGGCAAGCGAAGCACTTACACTTGCTTTGAAAAAAGCAATGGATATGGGGCATACCTATATTGGCAGTGAACATATTCTTTATGGGTTGCTTATATGCAAGGATAGTACAGCATATGCGGCATTGGACAAATGTTGTATCACTGAATCGGAAATTACCGCAAAGATGGAATCCCTTACAGGGAGAGGGTTACCGACAAAGCTTACTGCATCGGATTTTTCGCCCAGAAGCAGAAGAATACTGGAAAATGCGATTGCTTTGTCAAAAGCAGGGTACAGACAACTTGCAGGAACCGAGCATATTTTGCGTGCCATTTTAAAGGATAATGATTGTTACGCAACAGTATTTTTAAAGGACATAGGTATAAATACCGCATCACTTTATAGTTATTGTACTGAAGGTGTAAAAAAAGATTTATCTAATGCACTGAAAAAAGAGAGTAAAAAGAATAATAAATTGCCTTCTTCTTTATCAAAGTATGGAAGAGATCTGACAGATCTTGCCGCTGATGGTAAACTCGATCCGTGTATCGGAAGAAACGATGAGATAAACAGGGTTATAGAAATTTTACTCAGAAGGACAAAAAATAATCCTTGTCTTATCGGTGAGCCGGGAGTAGGTAAAACAGCCATTGCAGAGGGATTGGCGTTAAAGATTGTAAAAAAGGAGGTGCCGGCAGAGCTTTCAGAGAAACGGATTTTTTCTCTGGATATAACCTCAATGCTTGCAGGTGCAAAATACAGAGGTGACTTTGAGGAAAGAATAAAGAATTTTATTGATGATATTTCCAAAAACGATGAGTATTATATTTTTATAGATGAAATACACAATATTGTAGGAGCCGGTGCGGCTGAAGGCGCAATAGATGCGGCTAATATATTGAAACCGTTGCTTGCAAGAGGCGAGATACATCTGATAGGAGCGACCACTGTAAAGGAATACCGAAAATATATAGAAAAGGATGCGGCGCTTGAAAGAAGGTTTCAACCGATTATGATAAACGAACCATCGGTTGATGATACCATTATTATTCTGGATGGTTTAAAAAACAGATATGAAATGCATCACGGGATAAATATATCTGATGAAGCTATAAAAGCGGCAGCAGAGCTCTCTGATAGATATATAAACGATAGATTTTTACCGGATAAAGCTATAGACTTAGTTGATGAAGCCGCCTCGTCATTAAGATTAAGAAACAGCATATCGGGCGAGAATAAAGACACGTTTTTGTCTGAAGATAAATTAAAAAAACTTCGCACCGAAAAAGAAAATGCCGTTATTAACAGCGATTTAAACAAAGCTGTGATGATAAGGGAAGAAGAAAAACTGATAGAAGCACAGCTTAGGGAAAAATCTAAGACAGATAATGAAATCAACGAAAAGCCTGTTTTAACAGCCTGTGATATAGCTGATATAGTTTCAAAGCTAACGGGAATTCCTGTAGGCAGGCTGGAAAAAGAGAAAAAAGCTATGCTTAATCTTCTGGAAGAACAAATATTTAAACGGGTAATCGGACAGGAAAAGGCTGTAAAAACACTCTGCTCTGCAATCAGAAGAAGATTTGCCGGATTGTCAGATGAAAAATGCCCTCTGGGTTCCTTTTTATTTCTCGGCAGTACCGGAACAGGTAAAACTGAGTGCTGTAAAGCGCTGGCGGAGGCTTTATTCGGTAACGAAAAAGCATGTATAAGATTAGATATGTCCGAATATATGGAAAAGCACGCTGTGTCCAAGCTTATCGGTGCACCGGCAGGATATGTCGGTTACGAAGACGGCGGTCAGTTGACTGAAAAGGTAAGACGTAGTCCGTATAGTGTAGTATTGTTTGATGAGATAGAAAAGGCTCATCCTGAAGTATGCAATATATTGCTACAAATACTTGAAGATGGTATTCTGACCGATTCAAACGGTAGGAAAGTAAACTTTAAGAATACGGTAATAATTATGACGGGAAATATCGGTAGCAATATAATAGCAAAGAAACAGAATTCTATCGGGTTTTCATCTGCAGACAGTCCTGATAATATTGAAAGTAATCTTAGAAAAGAACTTTTGAAGTTTTTCAGACCTGAATTTTTAGGTAGGATAGATGATATAGTAGTATTCAACGATTTAACGGATGAAGATTATAAAACAATCGCAAATAAATTATTACAAGAGCTTGCGTTAAGATGCAAGCGACAGGGAATTACCGTAGAATTTGCAGATAAATCAGTTGAGATGTTATGTTGTGGGATATCTAAGACAAACGGAAAAGCAAGAGATATCAGAAGAATGATAAGGCTTTCAATCGAAGAGTTGATATCTGCTAAGCTGATATCCGGAGAAATTACTGAAGGAGATACAATAAAGATAGATTGTAAAACAGATGGCGTTTTTTATATAAATACTCCTGTCCGGATTAAATGAAGAAATCCCTTAACCGTTATGGTTAAGGGATTGGTTTTATGAAAATATTCCGAAGATGTTCACGTCTCTGAGAAGAAAGGAACAAACTGCGATAAGGATTGCGGCAATTACACCGATTATCCATACACTGCGTATCTGCTTTTTAGTCCAGCCTCGCTGTGGTGCGGCACTTTCGTTGACCTTAAAGGAAACAGTGTTGTCGATATTTTCTTCCTTTGCAATCATATCGTCATTATTATCAATTTCATCGACTTCATTTGTTCTGTTGAATTCTGACATTATTATTCCTTTTCTGACAGGTGGGCTTTAATCAGTTCTCTAGCACTTTCGAGTATCAGATATTCTCTTTTTAAAATGAAGCTCATCTGGTATTCCTTGCAACCTTCTGAAAGCTCCTTTAATTTTGTTATCGCTTCTTCATAAGGTAACCATTCGAGCTTATAGCCGAGCTTTTCTTCTGACATAGCCAGCTGTTGCTGATTCACTTCTTCACTTGTTGTCTTTACAGCATAGCAATGTGATACCATACAGAATTTACGCTTGTTTTTATGCTCCTCTATCCATCCTATATAGCCAATCTTTTCAACAGGGCATCCGGTTTCTTCTGAAGCTTGTCTTGTAAAAGCAACCTCAGGAGTTTCTGTGATATCCACACTTCCTCCGGGTAATTTATAATACTCAGAGTTTTCAATCTTCATCATAGCGATATTGCCGTTTTTATCAAGGACAATGCCTCTTACATTATATCTGACATCATCCTCAATATACTGAGGTTCACCACCAAAAAAGTCACTGTCTGTAATTTTTGCTATCAGCACAATTAACGCTCCTTTTTTATATGTCTTTTTTCTTTTTCCTATAATAACATAAAGCGACAGCTAATGCAATATGTAACGCGTTTTATTGTTTGTAGAAAATGAATATAATTTCGTTGATAAAATTGGTTATATTGCATAATGCAGGTCTTTTTATAAAATGATATAATTAAATAAGCTTATAAAACGGAGGTTTAATATGACCGAAATTATTTCTAAACCCGATGAAATAAAACGACAGCGCGCCGGTCTTATGGATGAGGTCAGAGGCTTCTGCATTATATGTATGGTTTTCTATCATGTTATGTTTGATTTAAAATACAGCTTCGGGATAGATATACCGATAATGTTTGAACCGTGGTTTAAGTATGTAGTACAGACTTTTGCAGGTATGTTTATATTCATATCGGGCATAAGCTCACGTTATTCAAGAAATAATGCCAAGAGGGGAATACAGTGCTTTTTTATAGGTATGATAGTAACCTTTGTATTCGCTTTCTTCGCACCGAATGCACCTGTACTGTTTGGAATTCTTCATTTTCTGGGCGTTTCTATGATGATATATGCAATAGGTGAAAAAATTGTTCTCAAAATACCCGCAAAAATAGCTATACCTTTATGTGTGCTTTTATTTATGGCTACCTACGGAATAATGTGGGGGTATCTCGGACTTTTCAAGGAATTCAGCCTGCCTTTGCCACAGTTCTTGTATGACGCAAAGCTACTCTTTCCCTTTGGATTTATAGGCGGTGGCTTTGCATCAATGGATTATTTTCCACTCTTCCCGTGGCTGTTTGTCTTTCTTGCAGGAGTTTATGTGGGTGGATATGCAGTAGAAAACAAATTACCTGCCTTTTTCTATAATACTCATTGTAAGCCTCTGGCTTTCGCAGGCAGACATACGTTATGGATATACGTACTGCATCAGCCTGTAGCTATGGCTATATTCTTCCTTATATTCGGAAAAATCTGAAAAAATAATTGAAAAATGCTTGACAAACGGAGTTTTCTCTGATATAATAATTGAGCTTGGGTGAATTTACCCTTGTTAATCCTTGCTCACAAAAGTGGGCTATATCCAGAAGGAGGTGCTTATACAATGGCAAAGCTTAGTGAAAAGTACGAGGCAGTTGTTGTATTCTCATTAAAGAACGGTGAGGATGCAGTTAAGGCTCTCGTTGCAAAGTTCTCTGATTTAATCAAGGAACATGGCACATTAGTTGATGTTGACGAATGGGGCAACCGTAAGCTCGCATACGAAATCAACTACGAAACTGACGGCTACTACGTAGTTTACAGCTTCGATTCAAAGCCTGATTTCCCTATGGAATTCGAGCGTGTTATCAACATCACAGACGGCGTTCTTCGTTCATTAGTAACAGTTCGCAAGTAATCGGCTAAGTTAAGGAGGCACGAAAATGTTCAATAAGGTTATTATGATGGGTCGTATTGTAAACGATCTTGAACTCAGAACAACACCTCAGGGTTCTTCTGTTTTATCCTTCAGAATTGCGGTTGATCGTAGATTCCAGACAAAGGGTGAAGAAAGAAAATCCGATTTCTTTAATGTTGTTGCCTGGAGAAATGAAGCAGAATTCATATCAAGATATTTTGCTAAAGGCAGAATGATAATGATTGAAGGCGAACTTCAGACAAGATCTTATGTTGATAAGAACAACAATACAGTTTATATTACAGAAATCATTGTTGATCGTGCTACTTTTACAGGAGAGAAGAGTCCTGCACAGAGCTCACCTTATCAGAATTATCCCGGTAATGCGGCTCCTGCGGTTCCTGTTCATCCCGCCGAAAATTCGAACACTGCGCCGGCAGTGTCACAGGGTAGTGCAAGCGATTTTATAGAATCTGCTGACGATGATGACTATCCGTTCTAAAATAAATCAAGGAGGAAAATATAATGTCTGAAAGAGAAAAGAATGAAAAGACAATGGCTCGTCCTGTAAAGCGTACAAGAAAAAAGGTTTGCGCTTTCTGTGCAGACAGAGCTGAATTCATTGACTATAAGGATGTTGCAAAGCTCAGAAAGTGCATGACAGAACGTTATAAGATTCTGCCCCGCAGAGTAACAGGTTGCTGCGCTTACCACCAGAGAGAGCTTACAACAGCTATCAAGAAGGCAAGACAGATTGCAATTATTCCTTATGTTTCTGACTAATAAAAAAATATGGAATCGCCACTGAAAAGTGGCGATTTTTTATTGTATAGTACTTGATTATTTTGTCAAAATGCTGTATAATAATACAGTATGAATGTGAGGTGTCTATAATGGCGACAAAAAGAAAAAAGACAAATAAATTCGGGATAACGCCATCGGTAATATTTTTAAATCTGACAGTTATAATGTTTCTTGTAATTGTTTGCTTTTTTGCATATAACGTAATAAAAGAAGATGAAATCCAGACTTCTTCTGAACCGCCTTTTACAGCAGTAACAGATAAACCTGTGACATCTGCACCGCAGTCTGCACCTGAAACGGAAAGCAGTAACGAATCAATGACTTCGCAGGATAGTGATAGTTCATCATCAACAGAAAGCAATAGCTCGGATTCGACCGAAACATCTGATACTGAAAGCAGTTCTGTAGAAAATTCTGAGGATACATCATCTGAAGGCGAGGTTCAGGATACTTACTTTGATCGTGAATATTTTGACGATGCGTTATTTATCGGTGATAGTATTTCTACAGGTCTGAGCCTTTACGGTTTCCTCGACGAGGAAAATGTTTTTGCAACTCAGGGACTCGCTCCTTCTACTGTTCTTACAATAGAAATCGACGGAAAGACATTCTCGGATAAGATAACATCCTTTAAGCCTGAAAAGATATTTATCATGCTTGGAACAAACAGTGTTGGATATGCTGATGCGGCAGATCTTGTTGATAGCATGAAAACTCTTGTCAACGATATAACTTCTACCTGTAAGTCAAAGGTTTACGTATTATCTATCCCACCCGTAACAAAAGATGCGGAAGCTAATCAGAGCAATTATCTTACAAAAGAAGCTATAAATGAATACAACAATAAGCTTAAAGCTGTTGTTGAAGGTACAAAAGCAGAATTTATTGATTTTAACGCTATGTTGTCCGACTCTGACGGATATTTCAATGAAGATTATGCTGAAATGGACGGCATACATTTTATGGGCTCAACATATCAGGTTATGTTAAGTTATTTACAGAAACAAACAAGCTGACAAAAGAAAGGAAAAAGAACAATGAGAAAGATTACAAAAATAATCGCAGCCTTATTAGTACCTGCAATGCTGGTTTCTCTTACAGCGTGCGGAGGCAATACAAGCAGTACAGGAACAACAAATTCATCTGTAGAAAGCAGTGTTAATGCATCTGCACCTTCTGATATTACAAAAAAGATTATGGAAGATATCAAATTTCCTTCAATGGCAGAAATTAAATCAGACAGATTATCTACTTATTACGAGGTAGAAGCAGAGAAGATTGATTCATTCTCAGCGTATATTTGTGGTTCAGGTGCATATCCTGATGAAATTGCGATTTTTAAGATGAAATCTGCAGATGATGTGAATGCTGTAAAAGCGGCACTTGACAAAAGAGTAGAAAGCCAGACAACAACCTTTAAAGATTATACACCCGATGAAATGTATAAGATTGATGGAAAGAACATAATAATCAGCGGAAACTATATTGCTCTTATCATTTGTTCTGATAATGCAGGTGCTGCAACTACATTCAACAGTATGACAAAGTAAGAAAAAAGAAAGCGAGGAAATCTTATGGCTATAGAATGCGTTGTAATTACACTTATACTACTTGCAATAATCTTTTCCTTCGCACATGTCAACCGTATAAGATGGGTTATTGCCACAGTACCTATTGCTATTCTGCCTTGTGCTAATAGCCTTGCAAGTGTTATATACACTCAGTTTCTGGGTATCGAAATGCCTAAAAGTGTTGCTGTTGCGGTCATTCTAATTGCCGCTATGGTGTCCTGTATATGGATAGGTATTGCATCTACAATGCTCCATACTAAAAGAATGAAGATTCCGTATCTGGTAGTTGGATTTTTATTCAATATAGTGTTAGGATTCATTTTAGTTAATCACTATCTGCAATTTGCCGTTTAATCAAAAAAGGAACTGCTATATTAAAACAGTTCCTTTTAATTTTAATGAAAAGGAAATATTTTATGAGTGTACGTGGAGATAAAGCAAAGGAACTTTTTAAAAAAGGATACAACTGTGCTCAGTCGGTACTTATCGCATTTTCTGATATGACAGGATTCGATGAAAAAACCTCGGCTATGATAGCATCAGGCTTTGGCGGTGGTATGGGTAGAATGAGAGAGGTTTGTGGAGCTGTCAGCGGAATGTTCATAGCTTATAATATGATGAACGGTTACTCTGATCCTACTGATAATGATGGCAAGATGCGCAATTATGCTGATATACAGAAGCTTGCGGCGAATTTTAAAGCTGAAAACGGAAGTATAATCTGCAAAGAATTATTAGGTTTATCTGCTCCGGAAGGGACACATATCCCAGAAAAAAGAACGGATGAGTATTATAAAAAACGTCCTTGTGGTGATATTGTAAAAATAGCTACAGAAATACTTGAAGAGCATTTAAGTAACAATTAAACGGAAGGAGAATATTATGATTGCGTTAGTAACAGGTGCAAGCTCAGGCATAGGCAGAGAAATTGCCAAGAATCTTGCTGTAAGAGGTATAAATCTTATACTTGTCGCAAGAAGAACAGAGCGACTTATACAGTTAAAAAATGAGATTCAGTATAATTGTCCTGATGTGAAAGTTAAAACAATTACTGCTGATTTATCAAAGGAAAATCAGTGTATAGAGCTTTATGATAAATTAAAGGGTTATAATATTGATTTTCTGTTTAATAATGCAGGTTTTGGCATATATGGTAGATTCACAGAAACTGAACTTTCTGAAGAACTTGATATGATAAATGTCAATATAAAAGCTGTTCACATCCTGACGAAGCTATTTTTAAAGGATTTTGTTCAAAAAAATAACGGTTATATTCTGAATACTGCATCGGTGGCAGGATTTATGGCAGGACCGCTTTTATCAACTTATTATGCTACAAAAAATTATGTAATCCAACTTACAAAGGCTATTTATGAAGAGCTCAGAAGTGAAGGCAGTAAAGTAGTGGTAAGCGTTCTTTGCCCCGGTCCCGTTGATACTGAGTTCAATGAGGTTGCGGGTGTAAAAAAATTCAGTATGCCCTCTGTATCTGATGCTTATGTTGCAGATTTCGCGATAGAAAGGCTTATTGCAGGCGATCTTATAATTATCCCCGGTGCTACTACAAAAATTGCTGTAGCCGGCTCTAAAATAGCTCCTACAAAGCTTTTATTAAAGACTGTAAGAACAATGCAGGAGCAAAAAAATATCTGATTCAGAGGTTATATGTATAAGACAGATTTTGATAAGCTGGAAAAATCCCTTGATTTTCCGATAAACCCTGATAAGCTTGTTTCAAAGCAGGCAAGCGAGAACACGCTAAGACTTTTTGAGTATCTCAAAAGTATTTATGGAAAAAAGCATCTATCAGGTCAGCAATATCTACTTGAGGATGAGCTTGAAGATATGGTTTATTATCCGCTAACCGAGAAACTTCCTGCTGTGAGAGGTTATGACTTCATGGGAGTAAGCTCCTGCAAAAAGACGGATAACCAGGTTGACAGAGCGATAGAATGGGCAACAAAATGCGGCGGCATCGTTACAATGTGCTGGCATTGGTACGCACCTAATGATATGGATGATTACAGCAAGGGCTCTTCCTTCTACTATGAGACGACAAACTACAATCATAAGACCCGTTTCGATGTTTCAAGGGCGGTTACAGAAGGTACCAAGGAATACGATTTTATCATAAAAGAAATTGATATGGTATCTGTTGAGTTAAAAAGGATGGCAGACCTTGACATCCCTGTATTATGGCGCCCTTTACACGAAGCAAACGGTAACTGGTTCTGGTGGGGAAATCACAACGACGAGCACAGAGAAGCCTATAAAAAGCTGTGGTATATCATTTTTGACAGAATGGAAAACTATCATAAGCTTCCGAATTTAATATGGGTGTGGAATGGTCAGGATAAGAGTATGGAAGTTAATCCGAATACTTATGACATCTACGGAGATGACATTTATTCACAGTTATCTTATGACCACACATCACAGAAGGAAAGGTACCTGTATGGTGAAAGCATAGCTAAAGGTAAGATGCTTACGCTTTCTGAATGTGGATATATTCCGCATCCTGAAGAAATGAAGAAGGATAACGTAAAGTGGCTCTGGTGGCTTCCGTGGTGGGGTGAATTCGTTTATGCCAGAGAAGGGTATAAGCCGATTTTTGACGAAAATGGCTATCCTGTTATAAACGAAAAGTATATGACAGAAGATTTTCTGAAGGAGATTATGGTTCATAAGGACGTAATTTCTCTTCAGGATCTGCCTTGGTGGGATGAAAATAAATATACATTACCCACGATACTCAAAAACAATCTTGAAAGACTGAAAGAAAAAGTTTAAGTAAAAGGGAAGATGATAAAATGAAAAAGTTATTAGCTTTAGTACTTGCGTTATGTATAGTTTTATGTACCTCTTGCAATGATAACATCACATCCTCTGTCGATTCATCTGATAACAGTACATCTGTTACAGAAAGTGCACAGAATTCTTCTGAAACCACAGAAGATGATAATGTGTCCCTTGATGAGCTTTGTGATGTGGTTCTTAACAGTACGGAATTCCCTGCGATGTCAAAGACAGAAATGACAGAAATGCTGGATATGATAATGGATTTTTCAGAGTATGGAATAGAAGAATATGCGGTATATCAGCAGGCGATGAGCGTTCATTTATGTGAAGTGATAGTAATTCGTACAAGTGATGTAAAGGCAACTATAGAAGCATTAGAACAGCGCAAGGATGTTCTTATCAATCAGCTTGCTTTTTACCCGGAACAGCAGGAAGCGGCTAAAAATACGGTTGTCGGAAGCAAGAACGATATTTGCTATCTTATCACACATAAGGATGCAAAGACAGCTGAAAAGGCTCTTCTTCAAAAGATATGAAAACTACTTGAAAAAAAGCTGATTTAGTGATATAATAAATAAGTTGTAAACACTTTAAATAAGGAAGGAATGACAAAATATGCCCGATACAATGAAGGGATTAAAGCGTACACACTATTGTGGCGAGGTAGATGGAATCGGTAACGAGGTTACTGTTGCCGGTTTTACACAGAGAGTAAGAGATAAGGGTGGTCTTATCTTTATAGATTTAAGAGACCGTACAGGAATTGTACAGCTTGTATTTGATGATACCACAGCCGCTGAGGTTTTTGAAAAGGCAAAGCAGGTAAAGAGCGAATATGTTCTTATGGCAAAGGGCCTTTTAAGACAGCGTGAAAGTGTAAATACAGAAATCAAGACAGGTAACGTAGAGGTTCTTGTTTCTGATTTGAGAATATTATCAAAGGCTCAGACACCTCCCTTTGAAATCACTAACGAAACCAAAACAAACGAAGAATTAAGACTCAAGTACAGATACCTCGACCTTCGTCGTAAGCAGTTACAGGATAATCTCATTATGCGTCATAAGATCGCTAAGAGCGCAAGAGATTATTTCTATGATAACGGCTTCTTAGAGATCGAAACTCCTATGATGATGAAGTCAACTCCCGAAGGTGCAAGAGATTATCTCGTTCCTTCAAGAGTACATGAGGGCAAGTTCTACGCTCTTCCTCAGTCACCTCAGATATATAAGCAGCTTTTAATGATCTCAGGCTATGACAGATACATTCAGCTTGCAAGATGTTTCAGAGATGAGGACTTAAGAGCAGACAGACAGCCTGAATTTACACAGATCGACCTTGAAATGTCCTTTATGGATGTTGACGATATTTTAGAGCTTACAGAAGGCTTTATCAAAAAGCTGATGAAGGATACTCTTGATGTAGATATCACTACTCCGCTCCCCAGACTCACATATAAGGATGCTATGGAGCGTTACGGCTCTGATAAGCCTGATACACGCTTTGGTATGGAGATAACAGATATTTCTGACATCGTTAAGGATAGTGATTTCTCTGTATTCTCAGGTGCAATCGCCGACGGTGGTAGTGTAAGAGGTATCGTAGCAAAGAACGGAGCGGCTACACTTACCCGTAAGGAGATAGACAAGCTTACTGAATTTGTAAGAGGTATCGGTGCAAAGGGTCTTGCTTATGTACGCTGGGTAGATGACGCTCCTAACTGCTCTTTTGCAAAGTTTATGAAGGAAGGCGAGCTTGAAAAGATTCTTTCTGCGCTTGGCTGTGAAAAGGGCGACGTTGCGCTTATCGTTGCAGATAAGAACAAGGTAACTCTCCCCGTACTCGGTGCGTTAAGACTTAAAGTCGGCAAGCAGATAGGCATAGTACCCGAAGGTTGCTTTAATTACCTCTGGATCACAGAATTCCCCTTCTTTGAATGGGATGAAGAATCACAGAGCTGGCTTGCAATGCACCATCCCTTTACAATGCCTATGGACGAATGCCTTGAATTTCTTGATACAGACAAGGGTAAGGTAAGAGCAAAGGCATATGACCTTGTATTAAACGGCGTTGAGCTTTGCAGCGGTTCTATCCGTATAAATGATCCTGAGTTACAGGCAAAGATGTTCAGACTTCTTGGTCTTACAGATGAAGAAATCGAAGCTAAATTCGGCTTCTTAGTAGACGCTTATAAGTATGCCGCACCTCCTCACGGTGGTCTTGGTATCGGTCTTGACAGACTTTCAATGATTCTTTGCGGAGCTGAAAGTCTTCGTGACGTTACCGCATTCCCCAAGGTAAAGGACGCCAGCGAGCTTATGTCCCAGTGTCCTTCGGTTGTAGACGAAAAACAGCTTGAAGAACTGCATATCAAGACAGTTTTAAGCGAGAAGGAATAATATAAAAGCTACACCGCACAGATGGAGGAATCCATTTGTGCGGTGTGTTTTTGTTTTGGTGTGTTAAAGCTTTATGTCAGAGAAGCTTTAACGTGATTATTTTTCTGACAATTGCTTTCATCACATAGCGACCAGTCAATGGTGTCAGCTAACTTGCTTGGTAAACTGTTTTTAACGTCGTCTAAAGGATAATTTGGACCTCTGTAGATTCGCTCAAAAGATTTGCCCATATCCATACCTGATAAATCAATTTTAACGGTATCGCATTTTTTCGGAATAAACATCTTATTTATTGAAATGATTAGCCTGCATTCATTTTCGTATTGCCAGCCATATGCTTTTTTGCATAATTTCAGCTTGCTGAAAATGGATTTAGAAAGATTATTGTAACTTTCATCGGAACGTTTTATGTAGTAACTTCTTGTGTTTTCTTTGTAATATATCATATCTATCAAAAATATATTAAATTTTTCGCGGCTAAGTTCTGATATTTCAATAAAATCATCACCATCGAAGTATCCTAAATAAATTTTTTTAGTTTCAAGTATGCTATTTATTCCTTTTTGAGTAAAATCGATCATTCCTCCTAATTTGTGTATGCCGCCATACAGCATCCACATAGCTACACTTTCTTCTTTTGAGAAGGAAAAGCTTTTTCCGAAATTTATAAATTCACTTGATTCATCGTTAAAATCACTGCGATCTGTAATGTCATTCCATTTACTGCCGTTACCTATGTACAGAGCATTAGTATCTCTTATTTTTGTTATTCGTTCTAATGTAGAATAACATTTATAACAATTGTGCGTTCGGGCTTTCTCGCAAAGATATTTGAATAATTGTTTTGAGTTTTTGCAATTGTCTTTTAACATATTTTTCTTTTTTATCATTTGGTTTCCTTGGAATTTTTCAATGCTTATATTTTGCTTAAATCTATCCACATTGCAGGGCGGACGCCGCACCGCCCATTGGCGACAGAAGTGCCATAGTAACTTATATCTCCGTCTTCATCGACATAAGCTGCATGAACTTGATCTCCTCCTGTTGTTCGTAACCACCACTCATTAATACCATAATATGACGCGTAGTTGGTAGCGTAACATATTCTATCGTTTTTATTTTGTAAATATTTTTCTACTTCTTCAGCGCTTAACACGAAAATTTTATCTTGTGTAGCATTACCCTGATCCGTATTGTAGAGAGGATTTTTGTGGGCAGATAAAGTTGTTGAAGATATCATTGATTTTTCTTTATTGTAGAAGGCATTGGCATAAAAGGTACCATTAAGCCATGTTCGCAATGTACAATTACTCCAATCGGTTTTCACAAGTCTAGAATCATATTTTATGCAATCAAGTATCGAACTACTAATGACAAGGATTCGTGATCCTTTTTTATCTATCACATCCCAGCTAATATGTCTTCGTGTGCCAGTAGAACCGTCATAATAATCGCCTAATATATATGTGTCGCCTATGTTTGTGTTCTGGATTATATCCCAGGCTTCTTTTCCGTAAATACCAATGTAGCATTCATCTATTTTATTTTTGCTATCGTTATAATCTCCGAGTTCTTCAAAAGCAGTAATAGCCTCTTCGTAATTTTTGTTTTCCATGAGCGATACAGCATCGTTGTATTTGCATTCGGTAATCTTAGTTGCGCTGTCTTTGTATCCGTCAAGCGCCTCAAATGCAGATATCGCTTCAGTATATTTTCCAGCATCCATCAATGCAATAGCGTTGTTATATCTTATCGCAGGTACACCCAAAATAGCAAACAAGACAATGCCAATAATAATAGCAACAACAACACTACAAATGATTATAGCGTTTCTTTTAGCTTTCTTTGCCGCTTTTTCTCTAGCTACACGCTGGATTTCCTTCTGCTTTTCAGCTTCATCCTTAATTTCTTCTATTCTCGTTTCACAGTGTTCTATAAGCTCCTTACTGTTTCTCCAATCAGTAATTTTAATAAGAAGCTTTTTCGCACTTTCGTAGCTGAAGGTGTTATCTTCTTCTATCAGGCTTACGGCAGATTTATAAATGCATTCTTTTCTTCCTACGTTACACTCTTCGATAAGCTGCTCGGAGTCCTTATAACCCTTGATAGTATTAAAGATATTTATTGCAGTCATATATTCGCTTTCGGTATCGGAGTTCATTTTGGTTTTTGCGTTCTGATAAATGAGTTCTTTTAAATATTCTTCCGAAAATAAATTTCTGAGTTCTTCTCGTTTACAAGCACAGCATGAACATATATCGGCATTCTTATAGTTGATTCTACCGCAAGTACAACGCCAATATCCATCATATTCTCTGAACATATATCTGATATTGGGTAAATGTCCGGAAACAGATTTGAACCGGCTTGCAATATGTGGTGCAAATGTTATTTCCTCGGGAGCGTGTACCTGAATAGGCCTATAATTATTGCCGTTCTCCCACACGCTTCCATCTGAAAAGACAATCTTTGTTATTATGACGTTAACGTCAGCGGTTCTCCTGTCTTTTGACACAGCGGGGGCTTTATCTCCAAAGCTCTCATTCTGCTTGACTGATAGCATAGGTATGACGTGTTCTTCCACAGAATCTACGACAGTTTTAGAAACGTCATAACAATTAATTTTCAGATAAACTGTATTTATAATTTTAGTGCATACATTAGTGAGCTTGAACTGTATAAGTACGTTTCCTGTCTGATTATCATATAAAAGTCTTGTCTTATTTAATTCAATAGGAAAGTCCTTATACCAGATATCTGTAAGCTCTTCTTCTTTTATTATTTCGTATCTTTCTGACATTTTTTTCACCTCTGAATTATAATGTGGGTAATTCATCATTTTGAGTGATTATATTGGTATTTGTAGCGGCAGAAACAGATGAAGCTTTTATTATATCTTCGATAGATTCACGGCTTATTTCTACTGTACGATTTTCTGTGTTTTGGCTGATTTTGTTTAAACTGTATAATATCTCAGCAAGTGCAGAAAAGATAAAATACAAAGCTAATGAAATTAAGAAACCTCCGATTGCTAAGCCAAAGCCTAAAGCAATAAAAAAATCCTGAAGGCCTGTGCCACCGCTTATTTTTGAGGCGAGAAACCATACAGCAATAGCACTTACAGCTGTTGCTACAAGGCTTATTAAAAATAAGACTACTCCAAAATTTTTGATTGAGTGTGATGAACTGTGCATAAAAAATCCTCCTAAAATAAATAAAAAATAAAAAAGTGCGCAGCCGAAGCTGCGCACCGAAAAATGCACTGCTCCGATTGCTGCGACACAATTTCCGATTAACTAAACAAGCATACGAAAATAGAGCATGCACTTTTACCGAGATAAAAGCATATGCTTGCATAGTTAAACAATATGAAATTGTGTCGCACCTTAAGTATAGCACACTTTGTTATATTTTTCAATTGTTTTTTGCGTAAAATAACAAAATTTTGTTATGGAGTTCTATATAAATTAACAAGCTATCCATTCAGGATAGCTTGTTCTATTTTCTGTACAAGCCGCATAGTATAGAACAGAAAGGATGATGAAAATGATAAGGAGCAAAAAGAACGAATTTGATACAGCCTGTGAAAGTATCGCTCATATAATACCGGCTTTGATGAATATCCCTTATGAAATTAAGGAAAAAGCTACAGAGATACGTCTTAAAACAGGACAGGCAATCAGAGTAAGGTGCAATGATACATATTATGTATTACAAACGACATTTACTATGCAGATGGCAAAGGAGTGTATAGAAGCCTTTTGCCGCTACAGTATGCACAATTATGAAAAAGATATTGCGAATGGATTTATAACCTTAAAAGGCGGTCACAGAGCTGGCTTTTGCGGTACAGCGGTTTATACTGATAGCAAAATAAGCTATATAAAAAATATAAACTCAGTTAATATCAGAATCGCAAGGGAACATATAGGGTGTGCTGAATTTCTGTCTGAGCTATTTAAAACAGATAGAGTCAAAGGCTTGCTCATAGCAGGAAAGCCTCTTTCCGGAAAAACCACATTACTCCGTGATTTGTGCAGAATTATCGGTGAAAAATACAGACTTTCAATAATAGACGAAAGAAATGAGATATCTGCTTGCTATGATGGTATATGTCAGCTATCGTCAGGTAATCTATCAGATGTTTTTACCGGTTTTGACAAAAAGGATGGCATTGAAAGAGCAATACGGACAATGTCACCTGATTATGTAGTTCTTGATGAGCTTGGGGCAGATGTTGAATCTATCAGAAATCTTATGAATTGCGGTGTAGGTGTTATTCTGACAGCACATGCACACACCGAGAAAGAATTGCTGAATAATAACGCTATAAGACAGCTAAAAGAAATAGAGGCTTTATCACACATTGCTTTGATTTCGGATAAAGCTAATGGCTTGATTGATAAAATAATCCGTATTTGTATATAGAGGTATATAATGGATAGAATGATTATTTTCTGTCTTACGACATTATGTGGAACCTTTGTTGGTATATATTTCAGTCTGAAGCTTCGGGACAGATATTTGCTTCTTACGGAATTGAATGCCGTTGTGCTGAGAATGATGGGACTTTTGAAATACAACAGATGTACGGTTTGTGAGCTTCTTAAAAGGTCTAAAAGTGAAAAGCTTTTGTTTATTACCGATGAAATGGTACGTTTATCTGAAGAAGGTAAAAAAATAGACAAGCTATGGAAAAAAGAAATAGAGAAAATTAAATATCTTACAACAGATGACGTGAGAGTTATTTCGATGCTCGGACAAAACCTCGGAACAACAGAAACGGAAAGTCAGCTTGCTGTTATGGAATCGGTAAGATGCAGTCTTGATATACTTATAAAAGAAGCCGATGAAATTAGAAAAAATAAGGTCAGATTATACAGGACGCTGGGTATTTTGCTTGGTGCTGCTGTAGGTATTGTTATTCTCTGATGGGATGTGATAAAAATGAATGTAGATTTAATCTTCAAGATAGCTGCAATTGGTATTGTAGTAGCGATTCTGAATCAATTATTGCAACGCTCAGGCAGAGAAGAGCAGGCGATGATGACAACAATAGCCGGACTTGTTGTAGTGCTGATGATGATAGTAACCGAAATCAGCAAGCTTTTTGAAACTATAAAGGACGTATTTAACTTATAGGAGATTTGGTTTGAATGTAATAGCGTTTATAGGTGCCGGGGTAATAGGTGCTGTTTTATCAGTTGTAATAAAGCAGTACAGACCGGAGTTCAGTATTTACATATCTCTTGTAACAGGAATGATTGTACTGGGAGCTCTGGTTATCGTTATCTCTCCTGTGATAGAATCGGCTCTGCAACTAAGTGAGTTAACGGAAAACGGTTTTAAATACAGCGAATTATTGCTGAAAAGTCTTGCAATATGTTATATAACACAGCTTGCGTCAGAGAGTTGTAAGGACGCCGGAGAAAGTTCAATCGCAACAAAGATTGATTTGGCTGGAAAATGCGCTATACTTATTTTGTCTATGCCGCTATTTACAGAGCTTGTAAATATAGTTAAAGGACTAATGAGCTGACTATGAAAACAAGGATTTTTAAATGCATATTTTTGATAATTGTAATGTGTGTTATGCCGTTTATGACTATAACAGCATCAGCAGAGGCGCCGGATCTGGGATTGTCTGATTATGATTTTTCTCTCCCTGAAAATATTACGGAAGAATTATATAACAACGATATAACACCTGATAATATAGATGTAAACAAGCTTAATTTAGAAAATATAGTGCATTATCTTTGGACACAGCTATGTATTTATATAAAGAGTCCGATAAAGCTGTTTGTTTCAATTTTTACAGTAATTCTGATTTATTCCTTTCTTGGTGTAGTGTCTGAAACATCTGACAGTACAGTAAAAAGAATTTTTAGTCTCATTTGTGTGTTATCTTGTACAGCTGTTATTGTCGTTAATATAAGTGATGTAATAGCTTATAGTGAAAAAACTCTGGAGCAGGGAAAGGTTTTTATTTCGTCGTTTATACCTGCTTTTGCAGGTGTTATTTCAATGAGTGGAAGGGTTACATCGGCTACTGTTTTAAATAGCTTTATAATGGGAAGCATTCAGCTATTTATGCAGCTTGCAACCGGTGTTATACTTCCTCTTGGAACGTGTATGATGGGAGTTACTCTGGCGGGTTCAGTTGACGAAGAGCTGAAGCTTTCAGGATTTTGCGAAGTAATAAAGAGAATTGTAATATGGTTTCTTGGCATTATGATGACAATTTTTGTAGCAATGTTAGGACTTCAGACATTTATAACTTCATCAGCTGATAGCATAGGACTGAAGGCAACTAAGTTCACAGTATCAAGCGCTGTACCATTTATAGGCGGTTCTATTTCAGATGCGCTTTCGGTGATGCTTGGCGGTGTTGGAATGATAAAAAACAATTTAGGGGTTTTTGGAGTGATTTCAGGAGCACTGATTATGCTTCCGTCAATTTTATCCGCACTCTGTTATAAATTAGTGTTGACATTTGCACACAGCATTTCGCAGATGTTCGGAGCGGATGGGTTATCTCGGGTGATAAAGGGCGCTGAAAATGTTGTATCTATTATACTTGCTTTGCTTTGTTGTTTTCTGTTGATGACGGTTATTTGTGTGTCGCTGATGATATTTACTCTCGGAGGTGTATAATGGATAGCATAAAATCCGTTTTATTTAACATATGCCTGCTTGCAGTTACTACAGGAATAATTAAAATGTTGGTTCCTGACAATAAGTTTAAATCACAGATATCATTTTTGATTTCTTGTATATTTGCTATAAATTTTTTATGTGGCATTGACGATATATCAATTCTTTCTGATTTCAGTTTTGATAATTTAGAAGTGGTCGAAGTCGTTGATTTCAGCGACAGATTGTCTGAAGAGGCAAAAAAAGAGGCGGCAAAGGCAGTAAGACTCAGAACTGAAAAGCTACTTTCGGATAATGGTTATGCTTATGAAAAAATCTATGTTATTGCTCATATTAACGGTGCCTTCAGCATATCTATTAGTGAAATAGAAATAGCTTTCAGTATAGCAGAATCAAAAGAGAGAGCGCAGAAGGCAGCCGAACTTGTAAGCAGGGAGGTAGGTAGCGATATAACTGTCAGGTATAGCTTTATAAAGAAAGAGGGTTAATGTAAGAGGACGTCACATATGAAAGACTTTTTGAAAACGGACATATTTCTTAAAATTGCCGTTATAACCGGATTAGCAGTGTTGTTTATAATCCTTTTCACGTCCATTGAAGAAAAGGATTCGCCTATCGACACTTACACACAAACAGAAACAAAGCTTATTTCAATGATATCTTTATTATGTAAAGATGATAGTCCAAAGGTTATGATTAAAACGGATAAGGATGGAGTTACAGTTATTGGGGTAGGCATAGTTACTGAATCTGCAAACAATCCTGTTATAAAAGAAAAAATTCTGGAGCTGACATCAAAAATACTTGATGTGTCATCTGCCAGAATATGTATAACAATATAAAAAGAGAGGTATTACAATGAAGAGACCAAGGATAAACCTTATTATCGGAAAAAAACATCTTATCATAGCAGGCCTTGCACTTGTTCTTTCGGTGGGACTTTATGCAAATTTTGCTCTTGCTGATAATGTTCAGACGGTTGATAAGAAAACAGAAAACTATGGGGATGCGACTTTTGTGTCATCTCAGCAGGGAAACAATGAACAAAAGAATGATATCGAAGAAGATATCAAGCAGACTGCAACTGATGAATATTTTGCAAAGGCAAGAATTGATAAGAAAAATAGCAGAGCAGAAGCTGCAGAGGTTTTAAAGTCTGTTTATAACGGTGGTGATATCACTAAAGATGAGATGCAGGTTGTAGCTCAGGATACTATGAAGATGACAGAACTTATGGAAGCAGAAACCAAAATAGAAACTGTACTTAAAGCTCAGGGGTTTGAAGATGTTCTTTGTTATCTGAGCGGATCATCTGCCAATATAATTGTAAAGACCGAAGGCCTTGATACAGCAGGAGCTGCTAAAATTAAAGATGCTTTATTATCCGAGGTTGAGTTGACAAGCGATAATATTACAATAGTTGAAGTAAATTAAAAAAAACGAGGATGCTTTCGCATCCTCGTTGAATTTATTGTTTAAGAAGCGGCATTGCCGTTTTTGATAAGACCGTTGTAGTAATTTACCTGCTCTAAAATAGCGCCGCTGTTAGCTTCTCTTAGCTGTGTCCATGACATACCTACAAAATCTTCATAGTTGTTGAAGAGAACTGTTCCGAGCATACCCTTAAGGATAGTAGCTGTATTCTCATCAAGACCGTAAGGCTGGTCAACAATACCATTGAACTTTTCAACATCTTTGAACTGCTGCATGAATTCGTACATCTCATCTGTGTACTTCTTGTTCTTCATAATGCTTTCCTTGGTTGTTTCTGCAAGTGCTTCATCTGTTACGCTGAGTCGGCAGCAGTTGATGAATACAGAAGCCTGTTCAACATGCTTTGAACCAGCTGGAATAAGATAACCGAATGTGCTCATAGAGTAGTAGTAATCATCAGCGTTAGGATCTCTGGGGAAGGGAACAAAGAAGATATCCATTTCTCCACCCTTCTTTTCTGCTAATACCATTTTCTTAGCATAGTTTGTGATAATCCATCCACCCATACCCTGGAATGCGTTCATACCTTCAGTGATAGGATCTTCAGATACATCCATATAACCTTCTGCAAAGCCTGCGAGACCTTCTTTATAGAGATCCTGCATAAAGTTGGTAGCTCTTTCTACATCAGCATTTACTAAATTGCATACAAGAGTGCCATCATCCTGAATAGTGAGAAGAGGAGTACCTGTTGAATCAATAAAGGATGTAGCTGAATACTGACCTGCACCGTAAAGACCAAGTCTGCCGTCCTGGCTATCTACGAACTTCTGGCAACATTCTTTGAATGTACTCCATGTCCAGTCGCCGCTTTCGTAAAGTTCTTTAGGATCATCAATGCCTAATTCTTCGAAAAGACCTCTGTTGTAAATAAGGAAATAAGGAGAGATATCATAGCTCCAGGGATAGTAGTAATTGTGACCATTCCACTTAAACTTATTGATATAATCCTCAAGACCTGACCACTGAGGAGCAGAAAGGTCCATATAATCTTCTAAGGGAGTATAGATGTTCTTTGACATCATAAGAGGGAATGTATTATCCTGATAGTCAACAAGGTCAGGGGATTCGCCGCTGGAAATTGCCGCTGTAAGCTTTTCAAGTATCTGAAGGAAGTTTACGTTAGTGAATTCAATATCGCAATCATAGTTTTCCTGGAAATACTTGTATGCAGGCTTTACGTCACCGGCAGTTCTGATATCATAGTTACCCATATACATAAGTGTAGCAGGTTCAACCTTTTCGCCTGCGTCGATGCTTATGTTGCTGACATCTACGGGGTTTTCGATTTCATCATCGATTGTTGTTTCTGTAGTAGTTTCAGGCGCAGAGCTTGTTGTGCCACTGTCACTATTACTGTTGCAGGCAGTCGCTGTAAATACAGTTGAAACAGCTAAAACACCCGCTAAAATTCTTTTGAGTTTTAACATAATTACCTCCATTTTTTTAATTGCATTGTTATGCAATCGTTTACAACACTATTTTATCATATATCTGCGTATTCTTCAAGTAGCATTATAGTCAAATTTATCATTTGCTTTTTATGTAAAATACACAAAAAAATCCGGTCAATACCATCGTATTAACCGGATATGATATTTATCAGAAATCTATGTTGTTTACATCTGAGTTTGCCAGCTGAATTTCTTTCTTGGGAATGCGCTTAAGAGGAGAGTACACAAATTTTTTGCAAGAGTCGTAAGTTTTTACAACGCCGAATTTCTCGCACTGAATCTTGTCATCTCCAAGAGCTGAACCTAACTGACAATATTTGCATGAAGGCTTGATGTTGTTTCCGAATAATTTTTTCTTTGCCATATTATGTACACCACCATTCTATATATTATGAGTTCATTATATATCTTTAGTGTATTATATCATACTTTTTAAAATAAATCCAGTCTTTTTTGAAAATATTTTAAAATTTTTTTAAATATTTCATCTGATTATACAAAAAAGTCATTAAAATAAGCGTCATAACGCCTACACAAAGCATAACAACAGGATTATTCAGCATTATATCAGGCGATTTACTGTAAAAAACGGGTAGTGTTGGTTCGAATCCTGATAATTCTGTAATTATAAAGCAAATTACAGAACTGGCTACAGAAACAAAAAATCTTGAAATAGTAAATCTTATTATTTTTAATCCGCCGTCACTTATAAGGAAAATCTGAAAAATAACGCACAGGCCGCCAAAGGAAATAAAAAAGGCTACAAGCCATAAGGGGGTTGATATATCAAGTGTGCAGATGTTTGTTACTTCTATGAGAGATTTTATATAGGAAAATATATTGCTGTTTATCAGGGCTTTGTCACAAACACAGCTTATAAGCATAATTACGATATTGAAAACTATCATAGACATGCACACCATCAGAATCGCTTTGATTGATGACATAAAGGCATAGGAAACGGTTTTCCCGCTTATGTCGGGTGATTCTGAATGATGTAGAATACAATTTTTCTTTTTTGGAGCAAATATGACTATACCTATTATGTTACCAATGGTACAGGAGATAAAAATAATTAGTCCTGCTATGCTGCTGTTATATATTACATTACCTGCGATTCCTATAATGAATGCCGGACCGCTGGCAAAACAAAAGGGTGCTATTTTATATGCAGTTTCGGAATAATTTTTGTTTTGCGAAATAATATCTTTTAACATTTTGATACCTACGGGATATCCCGCGATAAGACTTAGTATAAAGGCGGAAAAAAGCTTTCTGTCAATTTTAATAAAATGTTTCGATATATGCCATAACGGGGATGTTATAATATCAGAAAGTCCGCTATTTATAAGGAAGGTGCATAATATCATATATGCAAAGATTGATGGGATAAGGGTATCGGCACATATACCGATGCAATGCTTTATCGTTTCTGCGGTATCCTTGCTATAAACTATAAGTATAGTCAGTAGAGCTATCATCAAAAGCGAAATAATAATATTCTGTATTCTTTTTATCATATCTGCTCCTTTGTGGTCAAGGCATCATTTTTTATAATTATCTGCATATAAATTTATATTAAGGAGTTGATGAAAAAATGAATGTAAACAAACTGGCTAAAAAATTCGAAAAATTAAAAAATACAACACGACAACATTCATTCATCTACATAAGTGATAATAGTTATGTAGATGTAGAATATTGTCATAGCATAATTAAGTTTGAAAATGAACTTATAATATTACAGCTTGCAAAATCAATAGTAAAGATAATAGGATTTAATCTTTCTATGAAAAACTACGGATATAGAAATGTAAAGATTTACGGAAAGATATATAGTATTCAGTTTGAGGAAGATACGGCGGAGGAGAATGTATGAAAAAGAAATTCACTAGCTATGGTCCGGCACATATAAGATTCAGGGCGATAGGAGGATATCAGGAAAAATTTCTTTCTGTTCTTATCCAAAATGATATTCAGCTTTACGAAATAAGCGAAAAGGATAACGAGTTGTCAGCAGTTGTAAAAGCATCGGATTACACATATATCGCCAGAACAGCTGTAAAAAATGGAATAAGAATAAGAATATCAGAAAAATATGGATTATACTTCAGGCTATATTCATACAGAAGGAGATGGGGACTTGTAGTAGGACCCATGTGTTGCATTGCTGTTATATTGATACTATCACAATTTGTGTGGGATATCAGAGTAAGTGGTAATAACAATTTGTCAAAAGCACAGCTTTATAGTCTCGCAGACGAATGTGGCATTTATCCCGGGGCTTATGTTCATAATTTTTACACAAACGATTGTGAATGCAAAGGAATGTCTGATATAAAGCTTTTATCATGGATAAGCGTAGAACGAGAAGGTAGCAGAATTTACATAAAAGTAAAAGAAAAAGAACCCGTTAAAACAGAGGAGATACCTGCAGAAATTCCTTGCAATATCGTATCGGATTATGATGGACAATTGATTTCTGCAACAGTAAAAAGGGGCGTATTGCAAGTAAACACAGGTGATGGGATTCGAAAAGGTCAACTACTTATAAGCGGTACAGTCGATAACAGCAATGATGGAGTTATACATATACACGCAGAAGGTGAGCTTTTAGCGCGTTGTCAGCAAACAGAAGAATTTTACCTTCCTTTTAAACAGGAAAAAAGAAAGCCTCTTGCCGAAGAAAAGTATTCGTATTATCTTATGTTCGGAGATTTTTCCTTTAAATCACCTTTAAGAAATCCTGAGATTTCTGATGAAGATGATATTTCGTACAGAGAGGAGTACGGTTTTATAAAAGTTTTAGGAATAAATACACCTTTGAGGTACAAAAAAGGAATATACACAACATACGAAAAAGAGCAGGTTGTTTACAGACAGGAGGATGTCATAAAACAATTGCAGAAGGAAAAATCCGGCTTTGAAGATAATTTTCTTCAGGATTGCACAGTTGTATCAGCTGTATCCGAAACTATTGTAGAGGAGGAAGGTATAAGATTACGTGTAACATATACTGTTGATCGCAATATAGGTAAAAAACAAAAGATAAGTCTTATATATGAATAAAGTAAAAAATTAGTTGTTTTATATTGAAAATAACGTTAAATTGTGCTATACTATCAATATATATGCTATTTTTTACGAAAGGAAATTTCATTATATGATAGAAAAATCTGTATCTGTTTCAGATATGGGACAAATGAGCGCTTTATTTGGCGACTTTGATGAAAATATCAATATCATTCAGAAAGAATATAAGGTTTCGATATACAGTCGTGATGATGAGGTGCGGATAAAGGGCGACGAAAATGCCGTTCAGAAAGCCTGCGAGGTTATAACGCTCCTTGTTGATATGCTCTCAAAGGAAGAACCGCTCACAGATCAGAGTATAAGATATGCGATATCAATGGCTAACGAAGGAAAAGGCGAAGAACTGGAACAGCTGAGTAAGAGCTGCATTTGTGTGAGTCATACAGGAAAGCCTATAAAGCCCAAAACTGTAGGTCAGAGTAAATATGTTGAAGGTATAAAGAAAAATACAATTACCTTTGGTGTAGGTCCTGCAGGTACCGGTAAGACATATCTTGCTGTAGCGCTTGCCGTAAGAGCCTTCAAAGCGCACGAGGTACAGAGGATTATTCTTACAAGACCTGCTGTTGAAGCAGGTGAGAAGCTTGGCTTTTTACCAGGTGATCTTCAGAATAAGGTAGACCCGTATTTAAGACCTTTATATGACGCTTTATTTGATATGATGGGAGCAGAAGCCTTTCAGAGAAATATGGAACGGGGCTGTATTGAGGTAGCGCCTCTTGCCTATATGCGAGGACGTACTCTTGATGATAGCTTTATAATTCTTGATGAAGCACAGAACACCACACCTGAACAGATGAAGATGTTTCTGACCAGACTTGGATTCAACAGCAAGATGGTTATAACGGGAGATGTTACGCAGATAGATTTGCCTGACTCAAAGCGTTCCGGTCTTGTTGAAGCTACAAGAATACTGAAAAACATCGACGGAATAACCATAAATCGTTTTACCGAGAAGGACGTTGTCCGTCATAGGCTGGTACAGGATATAGTCAGAGCTTACGAAGCATACAATGAAAAGAAATTACAGGATGGTAAAAATACATGATAAAGGTAATAATGACATTTCACAACGACCAGAAGGCTATTGAAGTGCCTAAGGGACTTCGCACTATTATAAGACGTTGTGTTGCACAGACTCTTATAAAAACGGAATTCGACGGAGACATCGCTGAAGTATCGGTAACACTTGTAGATAACGAAACTATAAAGCGTCTTAATAAGGAATTCCGCGATAAAAATAAGGTAACTGATGTAATATCCTTTCCTCTTGGATTGTATGACGAATACGATATCAATCCGGAAAACGGGGCATATATGCTTGGAGATATAGTCATTTCTATGGAAAAAGCTCACGCTCAGGCTATAGAATACGGACATTCTCTTGTACGAGAGGTTGGGTTCCTGGCTACACATTCAACTCTCCATCTTCTGGGATATGATCACGAGGATGATCCCGAAGGAGAGGCTGTAATGTTCAGGTTACAGGATGAGATACTTAAAAGTTTAAACATAACAAGAACAGAAAAAGAATAATATGGAATTTTTTAAAAGACTGTATAACAGTTTTAAATATGCGGCAAACGGAATTGTTTTTTGTATAAATCATGAAACTAATATCCGCATTCATATCGTAGCTACAATATGTGTTTTATTTCTGTCGTCATTTTACGAGTTTACAAAAGAACAATATATTTTACTGATATTGACTTGCCTTGTAGTAATATGTACAGAAATGATAAATACAGCAATAGAAGTGGTTATAGACAAGATGTCGCCCGGGTATTCGCCGCTTGCAAAGGTGGGTAAGGATATTGCGGCGGGAGCTGTGTTTATATCATCGATGGCGGCAGTGGTGATTGGTGTAATTCTGTTTGCGGATATAGAAAAATTAAGGCTTGTTTTCCGATTTTTTGCTGAAGATATAGGAAACCTTGCTATGCTGCTCGGTGTGGCTTGTGTATTCTATCTTTTCATTGCAAAGGGCGGTAAGAAAAGAAATATTAAAGGAAAAAACAAAAATGGAAACTAAATCAGCATTTATTGCTATAACAGGACGCCCTAATGCGGGCAAATCCTCTCTTACAAATCTTCTAGTAGGCGAAAAGGTCGCTATAGTAAGCGAAAAGCCTCAGACTACGAGAACAAGAATAAACGGCGTACTTACAAAAGGTGAAACTCAGTACGTGTTCATAGATACACCCGGTATGCACAGAGCTAAGAATAAGCTGTCTGATCAGATGGTAAAATCTATAAGAGAAAGTATAACCGATGTTGATGTTATTATTCTTATGGTTGATGGTACAAAAAAGATTTCTCCTATAGAAAACAACCTTATTGAGAGCTTTAAAGCGAGAAATACAGATGTAATTCTGCTTATAAATAAGATCGACTTAATAAAGGACAAGACTTTACTTTTAGAAACTATAAAAACCTACAGCGAGCTTTATGATTTCAAGGAGATAATTCCTGTGAGTGTAAAGAACAGGACGGGCACAGACGCTATTATGCCTATTCTTGAAAAGTATGCAAAGGAATCTGTTCATTATTTTGACGACGATCTCCCTACAGATCAGACGGAAAAGGTGTGGCTTGCAGAGCTTGTACGCGAAAAAATTCTCCGCAATATGCAGGAGGAAATTCCTCACGGTGTGGCGGTTTACATCGAAAGTCTGGAAACACGCCGTCACAGAAGCGGAAATGAGATAGTAGATTTAGGCGTTGTTATCGTGTGCGAGAAAGCTTCTCACAAGGGAATGATAATCGGCAAGCAGGGAGCTATGCTGAAAAAGATAGGCTCTCTTGCCCGTATTGACATCGAAGAGTATTTCGGATGCAAGGTAAATATGCAGATATGGGTAAAGGTCAAGGAGGATTGGAGAAACAAGGAATCTGCCATAGCGGATTTCGGACTCAAAGCTGACTAATTTATCGGAAAGGTTTTTTATGCTTATCACTCTTAACGGAATCGTTATAGGAGAACGGATTATAGGAGAAAACAGCTGTTTTCTTGACATATTCACCGATAAACTCGGCATCGTTGAGGTTATGGCACATGGCGTAAAGAAAATCGGTGGAAAAAATTCAGGTGCGGCATCTCTTTTCAGCTACTCTACGTTTTGTCTGAAAAAAAGCGGAAGCAAATATACGATAAACAGCTCTGAGCCCATCTGTAGCTTTTATGATATATGTAAATCCATTGAAGGGCTATCTCTTGCAAGCTATTTTGCTGAAATAATAAGATATTGTGCTACTTCTGAGGAGGATCACACAGAGCTTTTGCGGTTTGTCTGCATGACTTATTATCATCTGCAGAAGGGTAAGTTGTCACTACGTTTTATAAAGGCGATTTTTGAATTCAGATTTATCACGCATATAGGCTTTATGCCTGACCTTCGTGCCTGCAAGGAATGTATTTGCTATGATAATGATGAAATGTATTTTCTGCCGGACGAGGGTGCTTTATACTGTTCTGATTGTTATGAAGAGTGCAGGGGGGATATCGGAGAAGCAAACGCCTTTTTGCTGAATCCTACCGTTCTGCACACTTTAAGATATGTTGCATATTCCGATATAGATAAGCTCTACAGGTTTTCTGTTTCTGAGCAGAACGAAAAGCTATTCTCCGCCATAGCAGAATTTTATCTCCTTACACAGCTTGGCAGAGGCTTTAAAACTCTGGATTATTATAAAAATATCAGCTTTAATTTATAAAAGGAAAAGAAAATGAAAAAAGAATATAAAAAACTTGAGCTGGACAAGGTATTGATACTTCTTTCCGAGCAGGCGTATTGTGACGTTTGTAGGGAAGAGATACTCAAAATTACACCCAGCTTTGATATTGACACTGTAAAAAGCGAAATCGCTAAGACCGGCGATGCCTTTACGTTATCCTCAAAATTCGGCACACCGAGATTTTTTAACATAAAAGACGTCTGCTTCAGTGCAAAAAGAGCGGCACAAGGCTCTACGCTGTCATTAAGAGAGCTTCTTGATATCGGTCTTGTGTTAAGAGAAGTATCGGGGCTTGTGAGCTGGTATTCGCAGTGCAGTGGTATTGAATCTTCCTTATCGGAATATTTTGATATACTGCAGGAAAACAAGCACCTTGAACAGACTATTTCAAACTCGATAGTATCAGAGGAAGAAATATCCGATTCTGCAAGCCTTGAGCTTGCAAGAATAAGACGAGCTATCCATAAAAAGAGCCTTAATATAAGAGAACAACTGGACAAGCTTATAAAAAACAAAACAAATCAGAAGTATCTGCAGGAAAGCCTTGTTACAATGCGAGACGGCAGATTTGTCGTTCCTGTAAAGACAGAGTATAAATCCGAAATCAGCGGTCTTGTACACGATTCCTCCCAGACTGGCGCAACTATTTTTATAGAGCCTATGAGTGTCGTTGAGGCTAATAACGAGATAAGAGTTCTGCAGTCCCGAGAGCAGGAGGAAATCGAACGTATTATAAAGGAAATGTCCGAGATGGTGGGCAATTTCTCTGAGTCTCTGATAAAGGATTATAAAACCGTTTTAAAGCTTGAGATTTACTTTGCAAAGGCAAATCTTGGTGCTAGGATGAAGGCGGTTATCCCCGAAATCAGCGAAAATCCCTGCTTCACGCTGAATAAGGCAAGACATCCTCTTATCGATAAGGATAAGGTTGTGCCGATTACGTTGGAGCTTGGCAATAGCTATTCCTCACTTATCGTTACAGGTCCTAATACAGGCGGTAAAACAGTTTCTCTGAAAACTGCGGGACTTCTTGTGCTTATGGCAATGTGTGGTATGATGATACCTGCAAGCGATAACAGCGTAATAGGTATGTTTGATGAGGTTTACGTGGATATAGGCGACGAGCAAAGTATTGAGCAGAGCTTGTCTACCTTCTCCTCGCATATGACTAATATCGTAAAAATATTGAAAACCGCAAATGAAAGCTCTCTTGTATTACTGGACGAGCTTTGTTCGGGAACAGACCCCGTAGAAGGCTCTGCTCTTGCGGTATCTATATTGAAGGAGCTTAAAAGCAGAGAATGCAAGCTGCTTGCAACAACTCACTATCAGGAAGTTAAGATGTACGCAATTGAGACAGAGGGCGTAGAAAATGCCTCCTGCGAGTTTGATGTAAAGACCTTACAACCAACCTATAGATTTATAGTAGGTATGCCGGGTAAATCCAATGCCTTTGCTATCTCTTCAAAGCTTGGTATCGACGAATATATCATAGAAGAAGCAAAACAGCTTGTAAGTACCGAAAACAAGCGTTTTGAAGAGATTGTGGAAGCTCTTGAAAAGTCAAGGCAAGAGCTTGAAAAACTGAAATCTGCAGTAAAGGCTGAAGAAAGAAAGTCAAAGGAACTTACTAGTCAGCTTGAAGAACAGAGAGAGCGTCTTGAAAGGGAAAAGGAAAAGGAGCTTCAGGCTGTTCGTAACAAGGCTATGAGTATTATTGAAGAAGTACGTTTTCAGGGTGATTTACTGCTTGAGGATCTGGAGCAGATAAGAAAACAGAAGGAAAGCGCAGACTTTTCGCAGAAGGTAAAGGGCGCTCGTTCACGGATAAACTCTGCTATGAACAGCATGTATGATACTGCAAACCCTATTTCTGAAAAGAAAATCGAGCATTACGTCCTGCCAAGACCACTTAAAGTTGGTGATACCGTGCTTGTAGTAGATTTGAATCAGGAGGGTACGCTCACAAGACTTCCCGACGCAAAGAATATATGCTTTGTTCAGATTGGTTCGATGAAATCAAAAACCAAGATGGAAAATCTCCGTCTTATTGAAAAGAAGGAAAGCAAGAAACAAACAACACCCAAGGTTACCAAAAAGACCGAAAGTAATTTCACCAGAAAGTCGGGTATGGAGCTTGATATCCGTGGAATGATGGGTGATGAGGGCGTTATGGAGGTTGACAGATTTATAGATAGCTGTCTTATGAGCGGTATATCTGTAATCACTATAATTCACGGCAAGGGTACTGGCACTTTAAGAAGCGCAGTACAACAATTTTTAAGACGTAACCCCCACGTAAAGACCTTCCGTGACGGTACTTACGGCGAAGGTGATATGGGTGTTACGGTAGCTGAATTAGGATAGTTTTTGAAAGGCGGTGTAGCAGGTGAAGGAGCTTCAGACAAAGCGGCTGAATTTAAGGTATATTACAGCAAGTGATGCCGATATCATATATAGCAGATGGGCAAGCGATCCTGAGGTTGCCAAATTTGTCACCTGGAAGCCGCATCAGAGTCCTGACGTCACAAGAGCCGTAGTTGATTTCTGGCTGAAGGATTATAAAAATGAGAATTGCTACCGATACGGCATAGAGCGAAAATCTGATAACGAGCTTATGGGTATGATTGACGTTGTTGGATATCACCACGGAAAACCCGTCATCGGATATTGCATAGGCAAAGCATATTGGAACAACGGATATATGACAGAAGCACTTGAAGCAGTTGTAAATCAGCTTGTTAACGACGGATATAAAGAAATCATTGTAGAAGCCGTAAAGGATAATACAGGAAGCAACCGTGTTATAGAAAAGAACGACTTTAAGCTCGTAGATGTCAGAGAAGCGGAATTATCCGCTGTAAAGCCGCAGATAGTAACAATAAATTCCTACAGATATTATGCAGAAAGCAACGAGCAATAAGCAGGGAATTTTCATTTTTCTGTAAAGCTATTGATTTTTATGACGATTTATGATAAAATAATTCATTGTTATGAGATAAAAAAGAACAAAAGGAATACAAAAAGAAAGGTAAGACAGAAATGCCGATAAATATACCAAATAATCTGCCTGCGTTTTCTACGCTTGTAAATGAAAAGATCTTTGTAATGTCCGATGAAAAGGCGGCAAAGCAGGATATAAGACCACTTAAAGTGGCGATAGTCAATCTTATGCCTACAAAGATAGTTACTGAAACTCAGCTTTTAAGACTTCTCAGTAACACACCTCTTCAGGTAGATATTACTCTTATAAAGACAGAAACCCATAATCCCAAGAATACCTCTCAGGAGCATCTGATAAACTTCTACACTACCTTCAACGAGATAAAGGATCAGTATTTTGATGCTACTATCATAACGGGCGCACCTGTAGAGCTTCTTGACTTTGAATCGGTAAACTACTGGAAGGAATTATGCGATATTATGGAATGGAGTAAGTCCCATTCCTTCAGTACGGTGCATATCTGCTGGGCGGCATTTGCAGGACTTTATTATCACTATGGACTCCAGAAGAGAGTGCTTGACAGAAAGATGTTCGGTATTTTCCCTCATAAGCTCTGTGTAGAAAATCATCCATTATTAAAGGGCTTTGATGATATCTTTATGGTGCCTCATTCCCGTTATACAGAGGTGAGCATTGAAGATATACAGAATTGCCCCGAGCTTAAAATGCTGGCATATTCTGATATTTCAGGAGCATACATAATAGCTGACAGCACAAACAGACAGATATTTATTACCGGTCACGCTGAATATGACAGAGATACACTCAAGAGTGAGTATATGAGAGACGTGGACAAGGGACTACCGATAGACGTACCCTATAATTATTTCCCAGATGATAATCCTAATTTAGTTCCTCCTTTCTGCTGGAGAGGACATGCCAGTCTTATGTATTCAAACTGGCTCAATTTCTGCGTATATCAGGAAACACCCTTTGACCTGACACAGATCAAGCCGTTATAAAAAAGTTACACCCCACAGATTTTAATGTCTGTGGGGTGTGGTGTTTATATTTCAAATGTAAAATAATAATCGATATTATCTTTAGTCAGACTACAATTTGAATCGAATACTTGTAAATCAACTAATTCATACTGAAGTGCCCCCCAAAGACCGGGTGTATAATTGCTTAACAAAATTTCTCCGTCAAGAGTTCCGCTCCATAAATATATTTTTAATTTTCCTTCTATTCTGGATTTATTCGGTTTTCCGTACAAACTGACTAAATTATCATATACAATATCAAAATCAGGGCATTTTTCTTGAGTTTCAACATTATGTTCGCAATCTTCAAATCCACCATTACCAGACCACCAACCACCTAATAAATTGAACCTATAAATCGGATTATTTTTACTGTATTGATCAGAATCTTTTACTTCACATATAAAATAAACATTATTACTATAACAACTATTCTGTAAATCTGGAATAATCATATTAAATATTTCAAAATTATTATTGATTTTATAAGGTGATGCATTCCAATGCGCAACTATATCATTTCCACCATTCTGACTGCAATTGAACGCTTCACTTTCGTTAATCTCTGCTATCGTCATCCCCCACAATTTATTAAACCCTTCGCAATGCCCTGTCGGAGTATCATCAGGCTTTTCAGTGGCTATGGTTGTAGTTTCTGGTGCCTTTGTAGTAGTTGTTGTGGTGGTTTCAGGCTTTGGTGTAACTGTAGTTTCGGGTTTCTTAGATGTAGTTGTGGTAGTTGTTTCGGGCTTTGGTGTAGCAACAGTCTCAGGCTTTTTCGTTGTGGTGGCTGATGTAGTAGTTTCAGGCTTTGGAGTAGATTCTGTTTCTGTTGCTTTTGTTGTGGTGGTAGTAGTTTCTGCTTTTTCTGTTGTCGTTTCAACTACAGAATTTTCTTCAGTTTCAGGCTTCTTTGTAGACTCTGACTTGCTTTCCGAATCAGCTATACTTGTTTCCTGCCCGCTTATAGCTTCATCAACGGAGCTTTCAGCCTGACCTGCTGTTTCGGGAACAGATGACAAGACGGATTCGTCTTCAGGCGTTCCGCAGGAACAGAGCAGGGAAACGGAAAGTAAAAGGCTTACCACTTTATGTAAGTGCTTTTTCATGGTTTAAATTCCTTTCAAAATTAAAAAGTGCGCAGCCGAAGCCACGCACCGAAAAATGCAAAGCTCCGATTGCTGCGACACAATTCTGCTATTCCAGGAATGCAAGAAAAGAGCATGCACTTTTACCATGAAAGTAAAAATAGCATTCCCATCCGAATAGCAAAATATTGAATTGTGTCGCACCATTATTTTAACACAAAGGGAGAAATTTGTCAATATTTAAAAACCTTCTCCTTTAGGAGAAGGTTTCAGTGTGTAGACAAAGTCATTTGTCTACACACTGTCAGACGATGAAAAACGCACGCAGACGAGGAAACTGACGCCGTCGGCGTGAACGGCAAGGATGCCGTAAAGCGAACACACAAAGTGCGTCAGGACGACGCACGACAAGGTGTTCGCATAAGGTACGGTAAGCGTCAGTTGACGAAGTAAGCAAAAATGCTTTAGGGGAGCCGTTTGCGGCTCCCCTAAACTTTTATAATGAAATTTTCGTTTAAAAGATAAAGCTATTACAAAACGCTTGCATTTTTGCGGTGCGTGAGTTTGTCTTCAGTCTGAAACCTTCTCCTTGAGGAGAAGGTGTCGGCGTAGCTGACGGATGAGGTGAAAAAATCCGCCCCTTTTTAAAGGAGCGGATGATTTTTATATTTACTTGATCTCTACAGGCTCAATCTTCCAGATTTCTTTTGCGTAATCGTCAATAGTTCTGTCAGAGCTGAATTTACCTGAGAAGCACATATTTGCCCAGCACTTTCTTGCAAAATCGAGTCTTGCATTCTTATAATCGCTGTTTGCCCTCAGCTTTGCTTCTACGTAGCTTTCAAGATCGCCGATGAGGTAATAGTGATCGGGCACGTGCCAGCTTGCACCGTCTGTAAGAGCAAAGTAAAGCTCTCTGAAGTCGCCTGAACCGCCATCGCTTACCGTACCGTCGATAAGAGTGTTTATAACTCTTGCTATCTTTTCATTTGTAGCAAGAATCTCTCTGGGATCGTAGTCCTTCATAATCTTTTCAAGCTCTTCAACTCTTGCACCGAAGATGTAGTTGTTATCTTCGCCTGCTTCTTCTACGATTTCAACATTTGCGCCGTCGAAGGTACCGAGTGTAACCGTACCGTTGAGCATAAACTTCATATTACCAGTACCTGACGCTTCTGTACCTGCGGTAGAAATCTGCTCTGAAATATCAGCGGCAGTAACCAACTTTTCAGCATAAGAAACGTTGTAGTTCTGTACGAATATAACCTTTATAAGCTTGTTTACTTCCTCATCCTCGTTGATGATTCTGCCAATCTCATTTATAAACTTGATGATAGCCTTAGCTCTTCTGTAGCCGGGAGCGGACTTTGCACCAAAAATGAAGGTAGTGGGGTAGAAGTCCTTGATACTGCCATCCTTGATACCGTAGTAGATATAAAGAATGCTGAAAGCGTTTAAAAGCTGTCTTTTGTATTCGTGCAGTCTCTTTATCTGAATATCAAAAATACTGTCAGAATCAAGTCTTACATTTTCTCTTTCTTCGATGAAATCAGTAAGCTGTCTCTTCTTTTCAGCCTTGATATCTAAAAATCTCTGCATCATAGCGTTGTCGCCACGAAGATGCTCTAATTTTCTGAGCATTGTAAGATCCTTTTTCCACTCTTCGCTGCCAAGCTGTTCTGTGATAAGAGCGGATAATTCCTTATTGCATAAAGCTATCCAGCGGCGGGGAGTAATACCGTTTGTCTTGTTCTGGAAACGCTCGGGATAAAGCTCGTACCAATCCTTTAACACGTCATCCTTTAAGATTTCGGTATGAAGTCTTGCAACGCCGTTTGTGTAGGATGAGCAGTAAACAGCCATTCTTGCCATATGAACTACGCCGCCTGCTATCATCTTCATGCTGTCAATTTTCGCTCTGGAAAGCTTCCTGCCATACATATCAGCAATAAAGGCTTCGTTTATCTGTAAGATGATTTCGTAGATTCTGGGAAGCACCTCGCTTACGATGTCTATACTCCATTTTTCCATAGCCTCTGCCATTACTGTGTGGTTGGTGTAATTGAAGGTCTTTTTAGCTATTTCGAGAGCTTCAGCGAAGGTAAGCCCTTCTGTGTCCACAAGTATTCTGATAAGCTCGGGGATAGAAATTACGGGGTGTGTATCGTTGAGCTGGATAGAAACCTTTTCGTAGAACTTTCTTATATCATTGCCCTGCGCCTTGTATTTCTTTACAATGTCGGAAAGGGAAGCGGCGCAGAAGAAATACTGCTGCTTAAAGCGTAAAATCTTTCCTTCTCTTGTATCATCGTTGGGATAAAGCACACGAGAGATATCCTCTGCCTTTATCTGTTCAGCGCTTGCTTTGATATAATCCTGATTATTGAAAAGGATAAAGTCGAATTTCTTGACAGGTTCAGCCTGCCAGAGTCTTAACGTGCCGATATTCTTTGTATCGTAGCCGATAACGGGCATATCGTAAGGAACGGCTCTCACCGTCTGATCTGCAAAGGAAATATCAACAGCCTCTGCTTCACATCTTTTGCTCCATGCATCACCATACTTTGTCCAATCGTCAGCCTCTTCTTTCTGGAAGCCGTCAACTATAGACTGCTTGAAAAGACCGTATTTATAGCGGATTCCGTAGCCGTCAAGGGGAAGAGAAAGAGTAGCCGCACTGTCCAAAAAGCATGCCGCAAGTCTTCCAAGACCACCGTTACCTAAAGCGGCGTCTTCGATATCCTCCATAGCCTTTACGTCAGCACCGAGAGAATTTAAAACCTCGTTTACATCGTTTTCGATTCCAAGACAGAGAAGATTGTTATATATGGCTCTGCCTACTAAAAATTCCATTGAAAAATAGCAGGCTCTTCTTGTATCAATATGTGCCTTTCTGCTTAACTTCCAGTCAGTTGAAATCTGCTTCATAACCGCCTTTGAAAGTGCATCGTGAAGCTGATAGCTTTCAGCCTTATCTGCAGTAACGTCATATTTTTCAGAAAGATTTGATATAATGTCCTGCTTTAACATTTCCTTATTCATATTTACCTCCGTTATATATCTGAAATAATGCCGATAATAGCATTTGATACCAAAAATCCTTTGGTTGTAAGTCTTATTCCCGTATCTGTTATTTCTAAATATTCCTTTGGAATAAGCCTGCAACGACTGAGAATCTGTTCTTTACCTATATTATATCTTGACTTTGCCGTTTTAAAATCAATTCCTTCGGAAAGTCTTAATTTCAGCATTGCCCATTCATCATAGCCACCGGGATTATCATCTGTTACGATGGTTTCCTGAAGGGGACTACCGATAAATCCGTGAAGATTTCTGTCTACCGAAAAACGTTTGCCGTTATAATAAGAATGTGCCGAGGGACCTATTCCTATATATTCTTCGCAGTTCCAGTATTTTAAATTATGCCTGCTTTCGTAGCCTTTTAAAGAAAAATTGCTTATCTCGTACTGAAAATAACCATTCTGCTGAAAGTGGCTGACAGCCTTTAAATAGAATTCGGACATCTGTTCATCATTGGCAGGAGCAACCATTTTTTGGGCGAAGGGTGTACCGGGTTCGATTTTCAGCATATACGCCGAAATGTGGCTGATTGGCATATCGGTCAGATAAGAAAGGGATTCTTTAAGACTTTTTTCAGTCTGGAATGGGATTCCGAGCATAATATCAGCTGATACGTTTTTAAAGCCTGCTTTTTCTGCGGCTAAAACAGCCTCAAGTCCTGATTTACTGCTATGCCGTCTGCCGAGAGCTTTAAGCTCATCGTCAACTCCACTCTGAAGGCCAAAGGATATTCTGTTCACGCCGCTTTGTTTTAATGAACAAAGTGCGTTGAAATCGGTACTGCACGGGTTTGCTTCGATGGTTATTTCCGCATTATTCGTGATTCTGTCACCGATACTGTCTAAAATTCCGCATATCTCACGCCATAATAGTATGGGCGTTCCGCCACCGAAATAAACAGTATCAAAGGTTATATCAGAATAATAGTCAAGATTTCTTATAACCGCTTTTTTATATTCTTTCTTATATTCATCTGCATTCGCAAGGGAATAAAAGTCGCAGTAGGGACATTTCGACTTACAAAAGGGGATATGGATATAAAGTCCTGTAGGCTTATTCATCGAGCTTTAATACCGCCATAAACGCTTCCTGAGGAACTTCTACGCTACCAAGCTGGCGCATACGTTTTTTACCTTCCTTCTGTTTTTCAAGAAGCTTTTTCTTACGGGTAATATCACCGCCGTAGCACTTGGCAAGTACGTCCTTTCTCATAGCCTTTACGGTTTCACGGGCGATTATCTTACCGCCGACTGCCGCCTGAATAGGAACTTCAAATAACTGTCTTGGGATATTATCCTTCAGCTTTTCTGCGATTTTTCTTGCCCTTGAATACGCCTTATCAGCGTGAACGATAAAGGAAAGAGCGTCGACGATATCGCCGTTAAGCAGAATATCGAGCTTTACAAGCTTTGAAGGAACAAAGCCCGAAACCTCGTAATCGTAGCTTGCATATCCCTTTGTTCTTGATTTTAATGCATCAAAGAAGTCGTACACTATTTCATTAAGAGGCAGATTGTAATGAAGCTCAACTCTGTTTAAGTCAAGATATTTCATATCCTTGAATATGCCTCTTCTTTCCTGACAGAGATCCATAATATTACCTACGTATTCGGAAGGAGTATAGATATTTGCCTTTACCATAGGCTCTTCGGCAATTTCAATTTCTGAAACGTCGGGATAATTTGTGGGGTTATCGATATATACTGTTTCTCCGTCTGTCTTTGTGATTTTGTAAACAACCGAGGGAGCGGTTGTAATCAGGTCAAGATTGTACTCTCTTTCAAGTCTTTCCTGAATAATTTCCATATGGAGAAGTCCTAAGAAGCCGCATCTGAAGCCGAAGCCGAGAGCTATAGACGTTTCAGGCTCAAAGGTAAGGGAAGCGTCGTTAAGCTGAAGCTTTTCAAGCGCCTCTCTTAAATCCACGTACTTTGCGCCATCGGCGGGATAAATACCGCTGAATACCATCGGGTTTACGTTCCTATAACCTTCAAGAGGCTCGTCTGCGGGATTGTCAGCGATAGTTACTGTATCACCGACCTTTGTATCGCCGATTGATTTAATGGATGCGGCAATATATCCAACTTCACCTGCACGAAGCTCGTTTGCGGATTCAAGAGTTTTTGCACCCATATATCCAAGCTCTACAACGTCAAAGGTTGCGCCGGTTGCCATCATTCTTATTTTATCACCCACACGAAGAGTACCTTCTTTGACTCTTACGTGTACGATAACACCTTTATATGAATCGTAATAGCTGTCGAAAATAAGTGCCTTCAGCTTTTCGTCGGGATTACCCTTGGGCGCAGGAACGTATTTTACTATCTGTTCCATAACGTCCTTTATATTTATGCCCATCTTTGCAGAAATAAGCGGAGCTTCGTCTGCCGGGATGCCTATTACGTTCTCAATTTCTTCCTTTACCACGTCAGGCTGGGCAGAGGGGAGGTCTATCTTGTTGATAACGGGAACAACCTCAAGATTCTGCTCAATAGCAAGATAGGTATTAGCAAGTGTCTGCGCCTCAATACCCTGAGATGCATCTACAATGAGTATAGCGCCTTCACAAGCGTTTAAGGAACGGGATACCTCGTAGTTGAAGTCAACGTGACCTGGAGTATCAATAAGGTTGAAAACGTATAAATTTCCGTCGTCAGCCTTGTAATTGAGCCTTACAGCACGAGCCTTGATTGTGATACCACGCTCTCTTTCAAGCTCCATATTATCAAGTATCTGTTCTTCCATCTCTCTGTGAGCTACTGTTTCGGTCTGCTCTAAGATTCTGTCAGCCAGAGTAGATTTGCCGTGATCTATATGTGCGATGATACAAAAGTTTCGGATATTGCTTAAATATTCACTGTTTGACAAGCTGTTGTCCTCATTTCCTTTGAAAAATTTTAAACATAAAAATTATAGCATATTCTGAATGAAAAATCAAATAATATTTGCGAATTTCAATGAAAAACAATAAAAAAGTAAAGGATACTATAAAACTATGGCTAACTTCACCCTATCAGAGCTCAATAGTCTGTCTGAAATAATAGATTGTGAAAAAAATATTTACTATAAATATGAAGAATACAGCAAAATTGTAACTGATCCACAGCTTAAAGACAAATTACAGAGATGTGCTGCAGCTCATAAAAACCAGTACACGTTGCTTGAAGAATTTATAAAGGGGTAAATTTATGGGTTATTATATGGAAAAAAGTATTTTTGGGGGACTTATTTCTGACGAGAAGGAGCTTTCATTAAAGTATTCCGAAATTTTATGTTCCTCTGCGAATGCTGATATACAGTCAAAGCTTCAGTATATCCAGCGCAGTAACAACGAAACTGTGGCAATGCTTCTGACAGAGTCTGACAGCAGGGGATATAAAGCATAAAAAGGACACATTTATATATACGCTAAACTTTTACGTTTTACTGCCGATATAATATCAAGAAGGAATATTTCTTCATTGCTTGAAAGGATGGTCGGCAAAATGATAAATCAGGTTAATAACGGCACAAAGGCAACAAACGTTTATGAAAAGCTCAAAATAAACAAGCCTCAGAAAACCGAAAAGAAGGAAGAAACAACTGTACAGCTCAGCGAAACGGCGCAGAAGTATCTCAGCGAATTAAGAGAAAAGTATAAGAACGTTGATTTCATAGTTGCTGACTTTGACTCTGACGAAGAGGCACAGAAGCATCTTTCAGGCGGCAAGGGTGAGTATAACTGTGTTATCACTCCTGAAACCATTGAAAAAATGGCAACGGATGAAGAAGAAAGAGCAAAATTTGAAGGTATTATAGAAAACGCTATCACCGATTTGTCTGATATCAAGGAAAAACTCGGTGAAGATGCTGACAAGGTAGAAAGCTATGGCATCAGCGTTGATAGTGAAGGAAAAGTATCCTACTACGCACTGCTTAAAGAAGGTCTGAAAAAAGACGAAAGAGTAGAGCAGGCGAGAGAAAAGTCCAGAGAGAAGAAGGCTGAGGAAGCCGAAAAGAAGGAAAAGGCAGAGTTCAAGGAACGCCTTGTCAAAGCTTCTACGGTAGAGGAGCTTATAGCTCTTATCACAGGTAAAAACGATGAGAGCTCGAAGGACCGCATTAAAATAGGAAAAAATAACGATGAAGCGCTTAAAATAGACAGACTTGATTTTGGCAAAAAGCAGGAGGATGCGTTTGAAGACTACGTACCTACTGCCGCACCTGCTGAAAAACATCCGTTTGATTTTAAGGCATAGGGTTAATATCGAGTAGAAAGCCAGGGGTGTATCCCTTGGCTTTTGCTTTTTTCATAAAAGGATATTACATTTGTCATATCAAAGTTATTTCAATTGTAACTACACAAAGACAGATTTTTATGTTAAAATAATGACAGAAACCCGAAAGGAAATTGAGAAAGGAAATTTACTATGGCTTTTGTAGAAGTGAAAAAACTTGTAAAGAATTACGGAGAATTCTGTGCGGTTGATAATCTCAGCTTTGAGGTAGAAGAAGGCGAGATATTTGGTCTTATCGGTCCCAACGGCGCAGGAAAATCAACCACTATAAACGTTATAACCACTCTTGACGATTTTAATGGCGGAAGCGTCAAAATCAACGGTTTTGACATTATCAAAAATTGCTCACAAATTCGTGGACTTGTGGGCGTTGTTCCTCAGGAAATTGCACTTTATCCTTATCTTACAGCACTTGAAAACGTAAAGTTCTTTGCATCGCTCTACGGACTGAAAGGCAAAGAACTTCACGAGAGCGCAATGAAAGCGTTACAGTTTACGGGACTTGCCGACAAGGCAGACTTAAAGCCTAAGAAAATGTCAGGCGGTATGAAAAGAAGACTGAATATTGCCTGCGGAATAGCACATCACCCTAAGCTTATAGTTATGGATGAGCCTACAGTAGGCGTTGACGCCCAGTCAAGAGAACATATAATGAACTCTATACTTACCTTAAAAGAAAAGGGCGCTACAGTTATTTACACATCCCATTATATGCATGAGGTTGAAACAATCTGTGACAGAATAGCGATTATTGACCACGGACAGCTTGTTGCAAGTGGTACGGAGCAGGAGCTTGTTTCTATGATTACCGATTGCAGAACAATAAGAGTGAAGACAAAGTGGTCAGCCGATTTTGATATAAATAAGCTCACCACCACACTTTCTGCTTTACCCGGTGTAAACGGCGCCAGTGTTGATGAAAACGTAATAAAGATAGATGTAAAGCTTACAGAAAATGATTTCACATATATCATAGACGAAATAAGAAAATTCGGTTTACCGCTTACATCCGTAAATTGCGAGACTCCCGACCTCGATGCGGTGTTCCTTGCTCTTACAGGTCACGATATCAGATAAAGAATTGAAAGGATAAAATTATGCTTAAAGTAGCAATAAAAGAAATGAAAGGCTATTTCAGAAGTCCTGTTGCAGTCTTTATGACGGTATTTTTCCCGTGTCTTCTGATTTATGTTCTCGGAACAATGCTTCAGAGCCTTGACATATCAGATCACAGTATCGGAGATATAAAAATACAGTACAATCTTTCCGATACTGACGAGTACAACGCTGAAGCCTTTGAAAGCTTTATCACAGGAATTGATATGGTAAAGGCAGAAGAAACGTCAGATAAGGAAAACGCCTTATCACTTGCCGACAAGGGCGAAATAAACGCCTATATAGAGCTTCACGGCAGTGATATTAAAATGTTTACCGGTGATAACGATACAATCAACAGAGCGCTTAAATCCATGCTCGGCTCCTATAATACGATGGCTGATACTTACAAGAATATCGCAATGGTGAATCCTTCAGCCTTGCAGGAGGTTATCAGCAAGGATATCTCCGAAACGTCCTATGTTGAGCAGAATGGTCTTGGCGTTACAAGAAGTATGATCGATTATTATGCAGTTTCCGTTATCGTAATGATGATATTTATGAGCGGTATCACAGGTCAGAGCGAAGTGCTCAAGGAAGAAAAGAATGCGAATACCTATTCAAGACTTCTTTTAACCACAACACCAAAGCTTTCAGTATTCTTCGGAAAGGTGATAGGCTCTATACCTACGTCGGTAATTACCGTAGGCGCTACGATGATTTTTGCAGTAGTATTCTTTGGAGCGAATTATTGCTCTGATATACTTGGTAATATTCTTCTTGTAGTAATGCTATTGTCCGTTTCGCTTGCCGCTACAGCTTTAGGTACTGTGGCAGGGCTTGTTATGAAAATTCCTGCGGCGTCAGTCTTAATGCCTATATGCTGGCAGATGCTCTTCTTCTCAGGCACATTCTCAAAGGAGATATTCATAGAAGGCTACAGCACAAGTCTTCCTCCGTATCTTATTCAGCAGGCGGCATTTGATCTCACGTTATTCGGTGACGGATCGGGTGCGATAGTTGTTACTCTTGTAAGCCTTGCAATATTCGTAATACTTACTGTAATCGGTGCGGCTGTGTTCGCAAAGAAAAAAGCAGTTTAACTGAAAGGAAATAAATATGAACAATATAGTTAAAATCTTCTGCGGAACGCTCCGCAGGCTTAAAATAGCTATAATATTAGCTCTTATATGCGGTATTGCAGGAGTAGCTTTATATTTTCCAGGAAGAGGAACTGCAGATGCTTTTATGGCAGACGAAAAGATTGATATTGCTGTAATCGACAGTGACAAATCAGAGCTTTCGGAATGCATAAAGAATTACTTCAATGAAAAAGTAAATATGAATATCGCAGAAGAAGCAACAATAGAAAAATATAACGATATGTTGATAAATACTGATATTTCTGCTATAATAGAGATACCTGAAGGCTTTCAGCAAAGCATACTTGACGGTAACATCAAAAAGATTACCAGTACAACTCTTGACGACTATGAAAATGCCGCTTATGTAAGCGTTTATATCGATGGCTTTATGCGTAGTGCCGAAACAGCTTCTGTAGCCGCAAAAGGTGATAAGGATGCACTTTTAAAGATATTATCCACTGAGGATGGTGCGGCGCTTACAACAGAAAGTGCGGTTGTTTCTTCAAGGGAAGCGGTTTACGTGCAGGCGGGCTACTACTTCTCATCAGGCTTTCTTACAATGCTTGTTTATGGTGTGGGCATCTTTGTAACGCTTGCAGTAATGGACGACAAGACCTACGGTACCTATAACAGAATGAGAGCCTCCTCTGTAACGGGTATGCAGTACATTATAGGAACATCAATGGCATCTTCTATCTCATCTCTTCTTGTAATGTTGCCGGTATTGTTATTCCTTATCATTTCAGGCGCAGAAATAACCTTCAATATTCCTTACGTTCTTGTTGCAAATATACTCTTTGCGCTTATTTCCACAGCGCTTGCAATCTTTATAGCATTACTTGTAAACGAAAAGTCAACAATATTTATGCTTTCAGGTTGTATAGCAGGTCTTGGATCGATACTTGGCGGTGCATTCTTCCCGATTACGGAAAGTGCCGGTCCTCTCAAGTACCTCTCAATGCTGACGCCTCAGTTCTGGTTTACGGATTTAGTTGGCGGAAGCACGGCAAATCCTCTTATAAACATAACAGTACTTGCTCTATATACAGTGCTTTTATTCCTCGCTTCTGCGGTTATATTCTCAAAGAGAGCAAAGTAAAAAGGAGAAACGATGTCTTTACCGTTATTTTACCTGCTTGCAAAGGTAATATCACTTGTTGCGGCAACACTTGTTACAATATCGGATAAAATGATGTCAGGCGATACGGTTATACCCGTGCTCGCCTTTTCCTGCTTTTTTCTGACCGACTATCTGCTTATGTCGAGAAAGAAACCGTACAAGAAGCTGACACTTGTTCTGAATGCATTATCACTTCTTTTTATATTCATAACAGGTATCAACAGCTACATATACGTTATGCTTTTTACTGTAATAGAAATAATTGAGCTTATCACAGAAGGGAAGTATTTCTATCATTTATCGGGTGTTATTGTTGCTATACTTTTATTTATCCTGTCACCGAAGCCTATTGATATTATTATATCGGTTATCTTATGCGGATTTCTTATCTTTTCAAGAGTGGTATTTACAATTCTTGAAAATACCAGGGATGCTCTTCGTGAAAGCAGAAAAGAAATAGCCGCACAAAAGGAAAAGATAAATAACCTTGTAGCCTATACCAAGACGGTAAAGGATACTGCCGCCCTTGAGGAAAGAAGCCGTTTTTCCGTCAGAATACACGATCAGTTAGGTCACGGGATTTCGGGCAGTATACTTCTTCTTGAAGCCGCCAGACTCAATATAAAGACAAATCCCGAGCAAGCGGAAAAATGTATAGAAACAGCTACTGAAAATCTACGTAGCGGTGTTGACTCTATCAGAACATCACTACGCCAGGAAAGACCTGACGTGAAATCTGTGGGTATAGCTGAAATAAGGGAAATACTTGACAAAACCAAGGCTGAATATAATTTTGAAACCAATATTTATATAGAGGGCGATACCGATTCTATACCCTTTACCGTATGGAAATGCATAAAGGATAACCTTACTGAATGTATAACAAATACCCTGAAGCACTCGGATAGCAATATTTTTTCACTAAAAATAGCGGTTATGAACAAGCTGGTGAGAGCTGAATTTTACGATAACGGCAAAAATACAGGTAAGTTTGTCAAGGGGATGGGACTTACCGCAATAGAAGAAAGAACGGAGCAGGCAAACGGAAAATGTCTGTTTTTACAAAGAGATGACGGATTCCACACGGTTAATCTTTTTAAAATTTAAGGGAGAGTTTTTTTATTATGAAACTGATACTTTGTGATGATGATGCACTTATAAGAGAGGGGCTGAAGCTGATAATTTCCTCACAGCCTGATTTTGAGATAGTCGGTATAGGCAGTAACGGAAAAGAAGCTGTAAAGCTCTGCAGAGAAAACGAAATAGATATTGCACTTCTTGATATCCGAATGCCTGAAATGGACGGAATCGAAGCCGCAGAAATAATGCTTAAAGAAAATCTCTGCAAACCTCTTTTATTAACCACCTTTGATGAACAGGAGCTTATATACAGAGCACTTAAAGCAGGCGTCAGCGGTTACATACTAAAGAATACCCCTACAGACGGTATTTTCAATGCTATAAGAACTGTATATACGGGAGGAACCGTATTTCAGGAGGATATACTGCAGTATATCAGAGAATCAGCGGTAAAGAATTCAGGAAGCAGCGCCATTTTTGAACTTTTATCCGAAAGGGAGCTTGACGTGGTAAAGCTGATTGCCGAAGGACTTTCCAATCAGGAGATTGCCGATAAGCTGTTTTTATCCAACGGTACTGTAAGAAATTATATAAGCGTTATACTGGAAAAAACAGGACTTGAACACAGAACACAGATTGCGGTTAAATATCTGAAGGGGTGATATTTTGATAAAGCTCGCTACGTTAAAGGATGCAGATATAGTTTTTGATATAACCCAGCAAACTATTGATGCGGTTTATCCCAGCTATTATCCTGCAGGTGCGGTGGATTTCTTCAAAAAGCATCACAGCAGGGAAAGAATAGAAAAGGATATAGAGAATAAAATAGTTTTTCTTTGCGTTACAGATGATGAGATAGTAGGAACTGTAACTATAAGAGATAACGAAATATTGCGGTTATTCGTATCGCCACAGCATCAGAAAAAGGGCTATGGCAGGGAACTGCTGGATTTTGCAGAAAATAAGATAAGGGAAGAGTACAGCGAAATCGTTATAGATGCTTCGTTACCTGCAAAAAGCATTTATCTTAAAAGAGGGTATAAGGAAATAAGCTATAACAAGATTCTTACCGATAATGGTGATTATCTTTGTTATGACGTGATGGTGAAGGAGTGTGTTAAATGAAAATACTTGTAATGAATTGTAGTCCTGTCAGAAATGGTGCGACTGCAGAAATAACCAAAATCGTATCCGAATATTTTAAATCTGATAATGTAAAAACCGTTTGTATTGATGATTTTAACATATCCTATTGTAAAGGATGCAGAAGCTGTCACAAAACCGCAAAATGCATTATAAATGATGAAGTAAACAAGATAATAGCTCTTTATGAATGGGCGGATGTTATTATTTCAGTAGCACCATCTTATTGGGCAGATATACCCGGACAGTTTAAAGTTTTTATCGATAGATGTACTCCTTGGTGCAACACCCACGAACCTTACGCTACAATCAGTAATGGAAAAAAGGGTTATTCTATAGCTATCAGAACAGGACCAAACATGAAGGAATGTGAAAGAGTTATTTCTAGTATAGAACATTTCTATGGACATCTGGAAATAGAATGTTGCGGAAGTTTAGGTTTATGTTCGATAGAAAACAAGCAAGACGCACAGCAGAAAGAAAAAGAAATTATAGAATTTTGCAATAAAATCAACTAAATATTTTTAAAGGCAGACTTACCGAAATGGTAGGTCTGCCTTATTTTTATAATTTATTCAGCATTTGGGTATTCATAATCCCCATTATATGCAAGTTCGTATTTATCAGTTTCTGAAAGATCATCACATAAGTCAGGAAACTGCTCGTATGGTATTGTCAGCATATATTCAAAAAAGTTATTTTCGCCAACACGATAAATTGGATAGCCACCCATTTTTATAGCATCCTCCCGTGTAAGCACACCGAGATAAAAACCGCTCATTGCATAATGATAATACTCTGCCATTGTCATATTGCCACTACTATCTACATCCATAGCAAGGCAATGATTAAATCCTTTCAGATGGGGCTTTTCGTTATTTACAACGTAATTGTAATATTCTATACCATTAACGTAACGGAAAATCACCTTTTTATTGGTTATCATTTCTCCGTTTTCGGTTTTAAGCAACGCTGATGCCGTTTCAATATCATAGTATGCTGCTGTGAACGATGAACGCATCACATCTCCTGTGTATATTTCCGTACAATCGCCGATAATTTCTGCATCGATATATATTTTATAGAAGAACGAATCATTGGTATTGTTGTTAATATTCGGAATATCAACTTTTCTTAATAAAGCAATTTTACTGAACTCTTCGCTGTCATATAATTTATCGTTAATAAGCATATAATACAGCTCTTCGCCATACCAACTTTCAGTGGATTTCTTGATTGAATAAAGCTTTACATCGAGTCCTTCTCTTTGCTCTTGATTAAGAAGTGTTTCTGTTATTATTCTGAAGTTAGGCACTAATTCATCGTTAAATGTGTAGCCGCTGAGATATTCTCTGGCTACTTCCAATGTTTCATAATCAGATGCACCATATACTGTATCAACGGGAATGTATTTTTTGCCATTATACGTTATTTCTTCTCCCAATATTTTGTTAATGGCTTGTTCTTCGGCATCTGTGAGATCTCTGAGTGTAGCGTTGCTGTTCTGTCCGTCGTTGACCTTGTTAAGGGGAACGTTGGGTGTATTAAGATCGATTTCTACAGTAGTACCGCTCATATCTGCTTCGATTTTTACAGTAGTATATCCTGATGCGCTTGTGGGACTGAATAAAGGTCCTGTTACTACATAAACCCCACACTGAAGACTTTCAAGAAGCTTTGTTCCGTCCTGCTCGGTATTTATATAAAATTCTTCGGCGGGTATTTTGCCTGTCATATCCAGAATCTCATCATTATCAGGAAAATTTTCATCTACAGCAATAAGATAAAGTATTCCTCTTTGTGTGAATGAGGCATCTCCGATAAATTTGAGCGTTATATTTTCTGCATATTCTATTACAGGAGCAGGAGGGTCTGTAACAATTGTTTCAGGTGGCTTGGTTTCTGAATTTTCTGTAGTTGTAGTTTCGGGAGCTGATGATGAAACCGATTCGATAGATGAATCAATTTCGTGAATACTCGATGAAGTTTCCTCTGCTTTGCTTGATTTATCTGAAGGGAATGCAGGATCAGCGTATGAGCCTGAATCATTTATATTGCTGTTAAGACCTATCATAGAATTTCTATCTCCGCTGATAGATATCGGTTTACCTGTGCTGTTTATGAAAACAGAAAGCGCAACAACACAAACAAAAACAGATAAACAAGCGGCACCGACGATACATAAACGATTTATGAATATGTTACGACGTTGCTTTATCAATGCGGTATCTGTCCCAGCTTTGACTTTGCTTAGCATTTCAGTTTTCTGAATGCTTGTAGGTGTAATTTCATCAAATGCTTTTTTGATCGACATATTAACCCTTCCTTTCTTCATCAATGATGTTTTTCAGCATAGCTTTGGCTCGCTGTAATCTGTTTCTTACCGCTGAAGCTGTGATATGTAGCATTTTTCCGATTTCTTCGCTTGTATATCCGTCGTAATAATGAAGATAAACAACGATTTTAAGCTTTTCGGGTAATTTTGAGATTTCTTCGATGATGTCATCTGTTTCCTTACTTATAGAAGGTACGTTGGCTTTTTCAATTTCAACGTTTTTTCTGCTCCAATGGGAAAGCATATTTTTGCAGATGTTGACGCTGACCTTTATAAGCCAGTATTTTTCGTGTTCTTCTGAAGAAAACGTGACGTTTTTTTCAATCAGCTTTAAAAATGTATCCTGAACCGCATCCTGCGTGTCCTGAACGTTTTTCAGATAAATATAGCAGATACGATAGATCGTTTCTACATTTCTTTCGTAAATTTCCTCGAAATTATCTGAAGAAGAAAATGGTACCATAATTATTCCTCCTTATCTATCTGAATACAATACAAAGTTCTTTACCTTTTTGTCCCATTCTTTTAATAATTTTTTGAAAAAAAGCCGCCTATTTCAATTTGGCGGCTGATTTTCTTTATTTTATACAGTAAATATACTCATTTCCACGCTTGCCGTAAAAATCTATTATCCCCATATATTTCAGTATTTCTATAAGGATAGAGCTTTCACTTATACGGCAGAGCTTCTGAAATTGCTTTTTCGTAAATATTTCAGGTAAGCCCTCGGGTAAAAAGATACGATAGCTTTCAGGCTCTTCAAGGTAAATAAGCTCAGCCAGTTTTGTGGGAACTGTCTTTTTAAGGTCTGTTTTCCTTCTTTTCATATCCTTTGCGGTATAGCGGAAATTTTCTACCTCCAGCTTTGCAATACATATAGTCAGATTTTTATTGTTAAGATATTGCTTTATGCGGTAAAGCTCTATAAAAAAATCGGTCATATCTTTATGGGTAACAAAATTACCCGATTTAATAAGCTCACCTGTTTTTTTATCAAAATAATTAAGTCTTGTTCTTTTATGAAAAGGATAGACTACAGTAACGTGGGAAGCTTGCAGGAATACGCCAAGCTTTGGAATCAGCTTTTTAAAATTTTGCGTCTGTATTTCAACAATGCCTGTTTCCGTTACCAGATCGGCATAGTAATTACCAATTTTAATTTCTTTATCAAAAAGGGAAGAGGCAAAGTAGCTTTTAAGCACAGAATGTATCTGTTTTTCGTTAAGTGTACCTATACCGTCGGGTGAAAGCTCTGTTTCGGATTTTGCTATACAATCTGCAAATAATTCATCATCTGGAGTATCATACAGGGGCTTTTTGTCATATCGCCACAATACAGCATTTTCTTCCGCTACAAATAAGGGGACACCGCTTTGGTTATTACTCCTTATTACTCCTGTAGCTTTTGCTTTAAGCTCATCTACTGCGTTACTTACGGCATAACATCTGTCAGCTATGTCAAACATTGAAATGTCGTTTACGTTATCACCAAAGCAGATTATTTCATCGGCGTTTAGAAGTTTTTTTAGTTCCAGTACAGCATTTGCTTTAGAAACATCCTCTCTGTATATCTCGTACCAGTATTCCTCTGTATCGTATGTATCAGGTTGATAATTTCTTGCAAATCCATTTTTATTGTCAAAATATAAATCCAGCTCTTCTTTTGACATTTCAGGCATTATAAGGGTAACGTAGTATATTTCACCATCAAAAAGGGAAGAGTAGTTATCACAAGGTCTGAGGCGTTTATCACCCTCGCGATCCTTTATGTATCTTGCTACACCCTTATTTATATTGGAAGTAAGCCAGCTTACATGCTCTTCACCATCAAAATACGCATAAACTAGTAGCGATTCTTTATGTTCATCAAAAAAATCTATAAGAAATTCTCTTGATTTATCACTAAAATAGTGAGTTACAAGTTGTTTTTTGGTTATTGGATCTACTATAAAAGTACCATTCTGTGTAATTACAGGTAAAGTTATATCTATATTTTTCATTATAGGCTCAGCCGAATATATAGAACGGGCAGTAGCATAAGTAAAATTGACGCCGTTCTTTATTTCTCGATTTATCACAGCCTCTGTAAGTCTTGGCACTTCTGCTTTATGATCAAGAAAAGTACCATCTAAATCAGTAATATATAGCTTCATAAATAACCCCCTGACTTTTTTATTCTATCATAAAAAAAGATAAATTTCAATAGCTTGTACAATTTGCACAAAAAACGACATTAAAAGTTTACATTATTTAAATCGTATTTTTTGATATTTTTTTGTCAAACCACTTGATAAAATTTTAAAAATTTAGTATAATAAAAGGGTAAAAATTAGCGGTGACTTACGTCAGCGCAAATTAAAAAATTTTAGGAGGAATATTCCAATGTCCGTAAAAGTTGCTATTAATGGTTTTGGCCGTATCGGTCGTCTTGCATTCAGACAGATGTTTGGTGCAGAAGGTTATGAGGTAGTTGCAATCAACGACCTTACAAAGCCCTCAATGCTTGCTCATCTTTTAAAGTATGATACAGCACAGGGTGGTTACTGTGGTAAGATGGGTGAAAACCTTCACACAGTATCTGCAGATGACGAAGCTGGTACAATCACAGTTGACGGCAAGACACTTAAGATTTATGCTATGGCTAATGCTGCTGATCTTCCTTGGAAGGCTCTTGATGTAGACGTAGTTCTCGAATGCACAGGTTTCTACTGCTCTAAGGAAAAGTCACAGGCTCACATCACTGCCGGCGCTAAGAAGGTTGTAATTTCTGCTCCTGCAGGTAACGATCTTCCTACAATCGTATTCTCCGTTAACGAGAACACACTTACAAAGGATGACACAATCATTTCTGCTGCATCCTGCACAACAAACTGCCTCGCTCCTATGGCTAAGGCTCTTAACGATTATGCACCTATCCAGAGCGGTATCATGAGCACAATCCACGCTTACACAGGCGACCAGATGATCCTCGACGGTCCTCACAGAAAGGGTGACCTCAGAAGAGCAAGAGCTGGTGCTGCTAACATCGTTCCTAACTCTACAGGTGCTGCTAAGGCTATCGGTCTTGTAATTCCTGAACTCAACGGCAAGCTCATCGGTTCTGCACAGAGAGTTCCTGTTCCTACAGGTTCTACAACAATCCTTACAGCTGTAGTTAAGGGTACAGACGTTACTAAGGAAGGCATCAACGCTGCTATGAAGGCTGCTGCTTCTGCTTCCTACGGCTACAACGAAGAACAGATCGTATCTTCCGACGTTATCGGTATGACATACGGCTCACTCTTTGATGCTACACAGACAATGGTAGCTAAGATCGCTGATGATCTTTACGAAGTACAGGTTGTTTCCTGGTACGACAACGAAAACTCTTACACATCTCAGATGGTAAGAACAATCAAGTACTTTGCAGAACTTTAATTCTCGAATTACTGATGTTAACGATAAGCTCTCCGAAAGGGGAGCTTATTTTTTATATTTCGGCTTAATTTTATGATAAACAAATGAAATTTCTAAAATAGATTGATTTTTATGCTACGATATGGTAAAATACATATATTAGCGTTGTGATATAACTACAACAATCAAAAGAAAGGAAAACAAAAATGTTTAAGAAAATTTTAGCCGCAGTATTATGCGTGGCGACAATGTGTGCAGTAGGCGGATGCACTGCCGAAAACAACGAGCCTGTAGAATCGGGCGTAACCTACGTAGAAAACAACCCTTCAAAGCAGATTCAGGGTAATGTAGGTGAAGTAAAGCTGGAAAAAGGCGATAAGTATGCAGTAATCTCCGTTAAGGATTTCGGCGATATCACCATCAAATTATTCCCCGACGTAGCACCTAAGGGTGTAGAGGTATTCGAAAAGTTAGTAGGGGAGGGCTTCTTTAACGGAAAGATATTCCACAGAGTTATGGCTGACTTTATGGCGCAGGCAGGCGCTGCAGAGGAAGATTCCAACTACGAGCAGTTCACAATCGAAACAAATTACAATATGCGTCATTTCTACGGTGCTTTCTGTTACGCAAACGCACTTGGCAAGAACTCTACACAGTTCTATATTGTAAACAATAAGAAATCTCAGGATGTTACACAGTACAGCGTAAGCGTAATGGACAACAACATAAAGACTTGCGAAGGTATTGTAAAGCAGCTTGAAGGTGATAAGACCACAAATGAATACAAGTACTATTACAATCAGCTGAAGACTTACCAGAATATGAAGGCATTTATCCAGAACTACAATGATGAAATCATTGCAAAGTACAAGGAAGTAGGCGGAACACCTTCACTTGACGGTAATTATACAGTATTCGGTCATACTGTAGACGGATTCGATGTAATCGACAAGATTGCAGCAGTAGAGCTTGAAGTAAATGACAAGATGGGCGGAACTGAAATAAGCAAGCCGGTAGAAGATATTATAATCGATAAGATTGAAATTAAGGTATATTAATAAAAATTACGACCTGTGCAGAGCAGGTCGTTTTATTTCGTTATAATTTTAGTTTTACGAAATTAAAATTTATACTATACGAATTATGAGGTAATTTATTATGCCAGATTTTCCGACAGTTTACGGCTTACGCTTAACAGCAGGACTTCCGTGTACGAAATGTGTGTGTCTGTATTGCTACAATACAGACTGCCCACATATAAAGCGACAGGAAAAGCGTTGTAAGGACTGGATAACATCCAGATGTCATTTTTGTAATATGTCTTTCGGTACAGAAAAGAAACCCTTAGATGGCTGTGATTTCTTTGTACCTGCACAAATACCAAGACGAGAATATTACACAGTAGTCAGAAGATACCGCAAGAAAACACAAATGCAGACATTATTAGAAAGACTGGACAGAATAGAAAAGCTCCTTGAAAATCTCACGAAACCGTGATATAATAGGAAAGAGGACAATATTAACTGACAGAAATTTACACCTAATTGCGTAAAATAAATATTTTGCGAAATAGAGGGGAGGAAAAATGGCAAATATAAAGGATTATGCAGATGCACCTGAATGTTTAAAGGAATATATCAATTATTTAGGTACTATAAAAAATCGTTCACAGCTTACTATTATTAATTATTACAGCGACATAAGACTCTTTATGAGATTTCTTAAAATCAAGAATAAGCTTGTTCCTGATGATACTGATTTTTCTGAAATTGAAATTGCTGATCTTGGCGAAAATTATATACGAAACGTTACTCTTAACGACGCTCTGGAATTTTTAAGCTTTACAATCAATGAGCGTAGCAATCAGGCTAAAGCCCGCACAAGAAAAGCTGTGGCACTCAGACAGTTTTACAAGTACCTTACAAATAACAAAGGCTGGTACAAAGCAAGCCCTATGCTCAATTTAGAACTTCCATCGCCGAAGAATGCGCTTCCAAAACATTTGACGTTATCTGAAAGCGAACAGCTACTAAGACATGGTTTTCCGGATATGAAGGATTGGCAGGATTACAGGGATTTTGCTATGACAGTTCTTTTTATAAACTGTGGTATGCGACTTAGCGAGCTTGTGGGTATCAATCTTAACGACGTGATAGAAAACGTTGATTTTCAGAGCGGAAATAAGGAAATTTACTATTCTATAAAGGTACTTGGTAAAGGTAGTAAAGAAAGAATTGTCTATCTTAATGACCAATGTGTTATGGCACTTAGAAATTATACGAAATTGCGACCTCAAACCAAGGGCGAAAATGCAATGTTTATAAGTAAGCAATACAGACGTATATCAAATCGACGTGTTGAGCAGATTATCGAAGCCAGACTCAAAGCCTGCGGGCTTTCCGGCAAAGGAATTTCCGTACATAAGTTAAGACACACCGCCGCAACGCTAATGTATCAGAACGGCGTTGATGTTCGAGTTTTAAAGGAGGTTTTAGGTCACGAAAATCTCAATACAACGCAGATCTACACTCACGTTGTAAACCAACAGCTCCGTGATGCAATGAATAATAATCCTATAAGTCAAAGACTTGAAATTGAAACTGCGCCGACTCCCGAGGAGCTTGAAGAACAACAGAAAAAGAGAAAAAAGAAGGATAAAAAAGAATCCTGACCACTTCCCTTTTACGTTCATCTCAACAACAACAAACCCCGCTGTAAAGCCAAATTTAAGGCTTTTTGCGGGGTTTTATTTATTGCTCATCTATTCTGATTTCTATAAAATTTTTTAAAAAAATAAATCGTTTTCTTAATGTCACAAATTAAAGCGTTCTTTTTAATATCTCAATACAATTATCCAGATGCACACCCGAATAATTATTCTCCCTCTCCACCATTGTCACAGCCTTATCCAAATCGACCCACATAAGACCATCAACTTCGTTAGAACTGCCGAACTCGCTCGCCTTGACATAAGCGATGAAGCCCGTCATAATCAGATTTTTAGGTGCAAAATAATAGCTTTGAACATATTCGCAGGATATCACACGCTGTCCTGTTTCTTCAAGGGTATCGCCCTTTTTCAGATAGCCAGAGCAGAGCGTGTAATTCTTAGTTGAAATATAATTCTGTTTCAGCAGAAGTACCTGATTATTTTCGTTGATAATTGCAATAAGTACGCAGCTTGCAGGATTATCAAAATAGAATTTGTTGCAACATTCGCAATATTTCTGTTCGCCCTCATCACCGATTGTCTTGTATGTAAGCGGTTTGCCGCATTGTGTGCAAAAGTTAATATTCATTATAGTATCTCCCAAAGTCCATTCAAATCCGTAACCGTATAATCCTGCCCTAAATCAGCGTTTCTGTCCCGTCTGTCAATCAGAACGGACTTACAGCCAAACCTCTTTGCAGTTTTAATATCTTTTTCTTCATCGCCTATCATAATCATTTCATAAGAGGTAACACCGAAATTCTCTGCAATGTCCGAAAGCCCTTTTGGGTTAGGCTTGCGATAACCGCAAGAGATTGACGAAACATACATATCAAAGTAAGGCAGCAGTTCGGGAAAATAGCTCTTGTGCAGTTCATCGGGCATTCCGATTGCTACATCGGTCAGAGCCGCTATTTTGTAGCCCTCCGCTTTCAGCTTGTCCAGGAAATCAAGAGTTTCGGGGTAGATATACGCTGTCAGATTCATCGATTCATAAAATTTGTTTATTACATCGGAAAGCTCAAATTTTCCTTGCCAATGAGCCGTAGCCTCACTGAAAATCACTTCGGGAGTAACATCACTCTCACGAGGATTGATACGGGGATTATAGCTTTTAAGCACCTCAAAGGATTTGTCTATATCATTTTCGGTTACGTTCAGCGAAAGCTCGCTACAAACATAACGGAAACCGTCCTTGTAAAAATCCAGCCACGAAAGCGGCATATTCTTGTATTCCATAAGCGTTCCGCCTATGTCGAAAACTATTACTTTATAGCTCATAACTTCCCTCTTTTATCTGTTCTGCGATTTTTCTGTTTCAAAACCCTTCGGGTATCTTCGTTTTAACTTATCTATATTAGCCTGCAGAATTTCTTCCAGCGGTAAATCCAGAGCTGTAGCCGCCTCTGCAAGATACCAGGCTATATCTCCAAGCTCCTCGGCTAAATGCTTTTTATCAAGCTCGTGACCTTGCGCAAGCCATTTCTTTACTATATCGATTGCTTCGCCTGACTCACCGCATAAACCCATTACGCTGTTTATAAGCACGTCCTTTTTGCAAAGCTCAGGATTCAGGGTTGCCATTGCAAGCTTCTGATATTCGTTTACAGTCATTTTATACCTCCTGCACCCATTTTAAATCCTTTGCGGGTATTACTATATAATTATCGGCACCTTCGCCTACACGCAGATACACGTTTCGTATTCCCGCCTGAATAATACTTCTTGCGCACACCGGGCAAGGTCTTGCTTCGTGAATGGAATTATCACCGGGGTTGATACCGACTATATAAATATCCGCGTCGATCGTTTGCTGTCTTGAGCAATTGAGTAAGGCGTTCGCTTCGGCGTGGATTGCCCTGCATATACCATAGCCTTCACCCTGATGCATATTTCTGTCCATCCTCGGACAACTGCCTGTGTCAATACAACTTTCAAATCCTCTTGGAGCTCCGTTATAGCCGGTAGAAATAACCACGTCGTCTTTTACTATAACTGCACCATATTTACGCTTTATGCAGGTGCTTCTGTATGCAAAAACCTCTGCACAATTGAGATAAGTATCGATTTTAGACACCCTTTTCAACGATTCGGGACGAACCATATTACATCTTTCTGAAAACAAATAATCCAATGATACGTTAAGCTCTTTAGCTAAAAGTAAAAGTTTTTCCGTTTCAGGATAGCCTATTCCTGATTCCCATTTTGAAACGGTTTGTCTTGAAACGGATAAAAGCTCGGCTAATTGCTCCTGTGTGATATTCCTCTTATTTCGTATTTCCTTAAGATTATCCGAAAATCCCATAAAAACCTCCGATTGTCTGATTTATATACTAATTATACAACCAGCCGATGATATAATCTACCAACCTGCTTTTGCGTTTTGGCAACTTAAAGTAGCGTCAGCTGTCCAACTCCTTGACCATAAACACATCAGAAACAGGGTTATTATTATAATTTTCCGTATATGTAAATCCCATTTTTTTGTAAAGTGAAACGGCTTTTTCGCTTTTTCTGTAGGTATCAAGATACATTCTTTTAAAGCCGAGCATTTCAGCGTTTTTTATCGCCGTTTTCATAAGTCGATATCCGAGCTTCTTTCCGTGATACTTTTCATAAACGTATAAGGATTTAAGCTCGCAGCTTTCCTTATCGATAGTTCTTATGCCTACAGCTCCGATAATTTCATCCCCGTCAAAAAGGCACCAGAATTTTCTGAAATATCCTTTTACGTCATTATAAAATTTATGTCTGCCATTTATATCAAGCAAACGCTCTGATTCGGGAAGACATTTTTCAAGAAAGGCTATAAGATGTTGTTTATAATCTTCTGTATATTCCCTGATAACTACGAAAGCAGATATTTCTTCTTGTTTATAATCCTTATCGCTTATATGAAAGCTTGTACAAGGATCCGGTATATCGGGAATAAATCCCATAGCCTTGTATATCGACTGTGCTCTGTGGTTATGCTCCTTTGTACCAAGGAAGAAATATTTCGTTCCCATCATCTCAAATGCAAATTTCTTTGCAAGAGACAAGGCTTCTTTTCCGTACCCGCTTCCCTTTTCTATAATTGCTATTCTTTTAAGCTGGAGCTTTTCACGAGGATCAGCCATATCCGAAAAAATCATAATTCCGATAGGTGTTCCGTCCTCTTTTTCGATGACGGTCTGAAGAAAATTCAAATCTCCCATTTTTGCAATACGCCAGCCTGTAGGCCAGTTTGCAACCCAGGGACTGTTATCCTCGTCACGCTCTACCATGCCCATAAAGTCGATATCATCAAGTGTTGCTTTGCGGATAGTAATACGCTCACCTTTAATTATCTCAAATCGGTCTATATTTCCTACTTTTAGCCCCGCAAGAAAGTCCCTTGCAAAATATTTTTCAAATTCTGCAAGTTGTTCTTCTGTACTGTCTTTTCCATGATTATTTTTATGTATCTCTAAAAAATCGTAATAAGCGTTTTTATAGATGGGATTTGCGTCTAAAATTTCAAAAAGCCTTTCGTTCATTATTCTGTCCTCCGCTTGAAAATATATTGTATCTTTAACATTTCTGTAGTGGTCATTTCAAGTTCTCCATTACTTCAATTAATTCCCGCCAATGATAAATATGTAAAAAATCAAATTCTGCAAAAGTGCCTTTTCCCTCTGTTGTATAATCGTAAAACACAGGAAAAATCCCTGCACCATTTGCACCGATAACGTCGTTTTCAAAGTTATCACCACAATACCAGACCTTATCAGCTGTTAGTCCTGCTTTATTCAAAGCAATCTCGAATAATCTTTTATCAGGTTTTCGCAACATATAATCACTGGAGGATAAAACGAATTCAAACCTGTTATCAGGCAGAAGTCTGTCAAAGCGGTCCTTTATGGCTTCGCCCGACCATACGTTATTACTTACTACTGCTGTACGAATTTCTTTTTTATTCAGATAATCAATCATTTCATCCGCATAAGGCATAATTGCACCTGGGGATGCGGCAGTCCAGAAGGTGATTTCGCGCTCCAACGGTGTCAGGGAAAATTCAATGTCAAGATGTTCAAATGCAAGACGATTGCCGACTCTTGCAGAAATATCATATCCAAAGGTTTTTCTCACTTTTTCAATCTCGCCGAACACCTCTTTTGTTTCTGCCAGTACGTCATCAAGAGTACAATTTTTAGGGTTATTTATTATATACTTCATAAGCTCTGCATTGCCTCTGTCTGAATTCCAGTCAGGCTCGCAAAGTAAGGTTCTGCCATAATCAAAGATTATCATTTCAGGTTTTGTGATTTTCATATCATACCTCTTTATAACGTAAATCTGTCTTATATAATATCATATATTTATACGTATTTCAATAAAAGCCAAAAATTCAAGCGAGAAAACCCCGCTTGAATTTTTTATAACTACTTATTTATTTCAGATATAACATCTCTGATTTCAGCCAGATTGCCACATTCTGTGAAAATCTTTTCTTTAAGCTCTTTGCTTATATCCTTTATATCTTTTATATAGATACATCTAATAACAGCGGAAATTGCGGCTTTTACTCCGTTCTCGCTATCTTCAACTACAAGACATTCATCGTTATTAAAGCCTGATAACTTCGCTGCCTTTAAGAATATTTCAGGAGCAGGCTTGCCACTTATTATTTCGTCGCCGCCGATAAGTCCGTCGAAATGCTCGTATATCCCTGCCTTTTTCAGCTTGTTGATAGCCGAATCGTGATAGGTGGACGTGGCAACGATCATTCTGATGCCGTTTGCTTTAAGGTAATCAGCTAGTTCTTCAAAGCCTTCTTTAACAGCAATTCCGTGTTCCTGCTCGTAGTTTTTAAGATACTCTGTTCCCTCTTTCCAGTATTCTTCAAAGGGAAAATCATCACCAAGCTCCTTATAGAAAAGCTCTGCCATAGATTTGTGATTAAGTCCGATGGACATTATCGGCAACGTAAGATCAATGCCGATATTATATTTATCTATGATATATTGCCACGCTATAAGACCTGTGGATTCGGTATCGAGCAAAGTGCCGTCCATATCGAATAAAACCGCTTTTATCATACGCTTACCGCCACAATAGCCGTACATCCGTCAATATGAACGGGAGCAGAAAGATCAACCTTATTGCCGGTGAGAATATCTACAAATTCCCCGCCGATATTGAGATTGAAATCAAATCCGTTTTCATCGGCGTTAAGAAGCGTTACGATAGTTTCTCCGTCTGCATCTCTACGGAAGGAATACTGCCTGTTTGTAAGCTGGAGATTTGCAAAGCTACCATATGCCAGTGCCTTGCTTTCATTTCTTAACTTGCAAAGCTTTGTAAGAAGCTCTGTAACGTCGCAGATGCCTTCAGCCTTGAACTTATCAAGGTCAAACATTGTTCTTAAAGCATCGTCGCCGTGACTCTTATCTCCTTCAATACCGAATTCACTACCATAATATACACCCGGAATACCCGGCATTGTAAAGAGTAATGAATAAATGAGAGGAATATGCTTCTTATTTTTAAGAATAGTTGCTACTCTTGAAACGTCGTGATTATCTACGAATGAATATAACAGCTTGCCTCTGTAAATGCACCAGTTTTCGCTACCGAACTGACGATTCAGAGAGTAGGAAATCTCGTACATATTAAGCTCATTGAAGCTGGAGAAAAGTCCCTTGTAGCATTCGTAATTTGTAACGCTGTCCAGCATTTCGGGATTCATCCACTTGTTGTAGTCACCATGCAGAGTTTCACCCATAAGCCAGAAATCGTCACGAAGCCATTTGCAATGACCATGAAGCTCTTTAAGGAAGTTAAGATCAAGACAGTATGCCACGTCAAGTCTTATTCCGTCTATGCCGAACTGATTCACCCAGCCTGTTATACATTCCTTTATATAATCCTTTACGGCGGGATTGTATAAATTGAGCTTTACAAGCTCGTAATGACCTTCCCAGCCTTCGTAGTAAAAGCCGTCGTTATAGCAGGAATTACCGTCGTTTATGTGGAACCAGTCTCTGTATTGATTATTTCCGTTTCTGACTTCTACGAACTTTCCGAATTCTCTGCCGACATGATTGAATACGCCGTCAAGAATGACCTTTATTCCGTTTTCGTGGAGCTTGTTGCAGAGGTTTGCAAAATCCTCGTTCGTGCCGAGTCTGGAGTCAATTTTTGTGTAGTCAACCGTATCGTATCCGTGAGCTACAGACTCGAAAACGGGACCGAAATATATAGCGTTAAAGCCCATTGACTTAATATGAGGAATATTCTCCTCAATCATTCTGAGCTTGTTTTCCTTATTAGGTGTAAAATCATTGATTTTGGGACATCCGCAATATCCTAAAGGATAAATATGATATACGCTTGCATTTTTAAACCATTCCATGAGTGTTGTTTCCTTTTCTTTTATAAATTTTTTAAAGCTTTAAGTACGGCTTTTGCTGATTTTTCATCAGCTTCTAAAAAGTTGATTGGCTCGTTGATATGCTCAAGATAATGGGCATCGGAATTTGAAATCATCAGACAATCCTTGAAATATGGGTGCTTTTCGCATAGCTCGTCTCTGTATCCGACGTGCTTCATTTCAAAAGTCCTGAATTTACTTTCTTCCGGCACTGCACCTAAGTTTGCGATAAGGCTGTTTGCCTTTTTCTCCACATGTGCGGGTATCATAACACCGCCGTATTCCTCTACCTTATCATAGATATACTCAAAACCGATTTTAGTTGCGTTTATAAGCAACGTATCTTCCGTTCCTATTACGTTATCGTCCTCATCAACAATGAGCTGATCACCGAATATTGCAGGTACGTTCATAACATCGAGATACTGCGAACGGACATATTCTCCGTATTCCATAGCGGCTTTCAGATCATCAAAAAGGCACAGAATATGTACTTCTTCCTCGCTGGTAAGCTCCATACCGAACAAAGCCGTAACACCATAGGCGTCGGCAAGCTTTGCCACGGCAGGACAATTTCTGCAGGAGCAATGGTCGGTTACTGCGATAACGTCAAGATTTTTCAGTGCCGCCATACCGACGATATTAGACGGAAGCATATCGTTGTCACCGCAAGGTGAAAGGCAGGAGTGGATATGCAGATCGTAGCTTAAACTGATCATAAGAGATTATACAGCTTTAATGCTGCTTCAAATATAGGCTCATCTGTTTTGAATACGGTTACGTTCTGCTGTGTAGCCTTAGCCATTCCCGGTTCATCAAGCGCTGCGCCCTCGCAAAGTATGATGCAGGCACAGTCGGCAAGCACGCTTACCGCTATAGTGTTCATATTTCCCATAACCGTGAACCACGCACAATCGGCACTTGCCTTGCTCATTGCAAAGCTTAAAAGATCGCAGGCAAAAGGCTTTGTGATGACTGTATCACCGTTTCCACCGTTATTGACCAGCTCAAATATATTGTTATCAATAAGTTCCTTTACTGTCATTTCTGAAATTCCTTTCGGTTTTGGTTACTGTTGATTGTTGAAGAATTCCCTTAAAACGAAGATACAATCATTTACAGAGGCTTCACCTCTCACTATATCTTCTGCAAGAGCCTTACAAGTAGGCGCACCGCAGGAGCCACAGTCAAGACCGGGAAGCTCTGCGCAAAGTATTTCAACGGTCTGCATCTTGTCAAAGCTTTCTGCAAAGGTTTTTCCGAGCTTGAATACGGGTGTGTATTCGATAGGCTCATCCCAGAAGGCTCTTTCAAGATATTCACCATTGATGTGGTTTCTTGCTACAGGAAGATACTTGCATAGCTTTTTCAATTTAGCCTGTGCAACATAGGGATTTTCTACGTTGAGAACACCGCCGACACAACCGCCACTGCAGGCGTTAAGCTCGATAAAATCAAGCTCTCCGAATTTCTGATCTTCCAGGTCTTCAAGCACACGGATAACGTTTTCGATTCCGTCTGCCGCAAGATAACTGTCTGTGAGAAGTCCACCTGCTTCTCCGCCGCTGTTACCCCAGCCTACACCAATTCTTCCTGAACGGACGTAATCAGTTTCAAAATCGTCGTTATACGTCATATGGGGTAATAGCTTAGGATATACTTCTTTTATAGCTACAACCGCATCAACGTCAGATTTCTTTATACCGAGTCCCTGCTTGCAGGCGGACACCTTTGCAGGACAGGGAGAAATAAATATAACGCCGATTTTTTCTGAAGGCAGTCCGGTCTTTTTCATTGCTCTTTTTCTGGCAAGGGTAGCCGCAAGCTCTACGGGAGCGTTAAATGGCAATAAATGATCGATAAGATTCGGGAATCTCGCTCTTACAAGTCTTACAACTGTGGGACAAGCTGTGCTGATGAAGGGCTTTCCTTCTGGATGCTCTTCAACGTATTTTCTGGACATTTCGGATACAAGCTCAGCCGCTCCGCTGACCTCATATACGTCGTCAAAGCCCATAGCGACAAGTGCTCTTAGTACAATATTGGCATCATCTATATTATTGAACTGTGCGTACAGAGATGGTGCTGGAAGAGCTACTTTATATTCATAATCGTTCATCACATCAAGACTATCATAAGACGCCTGCTTTGCGTGATGAGGACATATTCTTATACATTCGCCGCAATCTATGCAGAATGCGTTCTTGATGACAGCTTTTCCGTTATGTACTCGTATTGCTTGCGTAGGGCAACGCTTTATGCAGTTTATACATCCCTTACATAGCGAGCTGTCGAGATGAACGGAATGGTAGAAGTCCACTTCTATCCCCTCTTTTCATTGGAAATTTGCATTTGTTTTTCTGATATCAGATGAACACCTTCATTGTGACTGTAGTACCCACACCAAGCTCGGTTTCTATCTTCATATCATCGCTGTATTTCTTCATATTGGGCAGTCCCATGCCTGCGCCAAAGCCGAGTGTTCTTATATTATCAGGGGCAGTAGAAAAGCCTGCCTGCATAGCCTGATCGATATCCTTTATACCAGGACCCTTGTCTGCCAGTATCATTGTGATACAATCCTTGGTGATTTCTACGGTTATCTGACCGCCGTCTGCGTGGATAACCATATTGATTTCGCCTTCGTACATTGATATTGCTACTTTACGGACAGCATCGGGAGGAACGTTCATTTTCTTGAGCTTTCCCTTTACATCGCTTGAAGCTTCCCCTGCTCTTGTAAAGTCATCGCCTGAAACATTATATGTAAATTTTATTGCATCGTACATCAGAAGTCACCTCCGCCTCGCAGTCCGTTATCGTAAAGCAGGCCACATGTATTGAACATACGATGTCCTGTGCTGAGCAGAGGTATTCCTCTTTCTACAGCAAGCTCTATCATTGCTTCATCAGGTCTTTTTCCTCTTACAAAAACTATACAGATAATATCCATCATCTCGGCGGTTCTTATTACCTGTGGATTACATAAGCCTGTCAACAGGACAGACTGATTTTTAACGTAAGCCAGCACATCACTCATCATATCAGATCCACAAGCGGTGTGTACATCAAGGTCTGCATTTTCTTCACAGCAGATTATCTCTGCATCAAGTATTTTAGCTATTTCTCTTATCGTCATAATTATTTTCCTTTCAACAAGTAAGTTGATTGTTAAGTTTTTAGCAATAGTGCATAAGCTTATTTATCCTATTACGCACCATCTTGTTTAATTATACCATATATTCTGTATTATGTAAAGTTGAAAAATTACGATGTTTTTTGTGCAATTCTTCCAATAAAAGCGGACAAAATCAGTCCTATATACAAGCAATTTTAATGAAATTGTACAAAATAAACAAATAAAGCTGTTCTTTTTAGTAACATATTATAATAGAAATTTTCGTCGATTTGTGATATACTATACATATGTACTGTGACAAGTTTTTAACAGACTCACAGCGAAATCACAAGGAGGTTCTATAATGGGTTCCACAGAAAAAAAATCAGTGCCCTTTAACGGAACTGCGGAGCAGGAAAAGGCTCTGCGCGAAGTTATTGCAGCACACAAAGATCAGCAGGGTGCTCTGATGCCTATTCTTCAGCAGGCTCAGGACATTTACGGCTATCTTCCTATCGAAGTACAGACAATCATCGCTGAAGAAACCGGTATTCCCTTAGAAAAGATTTACGGTGTAGTTACATTCTACGCTCAGTTCTCTCTCTTCCCCAAGGGTAAGTACAAAATTTCCGTATGTCTCGGTACCGCTTGTTATGTTAAGGGTTCCGGCGACTTATACAATAAGCTCAAAGAAAAGCTTTCACTTGAAGATGGTGAATGCACACCCGACGGTAAATTTTCACTTGAAGCATGCCGTTGCATTGGTGCTTGCGGTCTTGCTCCCGTACTTACAATCAACGATGACGTTTATGGTAAGCTTACTGTAAAGGATCTTGATGACGTTTTAGCTAAGTACGCTGACTAATTATGCTACCGGAAATATCTCTCAATATACTGGATGTTGCCCAGAATTCTATCAGCGCAGGTTCAGAGCTCACAGAAATAACTGTTGAGATTGACACGGCAGCTGATACTCTTACAGTCTGCATAAACGATACAGGCTGTGGAATGGACGAGCAGCAACTCAAAAATGTTGTTGATCCTTTTTATACAACTAGAAAAACGAGAAAAATCGGACTTGGAGTTCCCTTCTTCAAGATGGCTGCGGAAAATACAGGCGGTTCCTTCAGTATCACATCTGAAAAAGACGTAGGTACAAAGGTAAAGGCTGTATTCGGTCTGTCACACATTGACAGAATGCCACTCGGAGATATGACCTTCACTATCCATACAATCGTAACTCTTAATAATGATAAGGATTTTATCTATGGCTATACTGTAGATGGCAATGGTTTTACGCTCGATACAAGAGAGTTCAGAAAAATTCTCGGCGGCATGCCGCTCAATACACCCGATGTGTCGGAGTTCATAAAGCAGTATCTTGATGAAAATACTGCAGAGATAAATAATGGTGCAATATTTTAACTCATTCATATGAAAGGAATGTAAAATTATGAAGACTCTTGAAGAATTAATGGCTATCCGCAATAAAATGCAGGGTCAGGTTAACTTAAGAGCTGAAGACGAAAACGCTATAAGAGTTGTAGTTGGTATGGCTACCTGCGGTATCGCTGCTGGTGCAAGACCCGTTCTCAAGGCATTTTCTGATGCAGTTCAGGAAAAGAATCTTAAAAATGTAATGGTTGTACAGTCTGGTTGTGCAGGTCTTTGCCAGTACGAGCCTATCGTTGAAATCAACCAGCCCGGTAAGGAAAAAGTTACTTACGTAAAGATGACAGCTGAAAAGGCTGCAGAAGTTATCGAGCTTCACCTTATCGGCGGAGAGGTTGTTTCTAAATATACAATCAATTCCGTAATGAAGTAATTATTGAAAGGATAAGATAAATATGTATCGTTCACAAGTTCTTATTTGCGGTGGTACTGGTTGTACATCATCAGGCAGTATGAAAATCGCCGACAAACTTGAAGAAGAAATTGCAAAAAATGGACTTGCCGACGAAGTTAAGGTTGTAAGAACCGGTTGCTTCGGTCTTTGTGCACTTGGTCCTATCATGATTGTTTACCCCGAGGGTACCTTCTACTCTACAGTAAACATCGACGACATCCCCGAAATCGTTGAAGAGCATCTCTTAAAGGGACGTATCGTTACACGTCTTGTTTATGATGAAACAGTTGCTCAGAACGAAATCAAATCTCTTAACGAAACAAACTTCTATAAGAAGCAGAAGCGTGTAGCACTCAGAAACTGTGGTGTTATCAACCCCGAAAACATTGAAGAATATATCGGTGTAGACGGCTACCAGGCTCTTTATAAGGTTCTTAAGGAAATGACTCCCGACGATGTTATCAAGACAATTCTTGATTCCGGTCTCAGAGGCAGAGGCGGCGGCGGATTCCCCACAGGTAAGAAGTGGCAGCTCGCTAAGGATCTTGTTAAGGATGCGGATCAGAAGTACGTTTGCTGTAATGCCGACGAAGGTGACCCCGGTGCATTTATGGACCGTTCTATCCTCGAAGGTGACCCCCACGCTCTTATTGAAGCTATGGCTATCGCAGGCTATGCTATCGGCGCTACACAGGGTTACGTTTACGTTCGTGCTGAATACCCCATCGCTGTAAACCGTTTACAGATTGCTATCGATCAGGCTAAGGAATACGGCATGCTCGGCGATAACATCTTTGATACAGATTTCAGTTTCAATCTTGAAATCCGTCTTGGTGCAGGCGCATTCGTATGTGGCGAAGAAACTGCTCTTATGACATCTATCGAAGGTAACAGAGGCGAACCCAGACCCAGACCTCCCTTCCCTGCAGAAAGCGGTCTTTTCAGAAAGCCTACTGTTCTTAATAACGTAGAAACATATGCAAATATTCCCCAGATCATCTTAAAGGGTGTTGAATGGTTCACATCCATGGGTACAGAAAGATCCAAGGGTACAAAGGTATTCGCCCTCGGCGGTAAGATCAACAACACAGGTCTTGTAGAAATTCCTATGGGTACTACACTCCGTGAAGTTGTTTACGAAATCGGTGGCGGTATCCCCAATGGCAAGAAGTTCAAGGCTGCTCAGACAGGTGGTCCTTCAGGCGGATGCATTCCTACAGAGCTTATCGACGTTGAAATCGACTACGATAACCTCATTGCTATCGGCTCTATGATGGGTTCAGGCGGACTTATCGTTATGGACGAAGACAACTGTATGGTTGACATCGCTAAGTTCTTCCTCGAATTCACAGTTGACGAATCCTGTGGTAAGTGTACACCTTGCCGTATCGGTACAAAGCGTCTTTACGAAATGTTAGAAAAGGTTACTTCCGGTAACGCTACACTCGAAGACATCGACAAGATGGAAAAGCTCTGCTACTACATCAAGAACAACTCACTCTGCGGTCTTGGTCAGACAGCTCCTAACCCTGTTCTTTCCACACTCAAGTACTTCAAGGATGAATACCTTGCACACGTTGTTGACAAGAAGTGTCCCGCAGGCGTATGTCAGGATCTTCTTACATATAAGATTGTTGAAGACAAGTGTAAGGGTTGTACAGCTTGTGCAAGAGCTTGTCCCGTTGGCGCAATCTCCGGCACAGTTAAGCAGCCTCACGTTATTGATACTTCCAAGTGTATCAAGTGCGGTGCTTGTATGTCTAAGTGTAAGTTCGCTGCTATTATCAAGGAATAATCGCAGACGATAAACGGATTATTTGAAAGGAAATTTTATAACTATGGTTAATATTAAAATTAACGGCATAGAATATTCCGTAGAAGAAGGAACCACCATACTTGAAGCTTGTCGTGCTAACGGTATCAGAATTCCTACTCTCTGCTGGTTAAAGGACATCAATGCAATTGGTGCATGCCGTATCTGCGTAGTTGAAATGACAGGTGCAAGAAGCCTTGTTGCTTCCTGTGTATATCCTCTTTCAAAGTTTGACGAGGGTAAGAACATTTTAACTCACTCCCCTGCTGTTCTCGAAAGCAGAAAGATGACACTTCAGCTCATTCTTTCAAACCACAACATGGACTGCCTTGCTTGCTCAAGAAGTGGCAACTGCGAACTTCAGCAGCTCTGTAAGGAACTCGGTGTTGACAACTCAACATATTTCGAAGGCGCAAAGAATGAATATGACATCGATTTAAGCGCAAAGCATATGTACAGAGATAACAACAAGTGTATCCTCTGCCGTCGTTGTATCGCTGCCTGCGGTATCACTCAGGATATCGGCGTAATCGGTGCTAACAACCGTGGTTTTAACACTTCTGTTGCTTGTGCATTTGAAATGCCTTTAGCAGAAACAGCTTGTGTATCCTGTGGTCAGTGTATCACAGCATGTCCTACAGGCGCTCTTTCTGAAAAGGATGATACAGATAAGGTTTGGGCAGCTCTTGCTGATCCCGAAAAGGTTGTAGTTGTTCAGACAGCTCCCGCTGTAAGAGCATCTCTTGGCGAAGCATTCGGCTACGAAATGGGTACTCCTGTTGAAGGCAAGATGGTTGCAGCCCTCAAGAGACTCGGCTTCAACGCTGTATTTGATACAAACTTCGGTGCTGACCTTACAATTATGGAAGAGTCACACGAATTCTTAGACAGAGTTACAAACGGCGGTGTTCTTCCTATGATCACCTCCTGCTCACCCGGATGGATTCGTTACTGCGAAGCTTACTTCCCTGAATTCATTCCTAACCTTTCTTCCTGCAAGTCTCCTCAGCAGATGAACGGTGCTATCACAAAGACATACTGGGCACAGAAGATGGGTATCGATCCCAAGAACATCGTAAGTGTATCCGTTATGCCTTGTACAGCAAAGAAGTTCGAAATCGGCAGAGATGATCAGTCTGCAGCAGGCGTTCCTGATGTTGATATCGCTATCACAACAAGAGAACTCGTTAAGATGATCAACAAGGCTGGTTTACGCTTCAGAGATCTTCCTGATGAAAAGGCTGATTCTCCTCTCGGTACAGGTACAGGTGCTGCTGTTATCTTCGGCGCAACAGGCGGCGTTATGGAAGCAGCTCTCAGAACTGCAGTATGGAAGCTCACAGGCGAAAATGCTGACAGCCCTATCGAATTCAACGACGTTAGAGGCGTTGAAGGCATCAAGATGGCTGAATACAAGGTTGGCGACTTAACAGTTAAGGTTGCTGTTGTATCAGGTCTTGCAAATGCAAAGAAGTTCTTAACACAGGTTAAGAATGGCGAAGTTGAATGCCACTTCATCGAAATCATGGCTTGCCCCGGCGGTTGTGTAAATGGTGGTGGTCAGGTTATCCAGCCTGCTGACGTTCATAACTTCACAGATATCCGTGCTGAGCGTGCTAAGGCTCTTTATAGCCTCGATAACGCTAACACAGTAAGAAAGTCACACGAAAGTGCTGACGTTAAGGAAGTTTATGAAAACTTCTTAGGCGAACCCGGTAGCCACAAGGCTCACGAGCTTCTCCACACAACTTACAAGGCTAGCAACTTAAGCAAGTAATTGTAAGTCATAAAAAAGTCAAATAGCACATAATATAAATGTGTTTATAAAGCTTTATATTTAATAAAATGTCTGTCTATAGCGGTTGATGAAGTAAATCCTCCGTGAAAGGGCAGGCATTATTTTTGTGTATATATCAGAAAAGTATTTACTTTTTTGTATACTTTTCTCTCAGCTTATCTTCCCTATTGCAAAAACTATTTAAAAAAGTTATCATATAAACGTAACCTTTTTTAAAAATAACGGACTTATTTAGTAGAGGGCGAAATCAGAAAGGGATGATGCATTTTGAAAATCAGCGATCAGCGTATTATAGAAATGCTTTTTGATAGAGATGAACGGGCACTTACCGTCACAGGTAATACGTATGGGGCGCTTTGCCGTAGAATTGCATACAAAATAATCGGAGATTATGATGAAGCGGAGGAATGTGTGAATAACTCGCTTTTTGAGTTATGGAACTCCATACCACCGGCAAAGCCGAAATCGCTCAAGGCTTACCTTTGCGGTATTGTGCGTAACATATCGGTAGATATCTGCAGAAAACGAAAAGTATACGAAAAAACAGAGTCTAATATTACTGAGCTTATCCAGATTTTCCCCGATTGCGAAAATACCGAAACAAGCTACGACGGAAAAATGCTATGCACGTACATAAACGAATTTTTGTCAGAGCAGAAGGATGTAAATCAGAAGATATTCGTTATGAGATACTACTATAACTTTTCGGTAAATGATATATCATCAAATCTTAACATAAAGGAACCCGCAATAAAAACAAGGCTATTCAGAATAAGAGAAGCACTAAAGCTATTTCTTATCGACAAGGGCTATGATTTATAAGGAAAGGAGTTTATTATGAAGACTATTTATGATGCTATGACAGAAGCCATAGACGGCATTGATGAAAAGTATCTTATCAAAACGGCGAAGTGCTTTCATTTACCGAAGGAAGATGCAAAAAGAGATATTACAATAAATTCGGAGGACCTTGTTGAGATGAAAAAAGAAATAAAAAAGACAAATCGTTTAGCGAAAATAACAGCTGTGGCGGCGGCGTTTATTTGCGTTATGACTGTTGCTATTTTACTTGTTGTGAATAACAATAAGGTGCAGGTGCTTGGTAGCAGTGGTGAAAACTCTCTGATCTCCGATCCGTTTACCGAAGGCGAGGATGAAGAGCCGCAGATATCCCCGGAAAAACAGAATGCGATGGATAAAATCAACCGTCTCCTTCTTACGTCCGGCGCACCTACTGCAAAGTTTGAAAATGAGAATAAAGAAAACCCTGCATATATTGATTATAACGGAGGAAAGGTCAGATTTAATTTTGAAATGAAACAAAGTCTGAATGCAAAAATAATTCCCGACGCTATATCCTTTGGCTGGTATATAACGGTTAACGGCGTATTACAGAATATTACGGTTAACGGAAAAGAACAGGGTGAAATATATATTCATCGTCTTGTGAAAGGCGTTGATTATAACTCAAGCGATGCATCATACAGCCTGGATTTTGAATTTGAACCAGTTATAGCAGAAGCCGACAAGGGTAAAAATAAGCTGGAAATATCTCTTGTACAAATATCAAATCCGGATTTCAGGGTTGACCCCATTTATCCCGAATGTTCAAATCTTCATGCTAACGTTGTATTTGCCACACGAATTCTGAACGTTAATACCGAACTGAAGGTAAAGGACATAAAAAAATCTGAAACCCAATATACAGAAGAGCTTATGACGGTAGACGTATTGAAAAAGCATCCGGAGATAGTATTTAATTTAAATAGTGGATCTAAAGCCGAGATTATCGACGAAGATAGGTCAGAACAGGTAATAAGAGCAGATAAAAACGGAGAGGTTAAGTTAGGCGCTGTTATTTCAGGCAACAAAAATGAAAAGATAAGACTTTTATTCCTTGTAAACGGCATCCCCACAAAACTTTCAGATGGCTCTGAATACATTGAAATAGACGTAAGATCGGGTTATCTATATGAAATAAAGCCTGACAAAATATTGAACGTAAAGCCTTACGACAGTATAGATATTCTTATAATGCATTGTCTTGACGAAAGTGAGGAAACGCATATGTCGTGTAGCGCCTTCCCTTCCGTTATTCTTCCATACACCAATGATAAGTAAAATGAAATTATTATCTTTGCTATTAAGCTGCTTTTTTCTGTTGCTTTCTATCACAGCCTGTTCAGTTACGGAGGAGTCAGACGGATTATCGTTATATGGCGGCATAGTACATAATACTCAAAACACGCACGAAAACAATCGGTATACTTTCTTATATGATATGGTAAGAACGGATGACAAGGACTATGCCGTACTATGTATGTCCAAAAAAATGTCCATAAGCAGTAAGGTGATTCCTGCCTTTCCTACCGAAAAAGAGTGCTATATTCACGGGCTGTTTGCCACAAACAATTATCTCTATGTTCCTCGCCTTATAAAATCAAGCGGAACAGAGGTGATTGACAGAATAGATTTAAAGGATTTTTCTGTGGAAAGAGTCTTTGAAAAAACCAGAATAGCAGAAAAAGTGGTTTTTGGGCTCTCCTTCTCCTTTGAACAGGTTGAAAAGGATTTAGGGCTACAACCTGATTTTGTGTTTTCAAACGACAATGATGTATTTTTTACCGATTATACCAAAGGCATTTTTAAAGTGTTGCCTGATAAAACCGCAAAGAATATCATTGCCGATAAAGTTCGATATGATGTAGCTTATGACGGCAATTATATTTTCTATGTCACAGTTGAAGGCATATTAAAGCAGTACGAAATAAAAAGCGGCAAAACTGAAATTCTTACTGATAAGACGGTAACTCCCTATACTTTGAAAGTAACAAAAGAAGATATAAGCTTTATGAGTGATGGAGAAAAGGTATCTATCGAGAGGTAATCCTATTAAATAAAGCAAAGGATTCCAAAAGGTCAGCCTCTCGGCTGACTTTTTCTTTTCCTCTACTTCCCTGTTGCAAGATATTTTTAAAAATGTTATCATAAAATGGGAACATCTGAAGATTTTGCGAACTCTTATTTTATAGATGGATAAATTAAAGAAAGGGAGAGATATCTTGAAGACGAGCGATAACGAAATAATAGATAAGCTTTTTGACAGAGATGAACAAGCGATATCTGATACCGAGAAAAAATACGGCTCTCTTTGCAGAAAGATAGCCTGCAATATATTAAAGGATTATGACGAAGCGAATGCCTGCGTAAACACATCATATTTCAACCTGTGGTCGTCCGTTCCACCAAACAAACCGAGATCGTTAAAGGCTTATATATGCAGTATTGTCCGCAATAACGCCTTAAGAATGAAAAAGAAAAATCCGCTGCAGAGCGAAGAAATGTTCTTTATGGAGCTGACTGAAGCCTTTCAGATTGTGAAAGACGCTGAAGAAGAGTTTGACAACAAGAATTTAAGCAGTTGTATAAACGCCTTTTTAGCAGAACAAAAAGAGGAAAACCGAAAGGTTTTCGTACTCAGGTATTATTACAATTTTACATATAAGGATATAGCCTATGCCCTTGGTATCAAAGAGGCTACCGTAAAAACAAAACTGTTCAGACTTCGCGATGAGCTAAAAAGCCATCTTGAAAAAGACGGCTACAAGGTTTAAAAAAGGAGGAAGCTTGTATGTACGAAATTATAAAAAATACTATAAACGATATAGATGAAAAGTTTATCGAAGAGGCTTCTTCCTGCCTGCCAGAAAAGTTTAGCAATGAATCAAAGAAGCAGATTACAATAAATGCGGAGGACCTTGTTGAGATGAAAAAGCAGATAAAAAAATCGAATTTAATAGCAAAAATCGCAGGCATAGCGGCGGCATTTGTCTGTGTTGCAGCAGTTTCGGTGTTTTTTATCATGAATAACAACGGAGTGCAGGTACTTGGTGGCATATCTTCAGATTATAATGAAAGCAAGATCGAAGATCCATTCATTACAAGTAAACCCGATAACCCTTTCGCACCGGAAAGCAACGAAAATGAAGAAAGCAAACCCGGTGATGAACTCGACAGCGCAACCCAGCAGACAATGGAAAAAAGTCTCGGTACCTTCATAACAACTGTAAATGATAATAACCGTGAGCTTATCTATGACGGCAACGAAATGACGCTTTCGGTTGAAATAAAGGCAGGTTCATACAACAAATACGATATTACTGCAGGATTATCAATATACGTTGACGGTTTGTTACAAAGCTATGAAATAGATGGTAAGCCTACCGAAATGCTGATTACCGATAGTATGAAGGCAAATGATAAGGTAACCTATGAAATAAAATTAGACCCTGTTGTTACTGCAGAGGCGGCAGAAAAAAGCGAATTACCCATACAAATTGTTACGTATCTTAATCCTGATTACGTGCCGAGCGAACAATCCCCGCCCTTTGGCAATGCACATCACGCCCGTACCGAGTTTACCGCATCTCTTACGTTAAACAAAAAGCCACAAAAAATTTCAGAGGCTGAATTTTCGGAAAAGTCGGAAAAAACTCTGCTTACACAGTCGGATGTACATGATACCAGCGTTATATTCGTAGGAACAGTCGGAGATGAAACAGGCGTTTACAGGATAAAAGACGGTAAGCTGGATTATGAGCTTCAGGCATCCTGGAAAAAATCTGAAGTAACAACCTACAGAATATCCTTTTACAAAAACAATAAGCTGATAACCTTCGATGGCGGCAAAAGCTATATCAATTTTACAAATAATCCCGGATACTCTTATAGCTTCAAGCCTGATTTTGACGATGAAATAAAAAGAGGCGATTTTATATACGCCCTTGCAGTCCCTTATTCCTACTCGTCGGACTGTTTTGCTTCCACCGTTTATTCCGTAGCAACGCTATGTGTAAACAGCGATTTTACTTATAAAAATCCCGAAACATCCTCGGCCGAAAAGAAGGAAGAAAGCGAAGTTGCACCAGATAATGCAGAACCGGAAAAAGTCAGCTATTCTGATTTTTGTGACAATATAATAGTTGATGGTAAAAATATGCAGATTCTTTCTAACGACGAAGAAATTTCAATCGTTGATATTGATAGCGATACAGTATACGCCACCCTAAAGCTATCCGACGCTAACTTTACTCTGCCGAAGGAAGCTGTCCAGATTAACGAAGAGATAACTGAAAGCAATCAGATGGGATGGGATAAGATCGATATAAGCCGAGTAAACGAAGAATCCTCCGACTACTATTCTTTAGAATGCTCTTTCAACGGATATGATGTTGCTGTATCAGGCAAATATATTGCAATAAAACAAGAAATTCAGCTAACCTCAGACGGGAAAGCTGAACATTACGGCAATGGTTATCAGATCTATGATAGCGATTTCAGACTTGTAGCATTAACTTTCTCTAATTTCGGTCATTTTACAGATGACAAAAAATGGATAACAATAGAGTATAAAATAGATAGCAATGGCACTATTCAGGAAGTGCTTCACACGATAAATCCGCAAGGAGAAAAAAGCAAATTATGTGAATTGCCCACCGATCTTCTCATATCCTCTATAGAAAAGACAGAAAACGGATATGTAATGGTACGACAGGAAAGCAGTGCTTACGCAAGAGGAGCAGTTGCTATTGATCTTTCTGGGAATATAGTCGATGAAATAGATCACACAAGCATTAACGATTATAAGCAGATAACTGTAGGTAGTGTAACTGTTTTTCATAACATTGGTCAGAAATCGATAGAAAGCTATGAAAGCGGGCTATGCGGAACTGATGTACTTATTTTTGATAGCGAAGATAATGAATTCAGAAAAATAAAAGTAAATCATCTTGCAGAAGGAAGAGGAGTAAATCTTTCAAGTGACGGAAAAGAGCTTATCACTTATCATGTAAATGCTGATGAAAACTCTGTAATTATCCGTTGTTATGATATAAAAACTGGAGAAATGACCGGAGAATCTATCAATAAATATGGATTAAACTCTGTTTATGCAGTTGCAGTAAGCGATGAATATGCTACTATAATGGGCAGAGGCGGAAACGAAAGAGTTAAGTATAGATAACAGGAGTACCACGATGAAAAAGCGTTTTGTTATAATTTTTACCTCTGTGATGTCTTTAATGACAATTATACCATTTTTAAGTTCCTGTAAAGCTACAGATACAGATGCACTTTCTCTTTACGATGGAGTAGTACATAACAGCTACTATGCAAATACCAATCGCTATGGCATTTTCCACACTGAACCGACTTTAGACGAAGATGGACTTGCGTGGGGATACGATCTTTATGTATCAGGCAAAACAGAAATAAACACAAAAAAAGTGCCCACTTTTCCGACAATTATCAATCGCTGTGTACGTAGAGTATTTGCGACAAGTGATTATCTTTATCTCATTGCCGACGATGATAATTCACCCGAGAGCAAAATAGAACGTGTAGATTTAAGTGATTATTCAATAGACGTTCTGTTTGAAGAGGCACAAAGTGTGGAAAAGATAGTCTTTGGTCTTGCCTTCTCTTCCGATAGGACGGTAAAAGAAAGAGGTCTTAATCCCTATTATATTTTCTCGAATGACAGGGATGTGTTCTTTCTTGACCACGACAAAGGCATTTTCAAAGTATTGCCTGATAAAACCGCAAAGAATATCATTGCCGATAAAGTTCGATATGATGTAGCTTATGACGGAAACTATTTCTTCTATATAACAATGAAAGGCATATTAAAGCAGTACGAAATAAAAAGCGGTAGGACTGAAATTTTAACAGATAAAACGGTAACGCCCTATACTTTGAAAGTAACAAAAGAAGATATTACTTTTGAAAGCGACAAAGAAAAAGTGACGATTAAAAGAAAAATTTGCATTTAAAGTGCAACATTCAGGGGTATAATTCAGTCATATGTGATGAAGGCAGATTACTGCATTCAAAATACATATGAAAAGGAATTAAATTTATGAAAAATCTACGTTTAACTCTGGCAGGACTTATTCTTTTAGGCTCTCTGACCGCTTGTTCTCAGAATGCGGTCACATCACAAAGCGACAGCAATAGCAGTACTGAAAATTCCCTTATATCCGATCCCTTTCAGGTCGAAGAAAGCAAAACGGAATCTTCGCTCGTTGAAAGTGATACAGAAAGCACGCCCGTAAGACCGCCAAGTCCTAACAGAGGAGGCTTTAGCAACGAAGTCAACGGTAATATGCCCATAACCTATAAAGGTGGAACTCTTTCTGTACCAATAAAGGTTACTGCATATGCACAAAATCCTATGGATATCTCTGTAGGTGTAACTGTATTTATTGATGGAATCATGCAGAAACTATGTGTTGACGGCGAAGAAACCGACGGTATGTACGTGATAAAAAGCATAAAGCCTGGAGATTACGAAAAAATCACTCTTGATATAGTGCCACAGATAACGAAGGGTTCAGAAAGCAAAGCTGAACTTCCGATGCACTTTGTATGGCATTTTAATCCCGATTATTCGGTTGATATGAAAAAGCCTAATCTTGGCAACACCCACAAATCAATGCCATCCCCTAACACTACCCTTAATGTGTCCGAAAAAATAAAAGAAGTTATAGCTTATGAATCGACTACTGAAATGAAAAAAATTATAATAACAGAGGATGTACAGGAACAGTATAGAATCAATTCACCGGAAAAAACTCGAGCAGTTTTCATAAACCAGATTGGTGATGAATATGCAGCTACTCAAGGACTTATAAAAGCCGGAGAAGACAAGAAAGCGGAATTTGAAGTAGGACTTTCTTCCTTTGAACACGGTAAATACAGAGTTACTTTTTACAAAAATAATAAGCTCATCAGCTTTAACGAAAATGAAACCTATATTGACGTTGAAGCAGAAAGTGGGTACTTATATTTAACCGACATAGCTATTGAAGATATTAGCATTGGCGATATTGTTCACGCCATAGCCATTCCCTATGATTATACAAAAGAAGACGGTTACAAATCATGCATGGTATCAAATCCTCTTATTGCGGTAGAAGATGATTTTAAATTTGGTGCATAACAATGAAAAATTATATTAAAACTCTTCTATTCTCATTACTGATTTTAGGTTCTGCAGTTGTTTTTTGCGCCTGCAACAGTTCAGATGATGACGCTTTTCCGCTACATAACAGCGTAATAAGTAATGATAACATCAGTGATACTCCCGAAAACAGCAGATATATTTTTAAAAGAACCGTCATCACAAAGGATGACGGCGAAATAACAAACGAATATATCGAAATCACAGATAAAAGGGACAACAGCAAGAAAAAGCTCCCTTTTGAGCCACAAAGAGAAAATGTCAGCATTTACGGACTTTTTCCGACTGAAAAATATTTATATTATGGCACTCAAGGACATAAAAGCGAGCTTCTCACAATAGAAAGACTTGATTTAGACAGCTTCTCGACAGAAACTCTGTACGAAAGCACAAGAACAGCAGATAAACTGTTATTCGGTCTTGCCTTTTCCTATAACAGTATGGAAATTATCTCAGCAACCGCATACCCGTCTTATATCCTGTCTGATGATAACGACGTGCTGTTTATTGATATTGATGAAGGGCTTTTCAAAATACTTCCCGATAAAAACATAAAATGTCTTATTGCTGATAATATAGAAAACGGTTTTGCATATGACGGAAAATACTTTATCTATATCACAAACGACGGCATATTAAAGCAGTACGAAATAAAAAGCGGTAAGACTGAAATTTTAACCGATAAGACGGTAACGCCCTATACTTTGAAAGTAACTAAAGAGGATATTACTTTTGAAAGCGACAAAGAGAAAGTGACGATTAAAAGGTAGTAAGTGTCCCCTCATCCGTCAAATGACATTCTCGATGTCATTTGACACCTTCTCCCAAGGGAGAAGGCTATAAAACCAAAGGAGCAAATTATGGAACTGAAATTAAGCGGTATCACAAAATCCTATACCAAAGGTAAAAAGAGAAAGAATGCACTTGAAGATTTTTCTCTTACTATGACCGAGGGTGTTTATGGTCTGCTCGGTCCTAACGGTGCGGGCAAATCCACCCTTATAAACATTATCACAGGTATAATCAGCAGGGATAGCGGCAGTATAGCCTTTGATGATAACGGAAATAACGATTTTGTATCTCATCTTGGCTTTATGCCTCAGGGTATGGACTTTTACCGCAATTTCACCGCCAAAGACTATATAAAGTACATAATGGCATTAAAGAAATTCAGCACAGATGATGATAACGAATATGCTCTTGACATTCTGACAAGGGTAAATTTAAGAAATGACGCTGATAAAAAGATAGGTGCATTTTCAGGCGGCATGAAGCAAAGGCTTGGCATCGCTCAGGCGATAGTAGGTAATCCGAAAATCCTTATCTTTGACGAGCCTACGGCAGGTCTTGACGCAAAGGAAAGAATTCGTTTCAGAAATGTTATAAGCTCCCTTGCGGCAGATAAGATAGTAATTCTTGCTACTCATATAGTTACCGATATTGCCTACGTTGCAAAGACTGTTGTACTTATGGATAACGGTAAAATAATAGGCACGGGCACACAGGACGAGCTGTGCGGTGCAGTTAAGGGCAAGGTGTGGGAATGTAAGGTAAAGCCGGATGAAGTAATGGACTATATGTCAAGGATGCGTGTTTCCAATGCGGTAAGCGATGGCGAATACTACACTCTTCGTATAATAAGTGAAGATTGTCCCGTAAAATCCGCCGAGCAGGTGCAACCCACTTTAGAGGATGTATGCATCTATCACTTTGGCGATATGTAAGGGGGATACTATGCTTAAATTATTCGGCTACGAATTCAAAAAGAATATATTTAAAATCTCCCTTCTTGTACTTCTTCTGTCCCTTTGCATTGTAAATTTATATAAGCATATGGAAACTGTCCGTTATTACGGTACGAATGGTTATACAATTACTATGATGGGCGAAAGACCGCTTGGCGAAAATATGTACAACCATTTTAAAGGTGAGCTGACAAGCGAAAAGATAAATGATATGATTGCCTATCAGAAAAAGATGGAAGAACTTATTGCCAGCGGAAAGTACGTCCAGACAGAAACATACGATGAGTTTTTCTCGGGCTATCTCTATGGCGACAGAAACTGCATCAGAATGATAATTGATGAAGAGGTAAAGTATGCTTATCTCTACCCCAACACAATGATAGAACTAAGACAAAAATCAGATGAATACATAGATTTCTACAAGGATATAAACCCTTACGAAGCGAAAAAGGGCGAGCTTATCAAGAATGCAAGCTACAACAGGTCTATCCCCGTTTATGGCAGATACGATGCTTTTTCCCTATTCCTTGATTATGAATTTTCTGCTTTTATCATTGTTATTTTACTTATATTTGTATTTTCCTCAACCTATTCAAACGAAAAAGCTACGGGCACAGACAGAATTATAAAATCCTGCGGCAGAGCAGGTAGTACCTTTATAGCAAAACAACTGACAATGCTTTGCTTTGTAGCTGGTACGGTCATTCTGTTTACAATAATTGACCTTATCGGTCTTGGCTTTTACTATGGTCTTGAATTTATAGAACAGCCCCTTTATGCTATACAGGACTATCAGTTTACACCGCTTAATATCTCTATAGGTACGGCTGTAATTCTCTCTTGCCTGTTTAAAATATTTGCACTCGCCTTTATCGGTGAAGTGATAATTCTTATTTCCACCCTTACAAAGAACACCGGTGCGGCTATCGTTCTTTGTTTTGGTGTTATCGGCGCTATGATATTTGCAAGTCCCTATATCCCTGAGCATTTAAATCCCTTTACACTTATCAGCACAAAAAAGCTTATCTCGGATTTTGAATTTGTGAACGTTCTCGGAAATCCCGTCCCCCTTTATATTGCGGCACCTATAATAACACTACTGCTTACATTAATTTTAGCTGCAGTATGTTATATCCGCACCTCTCCTGCAAAAAGAAAAGCAAAGGAGGTAAAAACGGTATGAAAATATTCCTTTACGAGCTTAGAAAAATTACCTTAAAACAGTATGCTTTATTCATATTTTTACTTGTAATTCTGGTAAGGCTCTTTTCCCTGCCCGATACTTTAAAGCAGGACTACGGCTTTTATTCTGATCTTGAAAAGGACAGATATTTAGAGATGATAGATGCTGTATCAGGCAAACTCACAGAAGAAAATGAAGCTATAATAATCGGTTATAAGGAAGATTTACTGGCGGCTCAGGCAGAAGAAAAAAGACTCCGTTCAGAATATGACTCCAAAAAGATAACCTTTGAAGAATTTTTAGAGCAGTTAGAGCCATACAACGAAATTCTCGACAATGAAAATATAATCGATAGAATTTTCGAGCAGTACAATTACGTTATCACAGACAGAGAAAATCGTGCGATTTTACCTGTCAGCAATGTGCCGGTTATCGAAAGCTCCTCGGTAGATTTTCTCTTTCTTCTTTGCGTTGTGTTCTGCTGTGCCTTTGCGGTAATGAACGAATACACAAGTAAGACAAATATTATTCTTAAGACCACACCGAATGGTCAGAGTAAAACTATGGCGGTAAAGATAACTATACTACTTTCGCTCATCGCTATTACATCAGTTGCTTTATCGCTTATCGACCTTGTAAGCCTTTCGGCTCAGCTTGCCCCTCAATACTGGGGCTACGGAATACGCTCGGTAGAGCAGTATAATAATTCTCACGTTGAGATAAGTATTGGTATGATGTTTGTAACTGTTCAGCTTTTAAAGCTGCTTGGATTTCTTTTCTTCGGCATACTGGCTATGATAACTGCAAGACTTACGAAAAACTATGTAGCATCGGTATTCCCCTTTATCGCCTTTCCTATCGTTGTTGACTATCTGGCAGAGCGTGACAGTCAGGGGTATTTCTTACCCACAGGACTGCTCAAAGGCTACGGATATTTCTTTGGCGACGTAGCGGATGTGTTTTCTGTAGGAGATCCCGTGGTATATTTCCACGCAGTTCCCGTTTGGGTGCTGACGGTCCTAATTATATTTGCGGTGATGTTTATAATTTTAGGTGCTTTGATTCTTATATGGGCGGATAAAAACAGATTGATATAAAAAACAAAGAAAGCACAGAATTCTGAACGAATTCTGTGCTTTTATATTATTCAAATTTTTCTGCTACAATACTAAGGAATTTTGTTATATCAATGTGCTGAGGACAATGCTCTTCACATTGCTTACATCCGATACAGGAGGATGCCGTTATCAAGCTTTCAATGCATCTAGCTGCTTATCTCAATACTTTACAACTCGCAACAAGTGTTTCAAAATTTTTTATTAGTTTGCCGCAAAGTCTTTTGTCTGCACGCTTGGTATTAAGCGTCAATTCGCAGGATAGTAATTCTTCACTATCTATCTGTTTAAGATACAGAATCCTATGAATATTATTTCCTGTAATTTCTGCACGAAACTCAAAGATTTCATGCTCTGTCGGTGAATAGTCATACCGAACAGCCTTGCCGTACTCTTTTTCAAACACGGAAAGTACATTATCTGAGGATAAATCACAATCAAGCTCTGCGGCAGTTCCGAAATACATATCCGATACAGATTCTTCATCGTCTTCTGATTCACGATAGGAATAGCCTTGATAAATTTCCGCTGTGCCGTAGTCTTCCTCGTCTGTATATCTGTCATCCTGTGGAATTTCAAAGGATACTTTCAAGTCAGAAAGAGTTTCAAATTCAAAACGCGGAACTAAACGCTTCTCTTTTTGATGTTTATTGTAAATCTTCTCCATACCAGTGAAACTTTCAAGCACGGCATTTCCTATATCTTCAGCCGATGATGTAGCACCCAAATATATCAGAGTTTCATCATTTCCGCCGTATCCGTTATTATTTTCTAATTTTCGAGTCTGTGATACAATAATATTACCATCTTCGTATAAAATCACGCCGCAAAGAAGATAATTTTTGTTAAAGGACTTATAGGACTTATATGACACTGCGTGTTTCATAAACGAGTCTTCCGCTCGTTCATATCTCGTGCGCGCATCAACCGGACTTTTTCTGATATGTTCAAGTGCTTCTAAAACTATTTGCCCGATAAGCTGTGCATTATTTAACTCCTTTACCTGTCGATACCATGCCATAGCGGTCTCAACAAAACCAATGGATGTTATTAAAGGAACAATTATTATTTGATTTTCTCCTTTATACAAATCAACATGATAAGGGAATGATACTTTTCGACATAGTTTACGCTCCAATCCTATATCCGAAAATTCTTTTTCGTATTCGTCAATTCTTCGCATTGTTTCTTCGTAGCTAAGTTCCATTTTTTACCTCTTTTTATAAAAGCATTCGCTTGTCTTTGTATATACCAATTGTTAAAGACTCAGCCTTATCGTTACTACTCTCGTAGATACGTATTCCATTAACTCCTTTATTCTCGGGATTATCTTTATCTATATGGGTGTATGAAATACCAATATTATATTTTTTATCGTTATTTGTAGTTACTTCAACAAATTTCGGATAGCATATACTCAATCTGATTTCATCTTCTGCAATGCATCGTATGCCACCATTGCATTCCTGATATTTAAAAGAAATAATGTCATCATCTATATAATCAAAAAATCTTCAATTACTTTCTTAATTTTATTTTTGTAAACAGCTTTTATATGTTTTTTATTTATTATCTGAATACATTATACCACCAAAATATATAAGTTGTCAATTTACGTTTTTATGTTAAATATAAGCTTTTTTAAAACAAGCAAGCACTCAAAAGTGATAGACTTCTGAGTGCTTATATAAATCTTTATTCAAATTTCTCTGCTACTATTCCAAGGAATTTTGTTATATCAATATGCTGAGGGCAATGCTCTTCACACTGCTTACATCCGATACAAGAGGATGCCGCGCCATGACTTGTTATAAGCTCGTCATATTCCTTCTTTTTCTGAATAGCAGTATCATCATCGCCTCTTTGTTGTGCATTGAGCAGTGCGAAATATTCGGGTATAGCTATCGTCATAGGGCAATCATCTACACAATATCTGCAGGCTGTACAAGGAACTGAAATTGTAGCATTGATTATATCCGCCACCTTAAAGCAAAGCTCTGTTTCCTCCTTTGTAAGAGGCTTGAAATCTTCCATGTAAGAAGTATTATCGTTCAGCTGGTCTATATTACTCATACCGCTGAGTACCATAAATACCTTGTCAAGGCTTGCCGCAAATCTTATCGCCCAGGATGCAACCGACATCTGAGGCTCCTTTTCCTTTAAAAGAACTTCTCCCCTTTTGGGAACATCTGCAAGAGCGCCACCCTTGACAGGCTCCATTACAATAACGTCCTTGCCGTGCTTTACAGCAACCTCGTAGCATTTGCGGGACTGTACCCAGTCATTTTCCCAATCAAGATAGTTTATCTGAAGCTGAACAAATTCCATTTCAGGATGTGCTGTAAGTATCTCATCAAGAAGCTCGGCGTTATCGTGATATGAAAAACCTAATTTCTTTATTGCGCCTTCCCTTTTCTTTTCATTTGCAAATTCAAATACGCTCAGTCTGTTGCAGATTTCGTAATTATCCTTTGTCAGGCAATGTAATAAATAGTAGTCAAAGTATTTAACACCACACTTTTCAAGCTGTTCGTTAAAGATGCGGGGAGAATCCTCTGTTTCCTTCAGCATCATTGTAGGTAACTTTGTAGCAAGCTGAAAGCTGTCTCTCGGATATCTGTCAACAACCGCTTCCTTTACCATATTCTCGCTTGCGCCTGCATGGTACATATATGCGGTATCAAAATAGGTAAAGCCCTTTTCCATATAGGTATCGACCATCTTGAAAATTTGTTCCTTATCAAAGCTTTTATGATCATTTCCGTCTAAAAGCGGCAATCTCATACAGCCAAAGCCTAATTTTTTCATCATTTTTCCTTTCGTAGCTCTTTTAGTTTTTCTTTTATCAAAAGAAAAGCTTCTTTTTCATCATTGACGTCCATAACAAGAGTTTCCATAGGACAAAGTCCATCTCCTGCTCTGTTTATTATTTTCTCGGTAAGGGTATTAAAAGACAGAGCTATTCCCTTTTTCTCTAGATACTGCTTTGCAGGAATACTGATTATATCGGTAAAAATCTCTTTTACACCTGCCATAGAAAAAAGCATTGCCGCCGCTTTACCTATCACTTTATCTGCAACCGAAAAGCCGCTTACGTCAATATTATTTTCTATAAGCTTCAGAATCGGCGCTACACCCCGGTCGAAGGAAGTATATAACGTTTCGCCTTTACACAATACACAGGTGTAATTATTATCTTTTAATAGCTTTTTCGCCTTTTCTATATCCATCTTACGCTTTCTTTCTGCTGATTACAAAAGGAATTACAACAAGCTGGATAAGTGTACCGATAATACCTTCAACAATGAACATATATGCGGATGTAATTGCAAGCTTTTCGTTACCGAATGCATAAATAGACGTAAGAACAGCTAAAGCTCTCGCAATTCTTCCTGAAAGTAATACAATAACCGTCTTTAATACAGCATTCATATTCTTCTTTGATAAAACACCTGCAACAAGTCCGTAAACCGCAAGCTCGATTATCATAAAGGGTAATAATGCCGCAGAAGGCATACCTGATATAGCAAAACTGATTAATGGGCTGATAATTCCCGCTGTCGCTCCGACAACCGCTCCACCATAAAAGCCTGCAAGAAGTACAGGTATATGCATAGGTAAGAGCATAGCACCCAGATTAGCCCCTGTACCTGTTAAAACTCCGATATAGTGGCATATCTGAGGAAGAGCAACAGCTGCTACAACTGATAAAAGGGCTATCAGAAGCTTTCTTAAAATTTCATTTCTTGACTGTGAATAAGTATACATAGATAAAACTCCTTTATTAAAGTTATAAGTATATAATACACAAAAAATACTATAGTTGTCAATAGAAATGAATGATAAAAAACAGGACTATTCTGACAACTTTAGCCAGAATAGTCCCTTGAGGTTGATATTCTTATGAATATCGGCGCAGGATTATACTCTTATGTTAAGTAAGTGTCCTTTCGCACCAGCCGGAGGTAATTCAGCGCTATTAAGCATATTAACCATATTAGCGCCTTCTGTTTCGGCGGCACTTATAGTCTTTGAAAGCATTGCTGTTCCAACGCTGTTCATAAGACTTGACTGTGCCATACTCATAGAAACATTTGCAATATACGAAGTAAGATCCATATACAGCCCTCCCTTTCCGAAGAAAATTAATCAGTGATGATTGTCTTTTCCTCAATTTCTTTCTTAACCATTGCGCAGAATTCCTCAACCGACATAGCGCCGATATCGCCTCTCTTGCGGCAACGGATAGAAACATTACCTGTTTCCACTTCCTTATCACCAATAACCAGCATATAAGGAACCTTCTGAAGCTGTGCTTCACGAATCTTGAAGCCTATCTTTTCGCTTCTACTATCTATATCGACTCTGATACCGAATTTCTTTAGCTCATTTGCTACCTTTTCTGTAAATTCGTTATGTCTGTCAGCAATAGGCATAAGCTCTACCTGAACAGGAGATAACCACAGAGGGAATGCACCTGCAAAATGTTCTGTAAGAATACCGATAAATCTTTCGATTGAACCGAACACTACACGGTGAATCATTATAGGCTTGTGCTTTTCGCCGTCAGCACCTGTGTAGTCAATATCAAATCGTAAAGGAAGCTGGAAGTCAAGCTGAATTGTACCACACTGCCATGTTCTGCCCAGTGAGTCTTCGAGATGGAAGTCAATCTTGGGACCGTAGAATGCGCCGTCACCTTCGTTGATAACATAAGGAAGGTTAAGCTCTTCCAGTGCATTCTTGAGACCTTCTGTAGCGATATCCCAGTCTTCCTTGCTGCCCATACTGTCTTCAGGCTGTGTAGAAAGCTCAACGTGATACTTGAAACCGAAGAGTGTGTAAACTTCGTCAATAAGCTTTACAACGCCCTTGATTTCATCAATAATCTGATCCTGCATCATAAAGATGTGAGCATCGTCCTGTGTAAAGCATCTTACGCGCATAAGTCCATGTAATGCACCTGACTTTTCGTGACGGTGAACAAGACCAAGCTCACCCATTCTGATAGGAAGCTCTCTGTATGAACGGGGCTTGCTCTTATATACTAAAAGTCCGCCGGGGCAGTTCATAGGCTTGATAGCGAAGTCTGTATCGTCAATAACAGTTGTGTACATGTTATCCTTATAGTGATACCAGTGACCTGATGTTTCCCAGAGCTGACGATTGAGCATCATAGGAGATGAAATCTCAACGTAGCCATCACGGGAATGAATCTGACGCCAGTAATCTATAAGAGTATTCTTTAAAATCATACCCTTGGGTAAGAAGAACGGGAAACCGGGGCCTTCATCCATAATTGTGAATAATTCAAGCTCTTTACCAAGCTTTCTGTGGTCACGCTTCTTTGCTTCTTCAATCTTTGCGAGGTATTCTTCAAGCTCCTCCTTCTTGGGGAATGCAGTAGCGTAGATACGGGAGAGCATCTTGTTCTTTTCGCTACCTCTCCAGTAAGCACCTGTACAGCTTGTGAGCTTGAATGCCTTTACTGAAGACGTGGACATAAGGTGAGGACCTGCACATAAATCTGTGAATTCTCCCTGCTTGTAGAAGGAAATAGGCTCACCGTTGCCTGCATGCTCTTCGCAAAGCTCAACCTTGTAGGGCTCGTCTGCATCCTTCAAGTACTGAATAGCTTCATCGGGAGCCATTGTGTACTGTTCAAGCTTGATACCTTCCTTAACGATCTTCTTCATTTCTGCTTCGATCTTTGTAAGATCTTCGGGTAAGAAGGGTGTTTCTTTATCAAAATCATAATAGAAACCGTTGTCGATAGCAGGACCTATTGCAAGCTTTACATCGGGGTAAAGTCTTTTTACTGCCTGAGCTAAAATGTGGGACGCTGTGTGACGGAATGCCTTTCTACCGTCTTCATCGTCAAAGGTAAGAATTTCAAGTGTGCAATCACTGTCGATGATTGTTCTTAAATCCTTTACTTCGCCGTCAATCTTTGCGGCACAGGCTGCCTTTGCAAGTCCCTGACTGATTTCCTTTGCAATATCAAATACCGAGCTTGCGCTTTCAATCTCCTTGATACTGCCATCCTTGAGTGTAATTTTTATCATTGGTTTTCTCCTCCGTTAAGCCGCCATACGAGAGCGGTCTTGAAATTATGTACACTTGTACACCTTAATATTATAGCACTAAAAACGCCATATGTCAATATAAAGCGGAAGAGATACGGATAATATGTTACGTATTGACTTTTATTTATCTGTTATGATATAATTTTCTTAATTAAATAATGCAATAAAGAGGATAAAAATGATCATTATTGTATCTGGAGCAAGTCACACGGGTAAAACCCTACTTGCACAAAAATTACTTGAAAAATATAAATATCCTTGCTTATCGATAGATCACCTCAAAATGGGGCTTATCAGAAGCGGTAATACTTCCCTCACCCCAGAGGATGATGACAAGCTTACAGAATATCTGTGGCCGATTGTAAGCGAAATGATAAAGACAGCAATCGAAAACAATCAGAATATGATTGTAGAGGGTTGCTATATAACTCACGACTGGAAAAAGAGCTTCAGTGATGAATATCTGGAGCATATCAGATATATCTGTCTTGTTATGAGCGAAGAATACATAAGAAAGCATTTTACGGATATAAAGGCTCACGGAAAAGATATTGAAAACCGCTTATACGATGACATTGATATTGATGACCTTATAAGAGATAATGAGGCGTATCTTGAAGGATGTAAAGCAAACGACGATAGATATCTTCTGATAGATGAAACTTATAACGTTGATGAATCAATAATAATATGAAGTAGAGCCTATGCTTTTGCATAGGCTCGTTTCATTTAACTCTGGGTTTTTCTGATACCGAAAAACAGTCTTAAAAATCCTGCCAGCAACTTCGGAGTTTTGTAAACTACGACCTTCATACTATGTAACCTCACTTTCTCAGCATATAAGAAGCCAGAGTCCGATTCCCATAAGCAGCACGGCAAATAAAACCAGAAGCACTTCAGCAGAAAAATGTGTAATGCAGATAATTCCGCCTGCAACTGCCAGTATAAGAGCGGCTAATTTTCCGCAATTATTATTATGACGCCTCATAGTAAAACCTCCCTGCCGCCTAAAGTTATTACACTTTATTCGTAAAGGAGGTTTTTTGTTACTTTATTTTTTTACTGTAAGTACAAAGACTGCGCCACTATGAGCCGTTATTGTACAATCTGTTTTGGTGAATTCGTTGCTTACACCTATCGGGAAAGATTTCCTCATAGTGTAATTTTCCACTTCATATTCAGCACCTTTTATAGATACTATAGCGGATTCCGTATCCGCAAATACGGATAAATATCTGTTTTTTTCAGGTGATAAAGTAAGTTTATCATTTTTCAGATAATATGCACTACAACTATCTCCGATTATCCTACCTGTTATCCCCTGTTCGGATATATAACACAGAGCAGATAGATTTGCTATACTGTGATCCATTCTTCCCGAAAAAGCAGATAGAAGAGTTATATCAGTATAGCCATCAGAAATTGCCGTCTTAATAGCAAGCATTGTATCGGTATCATCCTTGTGTGTAGGAGCTTTTATAACCTTTACGCCAACGGGTACAGCTTCTATGCTATCAAAATCACCTATAACAAGCTGTGGTGTGATACCAGCCGACAGAGCTTTATCATAACCGCTATCTGCACATATGATATAGGAATCATCATCAATAGCTACGTTGTTAAAGGTTTCGGGGCCACCGCAGATAATATAACATTTTTTCATAAGCTACCCTTTCCCTTTTATTTATTCTTAAAATCCCATTCGTTGAGCTTGTCGGCTTCTTCGTACATACGCTTATAGCTTTCGTAACGGGAAACCTGTATTTTCCCTTCTTCTACAGCCTTTGTAATAAGACATCCTTTTTCCCTCAGATGAACGCAATCTCTGAACTGGCATTTATTCAGGTATCCATCAAATTCTCTGAAAGAATACTGCAGTTCATCCTTCGGAATAAATCCGTACTTGCTTACTTCAACCGTAGAAAACCCAGGAGTATCAGCAATATAGCCACCATCCGGCAAAGCATAGAATTCAACCTGACGAGTTGTATGTCTTCCTCTTCCGAGCTTTTTACTGATATCACCTGTATCAGTCTTTAAATCCGGGAACAGAATATTCATAAGGCTTGACTTACCTACACCGGAATTTCCGATAAGTGCAGACATTTTTCCTTTTATTTTTTCTTTTATTTCTTCTATCCCCTCACCTGTGATATTATCCATATAAATCACATCAAAACCACAGGAACGATAGATATTTGCAAAGCTGTCACAATTCTCAAGGTCAGTTTTTGTAAGAATGATAATCGGTTCAATGCTTTTACTTTCAAAAATCGATATAAGCTTATCCGTTATGAGTGTATTTGGTGCAGGATCAACCGCTGATGATACAATAAGCGCCATATCTAGATTGGCTATAGGCGGCCTGATAATATAGTTTTTTCTATCCTTGATTTCAGAAATAAGTGGAATGTTATTTTCTTCCGTTGTAACAATCACATTATCTCCGGCACTCGGAGATATTTTATTTTTTCTGAATATACCTCTTGCGTTACAAGTTAAAACGCCGTCGGAAGTAACTACAGAATAGTTACCACCGACAGCTTTTGTTATAACGCCTTCAAAAAATTTCTTTTCCAAAGACAACATACCTCTTATTCTGCGGCAGGAGTTTCCTGCTGCTCAGAAGCGGGAGTTTCAGATGCGGGAGGGTCTGTTTCTGATACGGGAGGATCTGTCTCTGATACGGGAGGATCTGTCTCTGATACGGGAGGATCTGTCTCTGATACAGGAGGATCTGTCTCTGATACGGGAGGATCTGTCTCTGATACAGGAGGATCTGTCTCTGATACAGGAGGATCTGTCTCTGATACAGGGGGATCTGTCTCTGATATAGGAGGCTCAGGAGTTGTTGTTTCGGGTGCTACATAAATAAGCTGACTGAAAAGCTCAGTTTTGTAAGAAAGAATATCCTGCTCGGGAGTTTCCTTTGTAAAGTCAACTTCAACTTCAAGAAGCTTTCCGCTTAATGAATCGTCCTGAACATTTGTAATCTTTACGATATACTTAATTTTTTCTGAACCCTTTACATCGAAAGAAATTGTGTCACCGGAGTTTACAGACATATCGCGTTCTTCTTCTTTGAACTTTATACCATCCTTGAAATACTCAAATAAGAATGTTCCTGTATTTCCTATATCTGAAGGAAGCTCAAACTCGATAGTTGCTTCGTTTACTACAGCCTTACCGTCGCATACAGTTACCTCAATTTCAGTTTCCTGATTTACCATTGAGTTCTCATCAACACTCTGCTTGATTATCTGACCCTTTTCAAATTCATTACTTGAACCGTAAATAACCTTTAAGATAAGCTTCTTTTCATCTGCAAGAGTCTGTGCTTCTTCTAAAGTCTTACCGATAAAGCTTGGTACATTTACTACCTTTTCGCCCTTACCAAGACTGACATAAACCTTAACCTCTGTGCCTTCATCAACCTTTGATGTAGCGCTGGGATCAGTCTTTATTACATATCCTTCCGGAATTTCATCGCTTTCGGATTTTATGAACTTAACCTTCAGTCCGGACTTTTCAAGCTTACGCTTTGCATCCTCGGCATTAAGATTTGTAAGGTTTTCAATCTCTATTTCCTTAGGACCATTACTGATTATAATTGTAACTGTGTGAGATTTCTTGATGCTTCTGCCCGCAGGTGTAAGCTGATCCATTATCTTGAATTCTTCAAATTCGGTAGACCACTTACGCTGTATTTCAAGCTTCATCCAGGGGTATTCCTGCTGAACCTGCTCATAGGTCATATTGATGAGATTAGGCATTATCGCTTCATCGGCGTTACCACTGTCAGTAGGAATGTTGCCTGTTACAATCTTGAAGATAAGCCATGCAGTCATAATGACAAATACAGATGCTACAGCAAAGAGTATGGGGAGAAGAGGAGATTTTCTTTCTTCGATTTCATCATCCTCGTCCTCATAAAGGTCCTCGTCGTCAATTTCTGTTGCTAAAGCAGTTGATGCCTTAGTGTCTGCCTTGTCTGTCACCTTATCGAAATACTTGGTTGTTCCGTCTGTGGAGAAATATTTGTATTCAAATACAATGCTGGGATCCTTCTTGAATTCTTCGATATCATTGATCATTTCGCCGGCGGTCTGATATCTCTGAGAAGGTTCCTTCTGCATAGCCTTTATTGTGATTTCTTCAAGTCCTTCGGGAATGGAAGAATTTATCTCTCTGGGCATTTTAGGAGGTGTCTGCATATGCTGAAGAGCTATCGCTACAGGTGTATCGCCATCAAAGGGTTTCTGTCCTGTAAGCATTTCGTAAAGCATTACGCCGACAGAATAAATATCGCTCTTTTCATCGGTCATTTCGCCTCTTGCCTGTTCAGGGCTGATGTAATGAACTGAACCGATCGCCTTTTCAGAAAGAGTTTTGTCTGTTTCGCGGTTAAAGCGTGCAATACCAAAGTCCATGACCTTGATTGTACCATCGGGTAACATCATTACATTCTGTGACTTGATATCACGGTGTACAATACCTCTGTCATGAGCGTGTTGTAATGCTCTTAATATCTGTACTGTAAAATAAACAGCATCCTTCCATTTAAGAACTCCCTGAAGCTTTATATATTCAGCAAGAGAAATACCGTCTATGTATTCCATAACTATGAACTGAATCTGCTCACTGAAACCTACATCGAATATCTTTACAATATTAGGATGTGAAAGAAGGGCAATAGCCTTGGATTCGTTTCTGAATCTGCGTAAAAAATCTTCACTACCGGCAAATTCATTCTTCAGAATTTTAACTGCTACAATCTTGTCTTCTGTTATGTCCTTTGCTTTGTAAATGTCTGCCATTCCACCTGTACCGATGAGTTCAATCAGTTCATAGCGGCCATCAAGACGCTTACCAATCATATTATCCATAAGATTTACCGTTCTCCTTTATAAATTGTTTTTATCTTGTATTATATTGAAACCACAGCAACAGTAACATTGTCTCTGCCGCCATGTTTGTTGACATAATCGATAAGTTGGTCACAACATCTGGAAACCGCTGTATTAGCAACAATATCAGCAATTTCGCTATCTTCTGCGTATGAGCTGAGCCCATCTGAACACAAAAGCAACATATCCTCTTTTTTTACATCAAGCTCGAAATAATCAGGAGTCAGATACTCCATAACGCCGACAGCTTTTGTTATCTTATTTCTGTCTGGATGAGTCTTACTCTCCTCATAGGTTATAATACCCTTTTCTACAAGTCGCCTGATGTAGGTGTGGTCCTTGGTTATCTGCTGCATATTATCATCGAAGAAAAAGTAACATCTGCTGTCACCGACATTTATTATGTATGCTCTTTCATTATAAATAATTGCAGCAACGCAGGTAGTTCCCATTCCCGCCTTATTTATATCTGAAAGCGCCATATCGTGTACAACGCTATTAGCTGCTGTAACAGATGTGATAAGCAGATTTCTTATCTGATTTCTTGTTATTTCTTTACGAAAACCCTTTTCAAGTCTTTCCTTAACGAAGCTCACCGTTGTGGTACTTGCCACAGCGCCTGCATTCTGTCCGCCCATTCCGTCACACAGAATCACTGCTACGGCTCCATCAGTAAGCTCGCCTGTCCAGACTGCATCCTGATTCTCTTGTCTGAAATTTCCTATATCTGTTTTCGAATAAACCTTCATAAATGATGGTTCTCCCTTTTCATTGATTGTCTCGCCTGAGTTGTCCGCAGGCAGCGCTGATATCAGCACCTAGTGTTCTTCTTACCGTTGCATTAAGTCCACCATCACAGAGCATCTGTCTGAATTTTTCTACGGAACTACTACGTTTGAAGATACCCTCTTTTATCTCGTTGACAGGTATCAGATTAACGTGACAATTCTGCCCTTTTAAAAGTCGTATAAGAGCATCTGCAGTCTCCTTGTTGTCGTTAACCCCGTCAATAAGTGAAAATTCGTAGCTGATTCTTCTGCCGGTTTCCTTAAAATAAGCTTTACACGCCTTCATAAGCTCGCTTATATTATATTTGTTGTTTATAGGCATTATCTCACTTCTTAGCCTATCTGTAGGAGCATGAAGCGATATCGATAAAGTAACACCAAGCTTCAGCTTCGCAAGATCGTATATTCTGTCAACAAGACCGCAGGTTGACAAAGAGACATGACGAAGACTCATGTCTTCCTTTGATGAGATAAGTTGTAAGAACTTTATTACATTGTCATAGTTGTCAAGCGGTTCGCCGATACCCATAAGTACAATATGGTTGATTTTCTTTCCGCTGTCACGTTCGCTCTCATAAATCTGAAGAAGCATTTCAGATGGTTCCAGATTTCTTACAAAACCTGCTTTTGTCGAAGCGCAGAATTTGCACCCCATTTTACAGCCTACCTGAGTAGAGATACAAATGCTGTTGCCATGTTTATATTCCATAAGAACTGACTCAACATTTTCTCCATCATAAAGCCCATATAGATATTTTACAGTATTATCTATATCAGATACAAGTCTTTTTTTTATTTTTAGTGAGTTTAGCCAAAAAAATTTTTCAAGCTTTTCTCTCAGTTGTGCAGAAAGGTTAGTCATTTCGGAAAAATTTGTCACTTTTTTGTTATGAAGCCAATCGTAAATCTGTTTGGCACGGAATTTCTGCTCACCTATTTCTGCAATTTGTTCCTGTAGCTCCTCAAAGCTCAGAGAAAGTATATCAATTTTGTTCATATTTCTCCTGATAAAAGAACGCTTATTTTATTCTCCGAAGTGTTGCGGCAAAGAAGCCATCACCGCCTGTTTGCGAAGGAAGCATTGTACGCATATAGCTATCTTCAATTCCTTTTACACCTACAGGTACTACTACGGGTACAAATTCGGGATGATTCTGTAAAAATGCTTCAACCACATCCTGGTTTTCCGCTTTACTTACAGTACATGTTGAATAAATAAGAGTTCCGCCTACCTTTACATAAGATGAGGCATTATTAAGTATTTCAAGCTGGATAGGCGATAAACCTTCCAGAGTTTTCATAGGTTTATATTTTATTTCGGGCTTTCTCCTGATTACACCAAGACCTGAACAAGGTACATCGCAAATAACCTTATCAGCCATAGGAATATCAGGATTTGGCTTAGAAGCGTCATTTTCGGCGGCCTTTATAATATCAAGACCGAGTCGTGCCGCACCGTTTCTGATAACAGAAACCTTTCCGTCATAAAGGTCATAACTGAATATCTTTCCTCTGTTTGCCATTATTTCGGCACAGGTAAAGGTTTTGCCTCCGGGTGCAGAGCACATATCCACAACCGTTTCATTAAATACCGGTGCAATAATCTTGCAGCAAATCTGTGAAGATATATCCTGAATATGAAACATTCCCTTTCTGAAAGCAAGACAACTCTCTATTCCTCTTGAATTCGAAAGCTCAATACAGTTATCAATAAGTTTATTCTTTACTGCCTTTATTTTGTCTTTCGCAAGGCAGGCTATTACCTCATCGACGCTGTATTTAAAAGAATTCACTCTTGCATAAAGCGGTGGTCTGCCGAATGAAGATTTCAAAAGTGCAAGTGTTCTCTCTTCGCCAAGCTCGTTGTTCCATTTCTTTATAAGCCATTTAGGGCAGGAATACATTATAGAAAGCTTCGCTTCGTCTTTAAGGTCCTTATAATCTATTTCTTTTCCGTCCCTTATAAAACTACGTAATATTGCATTTACAAAGCCTTTGGCTTTTTCTGCACCAGCATAATCCATCAGCATAACCGATTCGTTGACAGCGGCACTCTCAGGTACAGAATCCATATACAAAAGCTGATAAAACCCCATTCTCAATATCTGTACAACAGAAACGGATATCTTGTCAAATTCTATACTAGAATAATATCTGATGAGATAGTCAAGTGTCATCCTTCTTTCGAGGACTCCATAGAAAAGCGCTGTTACAAATGCCTTATCACGAGTATTTGTTCTCTCAGCTGTAAACACATTATCAAGTATGATATTTGAATATGCGCCTGACACATCCATCTTTATCAGAAGGTCTAAAGCTATTTGTCGTGCATTTTTCATACCGTCCTCCAAAATATGTCATCTTCGTCTTGTCGATGTAATAAGTCTTAATAGCTGGGTCAATGAAACTGCAAGTGCCGCTACATAAGTCATAGCCGCCGCTTTTAATGTTTTTTTGGCTCCCTTTACTTCATCTCCATACAGTATTCCTTGTTGTTCAATCGTTTTTATTGCTCTGTTACTCGCATTAAATTCTACAGGAAGTGTAATGAGCTGAAAAAGGACTATTGCCGCAAAAAGTATTATTCCGACATCTCTCAACACAGGCACGCTGAACAGAAGTCCGAGTATAAACAGCCATATCCATATATGTGAGCCAAGCTGAGCCACCGGAAGAACCAACATTCTGATTTTTATCGGTATATACCCTTTGGCATACTGTATAGCATGTCCGACCTCATGTGCCGCAACCCCTATAGCTCCTACCGATGTGCTGTCATAAACCGTTGAAGATAATGCTATAATCTGTCTTTTCGGATCATAATGATCTGTGAGATTTCCATTCACATGAACTATATCGATATCATATAGTCCGTTACTATCAAGTATCTGTCTTGCAACCTCTGCCGCCGTCTTTCCTCTTGAACTGTATATTTTACTGTATTTTTTAAAAGTAGAATTTACATTAAAAGAAGCATAAATCGAAAATATCATTGCAGCAATCACAAGAATATAGGTCGTATAACTGTCTAATAAGAAATCCATATATACACCTCTTCAGATTCTATCACAGGGTTCAACCAAGAATCAATCCATCCGCAAGCTTATTTCCTCTAAGGAAATCCCTTGCATTCATACGTTTTCCTCCCTCGCCCTGCACTTCTGTAAGTCTTATACAGTTATTATCTCCGCAAACGACGATAAAATCATTGGTATCTATAACCATACCGCAAGCTTTGTCCGACTTTATATCACTAAGCTGTGCCATATAAACCTTTAATCTTTTATCTGACATAAAGGTATATGCGCAAGGAGATGGTGACATACCTCTTATAAAATTATATACATCACTTGCAGGCTTTGAGAAGTCAATTTTACACATATCCTTGCTGATCATAGAAGCATAGCATGAAAGACTATCGTCTTGCTTTTCGGGGATTAAATCACCATTTTCTACCGCTTCAAGAGTTGTAAGAATCAGCTCTGCTCCCTTTTCTGCCAGAATATCATGAAGCTCACCAGCTGTCATAGTTTCTGTAATATCAACTATAGCGGTCTGCAACATATCACCTGTATCAAGCCCCTGAGCCATCATCATTGTAGTAACACCGGTCTGCTTTTCACCGTCGATAATGCACCACTGAATAGGTGCGGCACCTCTGTATTTAGGTAAGAGAGAAGCGTGGATGTTAATACAACCGTATCTGGGCAAATCAAGAATTTCCTTTGGGAGAATCTGACCGTAGGCGGCAACCACGATACAATCGGGATTTAAGCCTTTTAGCGTTTCTAAAGAGCTTATCGCATCCTCTCCCTTTCTTAAAGAAAGCGGCTGATATACAGGTATATCAAGCTCTATAGCCTTTTCCTTGACAGGAGGAAACTGCATTTTCTTGCCTCTGTTTTTTGGCTTATCGGGCTGAGTGAACACCGCTGTAACATTATGCTCCTTTGCAAGTGCACAAAGAGCCGATACAGCGAAATCCGGTGTTCCCATAAATACTATATTCATTTATCTTATCACCCTTTATTATTTTTTGTCTTCAAGCTGATCGCTTGTAACAAGCTCTTCAGCTTTATCAAGGAACATAATACCGCTGAGATGATCAACCTCATGACAAAGTGCTCTTGCCAGGAGTCCTTCACCTTCTACCTCAATATCCTTGCCGATTCTGTTCTTTGCTTTAACTTTTACTTTTTCAGGACGAACAACATATCCCCAGACATCAGGTGCAGAAAGACAGCCTTCAAGGTCTCTCTGTTTACCCTTCATAGATGTGATTACAGGATTGATAAGCTCTATTCTGCCGTGCTCATCACCTGTATCTATCACAACAACACGACGAAGTATTCCTACCTGAGGTGCAGCAAGCCCAACACCGTTAGCGGCCTGCATAGTTTCATACATATCATCAAGAAGTGTCCATAATTTGTCGTCAAATACAGTTACATCCCTGCATTTTTTTCTTAAAACCTCGTCACCATCTTTAACAATATTTCTTTTTGCCATTTATATCACCCTTTCTTATTTATCTGAACATTTATTATGTAATTTCTCCGTTAAGATCAGCATAAAAGCTCACTTTATCAAGTGACGGAGATTTATATGCGTCCTGAAGTGTCTTGAACATTATCGCTCTGAATTGCTTATTATTTTTACACTTTATTATAATTTTATATCTGAATTTACCGTTTATTCTTGCAACAGAACATTTGGATGGTCCTAAGATTCTTATCGGAATATTAACGCCCTCAAGATTCTTTTTGATTAAAGACAAGAAAGCATTGGCGCCCTTTTCGCATAACCTGTCGTCAAAAGCAGAAAAACCTACTACACACAAATCACAATAGGGTGGAAAAAGAAGAGTTTTTCTTATTTCTGTTTCTTGTTTATAAAATTCATCAAAATTCTGTTCCGCCGCCAGATTAAGCACATAGTGGTCGGGGGTATAGGTCTGAAGATAAGCTCTGCCCTTTTTACTTCCTCGTCCACATCTGCCTACTACCTGTGTAACAAGCGAAAACGTTTTTTCATATCCGAGATAATCTCCTGCATAAAGGGATTTGTCTATCATCAGAACTCCTACAAGAGTAACATTCTCAAAATCAAGCCCCTTGGCAATCATCTGGGTACCCACCATTATGTCGTATTCGCCCTTTTTAAACTTATCAAAATTTGTTTCATAAGAGCTTTTGCTCATAGTAGTATCTGCATCCATTCGGAGAATACGGGCTTTCGGAAAAAGCATTTCCAGTTCATCCTCTATCCTCTGTGTGCCCGTACCAGAGCTATGGATAAACTTTGAACCACACGCCTTGCATTTTCCGCTGAAATGCTCTGTATATTCACAATAGTGGCAGATAAGCGAATTATTATGCTTATGATAGGTAAGCGGAATATTACAATTAGGACAAGAATAAACCTCACCGCACTTTATACAGTTCATATAAGTGTGATATCCCCTTCTGTTAAGAAGAAGAATAGTCTGTTCGCCCTTGTTCAGATTCTCGTTTATCTCGTCAACAAGCACACGGCTGAAATTACTCCTGTTGAGAAGCTCATTTTCAACCTTCATATCAACGATATAAACCTCAGGAAGAAGAGAACGGCTGTATCGGTTTTTCATCTCAAAGAGCTTATATTTACCGATTTCAGCATTATAAGCTGAATCAAGACTGGGAGTGGCAGAAGCTAAAAGCAAAGTAGCTTTATGATAAAAAGCACGTTGTTTAGCAACATTTCTTGCGTGGTAACGAGGAGATTTTTCCGATTTATAGGTGTGCTCTCCCTCTTCGTCTATAACAATAACGCCAATATTCTGAAGAGGTGCAAATACAGCACTTCTTGTACCTATAACAACAGTTGCCTCTCCATCTCTTATGCGTTTATATTCATCCATTCTTTGTCCAAGAGAAAGATTGCTGTGAATTACCGCCACCTTATTGCCAAAAATATCAGTAAAATTTCTTACCATCTGAGGAGTAAGGGATATTTCAGGCACTAGCATAAGAGCAGTTTGTCCTGATTTTAAAGCCTTATCTATCAGCTTTAAAAATACGGTCGTTTTTCCGCTACCGGTAACGCCTTTTAATAAAGCACATCTGGGAGCTTCTTCATCCATAAGAGCCGTTAATCCGTTATAAACATTATTCTGCTCATCGGATAAAATTATATCATCTATATTCTTTACCGCCTGTGCATCTGCGGTAAGAGAACGGGAAATAACATTGTCAAAGGTTTCAACAACATTTGTTTTTTCAAGATTCGAAATAACTGCTTTAGTAACAGTACAGGTGTAGATTACCTCTTTAACAGAAGCAGATACAGCATCCTCGAGAAAATCCACTACCTTTTTCTGTTTAGGGGTAAGGGATTTACCTTTGTTTTCGGTATATTCTCCATTCAGATAATAGTCGGTAAGACGAACGTTTTTTTCGGTTTCGTCGCCTACTCTTTGTTTGATTACATCTGCAACAAGTAATACAGATTTTTCTACAAGCTTTGAAATGTACTGTTTCTTTCCATCCTCAAAACCGTATTCTATAATATCGTTAAGTTCTTTCACAGATTGACAAGCCATAAGCATTGCTGCATAACTTTTTTCTGTTTCCGTCAGAGCGAAGCTATCGGGATTCTTTAAAAAGTCTTCGTTAAGCTGATATTTTTCACTCACGTTAAGAGCCATACCGCCGGGAAGAATAGTCTTTACTGCATCAAAATAGGTACAGAAGGTATTCTCTTTAAGCCAATCTACAAGCGACAGCATTTCTTCGTTTAAAATTATTCCATCGTTCACCAGACAGAATATCTCTTTCAAACGATTATCAGGTACATCTTTTCTTATGGCTTTTATAAGACCTACTCTCTTTTTTCCACCCTTACCGAATGGCACAACAACACGTTGCCCGACTACCACATCACAATTCTCGGGAAGTATGTAATCAAAAGCTATGTCGAAGCTGAACAGCGCTTTATCTACAACTACTGAAGCTATCGCTCTTGCGTTGCCGATATTATGAACAATGTGGTTATTCATCAGGAATTCTTTATTTCCTCTAAAAGCTGAAGATTTCTCTGAGATGCCATTTTTTCTGATAAAATAACAGTATTGACATCGCTTACAGCCTTTGCTAAATCACCGTTTACCACAAGAAAATCAAATTTATCGGCAAATAAAAGCTCGTTTCTCGCCTGTGCAATTCTTGCGGATATGGTTTCTTCGGTTTCAGTTCCTCTTTTTCTGAGTCGTCTGTCAAGCTCACCAATAGAAGGAGGAAGAATAAATATCATAACACATTCAGGGAAAATCTTCTTTATATTCATTGCGCCTTCTACCTCTATCTTGAGGATAACATCCTTACCCTCATCGAGCATATCAAGAACCGCTTTTTTAGGTGTGCCGTAGTAGTTACCGCAATACTCTGTGTATTCAAGTACTTCACCATCCGCAATCATTTTTTCAAAGCTTTCACGAGTGTGGAAATGATAGCTTACACCATCAATTTCACCTTCTCTTATTGCTCTTGTAGTAGCAGATACCGAATATGCAAGATTGTCATTTATCTTGAAAAGCTCTGCCAATATTGTATCCTTTCCGCATCCTGACGGAGCTGATACCACTATAGGAATACCTCTGTTTTTTGTACTCATTTTTGTTTCCTCCCCTGTTATTCGCTTTTTTCTTCCTGCTCGTCGGTTATATCCGTAAAATGTGATATATCAAGAGCAGACATAATGATATGGTTACTATCAGTTATAATTACTGTTTTAGTCTTTTTTCCGCAGGTTGCATCAATCGCTGTATTATTATCCTTTGCAGAAGATATGATGCGTTTTATCGGTGCGGCATCCGCACTTACAACCGCTATAACTCTGTCAGAATTTACTGTGTTACCATATCCGATATTTATCAGTTTCATACTATCACCTGAATATTATTATTTAATAAACCACTCTTTATTGTAGCACATATATGTGAAAATTGCAAGAAATTTGAAATAAAGCCTTGTGACTATTTCAACTTCTGTGCCAGAAGCGGTGAATAGTGGTTTCTGAATTGCTCGTAGCTGTCATTATCTATAGCGTCTCTTATCTTTTCCATAAGTGTATTATAGAAATAAAGATTATGCTGTACCGCAAGTCTGCCCCCGAGCATTTCACCTGATTTGAACAGATGTCTGATATATGCACGTGAGAAATTTCGGCAAGTAGGACAATCACACTCAGGATCAATTGGCAGCGAATCGGTTTCAAAGCACTGATTTGTAACGTGAGTTATACCGTTCCATGTAAATACTGTAGCGTGTCTTGCGTTGCGGCTGGGCATTACACAGTCAAACATATCTACACCCCTGTAAACCGCCTCAATGATATTCGAAGGCGTACCCACACCCATAAGATATCTGGGCTTGTCCTTGGGTGCGTGAGGTATAACCGTTTCGATGATGTGATACATAACATCTGTAGGCTCGCCTACTGCAAGTCCACCGATTGCTATGCCGTTTACGTCCATCTGTGAAATTGTCTTCATATGCTCTGCTCTTAAATCGTCATAGGTTCCGCCCTGATTTATTGCAAAAAGCATCTGCTGTCTGTTTATGGTTTCAGGCAAAGAATTAAGTCTTGCCATTTCATCAATACAGCGCTGAAGCCATCTTGTGGTGCGTTCAACGGATTTCTTTACATAATCATAGGGCGCAGGGTTTTCTACGCATTCGTCAAACGCCATCGCAATAGTAGAAGCAAGATTTGACTGAATCTGCATACTTTCTTCAGGTCCCATAAAAATCTTCTTTCCGTCTACGTGGGAGCTGAAATATACGCCCTCCTCCTTTATCTTACGAAGCTTTGCGAGAGAGAACACCTGAAATCCGCCACTATCGGTCAGAATAGGCTTATCCCAGTTCATAAACTTATGAAGACCACCCATTTTATAAATAACCTTGTCACCCGGTCTTACGTGAAGATGGTAGGTATTGCAAAGCTCTACCTGACATTTTAAATCCTTTAAGTCAAGAGAGGATATACCACCCTTGATTGCGGCAGAGGTGCCGACGTTCATAAAAAACGGAGTCTGTATCACGCCGTGAGGAGTATGAAATTCGCCTCTTCTGGCAGTTCCGTCTGTTTTTATCAGTTTATACATTAGTTTCTCCTTTAAATACACTCTTTCGGTATCATTCCGACCTGTCCGTTTTCACAAAGTCCGATATAATAATCACCGAATTCACCATATATATAGTATTTATCGTCTTTTTTTACCTTTACAAAGCTGTCTAAATTTATCCAGCCGTGAAGTCTATCGTTCCAGTAACCCGTACAGCATTCCGGTATTCTTCCTGCTGTACCGTCAGCTTTATTTATAACGTCAATGAAAACGCCGTCTTTTCCGATTATTTCAAGATCACTCTTTTCATAATCAAGATATTTATAGCTTCTTTCGGGATTATAATCCTTGGTAACGACGCTTTCAGGCACAAGAGGAGTAAATCTTGTTTCATAGCTGTAATTATCACCATCCTTGTTGATGATAAAGCCGTTGAGTTGTCCCACCCATTTTACACTACAACCGCCGTCAATATCTATAATACGTTTTTCTTCGTCTATTATTGGCAGGTTGGTGTTTTTTCCTCTGGCAAAATTATAGCAAGGAAAATGCCCTACAACAACCGTTTTAGAAAGACAATGTTCTTTTCTGAGCCACCAGTAATCATTCTGAATAACTACCTCAGCACTGTTTTCCCAATCCTGACGATTTTCTATTCCTGCATGGACAAATATATAATCCTTTGTATCTATCGCAAAGGGCAGATCTCTTATAAATTCAAGCTCTTCGTTGAAGCTTTCGTTTACTCTTCCCCTCTTGCTTTCAAAATCTTCCGTAAAATCAGTTATACCGATTTCCTTTGCCATATCCATGTATGTATTCTGCGGACGTGATACAAGCCTTGACAGAAACTTTTCTTTGCTGTCCCTATACGCCATACGCTCACACATGGTATCGTTGTTACCCTGAATACAGATTGCTTTTTTATTTTGACAAAGCTTTTTCACAAAGCGTATCATCTCAATGTTCTGTGTTCCCTTTTCAAGAATATCGCCAAGAATGAAAAGATAATCCTTAACAGGATCATATTCACATTTGTCAAGCAGTTTTTCAAAGGCATCAGCATGACCGTGAACATCGCTGACACAAATTATTCTGCAATTTTCTGGTAATGCTACCTTTACTATTTTCATTTTCTTTCCTTTATCAGATTATTATCATACTGTCGCCAAAGCTGAAGAATCTGTATCGTTCATCAATCGCAATCTGATATGCGCTGAGTGTCTTTTCTCTGCCTAAAAAAGCGCTTACAAGCATAATGAGAGTACTTTCAGGCAGATGGAAATTAGTGATAAGCCCGTCAATAACCTTGAACTGATATCCCGGATAGATGAAAATTCCAGTATCCTTTGAGCAAGCGGTTATTTCGTTATTTTCATTCAGTGAAGCAGCTGATTCAAGAGTACGACAGCTTGTTGTACCTACTGCAATAACTCTGCCGCCTCTTGCTTTACATTCTTTTATTTTCTGCGCAGTTTCTTCAGGAATAGAATAGTGTTCTATATGCATCTTGTGGTCTAAAATGTTATCTTCCTTAACAGGACGGAAGGTACCAAGTCCCACGTGAAGTGTAACAAAAGCGGTATCAACACCCTTCTCTTTAAGAGAAGCAAATACGTTTTCTGTAAAATGAAGTCCGGCTGTCGGAGCCGCCGCAGAGCCCACCTCATTTGAATAGATGGTGTTATATCTGTTCTTATTTTCAAGCTTTGCCGTAATATACGGTGGTAAGGGCATCTGACCGATTTTATCAAGCACGTCAAAAATATTTCCTTCAAAAGTAAATTCAGCTATTCTGTTGCCGCCTTCTGCTACGTCAACGATTTCTGCAGTCATAAGTCCGGAGAAATCCACCTTTGTGCCAATCTTCAGTCGTTTGCCAGGTTTTACCATAACCTCCCACCTGGTGTGAGAAATCTGGTCAAGCAATAAAAACTGCACCGCCGCACCGGTTTCCTGCTTTGTACCGAATATGCGGGCAGGAAAAACCTTTGAGTCATTCATAACCAGCAAGTCACCTTTTTTCAGGTAATCGCATATATTATAAAATCTATCGTGTACTATTTCACCTGATGCTCTGTCAATTTTCATCAGTCTTGAGCTGTCTCGTGGTTCCAGCGGTGTCTGGGCTATAAGCTCCTCTGGAAGCTCGTAATTAAAATCGGATTTAAGCATAAATATAAAAGTCCTCACAAAAAATAATGTATCATCTTATCATAACACAAAATTATAAAAAAATCAATCAAAAATTTTCTCATTTAACCATTGACAAAAGAGGAGCAATATGTTATATTATATAGAAGCAGGTAGAGGTGCGGTGATGAAAAGTACCCGTTGCGCTAATCCCCGACGGATTGTAACGGTGAAAGGATAAACCGCCGAAGGACATAAGACAGTCGGAGCTTATGTATCTGGTTCTGTATCGAACAGGTGCAGAATTGTCATCGGTCTTTAAGCATCGGATGGAGAGCTATCGACAATACAATAAATTTATTGTCAAGTTACCACACGTGTATGCTTATTATGTCGCCTGCAACAGCAAGCGGCTTTTTTTATAAAAAATAAAACAACAAAAGGAAAAGGTGAAAAACTATGAAAAACTACAAGGTAGGTATCATCGGCGCAACAGGTATGGTAGGTCAGCGTTTTGCTGTTCTTCTTGAAAATCATCCCTGGTTTACAGTAACAACATTAGCAGCTTCTCCCCGTTCTGCGGGCAAGACATACAAGGAGGCTGTAGGCTCAAGATGGCTCATTGAAAAGCCCATGCCCAAAGCTATGGAAGATATCGTAGTAATGGACGCAACAGCTGACATCGACAAGATCGCATCTTCCGTTGACTTTGTATTCTGCGCAGTAGATATGAAGAAGGATGAAATCAAGGCTCTTGAAGAGGCATATGCAAAGCACGAATGCCCTGTTATGTCAAATAACTCTGCACACCGTTTTACAGATGATGTTCCTATGATCATTCCTGAAATAAACGACGAGCATATGGCTATCGTTGAAGCACAGAAGAAGCGCCTTGGCACAAAGAGAGGCTTTATCTCTGTTAAGTCTAACTGCTCAATCCAGAGCTATGTTCCTGCTCTCAACCCCTTAAGAAAGTTTGGCATCAAGAACGTTCTCGCTTGTACATATCAGGCTATTTCTGGTGCAGGTAAGACCTTTGATACATGGCCTGAAATGGTTGATAACCTTATCCCCTATATCGGTGGTGAAGAAGAAAAGTCTGAGCAGGAGCCTTTAAAGGTTTGGGGTACAATCGAAGGCGATAAGATTGTTAAGGCACAGTCTCCCTCCATCACAACACAGTGCCTCAGAGTTCCCGTTTCCAATGGTCACTTTGCCGCAGTATTCGTAAGCTTTGAAACAAAGCCTACAAAGGAAGAAATCCTTCAGATATGGAAGGAATACAAGGGCGTTCCCCAGGATTTAGAGCTTCCTTCTGCTCCCAAGCAGTTCTTAAACTATTTTGAAGAAGACAATATGCCCCAGGCAAAGCTTCACAGAAATCTTGAAAATGGTATGGCTGTATCTATCGGTCGTTTAAGAGAAGATACACAGTACGATTACAAGTTTGTATGCCTTTCACACAACACATTAAGAGGTGCCGCAGGCGGTGCCGTTGAAATGGCTGAGCTTTATGCCGCAAAGGGATATTTTGACTGATAACCACTTTTATAAAGGATAATTACTTATGAAGAACACAATTTTTACAGGTTCAGCAGTTGCCATCGTAACCCCTATGTACGAGGATGGTTCTATAAATTATGACAGATTTGCTGAAATTATAGAAGAACAGATTACAGGTGGTACAGACGCTATCGTAGTATGCGGTACTACAGGCGAATCTGCAGTAATGACTGATGAAGAACACATTGAATGCATCCGTTTTTGTGTAGAAAAGGTTGCAAAGCGTGTTCCCGTAATCGCAGGTACAGGCAGTAACGATACTGCATATGCGGTAGATTTATCTATCGAAGCGGAAAAGCTCGGTGCAGACGCTCTGCTTCTCGTTACACCCTACTACAACAAGACATCACAGAAGGGTCTTATCGCTCACTTTACTGCTATCGCAGACAGCGTTAATATTCCTATCATTCTTTACAATGTTCCCAGCAGAACAGGTGTAAATATCACAATCGATACATATAAGAAGCTTGCACAGCACAGGAATATAGTAGCTGCAAAGGAAGCAAGCGGAAATATCAGCGCAGTAGCACAGCTTGCTGCCGAAACAGACCTTGATATCTATTCAGGTAACGATGACCAGATTGTACCCATTATGTCACTTGGCGGCAAGGGTGTAATCTCAGTTCTCGCTAACTGCTGTCCCAAGGAAACTCACGATATGGCACAGTACTGTCTTGACGGCAACTACAAGGCTGCCGCAGAGCTTCAGCTGAAATATCTTGAATTCACAAACAATCTGTTCATAGACGTAAATCCCATACCCGTAAAGGAAGCTATGAATATTATGGGCAAGGACGTAGGCGAATGCAGACTTCCCCTTGTGAGAATGGAAGTTGAAAAGACTGCAAAGCTCTTCGCTTCTATGGAAAAGCTCGGTCTTACAAAGTAAAACACCTTGAGAGGAATTTTAAAATGGTAAACATCGCTTTAACAGGCGCTTGCGGAAAAATGGGCAGAGTAATCGCCGATATCGTATCAGCAAGAGACGATTGCAGAATTTCAGCAGGTATTGACCTTACAACCGAACAGTACAGCGACTTCCCTGTTGTAAAATCTGTTTACGATCTTACAGAGAAGCCTGATGTAATAATCGACTTTTCACATCCCTCTGCACTTGAATCACTTCTCGACTACTGCAAGATAAATAATGTTCCTATTGTTGTTGCAACTACAGGTTATACAGATGAGCAGATTGTGCAGATAAAGGCTGCCGCAGATCAGATTCCCGTTTTCTTTACCTTCAATATGTCACTTGGCATCAATCTCCTTGTAGATTTAGCAAAAAGAGCAACAAAGGTGCTTGGCGATCAGTTTGATATTGAAATTGTGGAAAAACACCATAATCTGAAAAAGGATGCTCCCTCGGGTACAGCTATTATGATTGCAGAGGCTATAAACGAAGAGCTTGATAACAAGATGAAATACGTTTACGATCGCCACTCTGTAAGAAAGCCCCGTGAAAAGAACGAAATCGGTATACACGCAATAAGAGGCGGTACTATTGTAGGCGATCACGATATCATCTTCGCAGGAAGAGATGAAGTTATCACCCTTTCACACAGTGCAGGCTCAAAGCAGGTATTTGCTGTAGGCTCTGTAAATGCGGCGGTGTATTTAAGCAAGTGTGAAAAGGGACTTTATCAGATGTCTGATTTATTATCTGACGCACAGTAAAATACAGAAAGGAAGCTGAATCCAATGACACAGGTAACTTGTTACGAGAGTGTATCCGCTGTGACTTTTTCGGATGTCAAGGCAGGAAACACGTTTATTTCAGAAGTTCTTCACGCAGTAGCAGAAGCGGGAATCAATATAGATATGATCTCAAGTACCCCGCCGAAATCCGAAAGATTTTCCTTTGCTTTCAGCTTCAGTGATGAAGATATCCCTTCCCTGCTTACAGTTATGAGTAAAATCACAGCTGTTCACAGCGTCACACCTTTTGTGAACAGCGGCAACGTAAAGCTCGTTATAAAGAACAAGGAAATGGAGATTCACGCAGGCTTTGCGGCTCGTGTACTCGAAATCACAGAAAAGGTCGGTACAGATGTTCTCCTCATCACAACAAGTGCCGATGAAATAAGCCTGCTTGTTCCGGAAAGCTATGCAGATGAGCTTACAGAAGAATTCAAAACTTTAAATTAAATTTATAATGACATCGGCATTTCCTGCCGATGTCATTTTGGTGATTGCGGAATGTTAAAACTTACAAAATATCTGAAAAAATTCAGAATGCAGGTAATTCTAGGTCCTGCTTTCAAGCTAATAGAAGCAATTTTTGAGCTTATCGTACCTCTTGTTATGGCACAGATAATAGATGTGGGTATCGAAAAAAAAGATACGGATTATGTCTGGAAAATGGGAATAGTGCTCATTTTGCTCGGTGTTTTCGGTCTTTGCTTTACCCTGGTATGTCAGTATATGGCATCAAAGGCTTCTCAGGGCTTTGGAACGGTAATGAGAAGAGAGCTTTTTCATCATATAAATACTCTGTCACATTCAGAGCTTGATGAACTTGGCACATCATCACTCATTACAAGGCTCACCTCTGATATAAATCAGCTTCAGGTTGCTGTTGCTATGCTGATACGTCTTGTAGTCAGAGCTCCCTTTTTAGTAATCGGTGCGACTATAATGGCATTTACCATCGATGTAAAACTGGCTCTTATATTTGTTATTGTAATTCCGCTGGTAGCTCTTGTAATGTGGCTTGTCACAACAAAGACAATTCCCTTTTACAAAAATATTCAGAAAAAGCTGGACAAAACGTCTCTTATCACAAGAGAAAATCTCGGTGGCGCAAGAGCGGTAAGAGCTTTCGCAAAACAGGATTATGAGCAAAAGCGTTTTGCTGATAATGCAGACGATATAGAAAAAACAGCTGTAAGAGCAGGAAAGATTTCAGCTCTTTTAAGCCCTATGAATGCGGTTATTCTCAATCTTGCAATAGTAGCTATCATCTGGTTCGGAGGCTTTTCCGTAAATGTCGGCGATCTTACACAGGGTGAGGTAATTGCTCTTGTAAACTATCTCAATCAGATTCTGCTAGCCCTTGTAGTTGTAGCAAATCTTGTAGTTATATTCACAAAATCTGCCGCATCCGCCGCAAGAGTAAACGAAGTACTTGAAACAAAGCCGTCTGTAACAGAAGATGAAGTGGAAGAAATTCCTTCCAATGAAAATGCACCTGCAATAAAATTTGATGACGTATTTTTAAGCTATCATGAAAATAGTGACTATGCGCTTGAGAATATATCGTTTACCGTAGAAAAAGGACAGACAATAGGTATAATCGGTGGTACAGGCAGCGGTAAATCCTCACTGATAAATCTTATACCCCGTTTTTACGACGCTACAAAAGGATGTGTTGAAATAAACGGAACAGATATAAAGAAATATCCGCTTAAAAAACTCCGCAAAATGATTGGTATAGTTCCCCAGAAAGCAGTTCTTTTCAGCGGTACGCTCCGTGATAATATGAAATTCGGCGGAGAGGATATTTCTGACGAAAAGATACACAAGGCACTCGAAATAGCTCAGGCTACCGATTTTGCCGACAAGCTTCCCGACGGTCTTGACAGTATTATACTTCAGGGAGGTAAAAACCTTTCAGGTGGTCAGAAACAAAGACTTACCATAGCAAGAGCTCTTGCCTGCTCTCCATCAATACTGATTCTGGACGATAGTGCCAGCGCACTCGATTTTGCTACAGATTCAAAACTTCGTACTGCAATCAAGGAAAACTGCGGTGATATGACAGTGTTTATCATCTCACAGAGAGCAAATACTGTCAAAGGCGCTGACAAGATTGTTGTACTGAACGACGGCAAAATAGAGGGCATAGGAACTCACAAGGAGCTTTTAAAAAGCTGTGAGGAATACTGTCAGATTTGTTTATCACAATTCAGTGCAGAAGAACTTGAAAAGGAGATAAACGAAGATGAATAAAAACAAAAAAGAAATCGGTAGTTTTGGTATATTAAAAAGAATTCTGGCATATACAAAACCATACACCTTCCATCTGACTTTTACTCTGATAAGTGCTGTAATAAGCGCCTGCGCCACTTTGTATGCACCCGTGCTCATCGGTAATGCTATCGACTGTATTATAAGCGTGGGTAATGTAGATTTTGAAAAAATACTTCCGATAATTATCCAACTTATAATTGTAGTGCTTACAGGCGCGGTTTTCCAATGGTTTATGGGTTACTGTACAAACATACTCACCCAAGGAACAGTCAGGGATTTAAGAGTAGCCGCTTTCAACAAGCTTGAGAATGTTCCTCTTAAATATATAGATACAACTCCTCACGGAGATATAATCGGAAGAGTTGTGGCTGATATAGATACGATTTCAGACGGCTTGTTACAGGGATTTCAGCAGTTGTTTACCGGTGTTGTGACTATTATCGGAACACTATGCTTTATGCTTTCAATAAACATTTCGATAGCACTTGTAGTAATTATAATCACACCTGTTTCCCTGCTGGTAGCCTCCACGATAGCCAGACTCTGCTCGAAAAAATTCAAGGAGCAGGCGGCTTTAAGAGGTAAAATTACTGCTCTTGCCGAAGAATATATCGGAAATCAGAAGGTCGTAAAAGCATTCTGCTATGAAGAAAAATCAGAAGCAGAATTTGAAAAGCTGAACAAAGAGCTTAACAAGGTAGGAACAAGAGCGCAATTCTATTCTGCTCTGACAAATCCCTGCACAAGATTTGTAAACGGACTTGTTTATGCAGGCGTCGGAATTTTCGGTGCACTCAACGCCATTGGTGGCGGTATATCCGTGGGTCAGCTCTCCTGCTTTTTATCTTACGCAAACCAGTACACAAAGCCCTTTAACGAAATCTCGGGCGTTGTTACTGAGCTTCAATCAGCATTCGCATCCGCAAGAAGAATTTTCGCTATGCTCGATAGCGAAAACGAAGTAAGCGACAAGGATAACGAGGTACTCTGCAACGTTCAGGGCGACGTAAGCATCAGAAACGTAGATTTCTCATATACTCCCGATAGAGAGCTTATTAAGGGACTAAGCCTTGACGTAAAAAAAGGTCAGCAGATAGCTATAGTAGGTCCTACCGGATGCGGAAAAACCACTATAATTAACCTGCTTATGAGATTCTACGATACTAACAGCGGAAGTATATCAGTAGACGATAAAGATATAAAAACACTGACAAGAGATTCTCTTCGTCTGAACTACGGAATGGTGCTACAGGAAACCTGGATATTCAAGGGTACGGTAAAGGAAAACATTGCCTACGGCAAACCCGATGCGACAGATGAGGAAATAATAGACGCCGCAAAGGCAGCACATTGCCATAGCTTTATAAAAAGACTTAAAAATGGATATGATACGATTATCAGCGACACCTCAGGATTATCTCAGGGTCAGAAGCAGCTTTTATGTATAGCTAGAGTTATGCTCACAAAGCCTCCGATGCTTATCCTTGATGAAGCTACAAGTAGTATTGATACAAGAACAGAGCTTCAGATTCAGAGCGCTTTTGCAAAAATGACTGAAGGCAAGACTAATTTTATAGTAGCTCATAGATTATCAACCATCAAAAATGCAGATTCTATTCTTGTTATGGATAAAGGAAAAATCATCGAAATAGGAAATCACGAGGAGCTTCTGGCTAAAGGTGGATTTTATTACAACCTTTACAACAGCCAATTTAAAAAATCCTGAGTGCAAGTCAAGACCACCGGCATAGCCGGTGGCTTGCACAAGCCCTATAAGGGCTTTTTACCAGCTGCGGCTGTAGCCGCCCGAAAAGTCTGCCAACCGCACTCTTTCTCGGGCAAGCCCCTTCACGGGGCTTTTTTATTTGCCTTTGTTTACTGGCTCACCCGTAAACGGGTCTATGTATTCTTTGAGGGTTATCTGATCTGTTGTGTAGTCTTCTTTAAGCTGATTTCTTACATACTCTGCTATTTTCTTCGCATTTTTTCCTACTGTATCTACGTAATACCCTCTGCACC